>NZ_JBICZP010000001.1:284428-910517 GCF_043202015.1 Kitasatospora sp. NPDC048239 | reverse complement strand
CACACCCTCCCGGTCAGTGGTGAGATCGTCCGCGAAACGACGGTCACCCGTCGCGTCCGGCACGTGCTTCACACAGACAACGATCCTCAAGCTCATGAGCGGTTCTCCTGTTACGGGTGCACTGGTCCATGGCCTCAGGTCATGCCGAGGGTACTGAGTGCCAAGTCCGGCCCGGCCACGCCCTGCGATACCGCAGGCGCCACCTGGACCGGCATGCCGTGTCGGCTCTCTTCGACTGGCGTCAGAGGCTCACCGGAGACAATACGGCACTCAGTACCCCGCGTAAAGGAACTCAGTACCCTTCGCCTGGTGGAGCGGGCGTCAGCCCCCGCCGAGGGCCACGGCGGCCTCGCCGGTGTAGAGGCGGAAGGTCATCGACTCCTGGAGATAGAGCGACACCGACCCGGCGTCGTGGGAGAGGTAGCCGACCGAGACGTCCTGGCCGAGGAAGAGCTCGAAGTCGCCGCCGCGGGTGGACAGCAGGTAGGCGCCCTCGATGGCCGGGGCCCAGATGATCTCGCCGTCCAGGAGGCGGGCGATGTGGGCGGCGACGGGATAGCCGTGGTCGCTGGTCTCGCTGACCGCGGTGAACGGGTCGGCGCCGAGCAGGAGCGAGTAGGGGCCGCCGACACCGGCCAGGCGCAGCGCGGTGAGGGCCTGGCTCACGGTCGTGGGGTACTCGCGGACGTCGGCGGGGAGCGGGATGGGCGGGTTGGTGGCGCCCGCGCGGATCCCCTCGATCGCGGCGGCCTGGTAGCCCTCGAAGATGGCGCGGTCCTCGGCCAGGGCCAGGGTGCGGGCTGCGTCCTTGACCGGCTGCCAGTCGGAGTCGCGGGAGCCGCGTTCGACGTCGTCGACGGCGGCGCGGTCGACGGTGAACGGGACCCGCAGTTCGACGAGCGGCCGGGCCTCGCGGGCGCGGGCGACGACGCCCTCGACTGGCGGGTCGATGCCGGTCAGATGGCCGGTGCCGACGGCGGCGAGGGTGGCGCCGTCCGGTCCGTGCAGGTCGACGACCCGGCGGCCGGCGATGTGGAGCTTGAAGGTCTGCCGGGCCTCCTCCTCGATCTCCGCCCAGGCGGCGGCCGAGACGGGGGCGAGGTCGCGGTGCAGGTTGGTCATGGTGTGCGGGTCCTTTTCAGGCTGCCGATGGCGAGCGAGCCGTCGGAGACGGGAGCGGCGGCGGGGGCGGGAGCGGGAGCGGAGTACCCGGCGGGCGGGGGCGGCGGGCTGTCCAGGAAGCCCGCGGCCGGGGTGAAGAAGAGCCCGCCGGTGACGGCGGTGGAGAAGTCGAGGAGGCGGTCGTGGCCGCCGGGCGGCTTGCCCTCGAACATGTTGCGCAGCATCTCCTCGGTCACCTCGGGGGTGCGCGAGTAGCCGATGAAGTAGGTGCCGAACTCGCCTCCCCCGCCGAAGGAGCCGAACGCCATGTTGTAGCGCATGATCTGCCGCTCCTCGCCGTCCGGTCCGGTGACGACGGTCAGGGCGACGTGCGAGTCGGCCGGCTTGTCCGCGTCGTCCAGCTCGATGTCGGTGAGCTTGGTACGGCCGACCGCCCGCTCCTGCTGCTCCACCGGGAGGGCGTTCCAGGCGTCGAGGTCGTGCAGGTACTTCTGGACGATGACGTAGCTGCCGCCGGAGTACCGGGCGTCCTCCTCGCCGACGACCACGGCGGCCTCGGCGGCCCGGCCCTCGGGGTTCTCGGTGCCGTCGACGAAGCCGAGCAGGTCGCGGTCGTCGAAGTAGCGGAAGCCGTGGACGGCGTCGACCACGGTGGCGGCCCCGGCGAGGCGCCCGGTGAGCTGCCCCGCCAGTTCGAAGCAGAGGTCCATCCGGGCGGCCCGGATGTGCAGCAGCAGGTCACCGGGGGTGGCCGGGGCGCGGTGGCGCGGGCCGGCCACCTCCCGGAAGGGGTGCAGCCCGGCCGGGGCGGGGCCGCCGAAGAGCCGCCCCCAGGCCGCGGAGCCGATGCCGGTGACACAGGTCAGCCCGCCCTCCGGGGCCCGGAAGCCGACCGCCCGGCGCAGCCCGGCGAGGTCGGGCAGCAGCTCGCGGACCGCCGGCTCGCCACCGGGGTCGACGGTGAGCACGAGGAAGACGGCGGCGCTGGTGAGCGGCGCGAGGACGGCCTGCGGTTCAGCGGACACGATGACTCCAGGGGTGGTCAGGAGGCCTGTTCGCGGCGGCCGGCGGGGATCCGGCCGCTCCCCGCGGAGGCGTCGCCGCCGACGTGGCGGCCGCCGCTCGCCGTCGGGCCTGGCGGCGTCTCGCAGCCGCCGGGTCGGATCGGCCCGACCCGCGGCCTGCCTGCCAAGTGGCCGCTCGCGGGCCGGGTGGGCGGGGCGGGCGCGCGGTCTCCCGCGGCAGGTTCACCCGGGGCACCCGGTCCGTCGGGGGCGCGCGACCGGGAGGGACCGGGCGCGACGGACCGACGGCGATCTGATCATGCCGCCGATTACACCGCATAGCGGATATTTAGGCACGACCAACACGCCACCCGTTCGGCCCCCGGCGGAGGGCCGTCACCGGGCGCCGAACGGGTGGCGGAGCGTCATGGCCGCACCCGGACGCCCGGAGGGGGCGGGCCCGCGGGCCCGCCCCCTCCGTATGCCACCCGCCGCCGTCAGACCCGCAGGGCCGCCAGCTGCCGGGCGAACGGGACCACGGCCTCCGGCTGCGCCGGGGCCTGCGGACCGCGGCCGGCCTGCAGCGCGGCCAGCTCGCCCGCCGCGCGGTCGATCCGGGCCGGCAGGGCGCCGGTGTGACCGTCCCCCGCCGCGCCCCAGTCGTCGGTGGCCGCATAGACCGCGGTCGGCACCACGACCGCCCGCAGGTAGGCGAAGAGCGGCCGGACGGCGTGTTCCAGGGCCAGCGAGTGGCGGGCGGTGCCGCCGGTCGCGGCGATCAGCACCGGCTTGCCCGCCAGGGCGTCCTGCTCGATCACGTCGAAGAAGGACTTGAACAGGCCGCTGTACGAGGCGGTGAAGATCGGTGTCACCGCGATCAGGGCGTCCGCCTCCGTCACCGCCTCGACCGCCCCGCGGAGCGCGCCGCCGGCGAAACCGGTCACCAGGTTGTTCGCGATGTCGGTCGCGAGGTCCCGGAGTTCGACCACCGTGACCTCCACCTGCCGCCCGTCCTCGCCGAGCCGACGGACCGTCGCCGCCGCCAGCCGGTCCGCCAGCAGGCGGGTCGAGGACGGCCTGGACAGCCCGGCGCTGACGACGACCAGTCTGAGCGCGGTCATTCCGCCACCTCCAGCAGCTCGCGCCCGGCCTGCCGCGCCACCCGGGCGGTGTGCGTCGGCCCGTCCGGGACGCCGGCCGGGCGGCCCTTGGCGAACTCCTCGCGCAGCACCGGCACGACCTCCTCGCCGAGCAGGTCCAGCTGCTCCAGCACGGTCTTCAGCGGCAGGCCGGCGTGGTCGATCAGGAACAGCTGGCGCTGGTAGTCGCCGAAGGACTCGCGGAAGGTCAGCGTCTTCTCGACGACCTCCTGCGGGCTGCCCACGGTCAGCGGGGTCTGCTCGGTGAACTCCTCCAGCGAGGGCCCGTGCCCGTAGACCGGCGCATTGTCGAAGTACGGGCGGAACTCCCGTACCGCGTCCTGCGAGTTCCGCCGCATGAACACCTGCCCGCCGAGGCCCACGTACGCCTGCTCGGGCGTGCCGTGGCCGTAGTGGGCGTAGCGCTCGCGGTAGAGGCCGACCAGCTTCTGGAAGTGCTCCTTGGGCCAGAAGATGTTGTTCGCGAAGAAGCCGTCCCCGTAGTAGGCGGCCTGCTCGGCGATCTCCGGGCTGCGGATCGAGCCGTGCCAGACGAACGGCGCGACGCCGTCCAGCGGGCGCGGGGTGGAGGTGAAGGACTGCAGCGGGGTACGGAAGCGGCCCTCCCAGTCCACCGACTCCTCGCGCCACAGCCGGTGCAGCAGCGCGTAGTTCTCGATCGCGAGCGGGATCCCCTGGCGGATGTCCTTGCCGAACCACGGGTAGACCGGCCCGGTGTTGCCGCGGCCCGTCATCAGGTCCACCCGGCCCTGCGCGAGGTGCTGGAGCATCGCGTAGTCCTCGGCGATCTTCACCGGGTCGTTGGTGGTGATCAGGGTGGTGGAGGTGGAGAGGATGATGCGCTCGGTCTGCGCGGCTATGTAGCCGAGCATGGTCGTCGGCGAGGACGGCACGAACGGCGGGTTGTGGTGCTCGCCGGTCGCGAAGACGTCCAGGCCGACCTCCTCGGCCTTGCGGGCGATGGCCACCATGGCCTTGATCCGCTCGTGCTCGGTCGGGGTGCGGCCGGTGGTGGGGTCGGGGGTGACGTCGCCGACGGTGAAGATTCCGAACTGCATGCTGCTCACCACGCTCCAGTTGCTTCCGGGCGATCCGGGCGCCCCGGGTGGACGGGACGGCCCGGACGATCGGGCGGCCTGACTATCGGGCCAGATCGTCAAAGTTTCAACCACCTTAGCACCGTGATGCCCGCCGGTATTCCCCGCCGGCCGGATCGGCCGCCGCCCGCCCAGGACGGACCGGGCGGATGGACGCGACAATGGGAGGGCAGGGACGGCCGGCCCGGAGCTCCGGAAGGGCGGCGAACCGATGGCGGCCTATATCGCGGTGAGCGCGCTGAGCCATGAGGGCCTGGTGCGGGAGCACAACGAGGACAGCCTGACGGTCGGGCCGTGGACGCTGTGCGCCACCGTCACCACCAACCCGCAGAGCCTGCTGTTCCCGCTCGGACCGCCCTGCGTGGTCGCGGTGGCGGACGGTCTCGGCGGCCACCCCGGCGGTGAGGTGGCGAGCGCACTGGTGGCCCGGCGGCTGGCGGCGGCCGGGCCCGGACTGGACGGCGAGGAGTCCGTCCGGGACGCGCTGCAGACCTGCAACCGGGCGGTGTTCGCGGCGGCCGCCGACGACCCGGAGCTGGCCGCGATGGGCACGACGGTGGCGGGCCTGGTGCTGCTGCCCGAGCAGGCGATCACCTTCAACGTCGGCGACAGCCGGGTCTACCGGGTCGCCGGGGACGGCCTGCACCGGGTCAGCATCGACGACAGCCCGCCGCTCGCGCCCGGGCGGCGCACCACCTCGCTGGTCACCCAGACGCTCGGCGGCTCGCTGGGCCTGACCTTCGTCGAACCGCACGTGCGCAGCGCGCCGCTGGCGGCGGGCGACCGCTACCTGGTGTGCAGCGACGGGCTCACCGACCCGGTACCGGACGAGGAGCTGTCCGCGCTGCTCGCCCGGCCGGACGAGGAGTCGGAACGGGCCGACGGGCAGGCGGTCTTCGACCTCTGGAAGGCCGCGATCGAGGCGGGCGGGCCGGACAACATCACCCTGGCACTGGTGCGGATCGGCGAGTAGGCCGCACCGGGCCCCGGCCGGGCGCAGGGCGTGCCGAAGGCCCCGGCGGGGCGCTGGCTGCGCTCCGCCGGGGCCGCTCGGTCAGGGGCCGGATCAGTACTCGGCCTTGATGTCCACCCCGCTGAAGCCCTGTTGGGCGTAGAGGCTCACGAAGACGTAGCCGGCGGGCGGGTTGGTGATGGTGAGGGTCTCGGTGTTGTTGCTGGCGTTGGTGGAGCGGGAGGTGTACGCGTTGGTGTACGCCCAGCCGCTCGCGTTGTAGTAGAGGTCGGCGTTGCCCGTGCCGCCACCGCTGGTGAGCTTCAGCTGCTTCGTCCCGGCCGGGAGGTACAGGTAGAAGTGGGCGTAGTTGCCGGTGGTCGCCGCCATGTTGCTGCGGCGGCAGTTCTTGTCGAGCTGGCGGACGTCGGCGCCGGCGCACTCCGGCAGGCGCGAGACGGTGACCGTCTGGCTGGTGCTCGCGGTGGCGCCCTTGTCGTCCGTCACGGTCAGCGTGACGGTGTAGGTGCCGGCCGCGCCGTAGACCTTGGTCGGGTTGGCGGCGGTGGAGCCGGAGCCGTCACCGAAGTTCCAGGAGCGCGCGGCGATCGTGCCGTCCGCGTCGGTCGAGCGGTCGACGAAGGTGACCGCCAGCTCGCCGACGGCGGTGGTGAAGGCGGCCTTGGGGGCCTGGTTGCCGGGCGTGGTGGTGGTGTCGGCGCAGGCGCCGTTGGCGCAGGCCGTCAGCCAGGTGTCGAAGTCGGCGTTGTAGCGGGTGCCGATGGTGGTGGTCAGGTAGGTCCGGGCGCCGTTCCAGTCGCCCGCACGGTACTTGGCGAGCACCGCGTCCATGTCGCCGCGGTGCTTCTCCAGCATGTAGCGGACGGCCAGGTAGCCCCAGCGGTAGACCCGGTCCTGGTCGCCGTAGGCGGTGTCGAAGAGGGTGCTCAGGCTGTAGGTGTGGTTGGCCGCCTGGGCGATCGCGCCGTCGTTCGTCACCTTCCGGTAGGAGTAGGAGACGTACTCGGCGAAGCCCTCGACCCACCAGACGGTCGGCGTGGTCATGCCGGCGTTGAAGTCGCCGTACATGTCGAACCGGCCGTCGAGGTAGTGGGTGTACTCGTGGTTGAGGTTCCAGATCTCGAAGTCCGGACGCACCCAGTCGGCCTCGTAGGCGAGGAAGCGCGGCTGGTTGCCGGCCGCGGTCGGGTCGCCCTCCAGGTACATCCCGCCGTTGTTGGTGTCGATGCCGTAGATGCTGGCGGCGAACACCCCGTAGTCGAACCGGGAGTGGAACACCACGACCTCGATCGTGGTGTTCCGGTCGTTGGCGACCGCGCCGGTGTCCCGGGCCACCGAGTGGAAGAACGCGTCCTGGCCGGTGAGGCTGGTGCAGGCGGTGTTCAGCTTGGCGCTGTCGAGGGCCTGGGCGATGATCCGGATGCTCGGGCTGCACGTGTAGTTGACGGTCAGGATCGCCGCCTTGAGGCGGGCGGGCGCGTCACAGGTGCCGTAGTAGGAGCAGTTGCCGGCGTCATACGCCTCGGCCATCTCGGCGACGGCGGCCCACTGGTAGGCGGTGGGGCCGGAGACCGAGGACTGGTCGGCCAGCGCCTTGATGAGCGGGCGGACCTTGCCCTTGAGCGGGGCGTACTGGACGAAGCGGCCGAGCTCGCGGGTCGCGTTGTAGACCAGGAAGCCGTAGTCGCCGCCGAGTTGGGACTTGTTGGCGGAGGCGAAGTTGTACAGCGTGTCGAGCACGCTCGGGTCGGCCTGGACGGCCGTGACGAAGGCGGGGTTCTGGTGCCCGCGCCACAGGATGGTGAACACGCCGTTGAGCGCGTTGCCCATGCCGACCGGGTTGTAGGTGGCGCTGTTGTAGTCCGTCAGGAACCGCTTGACCACCGGGAGGTAGCGGGTGTTCTCCTGCGCACTGTCGATCAGGATGACGGACTCGCCCAGGGTGGACGCGTTGTCCGAGGTGACGTCCCATGCGTGGGCACCGGCGAAGAAGGTGTCCAGGGCGCCGCGGATGGAGGTCTGCAGGGTGGTGCCGTAGGTGCCGACATCGGCGGGGTGGTACCACTGCACGAAGTAGCCGGCGCGCAGGAAGAGCACCAGCTGGCCGGTGGCGGTGGTGTTGTTCCCGGGGTAGGCCGCGGCCGCGTCGCGCAGCGCGTTGGCGACCGTCACCATCTGGGCCTCGCGGAACGCGTTGTACGCGTCGGTGCCGGTGATGGTGAACAGCTGGTTGACGCAGTTCATGTCGACGGACTTGATCTGCTGGACGAGGGCGCTGCCGGTCCGGCTGGTGAAGTCGCCGATGTTGCAGGCCGCGGCCTGCGCCGCGACGGCGCCCTGACCGAGGGACTTGACCGACTTCTGCTGCGCCTCGGCGGTGAGCATCAGCGGGGCGCGGTCGCGGGCGGGGACGGCCTTGTTGGCGCCGTGCTCGTCGAGGTCGGCGCCGATGGCCGGCTGGGGGGCCGGGGCGGTCGATGCGGCGGGGGCGGCGTCGGGCTTCGGCGCGGCCGGGACGGGGGCGGCCGCGCTGCGCGGGGTGAACAGGCCGAGCGCCAGCAGCATCGCCATGGCGAACGTCAACAGCCGTGCTATCTGCGCACGTTGGATCGGTGGAGCGGTTCTCACGTGGGGGCCTCCGGGCCATCTTCGGCCGCGCTGGGGGGTGCGGCCGTACGGGAGTGAGGACCGTAGCGACGGCGCCGTTGGGGAGGCTCCGTCGTGCGCACGGTGGGGAGTGTGACATGTACAATGGCATACATCACATGACGGTGGGAACCCTCGGGTGCCGACGAGTTTTCGACGGCCGCACGCGGACAGCGCGAAGGCCGCCGCAACGGGATTGACTCCTCGTCACGACGGCCGCTCGGGGGGGGGCGTCCTAGCTACCGGCCACCGGGGGCTGCGGCCGGATCATCCGGCCTCGCGTCACTTGCGCAGCAGCAGGATGACACCGGCGGTCAGCAGGCCCACCACGACGGCGGACGCGCCGTACGCGAGCCGGTGCGAGCGCAGCACGGGCAGGAAGCGGTCCACGGCGTAGCGGCCCGGTCCGGTGAGGGCGAGCGCGGCGGCGCCGGCGGTGAGCAGCAGTTCGTACTCGCTGCCCTTGGGGGCGAAGAACCCGCCGCCCCAGGTGACGGCGATCGCGTTGACCATGGTGCCGACGATCGCGGCGGCGGCCAGCGGGGTGAGCAGGCCGACGGCCAGGGCGAGCCCGCCCAGGGCCTCGGTGAGGCCGGCCACGACGGCCATGGCGTCACCGGCCGGGTAGCCGCTCATGGTGAAGAACTGACCGGTCCCGTCGATACCGCCGCCGCCGAACCAGCCGAAGAGCTTCTGACTGCCGTGCGCGGCCATGGTCAGGCCGAGGGCGAGGCGCAGCAGCAGGAGGCCTGCGTCGTAGGCGTGCGGGGAGGTCGCCGCCGGTCCGGGTGCGAACCGGTCCGGGCCGGCGGGGGCGGTGGCGGCGGTCGTGCTCGGGCTGGTGCTCGGCATGCGCGTCTCCATCATTCATGGTCAGGCTTTGTTCAAATTCGAACCGATCGCCATCGACGGTACCTTCTGGTTCGAATTTGAACAACCTGCCCGGTCGGCGGGTCGCGGTCCGGACCGTCGCGGCGCCGCGAGTCGCGGGCGGACCGCTCCCGGAGGCAGGCTGGAGCCATGGCTCATCGCAGGGAACACCGGCGGACCGCACAGTCCGGTACGCCGTACGCGCAGGCGCTGGCCGAGTTCGGGGCCCGGGTCCGGCTCGTCACCCCCGGCCAGTGGGAGGCTCCGACGCCGTGCACCGACTGGTCGGTCCGCGACCTGGTCAACCACCTCACCGCCGAGCAGCTCTGGGTGCCCGAGCTGCTGATGGGTTCGACGGTCTCCGAGGTCGGCGGCCGGTTCGACGGCGACGTGCTCGGCGCGGACCCGGCCGCCGCCTGGACGGCCGCCGCCGACGCCGCCCGCGAGGCCTTCGAGGTGCCGGGCGCCACCGAGCTGACCGTCCACCTCTCCTACGGCGACGTGTCCGCCCAGTACTACCTGGACCAGCTCACCACCGACGCCGTCGTGCACACCTGGGACCTTGCCGAGGGCATCGGCCACCGCACCCGGCTGCCGGAGCCCCTGGTGGACTTCGCGCTCGGCGAGCTCGCCGGTGCCGGGGACCTGTCCGGCAGCGGGCTCTTCGACGCACCGCTGCCCGTCCCCGGGGACGCGGGCCCGCAGACCCGGCTGCTGGCCCTCACCGGGCGTCGAGACCGGCTCTGACCTGCGGGATCGTGGTGGTCACCCGCCGTACCGCCCGGTGACGCCGGATACTGGAGGTGTCGGGGGGCAACCGGACGAGAGGCGGGCGGACCATGAGCCGCAGGCCGGACATCCTCGGCGAGTTCACCGCCGACCACCGGGCGGTGACGGAACTGCTCGCCCGGATCGAGGGCGGGACGGAGGCGGGCCCGGCCGGGGCGGCGCCTCCAGCGGGCCCGGAGGCGACCGCGGCCGCAACGGGCCCGGGCGTGACCACGACCGCAGCGGGTGCGGGCGGTACCGCGACCGCAACGGGTGCGGAGGCGGCGGCACCCGTGGCCGGGGCTCCGGGGGCGGATGACGCCCCCGTGGACGGCAGGGCCGGTGCCGACGGGCGCGGCGAGCTGCTCGCACAGCTCACCGACCTGCTGTTCAGCCACTGCGCCGCCGAGGAGGAGCACCTGTTCCCGGTGGTCCAGCACGACGTACCGGAGGGCGGCGCGCTGGTGTTCGCGAGCATCCACGAGCACCTCGCGATCGGCCAGTACCTCTCCGACCTCCAGGGCCTGGCAGCGGACGACCCGGCCTTCGACACGCTGGTCCAGGGGCTGGCCGACACCGTCCGGCGGCACCTCACGGCGGAGGAGAAGGCGCTGTTCCCGGCCGCCCGCAAGGCGCTGCCCGCCTCCGCGCGGGCCGCGCTCGGCGAACGGCTGCGGGCGGAGCGGGCGGCGCCGGCGGAACCGGCGGGGCCGGCGGGGCCCGGGAGCTGAGGCCGGCCGGGCCGACCGGGCCGGGCCCTGGGCTTCAGACCTTGGCGTGCCAGGCCATGGGCGTCAGACCTTGGGCGTCAGACCTTGGGGCCGAGCACCGCGAAACGCCCGCCCTCCGGGTCCTGGAGGCGGGCCACCCGCCCGTACGGTGAGTCGAAGGCCGGACCGACGGCCGAGCCGCCGAGCTCCTCGGCCCGGGCGAGCGCCGCGTCGGTGTCCGGGACGGCGAAGGACACCTCCCAGTGCGGCGGCAGGCCCTGCGGGCCGCCCGCCTGCTCCCGGGCGAGGGCGGCGACGCTGTGCCCCTCGGCCCGCAGCACCACCCGGTCGTGCTCCCAGCGCACCTCGAAGCGCTCCGGATCCCGGCCGTCCCAGCGGAACACCTCGCCGTAGAAGAGCGCCGCCGCGAACGGATCGGGCGTGCGCAGCTCGATCCAGACCGGCGCACCGGGCAGGTCCAGGCGCCGGGCCCGGCCCAGCGGCCCCTCCCAGATCCCGAACACCGCCCCCGCCGGGTCGGCGGCGAACGCCATCCGCCCCGCGTCGAAGGCCAGCGGGCCCACGGCCAGCGTGGCGCCGCGCTCGCGCACGGCGTCGGCGGCCGCGTCCGCGCTCTCGGTGCCGAAGTAGCTGGTCCACGCCACGGGCAGGGTGAGACCGGCGCCGGCCACCCCGAGCCCGGCCACCGCCTCGCCACCGGTCACCGCGTGCACGTACGGGCCGAAGCGGTCCGGCCCGGGCTCGAACTCCCAGCCGAGCAGCGGGCCGTAGAACGCCTTGGCCGCCTCCAGATCGCGGGCCATCAGGCTCACCCAGCACGGAACGGCCGCCACGCAGCGCACCCTGGCGGTCTCGCCGCTGCTCATCGCGAACCTCCTTGACCGCCCGGCCGCCGGGCCCGTCCCGACTCCCACGGCCTGCCGGCCGCCCGGGCGCCCTCAGCCTAGGCCGTGTCCGACGGTTCCCGTCGGATCAGCGCGCGCCCGGCGGGTACTGCTCGGGGTGCGGCACGGCACCCGGCCCGCAGGCGCGGGCGCCCGGGGCCGTCGGGTCACGGTGCGGGGGCTCTGCGCAGGCCCTCGGAACCGGTGCCGGGGGCCGTGAGGGCGAGCGGCCCCGAAGGGTCGCGGGCCGGTCAGCCCCCGGTCAGCCGGCCGTCGGCCAGGACGGCGACGGCGTCCGCGAGGGCGTCCGCGGCGGTGAGGTCGTGGGTGATCAGCAGCAGCGCCAGGCCGGTTCGCCCGCGCAGGGCGGCGAGCCGGTCGAGGACCGCCGCACGGGTGGCGGCGTCCAGCCCGGAGGTGATCTCGTCGCAGATCAGGACGGCCGGGCGGACGATCAACGCCCGGGCGAGGGCCGCCCGTTGCAGCTCGCCGCCGGAGAGGGAGCCGGGGCGCCGGGCCGCCTTGGCGGCGTCGAGTCCGAGTGCGGCCAGCAGCTCCGCGGCCTCGTCGGCGGCCGCCCGCCGAGGCAGACCGCGCAGCCGGACGGCGGCCCGGGCGACCTGTTCGGCGATCGGACGGTGGTCCGCGAAGGCGGCCCGGGCGTCCTGGAACACGTACTGCACGGCCGCGAGTTGGCGGCGGTCGCGCCGACGGACGCTGCGCGGCAGCGGTTCGCCGTCGAGGCGGACGACGCCCTCGTGGCGCGGGTGCAGTCCGGCGAGGCACCGGCCCAGCGTGGTCTTGCCGCCGCCGGACGGCCCGACCAGCGCCAGGCACTCCCCCGCCCGCAGCTCCAGCCGGACGTCGTGCAGCACGGCCGCGCCCCCGGCATGGCGGGCGGTGAGGCCGCCGACCGCGAGGCGGACGGCGCCGCGCGGTGGGCGGCGCCCTTCGGGGGTCGGCCTGACCGACCGATCCGGGGGTGGGCCGGGAGCGGCCAGTACCGAGGCGGGCGGGCCGGTGCGCACCGTGCGGCCGGCCGCGAGGACGACCACCTCGTCGGCCAACTCCCGGACCACGTCCAGGTCGTGGCTGAGCAGCACGATGCCGATGCCGTCGGCGGCGAGCTCGCCGAGGAGGGCGGTGAGGCGCCGTCGGGTGAGCGGGTCCTGACCGGTGGTGGGCTCGTCGGCGAGGACGACGCGGGCCCCGAGCAGCAGCGCCTGGGCGAGCACCACCCGCTGTTGCTGGCCGCCGGAGAGCTGGTGCGGGAAGCGCCGCAGCACCCCCTCGACGTCGGTCAGCCGGGCCTGCCGCAGGGCCTCGCGGACGGCGGGCGCCCCGCCGCCCGTGCGGCGGGCGATGTCGCGCAGCAGGACGCCGACCCGGCGGGCCGGGTTGAGGACGGTGGCGGGGTGCTGCGGGAGGTAGCCGATCGGACCGGCGGGGGCCGCCACCGTGCCGCCCACCGACGCGCCGGGCGGGTACTCGCCGAGCAGCGCCAGGGCGGTGGTGGTCTTGCCGCTGCCGGACGGCCCGACCAGGGCCGTGACCCGGCCGGGGCGGACCCGCAGGCCGACGTCGTGCACCAGCACGCGTCCGTCGACCTCGACCCGCAGGCCGTCCACGGTGGCGAGGGCTGAGGTCATCGCCTGGGCTCCTTCCGGCCGGGGCGAACCCGGTGGCGCCCGCGCTGGAGAGCCGTGTCGAACAGCAGGTTGGTGCCGGTGGCGAGGCCGGCGATCAGCAGGGCGGGGACGAGGACGGCCCACGGCTGGAGCAGGAGGCCGGGCCGGTTGCGGTCGACCATGACGGCCCAGTCGGCGGCGTCGGGTCGGACGCCGACGCCGAGGAAGGCGGCCGTGCCGACCAGGTGGAGCGCGCCGACCAGGCGGGTGCCCGCATCGGCGGCCAGGGTGTGGCGGATCGAGCGGGCGACCTGGCCGAAGGCGATCCGGTGCCAGGACTCGCCGTGCAGCCGCAGCGCCTCCACCACCGGGCGGGCGGCGGCCTCGACGGCCGCCGCGTGGACCACCCGGGCGGCGTCCGGGGCGGCGGCGAGCGCGACGAGGGCGGCCAGCCCGGCCGGGCCCGGGCTCACGGCGGTGGCGACCAGCAGGACGAGCAACAGCGAGGGCACCGCGATCAGCACGTCCAGTGGCCGCAGCAGCAGCTCCTCCAGCCAGGCGCGGCCGGTGAGCGCGGCCGCCAGCGCGAGCGGCACCGCCAGCGCGTAGCCGAGGGCCGTCGCGGCGACGGCCACCAGGACCACCGACCGCCCGCCGAGCAGGACTTGGCGCCACACCTCCCGGCCGGTGAAGTCGGTGCCCAGGCCGAGGCCGCCGCCGGGCGCGAAGGAGACGCCGTGCGGGCCTGGCGGCCCGGCGAACAGCGGCCCGAGCAGGGCCAGCAGCAGCGGGACGGCGACCAGGGCCGCCCCGAGCCCGTACCGCCTCACACCGGCACCTCCGTCCGGGGTGCGAGTCGGCGGGCCAGCAGGTCGGCGGCCAGGTTCACCACGACCGTCACCGCGCCGAACAGCACTGCCAGCCCCTGCACCACCGGCAGGTCGCGGGCCGCGACGGCGTCGAGCAGCAGCGTCCCGAGGCCGGGCAGGACGAACAGGGCCTCGGCCACGACGACCCCGCAGAGCAGCCAGTCGGCGGTGCGGGCGAGCTGCTGGGCGGCCGGTGCCAGGGCGTTCGGCAGGGCGTGCGTCCAGCGGACCCGGGCGGGTGGGACGCCGCAGCGCCGGGCGTGCACGGCGTAGGGCGCAGCCAGCGCCTCGACCAGGCCGGCCCGGACCAGCCGGGCGACGCTGCAGACCGGGCGGGCCAGCAGCACCAGCACCGGCAGGACCAGGACGGCCGGCTGCCGCCACACCCCGCCGACGGCGGTCGGCGGCAGCCAGCCGAGCCGCAGCGCGAACACCGCGGTCAGCAGCACCCCGAGGGCGAACTCCGGTACGGCGTAGACCGCCAGGGTGAGCGCGCTGATCGCACGGTCCAGCGGACCGCCCTCCCGGCGGGCGGCGAGCATCCCGAGGCCGACCGCCGAAGGCACCAGCAGCGCCAGCACCAGGGCGGCCAGCAGGACGGTCGGCCCGAAGGCCTCCGCCAGGAGGTCCGCCACCGGTCGGCCGCTGACCAGCGAGCGGCCGAGCCCGCCGTGCGCCAACTCCCCCGCCCAGTCCGCGAACCGTTCGACGGCCGGCCGGTCCAGCCGCAGCGCGGCACGGAGCGCGGCGATCCGTACCGGGTCCGGGTCGTCCCCGGCGAGGGCCACGGCGGCGTCGCCGGGCAGCGCCTCGGTGAGGACGAAGACCAGCACCGGTACCGCCGCCACCTGTGCGGCGCCGAGCAGCAGCCGGCGCCCGGCCCAGCCGCGCAACGGGCTCATGCCAGCCACACCTTGTCGAAGCGCGCCCAGTCCAGGGTGTTGGCGGGTGCGTCGGCGGCCACGCCGTGCAGCCGCCGGGAGGTGCCGAGGATCCAGTCCGCGAAGCCCCAGATCAGGAAGCCGCCCTCGTCGTGGAGCCGGCGCTGCATCTGCTCGTAGAGCGCGGCGCGGGCGGCCTGGTCGGCGGTGGACTGCGCCCTGGTGTACAGCTCGTCGAACTCGGGGTGGCGCCAATGGGTGGCGTTGGTGGTGGAGTTGGAGAGCAGCCGCTGGGAGAGGTGCGATTCGACGGGCAGCGCCCCGGAGCGGTAGGAGGCGAGCACGCCGCCGTCCAGGATGTCCTTCCAGTAGGTGTCCTTGCTGCCGACCCTCACCTCGACCGTGACGCCCGCCCGGGCCGCCTGCTCCCGGAGGATGCCGGCCGCCTCGACGAACCCGGCGGCGACGGGCGAGGTGTCCAGGGTGACCTTGAGGCCCTCCGCGCCGGCCTCGCGCAGCAGGGCGCGGGCCCGGTCGAGGTCCTGGGTGCGCTGCGGCAGGTCGGCCGGGTAGTACTGGGCGCCCTTGCCGAAGACGTCGTTGCCGATCTCGCCCGCCCCGGAGAGGGCGCCGTCGACCAGCTCCCTGCGGTCGGCGATCAGGAAGAACGCCCGGCGGACCCGCGGGTCGTCGAACGGCGGCCGGTCGGTCTTCATCACGAAGCCCTGCATGGCGCTGTTGCGCAGTCGGACGATGCCGATCCGGCCGCCGCGTTCGTGGGTGCGGGCGCTGGCGGGGGCCAACTCGTGGGCGTACTCGGCCTGTCCGCCGAGGAGGGCGTTGATGCGGGCCGACTCCTCGTTGGCGACCAGGATCTCCAGCTCGTCCAGGTGCGGGGCGCCGTCCCAGTAGCCGGGGTTGCGCCGTACGAGCAGGGCGGATCCGGGGGTGAAGGAGACGAAGGCGAACGGTCCGGAGCCGACCGGCCGGGTGAAGTCCTCGGCGCCCTCGGGGACGATGTAGGCGCCGAACGCGGCCAGCACATTGGGGAATTCGGCGCAGGGCCGCTTCAGTCGGAACTCCACGGTGGCCGTGTCCACGGCGCGGCTGGCGGCGAGGTCGATCGGTTCCAGCGAGGCGCGGGCGCGGAACGCCCGCCCGGGGTCGGCTATCCGGCGGTAGCTGTAGAGCACATCGGCGGCGGTGACGGGCCGGCCGTCGTGGAAGGCGGCCTTGCGCAGCCGGACCGTCCAGGTGTCGAGGGCGGCGTTGGGCTCCCAGCCGCTCGCCAGCCGGGGGCGGGCGGCGAGGTCGGCACCGGCGTCGGCGAGCTTGTCGTAGAGGGCCTTGGCGCGGGCCGCGTCGGCGAAGAGGTTGGTGAGGTGCGGGTCGAGGGTCTCGCCCGCGCCGCCGCCGGCGAAGACGGCGCGCAGTCGGCCGCCGCCGCGCGGGGTGGCGGCGGCCTCGGCGCCGGTGGCGGCAGCGGTGCCGGGTCCGGTGGTGCGGGAGGTGCAGGCCGCGAGGCCCAGGGCGGCACCGGCGGTGAGCAGGGTGCGGCGCGCAAGTGCGTTGGTCATTCTCAACTGCCTTTTCTCACATGCGGGTCGAGTCGGGCGACCAGGTGGATCCGGTCCGCCTCGGCGGTGTCGGCGGGCCGGTCGCCCTCCACCCAGGGCGGGTCGGTGCGCGGTCCGGGGCGGTCGTAGAGGTCGAGGACGGAGAAACCGTTGGCGGCGAGCACGTACCGCAGCTCCTGTGGGAGGAGCAGCCGCCAGGCGGAGTGCTGGGTGACCGGCTCGCCGCCGGCGTCGTCGGTCCAGATCCGGGTGCGGCACAGGAGTTGGGCCGCGTGGTCGATCCGCAGGGTGGTGTGCGAGGTGTGGGTGACGCCGTCGTGGGTGAGGGTGTCGGTGCGCGGGGCGTCGAGGAGTTCGGTGCGGCCGAGGAAGAAGGCGCCGTTGCGCATCTCGGCGATCAGCAGCCCGCCGGGGTGCAGGCGGCGGCGCAGGCCGCCGAGCAGGGCGTCCAGGTCCTCGTTGGTGTGGCAGTAGAGCAGTGCGCTGTCCAGGCACAGCGCCGCGTGGAAGCGCCGGCCGGGCCGCAGGCTCCGCATGTCGCCGACGTGGTAGTCGGGCCCGGGGTGGCGGGTGCGGGCGTGCCGGATCATCGCCTCGGAGCTGTCCAGGCCGGTGACCGTGCGCCCGGCGGCCCGGTGCAGCCACTGTGCGTCACGGCCGGTGCCACAGCCGAGGTCGAGCACCTCGGCTCCGGCGCGGTACTCGCGCAGCACCGACTCGGCCCACCGGGCGGCCCGGAACCCCGGGTCGGGGAAGCGCAGTTCGTAGAGTTCGGGGTTGTCGGTGAGCAGGTTGCGGCCGTTCATCGGGCCTCGCTGGGGAGTGGGCGGGCGGGGGTGGGGAGTCGTCCGGTGCGGTGCAGGCGGGCGAGGGCGGCGGCGGAGGCCAGGCCGAGGCCGCAGCAGAGCAGCCAGGGCGCGGCGGCGGCGCCGTCCATGGCCCGGCCGACCGCCGTGTTGCCGAGGGCGGCGGCGACGCCGGACACGACGTAGTAGAGGCCGTAGTAGGTGCCGGTGAGGCCGTCGCGGCCGAAGGCGGGGATGAGTTCCAGCACGAAGGGCTGGGCGGTCATCAGGCCGAGCTGGAGCAGCAGGACGCCGCCGAGGACGCCGGGCAGGCCGGGCGCGGCGAGCGGGAGCAGGAAGCCGGTGGCCGCCAGCGCGAGCCCGAGGGGGATCCAGCGGCCGGGGGCGGCCCGGCGTTGGAGCCTGGTGGTGATGCGCAGTTGGAGGGTGAGGTTGGCGAGGGTGCTGGTCAGGAAGACCAGGCTGACGGCGCCCTCCCAGCCGGTGGCACGGCGGGCGGCGTCGGGCAGCAGCAGGTAGAGCTGGCTCTCCATGCCGAACAGGCCGACCATGGCGACGGCGAAGGCAAGGAAGCGCCGGTCGGCGGCGACCTCGCGCCAGTCGGCGAGCAGGCCGCGCTCGGGCGGCGGGACGTCCCGGGCGGGCAGGGCGAGGGCCTGCGCCGCGGTGAGCAGGGCGAAGATCCCGGCGGCGGTGAGCGCGGCGGCCCGGAAGTCGACCAGCAGCAGGACGGTGCCGAGCAGCGGGCCGGCCAGCGCGCCGGTGGTCGCGAACACGTTGAACAGCGCGAACGCCTCGGCCTTGCGCTCCCCCGCCTCGTGCGCGACATAGGTGCGGACGGCCGGGTTGAACAGGGCGCCGGCCAGGCCGCTGAGCACCGAGGCGGCGAGCAGCACGGCGAGCGAGTCGCCGAGCGCGAACAGGCCGAAGCCCGCGGTGCGCAGGGCGCAGCCGGCGATGATGACGCGGCGGGCGCCGAGCCGGTCGGCGGCCGAGCCGCCGATGATGAACAGGCCCTGCTGGCTGAGGTTGCGCACGCCGAGGACGGCGCCGACGGCGAGGGCGGAGAGCCCGAGGTCCTGGCCGAGGTGGCCGGCGAGGTAGGGGATGAGCAGGTAGAAGCCGGTGTTGACGCCGAGCTGGTTGACCAGCAGCAGCCGTACGGGCAGCGGGAAGGTCCGTACGGCGCGCAGTATCCTCACCGGCCGGCCGCCCGGTCGGGGGTGCGGACGGGCAGGACGCCGAGGCCGGCCCGGTCGGGGGTGCGGACCGTCCCGTCGGTGCCGCCGATGCCCTGCCAGGGGTCGTGGGCGAGCAGCAGGTGGCCGTCGAGGTCGACCCAGCGGGCGCGGTCGGCGAGGTGGACGGCGGGGGCGATGCCCAGCGAGCTGGCGGCGAGGCAGCCGAGCATCAGCTCGGTGCCGCTGCCCTGGAGGGCGGCGTGGATGCGCAGCGCCTGGTGGACGCCGCCGCACTTGGCGAGTTTGATGTTGACGCCGTGGACCCGGCCGGCCAGGCGGACGGCGTCCTCGTAGCCGACGGCGTCCTCGTCGGCGATGATCGGCAGCGGGGAGTGCTCGGCGAGGGCGGCGAGCTCTTCGGGCCGGCCGGGGGCGATCGGCTGCTCGACCGCCTCGACGCCCAGGGCGGCGAAGGCCGGCAGGAGCCGGCGGGCGGTGGGCGGGCTCCAGGCGCCGTTGGGGTCGAGCAGCAGGCGGGCCTGCGGCGCGGCCTCGGCCACGGCGCGGACCCGGGCGAGGTCCTCGGCCGGGTCCGCGGAGCCGGCCTTGACCTTGAGCACGGTGAAGCCGGCGGCGTCGAGCCGGGCGGCCTGGACGGCGGCGCGGGCGGGCTCCTCGATCCCGATGGTGCGGGCGGTGGGGGCGGACACCGGGGCGAGCCGGCCGAGGAGTTGGTGGACGGGCGCGCCGGCCCGCTTGCCGACCAGGTCGAGCAGTGCGGCGTCGACGGCGGCCAGCACTCCGGCCGCCGGTTCCTTGAACTGCGCTGCTCCGCAATGGAGTTCGGCGAGGGCGCACTCCGGATCGGGGAGCCGCTCCAACCCGGGCCGCAGGGCTTCGAGTTCGCGCAGGATGCGGTCGGTGGGCAGCTGGAGGTAGGCGCTGCTGACGGCCTCGCCGTGGCCGGTGAGGCCGCCGTGCGAGATGGCGAGCCGGACGGCGTCGCGTTCGGTGGTGACCGAGCGGGAGATCCGCAGCGGCCGGGCGAGCCGCAGCCGTAGGGCGTGGACGGCGATCCTCATCGGCGTTCCTCCGGGCGGTCGGTGCGCCAGCGGGCCCAGCCGGCGACCTCGACGGCGGCCGGGTGCGGGATCTCGATCGGGCGGGGCGCGGCGGGTGCGGGCTCCAGCCCGTGGCGGCGGCAGAACGCGTCGTCGTAGACGGTGCCGAGGTAGCGGTGCGGGCCGTCGGGGAAGACGGTGGCGACGGCCGCGCCGGGGTGCACCCGGGCGGCCCAGGCGGCGACCAGGGCGACGGCTCCGGTGCTCCAGCCGCCGCTGACGAAGCTGCCGCGGGCGAGTCGCCGGCAGGCGTCGACCGCCTCGGCGGGGCCGACCCAGTGGATCTCGTCGAAGGCGTGGTGGGCGACGTTGCGCGGGTGGATGGAGCTGCCGAGGCCGCGCATCAGCCGGGGGCGGGCGGGTTGGCCGAAGATGGCGGAGCCGACGGAGTCGACGCCGATGATCCGCAGGCCCGGCCAGCGGCGGCGCAGCGGTTCGGCGAGCCCGGCACTGTGGCCGCCGGTGCCGACGCTGCACACCAGCACGTCCAGGTGGTCGAGTTCGGCGGCGATCTCCTGGGCCATCGCGTGGTAGCCGGCCGCGTTGTCAGGGTTGTTGTACTGGTCGGGCCAGTAGGCGCCGGGGAGTTCGGCCAGCACGGCGCGCAGCCGGGCGAGTCGGGCCGCCTGCCAGCCGCCCTGGCGGGCGGGCTGCCCGACGATCTCCAGCCGGGCGCCGTAGGAGTGCAGCAACTGCCGCATGGACGGTTCGAGTTCGGCGTCGCCGACCAGCACGACGGGGTGGCCGAGGGCCTGGCCGGCGAAGGCGAGGCCGATTCCGAGGGTGCCGGAGGTGGACTCCACCACGGTGGCTCCGGGCCGGAGTTCGCCGCGGGCGTGGGCGCCGCGGAGCATGGCGACGGCGGAGCGGGCCTTCATGCCGCCGGCGCCGAGCCCCTCCAGTTTGGCCCAGAAGCCGGGGTGCGGGTGGGGCAGCGGGGTGCGGATGCGGGCCAGCGGTGTGCGGCCGAGCAGGGTCAGCAGCTCGGGGTTGCCGAGGCCGGCGGTGGCGAGCAGCGCGGTCACCGGGTGTCGCCGCCGTACAGGTGGAGGACGGTGGGTCCGCCGTCCAGCCAGAAGAACGGGTACGGCTCGGCGCTGACGGCGGTGGCGCCCTCGCCGAGCAGTCGGGGCAGCACGGCGCTGCCGGTCTGGGCGAACAGCACCAGCGGCTTGCCGGTGGCCCGGGCGTGGGCGAGCAGCGGGTCGAGCGTGCCGTTGCCGAGGGTCATCCCGGAGGCGAGGACGGCGTCGCAGTCGTCGAGGTGGGCGAGGGCGTCGGTGCGCACCGGTTCGCCCCACTCGGTGGTGCCGCCCTTGAGGTCGCACGGGAGGTAGTCGATGCCGCGCGAACGCAGCTGCTCCAGAAGCGAGTTGACGACGCCGACGACCAGGACGCGGCGCACCCCCGCGGCCGGGAGCAGGCCGGTGACGGCCCGGGCGCGGGCGCGGGACTTCGCCAGCGAGCCGCCGGCCGGCAGGGTGACCGGGCGGGCCCCCGCGGCGCGGCTGTGCGGCCGGCAGTGCATCAGGTAGGCGTCGAGGGCGGCGACCCGGACGGCGGTGAGCGGGTGGTCGAGCAGTGCGGTGACGCTCGCGCCGACGCAGTCGGTGAGCGCGTCGGCGGGCAGCTCGCCGGGCTCCACGGCGCAGGAGCCGACGGCGGCGCCGAGGCGCAGGCTGAGCACCTCGTTGCGGTAGCCGCGGGCGCGGCCGGTGTGCCGGACGGCCTGGCTGGTGGTGAAGGCGAGGGCGATGTGCTGGTCGGCCGGGTCCGGTCCGTACCGCCCGGCGCGGGCCTGGCCGGTGAGCGTCGACAGCGCGGTGGCGCCGTCCAGGGAGGTGGTCGTCATGCGGGCACCGCCTGGGCGGCGGCGGGGCGCAGGCGCGGCCGCAGGCCGGTCAGCAGCCGCTCGGCGGTGCGGCGGGCGCCGAGCCCCTCGGTGTCGGCGGTCATCACGTGTCCGAGGTACTCGTTGTTGCTGGTGGCGGGCCGGATGTCGCGGCCGGGCCCGGCGAGGGACAGCTCGACCACCGCCTCGTCGCGCCGGACGGCGGGCTCGCCGTCGAAACCTTCCAGCAGGCCGGTCCGCTCCGGCAGCAGGAAGGCGATCGCCGCGCTGGCGACGCCGGTGCGGTGGACGGCGAGGTCGGGGCGCCGGCCGAGGGCGACGTCCACGCAGGCGGCGGCGAGGTCGACGCCGGCGACCCGCCGGACGAGTTCGGTGATCCGGTTGCCGGCCGGGCGCGGGTTGACCTCGACCACCCGGGGGCCGGCGGGGGTGAGCTTGATCTCGGTGTGGGCGACGACCTGGTCCAGTCCGAGCGCGGCCAGTGCGGCGACGGCGGTGGAGACGGCGGCCTCGGCGTCGGCGGGGTCGAGCGCGGCGGGGAACATGTGGCCGGTCTCGATGAAGGAGGGCGCACCGCCGACGCTCTTGTCGGTGATGCCGACGACGTGCGCGGAGCCGTCGAAGGAGACCGTCTCGACGCTGACCTCGGGACCGGTCAGCAGCTCCTCCAGCAGGACGACGGGGGCCCGCCGCTGGCCGCGCGCGTTGACCGGGAAGGCCTCCATGGCGCGCAGGGCGGCGATGAGCTCGCGCTCGTCGAGCACCTCGCGGACGAACATCCCGGCGCACAGGTCGACCGGTTTGACCACCAGCGGGTAGCCGATCGCCCGGGCGGCGGCGAGCGCCTGGCCCGGGTCGTCGCAGAGCGCGTAGGAGGGCCCGGGCACGCCCGCCTCGGCGAGCGCGCGGCGGGTGAGGTCCTTGCGGCAGGCGGCCTCGACGGCGTCCGGCGCCGGCCCCGGCAGGCCGAGCCGGCGGGCCGTCCGCGCGACCAGCGGCAGGTAGTAGTCACAGGAGGAGAGCACCCCGTCGAAGCCGAGCACCGCATGCAGCCGTTCGGCGTACGGGAGCAGCGCGGCGGGGTCGTTGGTGTCGGCGGTGAGGATGTTCCCGGCGGCCAGCAGCGGGTGCGGCCCGTCGTCCGGGGCCGCCCGCAGGTAGTGGTGCAGGTCGCGGGTGAGGAAGGTGAAGCGGTGGCCGCCCTCCCCCAGCGCCCTGGGCAGCAGTCTGCTCATGGAGCCGACCCAGCTCTCGATCACCAGCAGATGCGCCACGGATGTCCCTCTCGACGGTGTGCGGCGGACCGCTCCGGCCCGCCTGGGGGAGAAACTTAACGGCATCCGTTTTCATTTTCAACACGCC
The DNA here is from genome assembly GCF_043202015.1 of Kitasatospora sp. NPDC048239. Lineage (NCBI taxonomy): Bacteria > Bacillati > Actinomycetota > Actinomycetes > Kitasatosporales > Streptomycetaceae > Kitasatospora > Kitasatospora sp. NPDC048239. Next base: position 887,985 of record NZ_JBICZP010000001.1, on the reverse strand, counting down.
TGTCGACGGATCGACAGATGAAAGTCGTTTTCATGTAGGCTCGCAGCCGCCCACCCCCTCAGCAGCTCCGGAGGCAGCCGATGGACCGTCAGACCGCCTACACCGTGCGGCACGCCCGGCCCGAGGACGTGCCGGGCGCCCGCCGGCTGATCCTCGACACCCTCTACCGCGAGTTCGGCTACGGCTACGTCCCCGAGTGGCACGCCGACGTCGTCGACCTCCAGGGCCACTACCTCGACCACCCCCGGCACACCCTGCTGGTCGCCGTCCGGCAGGGCGAGGTGGTCGCCACCACCGCCCTGCACTCCACCGGGCCCGCCCACCCGCCGCACCCGCGCGAGGTCGCCGAGCGCTACCCCGGCGGGACGACCGCCCAGCTCGTCCGGGTCTACGTCCGGGCCGAGCACCGCCGGCACGGCCTGGCCCGCGAGCTGGTCCGCCGGGCCTGCGCGTTCGCGGCCGCCGAGGGCGGGTACCGGTGCGTCTACCTGCACACCAACGCGGACATCCCGGGCGCCGAGCCGTTCTGGCGCAGCCTCGCCGAGGAGGTCCACGACGCCCGCCCCACCGGTGAGCACGGTCCCGGCGTCGCCACCGTCCACTTCGAGATCCCGCTGCACCGGCCGGCCCTGGTCTGACCCCGCCCGGCCGCAGCCGAGGGGCCCCCTTCCGAATGTGATGCAGGTCACACTCCAGGGCGAAATTTCCGGGGACGGATTCCCCGTTTGCTCCTTCGTACGTCGAAACGGGGAAGTTTTCCCCGGTATCGTGGGAGGAGCACGAAGTGAGCAGGACCGCCGCCGAGCCGGCCCGCACCACGGACCCGGTCCGCGCGCCCAGACTGCGCGCGGACGCGACCCGCAACCGTGAGCGGATCATCCTGGCGGCCCGGGAGGCCTTCGTCGAACACGGCGCCGACGCGCCGCTGGACGAGATCGCCAAGCGGGCCGGTGTCGGCAACGCCACGCTCTACCGGAACTTCCCGGATCGCTCCGCGCTGATCCGGGAGGTGGCGCTGCTCGTCAAGAACAGCATCCTGGCGGCCGCCGAGGCGGCGACCGCCGAGGGCGTCGGCCCGTTCGACGCGCTGCAGCGGTTCGTCCATGCGGCGGTCGAGGAGCAGGTCGGCGCGCTGTGCCCGATCTTCTCCAACCACGTCGACCCGTTCGACCCGGCCCTGGTGGAGGCCCGCGAGCGTCTGGCGACCGCCGTCGACGGTCTGATGGCGCGCGCACGGGAGGCCGGCGAGCTGCGGGCGGACGTCGATCACGGCGATCTGTTCGTCGCGATCAGCCAGCTCACCCGCCCCCTGCCGGGCACCTCCTGCGAACTGCTCGACGGCTTCGTCCACCGGCACCTGCAGCTGTTCCTGGACGGCCTGCGGGCGCCCGCCCGTTCCACCCTGCCCGGCCGGGCCGCGACCTTCGAGGACTTCCAGCCGCACCACTGATCCGCCACCGCGTTCCGCACACCGACCGCCCCGATTCACCCGCAACGCACCGTGAAGTGAGTACCCCCATGCCCAAAACCGCCGCTCAGCCGGACATCCAGCCCGATCCGAGGCGCTGGAAGGCGCTGATCTTCATCGGTCTCGCCCAGCTGATGGTCGTGCTCGACGCGACCATCGTGAACATCGCCCTGCCGTCCGCCCAGAAGGACCTCGGCATCACCGACGGCAACCGCCAGTGGGTCATCACGGCCTACGCGCTCGCCTTCGGCGGCCTGCTGCTGTTCGGCGGCCGGATAGCCGACCTGTGGGGCCGCAAGCGGACCTTCGTGGTGGGCCTGACCGGCTTCGCCGTGGCCTCCGCGCTCGGCGGCGCGGCCGCCAACACCGCGATGCTGCTCGGCGCGCGCGCCCTCCAGGGCGTCTTCGGCGCCCTGCTCGCCCCGGCCGCGCTCTCGCTGCTGGCCGTGATGTTCACCGAGGCCAAGGAGCGCGCCAAGGCGTTCGGCATCTACGGCGCCATCGCCGGCGGCGGCGGCGCGATCGGCCTGATCCTCGGCGGTCTGCTGACCGAGTACCTGAACTGGCGCTGGACCTTCTTCGTCAACATCCCGTTCGCCGTGGCCGCCGCGATGGGCGCCGTCATGGTGATCCGCGAGCCCGCCGGGGGCCGCAACCGCAACCGGCTGGACATCCCGGGCGTGCTGCTGGTCACCACCGGCCTGGTCGCCCTGGTCTACGGCTTCACCCGGGCCGAGTCGGACGGCTGGAGCTCCGGCATCACCATCGGCCTGTTCATCGCCGCCGCGATCCTGCTGACCGCCTTCCTCGTGGTCGAGCGCGTGGTGAAGGCCCCGCTGCTGCCGCTGCGGGTCGTCCTGGACCGCAACCGCGGCGGGGTCTACCTGTCGCTCGGTCTGGCCGTGATCGGCATGTTCGGTCTGTTCCTGTTCCTGACCTACTACCTGCAGATCGTGCTCGACTACAGCCCGGTGCTGACCGGCGTCGCCTTCCTGCCGATGGTGGCGGGCATGATCACCGGCTCGACCCAGATCGGCGCCCGGCTGATGACCCGGGTCCCCGCGCGCTACCTGATGGCGCCCGGCTTCCTGGTCGCCTCGCTCGGCCTGCTGATCCTCACCCAGATCGGCCTGGACACCTCCTACCCGGCGCTGATCCTGCCCGGTCTGGTCCTGATGGGCCTCGGCATGGGCACCGCGTTCATGCCCGCGATGAGCCTGGCCACGCACGGCGTCCAGCCGCGCGACGCGGGCGTGGCGTCCGCCATGGTCAACACCTCCCAGCAGGTCGGCGGCGCCATCGGCACCGCGCTGCTGAACACCATCGCGGCCAGCTCCACGGCCACCTACCTCGCCGCCCACCTCGGCGGCGCGACCAGCCCGGAGGCGGCCAAGGCGCTGCAGTTCCAGGGCATGGTGCACGGCTTCTCGACCGCGATCTGGTGGTCGTTCGGGATCCTGGTGGCGGCCTCCGCGATCGCCTTCGTCCTCATCAACGCCGGCCGGCCCGGCAGCGGGACCGAGGGCTCGGACGCGTCCGAGGGCGCGGGCAGCGCCAACGACGTGCCGGTGCTGGTGCACTGAGCCGACGGGCCCCAGCGGGCGACGCGGGTGCGGAGCGGCCCGTCCGGTGTTTCGACACCGGGCGGGCCGCCTGCCGTTCCGGGCCCGCCCCGGCGCGCTCGCGCCGACCGCCCGATCCGCCGGGTGCGCGCCGCCCGGACGGTACCCGGGCGGCTCCGCCCCCTCGATCCGGCGGCCGAGGTGGACCAGAATGGAACCGCCCACCCGGCCGGGGGCAGACCTTCCAGGCGCCGGCCGGTGGCCGCGTACCCGCCCGGCAAGGGAGGACATCGTGCCCGACCGTACCGACCAGCTCGCCGACCACAGATACCTCCTCCTCACCACCTTCGACGAGGACGGCGGCCGGGTGCGTTCGCAGATCTGGGTGGTCGCCGACGGTGCGGCGCTCGGCATCTGGACACCCACCCACTCGGGCGAGGCCGAGCGCATCCGCCGCCACCCCCGGGTACTGGTCGGCCCGTGCGACTCCCACGGGCGCCCGACCGGCCGCCCGCTCCCGGCCCGCGCCGCGGTCTGCGACGCGGACGCGACGGCGCGCTACCGCACCTCGTTGCTCAACAAGTACGGCATGACGGCGCTGATCGCCCTGGCCCGCAGCCGGTTCCGGCTCGGCCTGGCCGGGACGGTCGGCATCCGGATCACCCTCAACGAGCTCGAACAGCGGCTGATCGGCCCGGAGTGGCAGCCGCCGGCCTCGTACTGCCCGAACTGACGGACGACGGCGGCGGCGGCCCACGGCCGGGGCGGCGGCGTAGGCCCGGGTCAGCCCGTGGCCGCCCCGCCGTCCCGGCCGTCCTCCGGCGGGCCGTCTCCGTCCCCGGTCGGCTCGCTCCCGGGCAGGCCGCTCCCCGGCGCCCGCGCCAGGTCGGCCGGCTCGCACGCCTCGCGGCCGGTGCCCGTGTGCACCACCTTGACGGCCCGCTCGGGGCCGCCCGGCACGACCTGCTGCTCACGGCCGCACCGCGGGCAGATCAGCGGAATGGTCGGCATCCGCGTCTCCCTCCGCCGGGGATCCGGTGGGATCGGGTCGGATCAGACCGGATCAGGTCGAATCAGCTCAGGTCAGGGGGTGGGTCGGGACCGGGCTGACGGCCTGGATCTCGCCGTGGGCCTTGGTGAGGAGCTGCGACGCCAGGTCGTTGAGTGCGCGGGCGGCCGCGATCTCCTCGCCGACCCTCAGCTGTTCCGGGTCGGACGGGTGGCGGCTGGTGTAGCCGTGGGCGCGCAGCTCCGAACCGTCGCCGAGCCGGAGCATCGCCGCGGCGGCCGTCCTCGCGCCCTCCTCACGGAATTCCATCTCGATGTGCCAACCGACCAGAGTCTGCATGGCGGATCACCTCCATCGGTTACCACCTCCAGAGTGCGCCGCACCCAGCGTGAACACCAGGGCTGACGGGTCCGGGCCGAGTTGAACGCGTTCAACCCCGGGGCGTAGAGTCACCGGCGTAAGAATTTGAACGCGTTCAACGAAGGGGGTGCGACCGCCATGGGCCCAGGCACCGCGGAGCTGGTCAACCTCATCGTCCTGCTCGGCATGGGCGCCGTGATCCCGCTCGGCCTCACCCTGATCGACGAGCCCGGACTCGCCCGGGTGCGCCGGTACTGGCCGCTCGCCGCCGTACCCGGCGCGCTCTCGCTCTGGCTGCCGCGCGGCGGCCTCGCCACCGGCTGCGCCGCACTCTACGCGCTCGGCACCCTCGCCCTCGCCGCCCACGCACCGCTGCGGCTGCGCCGCACCCGCTCGCTCGCGCCGCGGGAGATCGCCGTGCTGACCGCCCTCGCCACGCCCTCGGTGGCCGGGCTCGCCCTGGTCGCCGAGCGCTCCGGCCACCGGCTGCTCGGCTTCGACCTCGACATCCTGGCGCTCACCGTGCCGCACTTCCACTTCGCCGGGTTCACCGCCGCGCTGGTCGCCGGGCTGGTCTGCCGGACCGCGCCCGCCGGCAGCGCCGCCGCCCGGTTCGCCGCCCTCAGCGTGCCGCTCGGCACCCTGCTGGTGCTGGCCGGCTACTTCGTCGACGACTGGGCCGAGCTCGCCGGAGCCGTCGTGCTCACCATCGGGATGTGGCTGGTCGGCCTGCTCACCTGGCGCGACCTCCGGCCCCGCGCCCGCACCGCCGACCGGCCCACCGCCGCGCTGCTCGCGGTGTCCTCCGCGGTCCTCGCCGCCACCATGCTGCTCGCCCTCTGGTGGGCCCTCGGCGAGGCCTCCGGGATCCCCCACCCCACACTGGGCTGGATGGCCGCCACCCACGGCGTCGGCAACGCGCTCGGCTTCGCCCTCTGCTCCCTGCTCGCCTGGCGCCGGCTCGGCGCCGCCACCGAGGAGACCCCCCGATGAACGACCCCGCCCGCCCGGACCTCGCCCACACCGCCCTCGCCCACCCGGACCTCACCTACCCGGAGCTCGGCGCCAGCCGTACCGGCGGCCCCCTCCCGGCCGGGTACAACCACCTGCGCCACCGCGTCCTGATCGGCCACGGCCGCGCCGCCCTGGACGCCGCCGGCGCCGCCGTCCTCGGCTGGCGGATGCACCGCGCGACCGGCGTCCTGGTCACGCCCGAGGCCGACCGGGCCGCTCCCGGCGTGGCCGTCGAGTGCGCCATCGGGCTCGGCCCGCTCCGGGTCGGCGCCCCCTGCCGGGTGCTGTGGACCGCCGACGGCCCCGACCGCTACGGCCTCACCTACGGCACCCGGGCCGGTCACCTGGCCCTCGGCGAGGAGACCTTCCTGGTCGAGATGGGCCCCGACAAGGCCGTCTGGTTCAGCGTCACCGCCTTCAGCCGGCCGGGCCGCTGGTTCGCCCGCCTCGCCGGCCCCCTGCTCCCCCTCGGACAGCACCTCTTCGCCCGCCTCTGCGGCCGCGCCCTCACCCGAATCGCCACCGCGGCCACCGCAGCCGCCTCCGGCTCACCCCGCAGTGAGCGGGCCGGGTCCTGAGCGACCCGTCCGCGAGCCCCTCCGGCCGGTGCCGCTGGCGCCGCCTGCTCCGGCGCCGTCCGGCCGGTCCTGGCCGGACGGCGCCGGAGCAGGGCCTGTCTTACGGGCCACGTCGGATCAGTGGGCGGCGTTGGAGTGCGTGCATCGGCGGTGCGGAGGTGGGAGTCCATGCGGTGGGGGTACCTCCCGGCCGAAGGCCGGGGGCGTGCGTGCTCCGGCGTCACCACCCGGCGAGATCCGAAGGACAGGCCCTGGCCGCTCGGGCGGCGGGTCAGGTGGTGATGGTGGCGACGGGTTCGAGGCCGTAGGTGCGGGCGTAGCCGTTCTCGGTGCCCACGAGGAGGTCGACGACCTCGAAGTAGCGGTCCCAGAAGGGGGTTTCGCGCAGCGCGTCGATGAGGAGCCGGTAGGCCCGGTGGTCCTCGGCCTCCCACACCCAGACGTCGGTGACGCGCGCGGAGTAGAACTCGGTGTCGTAGAAGCGCGACCGGACGCCGGTGGTCCTGGCCTCGATCACGGGCAGGACCCGGGTGGTGAAGGCCTCCACGCGTTGCGGGACGGTCAGGGCGAGCCACTCGGGTGTGGTCTTGACGAGCATGAACGCCGTGACCGGCGGTTCGGTGCGGTCAGCGGGCATCAGGGTGCCTCCTGGTCTGGGGCCGGAGTGCTCCGGCGACGGGTGGTGGGATTCAGGAGCGGACGGCGGGCTTGAGGGTCTGGGCGCACCACTGCTCGAAGCCGGTGGGGGACGCGGTGCCCGGGGTGCGGGTGACTCCGGCGTCCAGGCCCTGGTCCTTGGCCCGCTTCATGTCGACGATGCCCTGGACGAACTCCTCGTTGAGTCCGTAGCCGACGAGGGTGGCGGACAGCTCGTCGAACGGCCGGCGTTCGTAGCGGACGGGGCGGCCGAGCTGTCCGGTCATGATGCGGGCCAGGTCGTTGGGGGACACGTCCCGGGGGCCGAGGACCGGGACGCTCCCGGTGCCGGTCCACGAGCGGTCCAGCAGCAGGCGGGCGGCGACGGCCGCGATGTCGGCGGTCGCCACGAGGGGGGCCCTGCGGTCGGCGTCGACGACGTCGGTGAAGACGCCCTGGTCGCGGATCGAGTCGGCCTCCTCCAGCAGGTTCTCGAAGAAGGACGGGCAGGCCAGGGCCCGGTAGGCGGCGCCGCTTCCGGCGATGAGGTCGTCCATGGCGAGGGAGGCGGTCACCAGGCCGGCCCGGTCGGCGAGCGGGGTGCCGCGGCCGAGCGCGGAGACGCCGACGACATGGCCGACGCCGTGCGCGGCGAGCGCCTTCACCGCGGGGCGGGTGAAGCCGCTGAAGGCGTCCCGCGGAGTCAGGGCGGCGTCCGGGGGGACGAGCCAGAAGACGGCGTCCGCCCCCTCGAAGGCCCGGTCGAGGACCTCGGCGTCCCCGTGCGAGCCCACGACCACCTCGACGCGTCCGCGCGCCGCCTCCGGAAGCCGGGCTGGATCGCGCACGACCACGCGCAGTTCCTCGCCTGCGGCGGGGCCGGACTCCAGGAGCCGGGAGAGCAGGGGGCGGCCGATGTTCCCGGTGGGAGCAGTAATGACGATCATGAAAACCTCGCAGGTCGTGCCGGTCGGTACGCCTCTCATCCTGCTGACGGCACCAGTGCTGCCACAATGGGAACTTCGGCACGGAATCATTGACTGAAACGGAATAATGCTGGTGAACAGCCCGGATCCGGCCCTCGACGCCAATCTCGCCATCGCCTTGGACGCCCTGCTGGCCGAGCACAGCGTCACACGGGCCGCCGCCCGGCTGCACACCTCGCCCGCCGCGATGAGCCGCACGCTCGCCCGGCTGCGCCGCACCCTGCAGGATCCGCTGCTGGTCCGGGCCGGGCAGACCATGGTCCCGACCCCGCGCGCGCTGGCCCTGCGCGAGGAGGCCGCAGCCGTGGTGCAGCGCCTCGGAGCGCTGCTCAGCCCCGATACCGGCGTGGACCCGGCCACCCTGGACAGCACCTTCACCCTCCAGGCTTCCGACCTGGTCGGCGCGGCGCTGGCCCCCGGACTGCTGCGCCTGGCCGAGCAGGAGGCGCCGGGGGTCTCGTTCCGGGTGCGGGCCGAGGAGTTGGAGGCCGGCCCCGCCCTGCGCGACGGCCGGATCGACCTGGAGGTCGGGGCGATCGACCACGTGGACCCGGAGACCAGGGTCGAGGAGCTGGTCACCCTCCGGATGGTGGCGGCCGTCCGGCCCGGGCATCCGCTGACCGAAGGACCCCTGACCCCGGCCCGGCTCGCCGCCGCCCAGCACGTCGCGGTCAGCCGCCGCGGCCGGTTCACCGGACCGCTCGACACCGCCCTGGCCGAGCAGAACCTTCAGCGGCGGGTCGGCGTCGTCCTCCCCGGCCACCTGGCCGCCATGACCCTCGCCGCCCGCAGCGACGTCGTCTGCCTGGTCCCTGCCGCACTCCCCGGCGCCGCGCCCTCGCCCCTCACCGGCGGCGCCCTCGACCTCGGGCTGCACCTCCTGGACATCCCCCTGGCCCTGCCGCCCGTGACCGTCGGCATGGCCTGGCACCCCCGCCATGCGGCCGACCGGGCCCACCACTGGCTCCGCAACGCCGTCCGCCGGACCCTCCGCGCACCCGGGAGCCCGGCCGCGTGATCCGGCCGGGGCGACCGGGGGACGGCACCCGGGGTGACGGGCGCCGGTCCGCGGTGGCCGGGGCGGATCAGGCGGTACGGGCGGGGACGGAGACCAGCAGGGTGGCGCCGTCCAGGGTGCGGATCTCGAAGTGGTCGATGTCTCCGGGCTGAAGGGCCGCGCCGCCGCCGGTGCGCAGCGAGCCCGGCTTGGCCGAGGTGCCGTAGCCGGCCGCGGGAACGGCCCAGGTGGTGACGGTCTGGCGGTCGCCGGTCCGCGAGACCGCGACCAGGTCGCAGGTCAACGGCCCCTGGACGTGGGAGAGTTCGAGGCTGATCTGACTCCCCCAGGCCTTGCCGTCGACACCGATGACGGCGCTGGCCCCGGTGGTGGGGTCGGTGGCGCTGAACTGGGTGACGGCGACCGCCGCCGGGCCGGAGTCACCGGTGACCACGGCGGCCGTTACCGCGGGGCCCGCCACCACCAGGACGGCCGCCGCGGCGACCAGCACCAGCCGCCGCACCCGGCCCCGCCGACGGCCGGCGGCGACCTCGCCGACCAGCCGGTCCAGCAGCCTCGGGCTCGGGCGCGGCCGCTCCGCCGGGTCGAGCCCGGCGGCCTCGGCGGAGGCCGCGTATTCGGCCAACAGCGGTTCGACGAAGCCGAGTTCGGCCACCTGCCGGGCGCACTGCGGGCAGCCGTCCAGATGGCCATCGAAGGCGGCGCGCTCCGCGGGTTCGAGCAGGCCGAGGACGTACGCGCCGACGTCGACGTGCTCACCGGTCGGGCCGTGGTCGCCGACCGCGCCGTGGTCGCGCTCGGGGCCCTGCCCGCCGGTCGGGCCGTGGTCGCGCTCGGGGCCGACGGGTCCGGGCTTGGACGATGTCACGATGTCACTCCCCGTTCCTCCAGCGCGAGCCTGAGCGAGCGCAGTGCGTAGAACACCCTGGACCGCACGGTACCGGCCGGGATGCCGAGTTCGACGGCCGCCTCGTTGACGGTGCGGCCCTTGAAGTACGTCTCGACGATGATCTCCCGGTGGGCGTCCGACAGGTCGCCGAGGGCCTCGGAGATCGTCATCAGTCGGAGCGCCCGGTCGAGTTCGTCCTCGGCGGGCAGCAGCTCCAGCGGCGACGGATCCACCTCGTGCGGCCGGGCCCGGCTGCTGCGGTGGTCGTCGATGACGATCCGCCGCGCCACCGTGACCAGCCACGGCCGCAGCGAGCGGGCCGCCGGGTCGAGCCGGTGGATGTTGCGCCAGGCCCGGACGAGCGTCTCCTGCACGACGTCCTCGGCCCGCTGGCGGTCCCCCGCGACCAGGTGGAGCACGAAGCCGAGGAGCGGTCCGGCGTGCTCCTGGTACAGGGCGCGCATCAACTCCTCGTCGGGCGCGCCCGTACCGCGTGCGGCGCCACCACCGCCGGGGTGCTCCTCGGTCACGACGCCATCCTTGCGCACCCGTACCTCCGGGTCGAGAGTTCCACGTCCGGTTCGGCCACGGCTGCCCGCCGGGCTCAGTAGCCGCCGTACCCGCCGCTCGGGGTGGTGGGCGCGGCCGGTGCCGCCCCCGCCTTGCCGCCGGTCGGGGTCAGCACGAACCAGGTGCCGCCGACGCCCTGGCCCAGGGTGTCGCCGGGCTTCTTGTCGGGCGTGTAGCGGTAGGCCGGCCAGCCGTTCAGGGTGAGCTGCTTGCTGCCGTCGGCCCGGGTGACGCTGCCGACCAGCTTGCCGTCGATGCCCTTGGCGGTGACCGAGCCGTCGCCCGGGACGGGCGGCCAGTTCGCGGCGCAGGTGCCGTTGCAGTTGGACATCGGGGGCGTGGCGGTGTCCTTGTCGAAGCGGTACAGGGTGAAGCCGTTGCCGTCGGTGACGATGGCGCCCAGCTTGGGGTCGTTCGCGGTCTGCAGGCCGGCGGCGGCCGGACTCGCCGGCGCGGTCGGGCTCGCAGGGTTGCCGGGCGTCGCGGGCGCGGTGGCGGTGGCGCCGCCGCCGGAGGGTGTCGGGGAGCCGCTGCTCCCGGAGCCTGAGGAGCCGCAGCCGGCGACCAGGGCGACGGTGGCGATGCCGGAGGCGGCGAGGACGGCGATGCGTCCCCCGTTGCCGAGTGTGCGCATGGTGGTTCTCCCCCAGTGGAATAACGGATGTGAACACCCTCCAGTACGGGCGGGAGCGGCGGGCTGCTCAACGGTCGGTGGACTTTTTTTTCGGCCGACCCGCGGAGCCCCGAGGAATAGCGGGCGGAGCAGGGCCGTTGTCGCGGGCACATGGCCTGAGCCGCCTCCTCCGGAAGGGCAGGAATCGCGAGATGAGCAGCACGGTCGAGCTGACCAAGGAGAACTTCGACGACATCGTCCCGGGCCCGGACGGCAAGGACTTCGTCTTCATCGACTTCTGGGCGGGCTGGTGCGGCCCGTGCCGACAGTTCGCCCCGGTGTACGAGAAGGCCGCCGACCGCCACCCGGACCTGGTGTTCGCCAAGGTGGACACCGAGGCGCAGCAGGAGCTGGCCGCGGCGTTCGGCATCCAGTCGATCCCGACGCTGGCGATCATCCGCGAGGGCGTGCTCGTCTTCTCGCAGGCGGGCGCACTGCCCGAGGCCGTTTTCGAGGACCTGATCGGTCAGGCCCGGAAGCTGGACATGGCCGAGGTGAAGCGCAAGGTGGCGGCGGAGCAGGAGGCGGACCGGCAGGTCTGAGTCCGGAGCCCCGGGGGTCCGGGGTCCGGGGTCCAGGTCCGGGAGGTACGTCGGCGCGGCGGCGGGTCCGGGGTGCAGTACGCCCCCGGGCCCGCCGCCGCGCGCGTTCGCGCACCGGCCTCAGGGGCCGTGCGCCTCAGGCGGTACGTCCCAGGCGGTACGTCCCAGGCGGCGCGTCTCAGGCGGTACGTCTCAGGCGGTACGTCTCAGGGCGTGCGCGCCGCGAGGCCGTCGAGGAGTAGCCGCAGGGCGAGTTCGAAGCCCCGCTCGTCCAGGCCGGACGCCCCCGCACCGGGCGCGCCGCCGCGTTCGGCGGAGGCCTCCAGCGCGCCGGCCAGGGCCGGGTAGCGGGGGCGGTAGTCGGCCGAGCCGCGGGTGAACCCGGCGGTGAAGGTCTCCAGCGCCGAGCCGAGCACGAGGTAGTCGAGCGCGGCGGCCGCCTCGGCGGCGTCGGCAGGCCCAAGACCGGCCCGGCCGAGGGCCCCGAGCAGGGTGTCGTAGCCCAGCAGTTGGCGCTCCGCCTCGACCCGGCGGCGGGCGAGCAGCGCGATGGTGTTCGGGTGGCGCAGGAAGACCGCGCGGTACCCGCGGGCGTAGGCCGCGACGCCGTCCCGCCAGTCGGCGTCTCCGGTCCGGGTGAGCGGTTCGAGGTCGATCTCGGCGTTGACGAGTTCGGCGAGCGCGTCGATCAGCTCGTCCTTGCCGCTCGTGTGGTTGTAGAGCGAGGCCGCCTTGACGCCCAGGCGGTCGGCGAGGGTGCGCATGGTGAGGCCGTCCGGGCCCTGTTCGTCGACCACGTCGAGGGCGGCCCTGGCGATGATCTCCCTGCTCAGCAGCGCCCTGCTCGGTCGTCCCACGGTGCTCCGCCCCTCGCCGCCCACTGTCCAGGCCCTGTCCGGCCAGGGCCCAAGCCCCTGCGTCGCCCCACGTTATTACAGCCTGGTGTCGGCTCTTCCCCTGCCCGGGGGGCACGGGCTACGGTCCCGAACTAACAAAGTTAGTTTTCCGTGGCGGGCCTCCCCCCGCACGGCGGGAAGGCGGACCGCAGCATGACCGAGAACCCCCCGAGATCCGGGACCAGCACGGGCTCCGGCCCCACGACCACCCCGAACTGGACCGCACCCGGGGCCTCGGGCGCAGCTGCGGGCGAGGCCGGCGACGCCGACCGGCTCGCCGCCCTCGGCTACCGTCAGGAGCTGCGCCGCAGTCTGGGCGTCCTCGGCAACATCTCGATGGGATTCGCCGTCGTCTCCCCCGTCGTCGGCCTGTACGCCGTCAGCCAGGTCGGCCTGAGCGTGGCCGGCGGTGCCTGGGTCTGGGCGCTGCCGGTGTGCCTGCTCGGCCAGATGCTGGTGGTGGCGGTCTACTCCGAACTCGCCTCCCAGTGGCCGCTGGCCGGTGGCGCGTACCAGTGGAGCCGGCGGCTGGCGGGCCCGACCTTCGCCTGGCTCACCGGGTGGATGTGGCAGTTCGCCGTGATGTTCGCCAACACCACCGTCGCCTACCTGGCCTCGCCCTGGTTCTTCGCCCTGTTCGGGCTCACCCCGACACCCGCCCGGCTGGTGCTGGTCTCGGTGCTGTTCATGCTGTTCTGCACCCTGGTCAACGCCTACGGCATCAACCTGCTGCGCTGGTTCGTCTCGCTCGGCATCGCCGCCGAGCTGATCGCCTCGGTACTGGTCGGCTTCGCCCTGCTGCTGTTCTTCCGGGTGCACGGCTTCGGCCTGCTGACCGACCTCCTGGACGCCCCCGCCACCGCCGGGGTCTCCACCGGGGCCGCCTTCCTGGCCGTGGTCGCCGTCGGCGGCTGGGCGTTCATCGGCTTCGACGCATGCGTCTCCACCGCGGAGGAGACCAGGGACGCCGGCCGCCAGGTGCCGCGCGCGATGTGGTGGGCGCTGCTGAGCGTCGGCGTGGTCGTCATCCTGAACGCCGTCTCGGTCGCGCTCGCCCACCCCGACCCGGCCGCGGTGGTCGCCGGCCAGGACCTCGACCCGGTCACCACCGCCGTCACCACCGCCTTCGGCGACTGGTCGGCCAAGCCCTTCGTGGTGGTCGTGCTGATCTCCTTCACCGCCTGTCTGATGGCCTCGCAGGGCGGCGCCGCACGCGGCCTCTACTCGCTGGCCCGCGACGGCGTCTTCCCGTTCTCCGCGCAGGTCCGCCGGGTCAACCGGCACAAGGCACCGATCGGCGGACTGGTCGCGGCCACCGTGGTCAGCGCGGCCGCGCTGCCGCTCGGACTGGAGGCCACCGCGATGGGCAGCCTGATCACCTTCGGCACGGCCGCCACCTTCCTGCCGTTCTTCCTGCTCAGCGTCGCCGCGCTGGCCGCCCGGCTGCGCGGCACCTGGCGACCGTCCGGCGAGGTCTCCTACGGGCGGGCCGGGACGGTGGTCAACGCCCTCGCGGTGCTCTGGACGGGGCTGGAGGTGGTCAACATCTGCTGGCCGCGCGCCATCCTCGCCCCGCCCGGCGCGCCCTGGTACCAGGTGTGGGCGGCCCTGCTCGGCGTCGGCCTGGTCGGCCTGGCCGGCCTCGGCTACCTGCTGGTCCGACGGCCGCAGCGGCTGATGCGGGACGGCGCCTTCAGCGAGCGGCCCGGCGACGAGCTCGCCCCGGCGGTGCACTGACCCGCCCGGATCCGGGGCCCGGGCAGGCCGGACGGCCGGCTCCGGGCCCCGCGCGCGTCGGACGGCCGGCTCCGGGCCCCGGGCGCGTCGGACGGCCGGGTCACAGGTCGGACGCCGGATCCGGGCCCCGCGGGTCGGACCGCCGGCATCAGCCGATCGGTGGATGCCCGTTCAAGCGTGATGGGCGATGCGGGGCCGGGGCCCGGCCCGTGATCATCGGCCCATGCCCATCATCGAAGTCACCGGACTGTGCAAGTCCTACGGGGGCCGGCCCGTGGTCGACGGGGTGTCCTTCGCCGTCGAGGAAGGCGAGATCTTCGGCGTGCTCGGCCCGAACGGCGCAGGCAAGACGACCACGGTCGAGTGCGTCGCGGGGCTGCGGACCCCTGACTCCGGGCGGGTACGGGTGGCCGGCCTCGACCCGCTCACCGACCGTCAGGACGTCACCCGGATCCTCGGCGTGCAACTCCAGCAGAGCGCACTGCAGGAGAACCTGACCGTCCGCGAGGCGCTGCAGCTCTACAGCGCCTTCTACCCGGCCCCGGCCGACTGGCGGCCGCTGGCCGGACGGCTCGGCCTGGCCGACCGGCTCGGCGCCCGCTTCGGCACGCTCTCCGGCGGCCGGCGCCAGCGCCTGTCCATCGCGCTCGCCCTCATCGGCGCCCCCCGGGTCGTCGTGCTCGACGAGCTCACCACGGGGCTCGACCCGCGCGCCCGGCGCGACACCTGGAAGCTGATCGAGGACGTGCGGGAGTCCGGCGTGACCGTCCTGCTGGTCACCCACTTCATGGAGGAGGCCCAGCACCTCTGCGACCGGATCGCCGTCCTCGACGCGGGCGAGGTCGTCGCCCTCGACACACCCGCCGGGCTGATCCGCCGCGCCGACGGCGCCACGGTCGTCACCTTCACTCCCTCCCGCCCGGTCGACGGCCTCGACCTGGCCGCGCTCCCCGCCGCGGTGTCCGTGCGGCACTCCGAGGACGGCCGGGTGAGCGTGCGCGGCACGGACGAGACGGTCGCGGCGCTGATCGCCCTGCTCGCCAGGCACGGGGTCACGGCGCACCGGCTCCGGATCGCGAACCCCACCCTGGACGACGCCTTCCTCCGGCTCACCGAACGGGGGGTCTGAGATGTCCGCGTCCACCGCCGTGCTGCGGGCCGAGGCCCGCCTCATCGGCCGCCACCGTGCGGGGGTGTTCTGGGTCGTGGCCTTCCCGCCCCTGCTGCTGACCGTCCTCGGCCTGCTGCCGGCCTTCCGCACGCCCGACCCGGCGCTCGGCGGGCTGCGCATGGTGGACGCCTACGTCCCCGTGCTGGTGCTGCTCGCCGTGATCATGTCCGGCACCCAGGTCATGCCCGGGTTCCTGGTCGGCTACCGGGAGCAGGGGATCCTGCGCCGGATGTCCACCACACCGGTACGGCCGCTCACCCTGCTGACGGCACAGATCGTCCTCCACACCGTCGTCGCGCTCGGCTCCGCGCTCCTGGTGGTCGCCGTCGGCCGGCTCGTCCACGGCGTGGCGCTTCCGCGGCACCTGCCCGGCTACACCGTGGCCCTCGCGCTCGCCGCCCTGGTGGCGCTCGCGCTGGGGACGGTCCTCGCCGCGTTCGCCCCGAACACCAGGCTCGCCACCACGGCCGCCACGGTCGCCTTCTTCCCGCTGGCCGTCTCCGCGGGGCTGTGGGGGCCGGTCCAGGTGCTGCCGGAGACCGCCCGGCGCGTCATCGGGTTCACCCCCTTCGGGCCGGCCGCCCGGGCGCTCGACCAGGCGATGCGCGGCGACTGGCCCGACTGGTCCCTGCTGGGGGTGACGGTGCTGTGGACGCTCCTCCTGGTCGCCGCCGCCGCCCGCTGGTTCCGCTGGGAGTGATCGACTCGGAGAATGGCCCCATGACGCACGACGCGGTGGCCGTGGAGGTCCGCTGGGAGCAGTTCTACCGGTGGTCGCCGTACCTCCTGCTGGGCATCGCCGCCCTGGGGGCGGCGACCACCGCCGACCTCGGAGGGTCCGGCGGGCGGTACGGGGCGGTGGCGCTGGTGGGCGCCGCGCTCGCGCTGCACCTGTGGTGGCACCGGACGGCCCCCAGGACGGCGGGCGCGGGAACGGCGGGTGCAGGAACGGCGGGTGCAGGAACGGCGGGTCAGGCGTACTACGCCATCCGGTACGTGCTCTCCTTCGCGCTCTGCTGGCTGACCCCGGCCTTCCTCGTCTACGCGGTGATCGGGTACTACGACGCCGTCCGCTGGCTGCCCGCCCGACTGGCCCGCGTCGGCCTGCTCGCCACGGCCGTGCCGATGTCCGCCGTCAGCGTCGGGGGCCTCCCGTTGAACGGCCCCGCCCAGTGGGCCGGCTTCGCGGCGGTCTACGCGGTCAGCGGTTCGATCGCGCTGTTGCTCCACCACTTCACGGTCAGGGAGGGCGAGAGCGCCCGGGCCAAGACCGACACCATCGCGGAACTGCAGTACGCCAACACCCGGTTGGCGGAGGCGCTGCGGGAGAACGCGGGCCTGCACGCCCAACTCGTCGTCCAGGCCAGGGAGGCGGGCGTCCACGACGAGCGCCGCCGCCTCGCCGCCGAGATCCACGACACCATCGCCCAGGGGCTGGCCGGCATCGTCACCCAACTCCAGGCCGCGGCCGACAGTTCGACGCCCGCCACCGCCCGGGACCACGTCGGACGGGCGGCCGCGCTGGCCCGGCAGAGCCTCGGCGAGGCGCGCCGCTCGGTCCAGGACCTCGGCCCGGCCCCGCTGCAGCACGAGGCGCTGCCCGAGGCACTGCGGACCATCGTGGCGGCCTGGTCGGAATCGACGGGCGTACGGGCCGACTTCACCGTCACCGGCCCCGTGGAGCCGCTGCACCACGAGATCGAGGCCGCCCTGCTCCGCATCGCCCAGGAGGCACTGGCCAACGCCGGCCGGCACGCGCACGCCACCAGGGCCGGCGTCACCCTGTCCTACTTCGACGAGGAGGTGAACCTGGACGTCCGCGACGACGGCCGCGGCTTCGACCCGCTGCACCCGCCCGCACGCGGTGCGCACGGCGGTTTCGGGCTCGACGGCATGCGCGCCCGGGCCGAACGCGTGGCGGGCGCCGTCGAGGTCGAGTCGGAGCCGGGCACCGGCACCGCCGTCTCGGCCCGCGTACCGCTGGTGCGCCATGACCGTACGGTTGGTGCGCCATGACCGAACCGCCAATCACCCTGCTGATCGTCGACGACCACCCCGTCGTGCGGCACGGGCTGCTCGGCATCTTCGCCGCCTCCGGTGCCGGCTTCGAAGTCCTCGGCGAGGCCGCCGACGGCGTCACGGCGGTCGCCCTGGCCGAACGGCTGGACCCCGACGTGGTCCTGATGGACCTCCGGATGCCCGGCGGCGGCGGAGTCGAGGCGATCAGGGAGCTGTCGCGCCGCTGCCCGCGCTGCCGGGTGCTGGTGCTCACCACCTACGACACCGACCACGACACCATCCCCGCGATCGAGGCCGGCGCCACCGGCTACCTCCTCAAGGACGCCCCCCGCGACGAGCTGTTCACCGCCGTGCGCGCCGCCGCCGAAGGCCGCACGGTGCTGTCCCCCGCCATCGCCGCCCGCCTGGTGTCCCGCGTACGGTCGCCCCGCAGCGCCGCCCTGAGCGCCCGCGAGGGCGAGATCCTGCGCCTGGTCGCCAAGGGCACCTCCAACCGTGAGATGGCCGCCGTCCTGTTCATCAGCGAGGCCACGGTGAAGAGCCACCTCACGCACATCTACGGCAAGCTCGGCGTCAAGGACCGCGCCGCGGCGGTGGCCACCGCCTACGACCGCGGCATCCTCGGCTGACGTCCGGGGGGGCGACCCGTCGCACCGTCAGCCCGGCACACCGTTAGCCCGGCGGCCCGTCACGGCGTCGCCCCGAAGCGCTCACCGGTCGGCCGGGTCGCTCCACCCCGTGAGGCGGGCGGCGAGCGCCCGGACCTCCTCGCGCAGGGCGTCCGGCCGGCGGATGGCGAACGGCCAGCCGAGGCCGGCCAGCATCATCGCCATGCCGTCGAGGCGCTGCGCCCGGGCGTGCAGCAGGACCCGTCCGTCGTCCGTCCCGGTGAGCGTCCCGGCGGTGGGCGGGATGCGCTGCCGGGCCTCGGCGAGGGTGGTCGTCAGCACCACCTCCACCTCGTGCCTCCACGGCACCGCGGCCAGCGACTCCACCACCCGCTGGACCGGGTCGAAGTCCTCCGGCGGCTCGAAGACGGTCGCACGGGGCTCGGCGGCCTCGATCCGGTCCAGCCGGAAGGTCCGCAGCTCGCCGCTGCGGTGGTCCAGCCCGGTGGTGTACCAGCGGCCTGAGTGGAAGACCAGCCCGTACGGGTCGAACTCGCGCTCGCTGGGCTCGCCCGCACGGTCCCGGTAGGCGAGCCGGACCCGGCGCCGGCGGCGCGCCGCCTCGGCGAGCGCGAACAGCGCGGCGGCGGCCGGACTGGGCCCGGCGGCGGGCGCGGCGGTCAGTCCGAGGGTCTGCTCGACCGCCGCGACGCGCTCGCGCAGCTGCGGGGGCAGCACCCGCTGGATCTTGGCGAGCGCCGACTCCGCCGCCTGCTCCCCCACCGACAGGCCCGAGCTGCGGCCGGCCAGCAGCCCGAGGACCACCGAGGCGGCCTCGTCCCCGGTCAGCATCAGCGGCGGCAGCCGGTACCCGGGGAGCAGGCGGTAGCCGCCGTAGCGGCCGCGGTCGGCCTGCACCGGGATGCCGAGGTCCACCAGGCGGGCGGTGTAGCGGCGGACGGTGCGCTCGTCCACCGAGAGCCGCTCGGCGAGTTCGGCGCCGGTGAGCCCCGGCCGGGCCTGGAGCAGTTCGAGCAGGGCGAGGACCCGGCTGACCGGGTGGTCCATGGCGTCCTCCTTCCACTTGCTCCTGCCACGCCGGTAATCCGGGCGGGATCTGTCCGGATTCGATCCTAGAGTCGTTCGTGACGGTTCCGCCTACCAAGGAGCGCCCCCCATGAGCACGTTCGTACTCGTCCCCGGTTACTGGCTCGGCGCCTGGGCGTGGGACGCGGTGGCCGAGCCGCTGCGCGCCGCCGGACACACCGTGCACCCGGTCACCCTCACCGGTGTCGCCGAGCGCTCCGGCGAGGGCGGGCCCGCGGTCGACCTGGAGACCCACATCGCCGACCTCACCGACCTGCTGACCCGCGAGGACCTCTGGGACGTCGTGCTGGTCGGCCACAGCGGCGGCGGCGCCCCCGTCACCGGGGCCGCCGACCGGATGCCCGAGCGGATCCGCCGGGTCGTCTACCTCGACAGCGGCCCGCTGACCGACGGCGCCGCGCTGCGCGACCTGTGGGAGCCGGAGTACCGCGCCCGCGCCGAGGCGTCCGTGATCGACGGCTGGCGCTACCCGATGCCGTCCTGGGCGGAGCTGGCCGCGTCCGGGGCGCCCCTCGACGGCCTGGACGAGGCCACCCTCGCCCGCATCCGCGAGCACGCCACCGACCAGCCCGCCGGCGGGTTCGCCCAACCGCTGCGGCTGACCGGCCGGGGGGACGGGCTGGCGAAGGCCCTGATCTCCTGCTCCTTCCCGTTGGAGCAGGTCCGGGGCATGATCGCGAGCGGCCACCCGTACTTCGCGCCGCTCGCCGGGTCGGAGTGGGAGCTGCGCGAACTCCGGACCGGCCACTGGCCGATGTTCTCCCGCCCGGACGACACCGCCGCACTGCTGGCGGAGCTCGCCGCGCAGTGACGGCCGGGGGCGGTGGCCGGTAGGGCGGCCCGGCCGTCACGCCGGGCCGCCCTGCCGGGCGCCTTGCTGTCCACCTGCGCGTTCGACCGCGTGTTCGGCTGCGCGGGGTAGCCCGAACAGCGCAGGATGGGCACGGCGCCGCGGATCCGGCGCCGCGCGACACCACGAACGAGAGCGAGGCGTGCCCGCCATGAGCCAGACCCCGACCGGCACAACGACCACCGAGAGGGCCGCGGGCGCAGCGGAGTTCCGACGCGTCACCACCGCCCTGGTGACCGGCAGCGCCGCCACCGTGCCCTTCCACGTGGAGATCAAGGCGGGCACCCACCAGCTGACCGCCGACGAGCCGGAGCGCCGGGGCGGAGCGGACAGCGGCCCGGAGCCGTTCGCCCTGCTGCTCTCCTCGCTCGGCTCGTGCACCGCCATCACCCTGCGGATGTACGCGGCGCGCAAGGAGTGGCCGTTGGAGGCCGTCCGGGTCAGGCTCGGATACGAGACGAACGGGAGCACCGGCCGGATCTCCCGCCGGGTCGCCCTCGCCGGCGCGCTCGACGCGGACCAGCGCGCCCGGCTGCTCGACATCTGCGAGCGCACGCCCGTCACCCTCGCCCTGCGGGCCGGGGTGGCGATCGAGACCACGGAGGACCACGCGTGACGACCACACCGGAGGAGTACGACGTCATTGTGGTGGGTGCGGGCCCGACCGGCGAGAACGTCGCCGACCGGACCGCCGCCGCCGGGCTGCGCACGGTGATCGTCGAGGCCGAACTGGTCGGCGGCGAGTGTTCGTACTGGGCCTGCATGCCGAGCAAGGCGCTGCTGCGCCCGGTGGCCGCGCTGGCCGCCGCCCGGGCGGTGGCCGGTTCGCGGGAGGCGGTCGGCGGCGGGCTGGACGCCGCGGCCGTGCTGGCCCGGCGCGACTCCTTCGCCTCGCACTGGCAGGACGACGGCCAGGTGAAGTGGCTGCGCGACACCGGGATCGACCTGGTCCGCGGGCACGGCCGGCTGGCCGGCGAGCGGACGGTCACGGTCGAGGCGGAGGACGGCAGCGAGCGGGTGCTCACCGCCCGGCACGCCGTCGCCGTCTGCACCGGCAGCCGGCCGGTGCTGCCGGAGGGCGTCCCCGGTCTGGCCGAGGCCCGGCCGTGGACCAACCGCGAGGCGACCGGGGCCTCCGCGGTGCCCGGCCGGCTCGCGGTGGTCGGCGGCGGCGTGGTCGGCGTGGAGATGGCGACCGCCTGGCGGGCGCTCGGCGCGGAGGTCGTCGTGCTGGTGCGCGGCGACGCCCTGCTGCCCCGGATGGAGCCCTTCGCGGGCGAGCTGGTCGCGGAGGGGCTGCGCGCGGCCGGGGTGGAGCTGCGGTTCGGCGCCTCGGTCTCCTCGCTGGAGCGGGCGGACGGCTCCGAGGTGGTGCTGGTCCTGGAGGACGGCGAGCGGCTGACCGCCGACGAGGTGCTGTACGCGACCGGGCGTGCGCCGCGCACCGCCGATGTCGGGCTGGAGCAGGTCGGCCTGAAGCCCGGCGGCTGGCTGGACGTCGACGACAGCTGCACGGTGCTCGGGGTCGACGGCGACTGGCTGTACGCGGCCGGGGACGTCAACCACCGTGCGCTGCTCACCCACCAGGGCAAGTACCAGGCCCGGATCGCGGGCGCGGCGATCGTCGCCCGGGCCGGGGGGCGGACGCTGGACACCGCGCGGTGGGGCGCGCACGCCGCCTCGGCCGACAGTGCCGGCGCCCCGCAGGTCGTCTTCACCGAACCGGAGGTCGCGGCGGTCGGGCTGACCCTGGCCGCCGCCGAGCGGGCGGGCGTGCGGGTCAAGACGGTGGACCACGACCTCGGCGCGGTCGCCGGGGCCTCGCTCTACGGCGACGACTACCGGGGCCGGGCCCGGGTGGTCTTCGACCTGGACCGCCAGGTGCTGATCGGCGCGACCTTCGTCGGGCCGGGCGTCGCGGAGCTGCTGCACTCGGCGACGATCGCGGTGGTCGGCGAGGTGCCGATCGACCGGCTCTGGCACGCGGTACCGGCGTACCCGACGATCAGCGAGGTGTGGCTTCGCCTGCTGGAGGGGTGCCGGGGCTGACGCCTGCCGGGTGGCGGATGCCAGGCGTCCTGGGTCGGCCGCCCCGCCGGGCCGGGTGACCGGCGCGGCGGGACGACCGGCGCGGCGGGACGACCGGCGCGGCGGGGGCTTGGCACGGGGCCGTTGGAGGGAGACTGGCCGACGGAGGGGTTGTCCCGGCGGGGGCCGTTTTACCGATCAGGTGGTGTGTGGCATGACCGAGGTGCTGTTGGCCGTCGGAACCGAGAAGGGGCTCTTTCTCGGCCGTAGCCGCGACCGGCTGAACTGGGAGTTCAGCGGGCCGCACTTCCCGATGAACGCGATCTACTCCGTCTCCATCGACCGGCGGGCCGGCCGGGTCCGGCTGCTGGTCGGCGCCGACAGCAGCCACTGGGGGCCGGCGGTCTGGCGATCCGACGATCTCGGCGCGAGCTGGTACGAGCCGTCGAAACCCGCCATCCGCTTCCCCGAGCACACCGGTGCCTCGCTCACCCGGGTCTGGCAGCTCCAGCCGGCCGGGGAGGAGGCGCCCGGTGTGGTGTACGCGGGCACCGAACCCGCGGCGCTGTTCCGCTCGGAGGACGGCGGCGAGAGCTTCGCGCTGGTCGAGTCGCTCTGGGAGCACCCGCAGCGTACCGAGTGGGGTGCCGGCTACGGCGGCCAGGGACTGCACACCATCCTCACCGACGCGCGCGACGCCGAGCGGCTGCTGGTCGCGATCTCCAGTGGCGGCGTCTACCGGAGCAAGGACGGCGGCGGCACCTGGGAGCCGTCCAACACCGGGCTGCGGGCGGAGTTCCTGCCGGAGGAGAGCCAGTACCCGGAGTTCGGCCAGTGCGTGCACAAGATCGCCCCGGACGCCGTCAACCCGGACCGCCTCTACCTGCAGAACCACGGTGGCGTCTACCGCAGTGACGATGCGGGCCTGAGCTGGCAGTTCGTCACCGACGGGCTGCCCGCCGACTTCGGCTTCGCCGTCGCCGCCCACCCGCGCCGGGCCGACACCGCCTACCTCTTCCCGCTCGGCGGCTCCGGGGACCGCATGCCGCCGGACCACCGCTGCCGCATCTTCCGCACCGAGAACGCGGGCGTCAGCTGGCATCCGCTCGCCAAGGGCCTGCCCGGCGAGGACCACTACGGCGTCGTCCTGCGCGACGCCCTGCGCACCGACGACGCCGACCCGGCCGGCATCTACTTCGGCAACCGGACCGGCGACGTCTACGCCAGCCCCGACGAGGGCGAGAGCTGGTCACTGCTGATCAGCCACCTGCCGGACGTCCTGTGCGTGCGGGCGGCCGTGGTGGGGTGAGGACCGCCCCGGAGCGGACGCGGGCGTTGGTGCCCACGTCCGCTCCGGCGGGGGTGACATTGCAGGGTGGCACTGCGGGGTGGCACTGAAGGTGCCGCCGTGGGTGCCGCTGTGGGCTGACGGCCGGGCAGGTGACCGGGGGAAAACGGGTCGCCAGGGGCACGCGTCGGCTGGCAGGGTGCGCTGCATGTCAGCCCAGCCAGCCCTGTACCAGGTCCGTGCCGACCACGACGCCCGGACGATCGTGGTCTACCAGGCGTACTCGCCCGCCGTGGCCGATCCGGCGGTCCGGGCGCAGCGGTTCGTCCCGCCGTTCTCCTTCAACCGGATGACCTGGATCAAGCCCTCCTTCCGCTGGCTGATGCACCGCAGCAACTGGGCCCGGAAGGCCGGCCAGGAGCGCGTCCTCGCCGTCCGGATCACCCGGGAGGGGTGGGAGGAGGCGCTCTCCCAGGCCGTGCCGACCAGCTCCGACCCGGCGTCGGTCGCGCGGGCCGCCGTGCACGTCCAGTGGGATCCCGAGCGCTCGCTGCGGGGGGCCGCGCTCAACCACTACAGCATTCAGGTCGGTGTCGGCCGGGGGCTGATCAGGACCTTCGCCGAGGAGTGGGTCGTCGGGATCACCGATGTCACTCCGCAGGTGCGGCGGGTGGCGGAGCTGGTCCAGGGCGGGCAGTCCGCGAAGGCCCAGCGCCTGCTTCCGCCGGAGCGGGTCTACCCGTTGCCGGAGCCGACCGGCCGACGGCTCCTCCCCGGCGCCGGGTAGGTTTCCGCACCCGGGGCGGGAGCGGGGGCGTTGCCGGGGGCTTCCGGGGGCTTCCGCCTGCCCGGACGACGTTCCGAGCCCCCGGGTGGCGGCCGGCTCGGATATGACGCACGTCACGGGAACCCGCTCCTGGGTGCCGGACAGCCCATTGGAGTGATCACAGATATGCGAACCCGGGTACGGGCCGGGGACCCGAGCGTCTTCGCGGAGCTGTTCGAGCGCTATGCCCGAACCGTCTACAACCACGCCTTCCGTCTCACCGCGGACTGGGCGGCCGCCGAGGACGTCATGTCGGCGACGTTCATGGAGGCCTGGCGGCTGCGCGACCGGGTGGCCGCCGAAGGCGGGTCGCTGCGGCCCTGGCTCCTGGGCGTCGCGACGAACCTCGCCCGCAACCAGTGCCGCAGCAACCGGCGCTACCGCGCCGCGGCCGCGGCGCTCGCCGCGACGGGCCCTTCGGCGGTGGAGATACCCGACCACGCCGAGGACGTGGCCGGCCAGGTTGACGACCGGCGCCGGATCGCCGTCACGATCGCCGCCATGGGCTCGCTGCGCCGGCCCGAGCGCGAGGTCCTGGTCCTGTGTCTGTGGGAGGGGCTGGAGTACGCCGAGGCCGCCGAGGCCCTCGGCATTCCCCTCGGGACCGTCCGCTCCCGTCTGTCCCGTGCCCGTACCAGGCTGCGCAAGCTCGCCCATGCGGAACTGACCGCGGAGAAACGGGAACCCGCCCGCCGTACCCGACAGACAAACGGCGACCGCGCGACAGCGGTCCGGCCCGTACCGGAAGGACACCGATGAACGCCAGCCCCTCCCAGCCGCACCCGGCTGAGTGGCCGGAGGCCGCGGGGCTCCTGCCGACCGTGGAGCGGGATCTGCCGACGGGCCGCCACGACTTCCACAAGGAGCGCCTGATGGCCCGGATCCACGAAGACCTCGACAACGCCGCCGCCAACCCCGTTCGAGCCAGTACCCCCAAGCAGCGCAACCCGTTCCTGCGCCGCGCGGTCCTCCTGCCCATCGCGGCGTGCACCCTGACCGGCGCCGTCCTTGCCGGAGTCGGCCTGAGCGAGAGCGGCGACCCGGACCAGGCCACCGCCCTGGGCACCGGCCCCGCGCTGACCACCACCGTCGGCGCCTCCGACGCGCGCGGCGTCGTCCAGCTGCTCGACCGGATCTCCCTGGCCGCCCAGGAGACCCCCGCGCCGAAGGCGGGTGCGGGCCAGTTCATCTACATCGAGTCGAAGGTCGCCAGCACCTACGTGCGGACGGTCGGCGACAAGAGCTCGGTGGTGAGCGACGGACTGGACACCCGCCGGAGCTGGAAGTCGCCGGACGGCCACCGGGGTTGGCTGATCGATCAGCGGCACGAGGACGGCACCTCCCTGGACACGACGGTCGACCCGTACCTCAACGCGCCGTCCTACGACTACCTGGCCGCCCTCCCCACCGACCCCGACACCCTGCTGAAGAAGATCTACACGGAGACGGCGGGCCACGGCCCCGGCCCGGACGCCGAGGCGTTCACCACCATCGGCGACCTGCTCATCGAGAGCCACCCGTCCTCCGAGCTCTCGGCCGCGCTCTACAAGGCCGCCTCCAAGATCCCCGGTGTGGTCCAGGTGGAGGACGCGGTCGACGCCGCGGGCCGCCACGGGGTCGCGGTGGCCCGGTTCGAGGCGAAGACCGGCCAGCGCACCGAGTGGATCTTCGACAAGTCCTCGTTCTCCTTCCTCGGGGAGCGCACCGTCCAGGTCGAGGGCAGTTCCGGAGACCACGGCCTGATCAAACCCGGCACGGTCGTCTTCACCCAGGCCATCACGGCGCGCGCGATCGTCGACGACATGAGGCAGACCCCTTCCCGGTCGGCCTGACGCCCGGGCCCCGTCCGGGCGGACCGGCAATCGGACCAGGCCACCGGGCCGGGGGCGACCGCGACGAGGTCGCGTACCGGGCGGGGGTCGGGGTGCGCCCCGACCCCCGCCGCCTGACCCTGCAGTCGCTGCGCGGGCCGGCCGGCGAACAGGCCCTCAACCTCTCGGCGGACGTGACGGCGGATCACACGTACTGAGAGCCGGGCCCTGGACCCGGGTCGCAGCGGCTTGAGCCCTGCCGGGGCGGCGGTGCAGGGTGGGCGCATGACATGGACGGCACCGAAGGTCGAGCGCACCACCCGGCTGGGCGAGTTGGGCGAGGTCCCCGAGCGCCGGATGCTGGAGGGCTGGCTGACCTGGCACCGGGAGACGCTGCTGGCCAAGGCCGCCGGGCTGGAGCCGGGCCAACTGGCCCGGGCGACGGTGGAGCCGTCGGACCTCACCCTGCTCGGACTGGTCCGCCACATGGCGGAGGTGGAGCGGTGGTGGTTCCGCCGGAGCTTCGCGGGCGAGGCCGTCGGCGAGGTCTTCACCGGGCCGTCGGACGGCAACGAGGGGCTCGACGGTGTCCACCCGGCCGATGCGGAGCGGGACTTCGGCCTGTTCCGGGCCGAGGTCGAGGCGTGCGACGCGGCGGTGGCGGGGCGCGGGCTCGACGAGACCTTCGCTTCCCCGCGCGGGGTCCCGCTCAGCCTGCGCTGGGTCTACCTGATGATGATCCAGGAGTACGCCCGCCACAACGGCCACGCCGACCTCCTGAGGGAGCGGACCGACGGGGTGACGGGCGACTGAGGCTGCGGGCGGTCACGGAGGCCGCCGGCGGGCCGAATCCCGGCCGGGGCGCCCCGGTCAGGCCTGGTTCCGGCTCGCCTCGCGGCGCTGACGCTTGCCGAGCGGGGCCTGGGAGAGGTCCTCGGCCTGGGAGCGCAGGTTCTTGTAGCCGTAGCCGCGCCCGGTCAGCCAGGCCTCGGCCGCGGCCTCGGCGCGTTCGGTCGCGAGGAGGATGTCCTCCTCGGCCTCGCCCTCGTCCAGGAAGCGGAAGGTGAAGGCGGGCCGGGCGGCGATCTCGTAGCTGAGGTGCCCCTCGGGGGTGAAGGCCGCGTGGAGCACGTCGTGGTCCGCGGCCCGGGCCTGCAACTCGGCCCGCTGGTCGGCGTCGAGCCCGTCGAAGACGCCGCGGACGGTGATCCGGAAGGTGCGAGTGCTCATCCCCGGACCATAGACGGCGGAGGCGGCCCGGTTCCACCGGGTTTCGCACCACGTCCCGCGCCGGGTTTCGCCCCGGGTTTCGCCGGGTTTCGCGCCGGGCCCGGGTGGGACCGCGCGGGGTCAGCCGCCGCGGACGAGTTCGGCGGCGAGCAGGTCCATCAACAGGGCGTCGTGCCAACTGCCGTCGGGACCGCGTTCGTACTGGCGCATCGTGCCCACCGGCCGGAACCCGACCTTCTCGTAGCAGCGGATCGCCGCCGCGTTGTCGGCGGCCGGGTCGATGATCAGCCGGTGGTAGTGGTGCTGGTCGATCAGGTGGCGGGCCAGCACCCGGACGGCGTCGGTGCCCACCCCGCGGCCGTGGCAGGCCGGATCGAGGTAGATGTCCAGGCCCGCGTGGCGGTACTCGTCGTCGTTCTCGGCGTACCACTGGATGGCGCCGACCACCCGGCCGCCCAGCTCGATCGCGAAGATCTCGGTGTCCGGGTCGTCGAGGTCCGAGGCGACCTCACCGGCCAGATCGTCGCCGCCGCGCCAGCGGGCATAGACCTCGGGCGTGCCGCGGATGGCCGCGAGGGCCGGGGTGTCGTCGGCGGTCGCCGGGCGCAGTGTCACCAGAGTGCCATGCAGTGTCGTCCCCACATAGGCATGTTTGCACGGAAAAGGGTGTTCGGCGAGCCGTTTCCTCATTGCGCTCACCTCCTCCCACCAGCGATGATTCGCCCCCGTGACCGTGACATACGCGCTGGCCGCCCTGGTGGCCCTTCTCGTCATCCTCATCGTGAAGAAGTCCCGCCGCTCCAAGGGCGCGGAGTGGGCCAGGACCCGCTTCGATCCGGCCGCCTACGGCCTGGTCCCGCGCGAGCGGCTCACCGCGGCCCGGGGCGGGCCACCGATATCCGTCGAGCGCCGCAGGGAATCCCAGGCCATCGCCGACGCCGCCTGGGGCGGTAACTGGCGGCCGGCCGCCGCACACGTGGAGGCGGCCGGGCAGGACTGGGACGAGCGGTGGTCGCGGCTGGAGCTGCTGGCGAGCATCGCGCAGGAGAACGACGGCTGGCTGGCATCCTGGCGGACGGCCGACCCCGACAGCTGCGACGCGGCCGTCCTGGAGGCCAAGCACATGGTGCACAACGCCTGGGAGATCCGGGGGTACGGGTACGCGCCCGACGTCCCGGCCGCGAACATGGCGAGGTTCCGGGAGCTGCTGCCCGCCGGGATCGAGGCGGCCCAGCGGGCGGCGCTGCTGGCACCGCAGGACCCGGCCCCCTGGGTGGTCATGGTGACGGCCGCACGCGGTGCGCAGTACAAGCCCGCACAGTTCAGGCCGCTCTGGGCCGAGCTGACCGCACGCGCCCCGCACCACTTCGAGGGGCACTGGCAGGCCATGCAGTACTGGTGCGCCAAGTGGTTCGGCTCCGACAAGAAGATGCTCTCCTTCGCCAAGCGCGCCATGGACCGCGCGCCCGCCGGCAGCGCCCTGCCGGGCATCTACCTGTTCGCGCTCAGCGAGCTGGAGAAGCGGAACACCCTCGGCACCGTCCTGGACGGGGAGTTGGGGAGGCAGCGGCTGAGGAAGGTCTCGGCGGCCCTGGCGGGCCTCCCGGCGGACGACGAGCGGCTGCCGACGATGCGGCACCTGCTCGCGCACTACTGCGGCCGGGCCGGGCTGTACACGAAGGCGCTGGAGCAGTTCCGCCTGATCGGCCGCTGGTGCGGCGCGGCGCCATGGACGGACCACGCCGACCCGGTGGCGGCGTTCGACCTGGCCCGCGGCATGGCGGTGAAGCTGTCGAACGCCCGGCCACTGCCCCCGGAGATGCGGCCCGCCAAGGCCGACGCCCATCACTACAAGGTGTAGTCACCTCATTCCGGGGCGTGTCTGACGGGGTGTCATCGGGGCGTAGCCTCCTGGCCACCGAGGGGGTCGGGGGCCCTTGACGTACCGTAGCCGGGGCGCGCAGCCTGGAGTTGTCAGGGATTCCCTGCCGGGATCCGGCGTGTACGTACATATCGGCGCGACCGGAGAAGTCCACATCGAGGCGATTACCGTGGGCAGCTATACGCGACCCGTCATCTTCGTCACCGGCGACCCGACGATCGACTGGGCTGTCGAGATTCCCGAGACCGGATTACCGGAGATCGGCCAAAGGCTCAAGGTCCCGACCATACCGTGCTGGCACTACGGGGGAGCGATCCTGCTCCACAGGATCGTGAAGCGGTCCGTCGACCGCCTGGACTCAAGCAAAATGCGAGAACCCCCCAAGGTCGCCCGGTCACCGTTCAAGGGCATGAACGAGGTAGGCGACGCCGGCAAACTCCACCACACCTACAACACCGTCCGGGAGGTCTCCCGGACGGCGGACGCCCACGGAGTCCTTTGGCGGAGATTTCGAATAAACCAGTTCTTCGGGGTCACCCACGCCGAGGAACTCGGTGGATACAGCAACAAACCTGCCAAGCCGAAGGCGGGGCAACGCCTGGCCGTCGTGGTCGTCGACGACGCGGGCCTGGGTTTCGGCAACAGTGCGGCCGCAGAGGAGATCCTCACGCTCGGAGGCGCCGATCCCTGGATTCTCTACAAGCTCGGCTGTGCCACCATCAGCAGCACTTCGGAGAATCTCCTCTGGAAGAGGATCGGCCATGAGCTCAAGCGGCCGGGCAACACCCTGGCAAACAGACTGATCGTCGTGGTCAAGGCAACGGGCCTGCGCGAGGCGGGAGCGGGGGTGAGCGCCGACCTGTCCTGGGAGAGATCGGCACAGGACGTCCTGGCCGAGATCCGACGAAATCCGGCGCTGAAGACCCTCAAGAGGTGCAAGCGGCTCATCGTGTCCTTCGGACCGGTGGGCGCCCTCCTGATCGACGACTTCCCGCCCGACGCGAAGAGCCTCTACTTCGACACCCTGCTGATGGAGGGGCCGTGGCAGTGGAAGCGCAAGGGCAAGGGCCACATGTTCGGATACGGGGCCACACTGGTCGCCGACCTCGCCGCAGAACTGTCGATCTGTCCGCCGCCGGCCCTGCTCTCAGCACCAGGCCCCACGGCTACGTCGAGGTCGCTGCACCTTCACCTCGAAAGGGGAATCAGGTCGGCCCTGAAGGACATGGCCGACATCGACGACGGCTTCGCGACGAACGGCGGTTCGGAGCTCGTCTTCCCGCTGATCTCGAACGCCCCTCCGCCCGGCACCGGGAAGGCCCCCGCTCCGCCCGTGATCGGAGTGGCCCGGCGGATACCCGATCCGGTCCTCAGCTACCCGCCGCCGTCCACCCCGTGGTCGATCCTCGACAGAAGGCTCCGGAAGGACGACCCCTACGACCTCGCCGGACGTATCGTCCGTGATGGGCCGAAGGCCCTGGACGATGCCCCGATCGCAAGGTTCGGGGGGCTGATCACCGCAGATCGCAGCGAGATAGAAGGCCTCAGATCCCTGCGCAAACTCATCACGGAGTACTGGGACGACGACACGAAGACCAAGCCCAGGTCGGTGGCGGTCTTCGGAGCCCCCGGCGACGGCAAGAGCTTCGCCGTCCGCGAGGTCGTCAGATCACTGCAGAGCGAACGGGACGGGGATACAGCGCCGCTGGATCCGCTGGAATTCAACCTCTCCCAGTTCAACAAGCCGGACGATCTGATCGACGCACTCCACCAAGTCCGCGACCGGTTCCTCAGCGGCGAGATCCCACTCGTCTTCTGGGACGAGTTCGACACCTCCTTCCAGGGCGAACGCCTGTCCTGGCTCCGGTACTTCCTCGCCCCGATGAACGATGGGCTGTTCCAACAGGGGCAGATACTGCACCCCGTCGGTCGCGCCATCTTCGTGTTCGCCGGAGGAACCTTCCACAGCTTCTACGGTTTCAGGTCGGCGGCCCGCCTGCCCGGCTACCGCGAGTCCAAGGCGACCGACTTCATCAGCCGGCTGTCCGGGTACCTCGACATCGCCGGACTGAACGCAAGGGACGGCAAGCTCATCGACGAGCCCAGTCGCATCATCCATCGCGCACTGCTGGTCCGCGCGCACCTGGAGCGCCTCAAGAAGGCCGGGCTGATCCGCGAGGTGGAACGGGACGTCAATTACGGGGTCGTCCGAGCCTTTCTGGAGATCCCTCGGTACCGCTACGGCGCGCGGTCCATGCGCGCCATCATCGACATGAGCGACCTGCACCGGGGGGAGGTGTTCTCGCGCTCCTCCCTTCCGCCCCCCTCCCAGCTGCGGCTGCACGTCAACGCGAAGAAGTTCACCTGGATCGCCGGACGCCCCGGGAAGTGGCCGGGCAACCCCTAACCGGTTCCCGGGGCACCCTCAGGCGTGGGCCGGCGCGGCGCACGCGGGGCGGGCGGCGGGCTCCAGTTGGAGGGTGGTGTGGGCGATGCCGAAGTGGTCGGCGGTGCAGGCGCGCAGGCGGGTGAGGAGGTCGGCGGGGGCCTCGGCGGCGACCACGTGGGCGGTGAGGACGGGCATGCCGGAGGTGATCGTCCAGGCGTGCAGGTCGTGGACCTCCTCGACGCCGTCCTCGGCCAGCAGGTGCGTCCGCAGGGCGGCCAGGTCGACGTCCTTGGGAGTGGCCTCCAGGAGGACGTGGAGGGCGTCACGGAGCAGGAGGTAGGCCCGCGGGAGGATCATCACGCCGATCAGGAGGGAGGCGATCGGGTCGGCGTACTGCCAGCCGGTGAGCTGGATGACGACGGCGGCGGCGATCGCCGCGACCGAGCCGAGGGCGTCGCCCAGGACTTCGAGGTAGGCGCCGCGCAGGTTGAGGCTGTGGTCCTTGCCGCCGCGCAGCAGGGCGACGCCGACCAGGTTGGCGGCGAGGCCGACGAGCGCGACCACCAGCATCAGTCCGCCCTGGACCTCCACCGGTTGGCCGAGGCGCCGGACGGCGCCGTAGGCGACCCAGGCGAAGACGCCGATCAGCAGGAGGGAGTTGGCCAGCGCGGCCAGGATCTCCAGGCGGTAGTGGCCGAAGGTCCGCTGGAGGGTCGGCGAACGCTGGGCGATCTGGACGGCGATCAGGGCCAGGGTGACGCCGGAGAGGTCGGTGAGCATGTGCCCGGAGTCGGCGAGCAGGGCGAGGCTGCCGGAGAGCAGGCCGCCGACCACCTGGAAGACCAGGACGGTGGCGGTGACGGAGATGGTCAGCAGCATCCGACGGCGGTAGGCACCGCTGACGGTGGCGGGGGCGGTGGCGGAGGCGTGGTTGGCACCCATGTCAGTGCTCCTCCCGGGCGGGGTCGAGCGGCCGGACGGCTTCGAGCAGGTCCCGCAGGGCGTGGGCCAGCCGGTCGTCGGCCAGGTGGTAGCGGGTGCGGCGGCCTTCGGGGACGGTCCGCACCAGTCCGCAGTCCCGCAGGCAGGCGAGGTGGTTGGAGACGTTCGCCCTGGTCAGGCCGAGCTCCTCGGCGAGGTCGGCCGGGTAGTGGGGGTCGGCGAGCAGGGCGAGCAGGATGCGGCGCCGGCTGGTGTCGGCAAGGGCCTTGCCGACCCGTTCCATGGCCGCCTCCTGCGCCGCGGAGGGGAGGTGCGGGATGCGGGTGGGGCTGGTCGGTTCCATGACCCAACAGTACATTCACAGCTGAATTCAGCAAGCGCTGTATCGTTGGCCCCCGCAGCTGCAAGCGCGGCGCGCGACTTGCCCCGGCAGCTGCGAACGGCCGTCAGAACTGCCCCGACCTGGACTTTCATTGCCCCTAGGGTGGGTAGCGGCACGATCGGGACCGCGTCATTCCATGATCGAAAGAACGAGGAACCACCATGAGCCTGAGCATCCGCAACCAGATTCCCGGCACGGTCACCGCCATCGCGACCGGCGAGGTCATGGCCACCGTGAAGGTGCGCCTCGCCTCCGGACAGCAGCTCACCGCCGCCGTCACCCTGGACGCCGTCAAGGACCTCGGCCTCGGCGAGGGCAGCGAGGTGCGGGCCCTGGTGAAGTCCACCGAGGTCTCGCTGGCCACCGGCCCGGTCGCCGGCCTGTCGATCCGCAACCAGATCCCGGGCACGGTGTCGGAGATCGCCACCGGCGGGGCGATGGCCGGGGTGAAGGTCACCGTCGAGGGCGGCGAGCTCACCGCCGCGATCACCGCGGACGCCGTGGCCGACCTGGGCCTGAAGGCCGGCTCGCCGGTCGTCGCACTGATCAAGTCGACCGAGGTCTCGCTCGCGACCGCCTGAGGACGCGCGCCGACGCCGGCCCGGGCGGCGGAGCGGCCGCCGCGGCTCAGGCCGCCGGTTCGCCGAGCGGGCCCAGCCAGACCGCGGTGACGCCGCTGACGTAGCGGGCGCCGCAGTGGCCGTCGGGGACGACCGGCTGCGGGCCCGCGTCGTCGAGCGGGGCGCCGTCAGGAATATTTCAGCCGCATGTGCAATGCCAAGCCGCCAATCAGGCCGCAGCTGCGACAGGGGGAAAGAGCGGACGCGGGGGTGTGTGGGGCGCACCGGAGGAGACACTGCGGCGCGCCCCGCACCGATTGAAGCAAGGCGGCAACGGTACGGACGACTGGTTCCGGGCACCATCCGCAGGGGCCTTCGCTGGATGATCAAACAAGGAAGATTGCCACGCTCCGGCTTGCATTTACGATGCCAGTGCGCACCTGAAGCTTGCACCTGCGAGTCATGGCCCCGCGCGGAGGCACAAGGAGCGAGAGATGATCGTCGGAGACCTGCTGCACCTGGCCGACCTGGACATCCGGCTGGCCTGGGGCACGCCGGACCTCCTCGCCCGGCAGGTCGCCGGCGTCAGCTCCACCGACCTCCAGGACCCGGCCCGCTACCTCCAGCCCGGCGAGGTCGTCCTCACCGGGCTGGTCTGGTGGCAGCCCGCCGACGCCTCCGGGGCGCTGCGCTTCGCCACCGCGCTGCGCAGCGCGGGCGTCGCGGCGCTGCTGGCGGGCGAGGGCACCCACGGCAGCGTGCCGGAGAGCCTGGTGGAGGCCTGCCGCACCCATGGCATTCCGCTGCTCGCGGTGCCCGCCGGGACGAGCTTCCGGGCCGTCACCGACCGCGTGTACCTGCGGCTCTGGGGCGATCTGCGGGCCGGCTCGCAGGACGCGGCGGCGATCCCGGACACCGTGCGGCGCGAACTCGCCGAGCTCACCCACGCGGGCGCCGGGGCCGGGGAGGTGCTGACGCACGCGGTGGGGCGGCTCGGGGTGCCGGACTGCTCGGTCCTGACGGCCGGCGGGCGGCTGGTGGCCGCCACCTCCGCGCCCACCCCGCCGACCGAGCGCGGGGACGGCGGGCTGGCGGTCGGACCTCAGGACGGCTCGCCGTTCGACGGTTGGCGGCTGCGGCCGCACGTCCGGGACGCCGGGGCCGAGCCGCTGTGGCAGGGGCTGGCCGAGCTGCTCGCCCCGCTCGCCACCCGGGCGCACGCGGAGGCGGCGGTGCACCGGCTGGCAGCCGGGCGGCTGCTCGACGTGCTCGGCGGGGACGGCTCGGGCGACCTCGCCGAGGCACTGGCCGCCTGCGGTCTGCCGGGGCTCGCGCCGCTGGTCGCGGTGACCGCGCGGATCGACGGCGGGCGGGCCGGTGAAGTCCCGGCCGGGTGGGCCGCGCAGGCGCTCGCGGAGGCGCTGGAGCCGCTGGGTGAGCCGTACGCCGCCGGGGCGGACCGGGCCGGGCGGGCGGGCGCGCTGGTGGCCGCCCCCGCCGAGCGGGTCGCCGAGCGGCTGCGCCGGGCCCGGCCCGCGCTGCAGGCCCGGCTTACCGGGCGGCGCGCCCTGCGGGTCGGGGTCGGCCCGGCGGCCCCGCCCGCCACCGCACCGCTGCGGGCCGCGCTGGTGCAGGCCCGGTACGTGCTGGAGGGCGCGGCGGGCCCGGTCGGCAGCGCCGCCGAGCTGGACTCGCTGGCCGGGCTGCTGCGCGGCATCCCGCCGGAGGTCACGGCGGCGTTCCACGCCCGGCTGCTGGCGCCGCTGGCCGCGCACGACCGGGAGAACGGCGTCTCGCTGCTCGGCACCCTGGCGGTCTTCCTGGACCACGACGGCTCGTGGGCGCGGACGGCCGAGTCGCTGCACATCCACGTGAACACGGTGCACTACCGGATCCGGCGGATCGAGGAGCTCACCGGCCGCAACCTGGCCCGGCTCCGGGACCGCCTCGACCTCCGGGCGGCGCTGCTCTGCGCGCCGGAGCGGCAGCCCGCGCCGGTGGCGGCCCCGGCGCGCTGAGCAGGCGGCGGCGGGCTCGGGCGGCATTGGTTCGGGCGGCGCGGCCCAGGCGGCAGCCGCCGCTCCGGTGGCCCGGTCGAAAACTTCTCGGAAGAATTCCGGACGGCCTGTCGATCCGGCCGTCTCCCGTTCGTCGCAGGGGTGGGAGACGGGGACGGACCCCGCCGCTCGTACCGAACCGAACCGCACCGCACCGAGGAGTCACCATGCCGCGCTTTATGACGCTGATCCGCATCAACGAGCAGGACGCCCCCGCCATGACGCCCGACGCCGACCTCGAGAAGCGGATGGGCGCACTGTTCGAGGAGATCACCAAGGCCGGGGTGATGCTGGAGACCGCCGGCCTCAAGCCGACCGCCGAGGCCACCCGGATCACCTGGTCGGACGGGTCGCTGAGCTACACCGACGGGCCGTTCACCGAGACCAAGGAGGTCGTCGGCGGCTACGCGATCCTCCAGTGCAAGGACCGGGCCGAGGCCCTGGAGTGGACCAGGCGCTTCCTCCAGGTCCACCCGAAGGAGTGGACCGTCGGCGCCGAGGTCCGGCAGATCGACGAGGCCTGAGCACCTGGTGAACCACCGCGCCGCGGTTGCCCCGTCCCCGTCCGGCTGCTCTGATGGGGGGCCGTGACGGAGACGGACGCGGCGGCCGCGGTGGAGACGGTGTTCAGGATCGAGTCCGCGCGGATCATCGCCGGTGTCACCCGCATCGTGCGGGACGTGGGCATCGCCGAGGAGATCGCGCAGGACGCCCTGGTCGCCGCGCTGGAGCAGTGGCCGCGGTCGGGCGTCCCGGACCGCCCGGGCGCCTGGCTGACGGCCACCGCCAAGCACCGCGCGATCGACCTGGTCCGCCGCCGGGAGACGTACGCCCGCAAGCTCGCCGAGGTCGGGCGGACGCTGGAGGACACGCCGCCGCCCGAGCCGGCCGAGGCCGACGACATCGACGACGACCTGCTGCGGCTGATCTTCACCGCCTGCCATCCGGTGCTGTCGGAGCAGGCCAGGATCGCGCTGACGCTGCGGCTGCTGGGCGGGCTGACCACCCCGGAGATCGCCCGCGCGTTCCTGGCCGCCGAGTCGACCGTCGCCCAGCGGATCGTCCGCGCCAAGCGGAGCCTCGCCGCGGCGCGGGTCCCCTTCGAGGTGCCGTACGGCGCCGACCGGGCGGCCCGGCTCTCCTCCGTCCTGGAGGTCGTCTACCTGATCTTCAACGAGGGGTACTCGGCCACGGCCGGCGACGACCTGCTGCGGCCGGCGCTCTGCGAGGACGCCCTGCGGCTGTCCCGGGTACTGGCCGGGCTGATGCCCGAGGAGCCGGAGGTGCACGGCCTGGCCGCACTGCTGGAGTTCCAGGCCTCCCGCACGGCGGCCCGGACCGGCCCGGACGGCCGACCGGTGCTGCTCGCCGACCAGAACCGCGCCCGCTGGGACGGGCTGCTGCTCCGCCGCGGCTTCGAGTCCCTGGCGCGGGTGGGCGGCGGTCCGTACGGCCCGTACGCGGTGCAGGCCGCCATCGCCGCCTGCCACGCCCGGGCGGCCCGCTACCAGGACACCGACTGGCCGACCATCGCCGCGCTCTACGGGCGGCTGGTGGCGCTGAGCCCGTCCCCCGTGGTGGAGCTGAACCGGGCGGTGGCCGTCTCGATGGCCGAGGGCCCCGCGGCCGGGCTGGAGCTGCTGGACGCGCTGACGGACGTCCTCGCCGGGTACCACCTGCTGCCGAGCGTGCGGGGGGACCTGCTGGAGCGGCTGGGGCGGGTCGAGGAGGCCCGGGCCCAGTTCGAGCAGGCCGCGGCGCTGACCCGCAACGCCCGGGAGCGGGAGCTGCTGCTGGAGCGGGCGGCGCGGTGCTCCGCCGTCACGCCCCGTCGTCGAGCCGCAGACGGGCGCTGACCTCGCCGAGGCCCTCGGCGAGGACGGCGAGCTGCTCGCGGCTGAGCACGTCGATCAGCAGCTCGCGGACCAGCGCGACGTGGCCGGGGGCCGCCTGGCGCAGGGCCTCGCGGCCCTGCTCGGTGAGTTCGGCGAAGACCCCGCGCACGTCGCTCGGGCAGGAGCGGCGGCCGACCAGGCCCATCCGCTCCAACTGGGTGACCTGGTAGGTCAGACCGCTCTTGGAGGTGACCAGCTTCTCCGCCAGCTCGGTCATCCGCAGCGAGCCGGCCGGGGCGGCCGAGAGGTGTACCAGGACCTCGTACTGGGTGTGCGAGAGGCCCGAGTCCTCCTTGAGCTGGCGCTCCAGGCGGCGGTTGAGCAGGTTGCTCGCGGTGACGAAACCCCGCCAGGCGGCCATTTCGTCCTGGTCCAGCCAGCGGGGGTCGTTCAGGGAGGGCATGGGGGAATCGTACTCCTGTTGTTCAAATTCGAACCAAGGTGTACCTTCGAGGTGTCGAGGTTCAAAATTGAACTATCTGCGACCCGCCCGGGTCCACCGGGAGACCGGAACCTCGCGGAGCCCCGAGGAAGCCGAGGAGAGACGCCATGAGCACCGCAGCCCCCGAGCGTATGCCCGCCCTCTACCTCTCGCACGGCGCGCCGCCGCTGGCCGACGACCCGGTCTGGCCCGGCGAGCTGGCCGCCTGGTCGGCCGGCCTGCCCCGCCCGAAGGCCGTCCTGATGGTCTCCGCGCACTGGGAGGAGGCCCCGCTCGCACTCGGCGCCGTCACCACCGTGCCACTGGTCTACGACTTCTGGGGCTTCCCCGAGCACTACTACCGGGTGCAGTACGCCGCTCCCGGCGCACCGGAGCTCGCCGAGCGCGTGCGCAAGCTGCTGCGCGCCCCCGGCACCCCCGTCCAGGACATCCCGGACCGGGGCCTGGACCACGGCGCGTACGTGCCGCTGGTCGAGATGTTCCCGGACGCGGACATCCCCGTCCTCCAGGTGTCCATGCCCACCCTGGACCCGCAGCGGCTGCTGGAGATCGGCCGCCGGCTCGCCCCGCTGCGCGACGAGGGCGTCCTGATCGTCGGCAGCGGCTTCTTCACCCACAACCTGCGGGCGCTCAGCTCGGACGGCCGGGTGACGTCCGTGATGGCCGAGTTCGACGACTGGGGGCGGCGCGCCCTGGAGGCGCAGGACCTCGACGCGCTGCTCGACTTCGAGCAGAAGGCCCCGGCCGGGCGGCTCGCCCACCCGCGCACCGAGCACTTCGCCCCGCTGTTCGTCACCCTGGGCGCCGGGGAGGCCGACCTCGGCAGCCAGCGCAGCGTCATCGACGGGTTCTGGATGGGGCTGGCGAAGCGCTCGATCCAGCTGGGCTGAGGCTCCGCGGGGTCGCGCCGTTGCACACGGCGCGACCCCGCCCCCGTTCGTACGGTGCGAGCGACCGGGCGGGTGTCAGCCGCCGGTCACGGCCCGCTCGGCGGCGCTGCGCTCGACGCAGAACTCGTTGCCCGCAGGGTCCGCAAGGGTCGCCCAACCGCGGCCGTCCGGCGTGCGGTGGTCCTCGACCAGGGTCGCGCCCAGGGCCAGCAGGCGCTCCACCTCCTCGTCGCGGGTACGGTCCTGCGGCTGGAGGTCCAGGTGGATGCGGTTCTTCACCGACTTGCCCTCGGGCACGACGATGAACAGCAGCCCGACCCCGGCCGACTCCACCAGGACCTCCGGGTCACCCGGCTCGTCGCCCTCGCCCAGCTTGCCGTCCAGCGCCTTCACCCAGAACCCGGCGAGCTGGTAGGCGTCGGCGCAATCGATCGTCACATGTCGTACAAGAGAAGCCATGGGGCCACTCTGACCTGCCTTTCGTCCCCGGTCCAGCCGTTATCCGGCGGGTACCGCGGCACGGCTGTGCAGATGGCCGTCCAGCGGGAACGGCGGCCGGGCCGGGAGCACCGTCTCGAAGCGGTAGCCGGTCCTCTCCGCCACCCGGCAGGAGGCCTGGTTGTCCACCTGGTGCAGCAGGTCGAGCCGGACGAGGCCGTCGGCGGCGAACACCTCGAACGCCCAGCGGGTGAGCGCCTCCAGCGCGCGCGGCGCCACGCCCCGGCCGCGAGCGGCGGCCGCCGTCCAGTACCCCACCTCGGCGCGGGTGAGGTCGGCGGCGCCGCGCTTGAGCACCACGTTGGCGACCAGCGCGCCGCCCTCCTCCTCCACCGCGAAGCTGTAGCGGTCGCCGTCCGTCCAGCCCCGGCGCTGGACGTCCAGCCAGCGGGCGGCGGCGGCCCCGTCCGTCACCGGGTCCTGGGTGAAGTGCCGCAGCACCGGATCGCGGTAGACCTCGACCAGGGCCGGGGCGTCCTCGTCGCGGAACTGCCGCAGGACCAGCCCGGCGGCCGTCGGGGCGGGCAGGCCCCCGACCGGCGGGGTGGGGCGGGTGAGCGGCAGCGTCATTTCGCGAGCCCCTCCCAGCCCCAGCGCGGCGTCGGGCCCGGGTCTCCGAGGTCCGCGCCGACCGGGGTGGCC
Source organism: Kitasatospora sp. NPDC048239 (assembly GCF_043202015.1). Classification (NCBI taxonomy): domain Bacteria; kingdom Bacillati; phylum Actinomycetota; class Actinomycetes; order Kitasatosporales; family Streptomycetaceae; genus Kitasatospora; species Kitasatospora sp. NPDC048239. The sequence goes on along the minus strand of NZ_JBICZP010000001.1, from coordinate 848,530 downwards.
GAGACGTCCTTGGCGATCCTGGTGCCCCAGTCGAAGTACTCCAGCACCCGGCGGCGCAGCAGTTCGTCCTCCGGCAGCTCGTTGCCGACCGCGACGGCCATCAGCTCCATCCAGCGGTCGCGCTGCTCCTCGGTGATCGACAGGCCGAGGTGCGTGCGGAGCAGCGCCTGGTGGCCGCCGAGCTCGTCGGTGAAGCGGGCCGGGCCGCCGAAGATCTCGGCCAGCCAGACGGCGACGTGCTCGATGTGGGTGGTGGTGAAGTTGGCGAAGACGGGGGCCAGCAGAGGGTCCGCCAGCACTCCGTCGTAGAAGGTGTTGCTCAGCCGGCGCAGTGCCTCGATGCCGCCGACGGCCTCGTACAGACTCCCGGTGTGTTCGTCCCGTTCGTCGCTCATGCGTGTCTCCCCGTGGGATCGGTGCGCCCGGTGCGTGACGGCCGGGCGGGTGGGCCCGGCGCCGTGCGCGGGTGTGTGCGCGGGTGTGTGCGCGACCTTCCTAACAGTCGGCGGGCCCGGATGCCTCCCGCTCCCCCGCCCTGTTCGCCGCCGGCTCAGCAAGCGGACGTACCACTTCCTGTTGCCGAGGCCTTGACCTTGACACTGGCGGCAGTGTTGCACTCTTTGAAACATGAACTTCTCAGCACAGCGCTCCACCACCCCGAGAGTCGTCCTGGTCACCGGTGCCGGGACCGGGATCGGGCGGGCCACCGCCCACGCCTTCGCCGAACAGGGGCCCGAGGTGCAGGTGGTGGTGGTGGGTCGGCGGGCCGAGCCACTGGCGGACACCGCCCGGAGCCACCCCGGGCGGATCCACCCGCTGGTCGCGGACATCACCGAGGACGAGGCGCCGGAGGCGTTGGTCCGCGAGGTGATGGAGCGGCACGGGCGGCTGGACGTCCTGGTCAACAACGCCGGGATCGTCCTCAGCGGCGGGCTCGGGAGCCTCACGGTGGACGGCATCGAGGCCCAGCTGGCGACCAACCTGATCGCCGCCGTGCTGCTCAGCCAGGCCGCGCTGCCGCTGCTGGAGGAGAGCCGCGGCGTGATCGTCAACGTCAGCACCTCGGTGGGCCAGCGGGGTTGGCCCGGCAACTCGGTGTACGCGGCGAGCAAGGCCGCACTGGAGGTGCTCTCCCGCAGCTGGGCGGTGGAGCTGGCGCCGCGCGGGGTGCGGGTGGTGGCGGTGGCTCCCGGGGCGATCGAGACCCCGATCGGCGAGCACTCCGGGCTGAGCAGGGAGCAGCAGGACGCGGTCCGGCAGTGGCAGATCGCACACACACCGCTCGGGCGGATCGGCCGGCCCGCGGAGGTGGCCTGGGCCATCACGCAACTCGCATCCCCGCAGGCCTCGTTCGTCACCGGAGTAGTCTTGCCCGTGGACGGAGGCGCCGTCGTGGGGTGACGGGCCGCGCAAGGATGGGGCGAGGACAGGTGCGGATCGGAGAGCTGGCCCGGGCGACGGGCACCACGGCACGGGCGCTGCGCCACTACGAGCAGGCCCGGCTGATCAGCTCGGCCCGCGCGGCCAACGGCTACCGGGTGTACGACGCCTCGCAGGCGGTGCGGGTCCGCAACATCCGCTCCCTGCTGGACTCCGGGTTCACCCTGGAGGACATCCAGTTGCTGATGCCCTGTCTGGACGGCGACGTGCTGGCCAAGCCGCCGAGCACCGAGCTGCTGCGGGTCGCCCGGGAGCGGCTGGCCGTCCTGGAGCGCCGGATCGCCACCCAGACCGCGGCCCGGGACCGGCTGGCCGCGGCCCTGGCGCGGGTGGGCGACGGCGCCTGAGGGCGCCGGCCCCGCCGGGTCCGTTCGGCGGCTGCCCGTACGGGTGACACCCCCGATCGGGGGTGTGCAGCGGGCGGCGTGCGGAGGACAGTGGGCGCATGCAGATTCCACTCTCCGTGATGGACTTCCTCGACCGGGCCGAGCTGGTCTACGGCGACCGGGTCGGCATCGTCGACGAGCCGGACCAACCGGCCCGGTCCTGGGGCGAGCTGAGCTACCGTCGGATCGCCGAACTGGCCCGGGCACAGGCCGCCGGACTCGACCGGCTGGGCGTCGGACCGGGCGAACGGGTCGCGATCGTCTCGCACAACTCGGCCCGGCTGATGACCTCGATGTACGGCGTGAGCGGGCACGGCCGGGTGCTGGTACCGGTCAACTTCCGCCTGAAGGCGGAGGAGGTCGCGTACATCGTCGAGCAGAGCGGCGCCTCCGTGCTGCTGGTCGACCCCGAGGTGGCCGACGCGCTGTCGGGGGTCACGGCCAAGCACACCTTCGTGATCGGCGCCGAGAGCGACGCCCTGCTGTACGACTTCGACCATGCGCCGCGGCGGTACGAGATCGCCGAGAACGACACCGCCACCCTCAACTACACCAGTGGAACCACCGCCCGCCCCAAGGGCGTTCAGCTCACCCACCGGAACATCTGGCTGAACGCCGTGCTGATGGGCCTGCACTTCGGGGCCGACGACCGGGACGTCTACCTGCACACCCTGCCGATGTTCCACGCGAACGGCTGGGGCCTGCCGTTCGCGCTCACCGGACTGGGCGCCCGGCACATCGTGCTGCGCAAGGTGGACGGCGCCGAGATCCTGCGCCGGATCGACGAGCACGGGGTGACCTTCCTGTGCGGGGCGCCCGCGGTGGTGTCGATGGTGCTGGACGCCGCCGCCGACTGGGACGGGCCGGTCCCCGGCCGGGACAGGGTGCGGATGATCGTGGCCGGCGCGCCGCCGCCGACCTCGGTGGTGCAGCGCATCGAGTCCGAACTCGGCTGGGAGTTCCTGCAGATCTACGGCCTGACCGAGACCTCGCCGGTGGTGACGGTCAACCGCACCCGCGCGGAGTGGGACGAACTGCCCTCCGCCGAGCGGGCGGAGAGGCTGGTCCAGGCGGGCGCGCCGGCCCTCGGCAACCAACTGCGGGTGGACGGCCAGGGCGAGGTGCTGGTGCGCTCCAACGTCGTGATGGACGGCTACTGGCGCCAGCCGCAGGAGACTTCGGAGGCGATCCGGGACGGCTGGTTCCACACCGGCGACGGCGGGACGCTCACCGACGGCTATCTGACCATCTCGGACCGGAAGAAGGACGTCATCATCAGCGGCGGGGAGAACGTCTCCTCGATCGAGGTGGAGGACTGCCTCTACGACCACCCGGCGGTGGCCGAGGTCGCGGTGATCGGCGTGCCGGACGAGAAGTGGGGTGAGACGGTCAAGGCGCTGGTGGTGCTCAAGCCCGGGCAGGACGCCGGGGAGGCGGAGCTGATCGCGCACTGCAAGCAGCGGCTGGCGGGGTACAAGTCGCCGACCTCGGTGGAGTTCCGGGACACGCTGCCGCGTACCACGACCGGCAAGCTGCAGAAGTTCCGGCTGCGCGAGCCCTACTGGGCCGAGCGGGGGCGCCAGGTCAACTGAGGCGCGCGGTCGCACTGCGGGCCGGCTGATCCACCGGGTCAGCCGATCAGCCCGGACTCCCGGGCGAGGAGGGCGAGTTCGGTCCGGTTGCGGGCGCCGAGCTTGTGCATGGCGCTCTTCAGGTAGCCGGTCACGGTGTTGCAGGTGAGACCCAGCTGGGCGGCGATCTCCGGGTTGGTCCGGCCGGTCGCCGCCCAGCGCAGCACCTCGTGCTCGCGCCGGGTCAGCGCGGCCCGCGACGGCACGGCCGTCGCCGCTCCGGCCGGTGGACCCGCCGATGGGACCGGTGGTTGGCCCCGCGGTGGGCCCTCCACCGGGCCGGCCGCCGGGCCGGTCCAGGCGGCGGCGCCGGCCAGCGCCCGGGTGGCGGCCGCGGCGAGCCTGCTGACGGCGGCGATCCGGACGTCCCCGAACGGGACGACGGCGCGCAGCGAGGCGTACACCACGCCGTGCACCGCGCCGCCGTGCAGCAGCGGCACGGTGAGCATCGCGTAGAGGTCCTCCGCGGTGACCGCCGCATCGTAGTGGTGCGAGATGGTGGTGGCGGCACGGTAGTCGGGCACCCAGCTGGGGGCGCGCTCGGCCAGCGCCCGGCCGCCGAGGCCGGTGCCGGCGGGTACGGCGAGGTCGTGCAGCAGATCGGCCCGGGTGCCGGACCAGTGGCGCAGCACCATGCCCTCGGGGCCGCCGGCGCCGACGGCCGCCCGACCGGGGGCGGGCACGCCGACCAGGCCGACGTCGGCGCCGCAGTCGGCGACCACGCGGCGGGCGAGGTCGCCGAGCACCGCGTCCCGGACCAGCTCGGCGGCCCGGGCGGCGAGATCGTCGGCGGGGCCCGCGACGGGGCCCGCGAGGGCGCCGGGATAGGCGGTACGGGAGGCGCGCGCGGCAACGCCGTCGGCCGCCCGGAAGGGGGTGTCCGCAGCCCTGGTCATCGCGCGATTCTCACACGCGGTACGGCCGGTGGCGAGGGTCGTGACGTGCATGTTCGATGGAGTCCCCGATGGAGCCGCCCGGCGGCCCGTAGGGTGCGGCCTTGGGTTACCGATGGGTCAGCACTGACCGATGAGAATGGGGATGCCGATGACGAGCCCGAGCCCGAAGCCGAACCCGAAGGCTCCGAACGTCCTGGACGGCCTGTTGGCCGACCTGCGGGCCGAGAGCGAGGTGCTGGACGGCCTGGTGGCCGGGCTGGCGCCGGAGCAGTGGGCCCTGCCGACACCGGCCGAGGGCTGGACGATCGCCCACCAGATCGCCCACCTGGCGTGGACGGACGACTGGGCCACCCTGTCGGCGCGTGACGCGGAGGCCTTCGGCGAGGCGATCGGCGGGCTCTTCGGGGAGCTGCTCGCGGCGGGCGCCGACCCGGTGGAGGAGGGTGCGGCCCGCGGTGCGGCCGAGGAGCCCAGGGCGCTGCTGGCGCGCTGGCGGGCCGGGCGGGAGCAGGTGCTGGCGGTGCTGGACGCGGCGCCGGCCGACATCCGGCTGCCGTGGTTCGGTCCCCCGATGAAGCCGGCCTCGATGGCCACCGCCCGGCTGATGGAGACCTGGGCGCACGGGCAGGACGTCGCGGACGCGCTCGGCGCGGTGCGCGAACCGTCGGCGCGGCTGCGGCACATCGCGCACCTGGGGGTGCGGACGATGGGGTTCGCCTTCACGCTGCACGGGCTGCCGGCGCCCGAGGCCCCGGTCCGGGTGGAGCTGACCGGGCCGGGCGGGGAGTCCTGGGCCTGGGGCCCCGAGGACGCGGTGGACCGGGTGAGCGGGCCCGCCCTGGACTTCTGCCTGCTGGTGACCCAGCGCCGGCACCCGGACGACCTGGGGCTGACCGCCTCCGGCGAGCTGGCGACGGCCTGGCTGCCGATCGCGCAGGCCTTCGCCGGCGCACCCGGAAAGGGACGCGATGCGGATGGCCGAGCAAACTGAATCATCGTCAAATCCTATGAGGGAGAAGCTAAACCACTCCTTCTGGCGATAGGCAGAGTTCGTTCGCGAATGATGGAATTCCCCCATGATTCGCCTTGCCACCATGCGTACTGTTCTGGCCGGTGCCGCCGCCCTCCTCGCGGTCGGCGGCCTGGCCTCCGCCCCGGTCCAGGCCTTCGCCCTGCCGACCGACCTGCCCGGCTCGTCCCGGGCGGTGGAGGTCCGGGCCGGCACCGCGGCCGCCCACCGGGTGGTCACCTTCGTCCAGGAGTACAGCCGGGCGGTGCTCGGCCAGAGCGGCGAGAGCCCCCGCGCGGTCCGCGAGCGCTTCCTCTCCCCGCATCTGAACTTCCGCCTCGACGCCTGGGCCGCCAAGCACGACGCCGATCCGGTGTTCCGCGCCCAGAACGTGCCGGCCGAGTGGTCCGTCCAGCAGGTGGCCGAGGAGTACGGCTTCGCCTCGGTGCGCTTTACCGAGTACTGGGGAGGCGGCAACAACCAGGAGGTCTGGTTCACCGTCCGCCTCGGGGATCTCCGGATCGTCGAGCTGAACGACCAACCCGCCTTCTGACCCCTCCCGTTACCCCGCCCCCTCCCCTCGACCCGGCGCGGCGCAGGCAACCCCCCACGACTGCGCCGCGCCGTACCACCGGATGCCGGGCCGGCACCCCGGGGCACCACCCGGGCCGCCTGCACAGGCCTGGCGGTCACAGGCCTGGCGGTCACAGGCCGATCCGCAGCGGGCTGAGGCGGGTGGCGACCAGGTTGGTGGCGCCCCGGTCGCGTTCGATGTGGCCGTGGACCAGCAGGCCGGCCCGGTCCAGGGCGGTACGGCGCTGGGACTCCCAGACCGGGCGGCTGCAGATCACGTTGATCAGACCGGTCTCGTCCTCCAGGCTGAGGAACAGCACCCCGCCCGCCGTCGGCGGCCGCTGCCGGTGGGTCACCAGACCGCCGACCACGACGGCGGTGCCCGGCGCGACGTCCGGCAGTTCGGCGGCCGAGAGCGCGCCGCCGCGTTCCAGGTGCGCGCGCAGGTGCTGGACGGGGTGGCTGGTGGCGGAGGCGCCGGTGGCCCAGAGGTCGGCGATGGTCTCCTCCACCGGGGTCATCCCCGGCAACGGGGGCGCCTCGGTGCCGGGCGTGGTGCCGGGGAGCAGCGCCGCCGAGACCCCGGCGAAGGCGCCCGCCGACCAGAGCGCCTGCCGCCTGTTCAGTCCGAAGCAGCCGAACGCGCCCGCCGTGGCGAGGGCCTCCAGGGCCGGCGCGGGCAGGCCCGTCCGGCGGGCGAAGTCCTCCAGGTCCGCGTACGGGCGCCCGGCCGCGATCGCCTCGGCCTGCGGGGCGCCGATGCCTCGGACGGTGTCCAGGCCCAGCCGGATCGCGGGCTGCGGCCGCCCGGCGGTGAGCGGCGGGCTGGGGGTCGGCCCCTGGCACGTCTCCAGGGTCGGCCGGGCCGCGCTGGCGTTGACGTCCACCCCGCGGACCCGGACGCCGTGCCGCCGGGCGTCCGAGATCAGGCTGAGCGGCGCGTAGAAGCCCATCGGCTGGTTGGCCAGCAGCGCGCAGGTGAAGGCCGCCGGGTAGTGGTACTTGAGCCAGGCGCTCGCGTACACCAGGTAGGCGAAGCTGATCGCGTGGCTCTCCGGGAAGCCGTAGTTGGAGAAGGCCTCGATCTTGGTGTAGACGTCCTCGGCGACCTCCGGCGGGATGCCGCGCGCGGTCATGCCCTCCAGCAGTCGGTCGCGCAGCCGGGCGACGCGTTCGTGGGAGCGCTTGGAGCCCATCGCCTGGCGGAGCCGGTCGGCCTCGGAGGGGGTGAACCCGGCGCAGTCGATGGCCAGTTGCATCATCTGCTCCTGGAACAGCGGCACTCCCAGGGTCTTGCCGAGCGCGTTCTCCATCAACGGGTGCGGGCAGCCCGCCGGTTCGACCCCGGCGCGGCGCCGCAGGTACGGGTGGACGGAGCCGCCCTGGATCGGGCCCGGGCGGATCAGCGCGACCTCCACCACCAGGTCGTAGAAGTGGTCCGGCTTCAGGCGCGGCAGGGTGGCCATCTGGGCGCGCGACTCGACCTGGAAGACGCCGACGGTGTCGGCCCGCCGGAGCATCGTGTAGACGCCCGGGTCGGCGTCCGGGATGGTCGCCAGGTCGTAGCGCTGCCCGTGGTGCTCGGCGATCAGGTCGCAGGCGTCGTGCAGCGCGGAGAGCATGCCGAGACCGAGCAGGTCGATCTTGACCAGCCCGGCGCCGGCCGTGGAGTCCTTGTCCCACTGCAGCACCGAGCGGCCCGGCATCCGGGCCCACTCGGTCGGGCAGATCTCGCCGATCGGATCCCTGGTGAGCACCATGCCGCCCGAGTGGATGCCCAGATGGCGCGGCAGGCCGTGGAGTTGGGAGGCGAGTGCGAGCACGTCGGAGGGGATGACGGCGTCGGCGCCGGGCGGGGAGCGGAAGTCGCTCTGCCGACTGAACGCGTCCACCTGCCCCTGCGGGTAGCCGAGCACCCGGGCTGCGTCGCGCAGCGCCAGCCGGGGCCGGTAGGTGATCACATTGGCGACCTGGGCGGCGTGCTCGCGCCCGTAGCGGCGGTAGACGTACTGGATGACCTCCTCGCGGCGGCGGTTCTCGATGTCCAGGTCGATGTCGGGCGGCCCGTCGCGGGCGGTGCTCAGAAAGCGTTCGAAGAGCAGTTTGTAGTGGACCGGGTCGACGGCGGTGATCCCCAGGGCGTAGCAGACCGCCGAGTTGGCCGCCGAACCGCGGCCCTGGCACCAGATGGACTCCCGGCGGCAGAAGTCCACGATGTCGTGGACGATCAGGAAGTACCCGGCCAGGTCGAGCTCCTCGATGACGTCCAGTTCCTTGGCGAGCTGCCGGCGGGCCGGTCCGTTGCCGGGGCCGAAACGGGCCGGGCCGCCCTCGGCGACCAGTGCGCGCAGATGGCTGATCTCGGTGTGCCCGGGCGGGACGGGGAAGCCGGGGAGCTCCGGGTCGAGCCTGGCGAAGTCGAAGGCGCAGGCACGGGCGAGGTCGACGGTGGCCTGCCGCACACCGGGGAAGCGGGCCAGCCGGGCGGCCATCTCGCGGCCCGACCGCAGGTGGGCGGTGCCGGCCGCCCTGGTCCAGCCCGCTGCGTCCTGCAGGGTGCGGCGCCCGTGCAGCGCGGCGAGGCTCTGTGCCAGCCGCCCCTGGGCCGGCCCGGCGTGGTGGGCGTTGGTGGAGGCGACCACGGGCAGGCCGAGCCCGGCGGCGAGGGCGGCCAGGGCGTCGTTGCGCAGGTCGTCGCCGGGCTGCCACTGGTCGATCAGCTCGACGTAGACGTTGTCGCGGCCGAACGCCTCGGTGAGGGTCCGCAGTTGGTATTCGGCGGCGCTCCCGGCCAGGGCGCCGGACAGGGCTGCGGGCACCCGGCCGAGGCGGCAGCCGGTGAGTACCGCCCAGTGGCCCCCGTGCGCATCGGCGAGCGCCGCGAAGTCGTACGCCGGCCGCCCCTTGGCCCCGCCCGCGAGCTGGGCCGCGCTGATCGCCGCGGAGAGCCGGCGGTAGCCGGCCGGGTCGCGGGCCAGGACCAGCAGGTGTTCGCCGTTCTGACGGAGCGTCAGCTCTGCCCCGAACACCGTGGCGATGCCCGCCTCGCGGGCCGCCTCGGCGAAGCGGACCGCGCCGTAGAGGCCGTCGTGGTCGGTGAGGGCGAGCGTCTCGATCCCGAGCCGGGCGGCCTCCGCGACCAGCGCCTCGGGGTCGCTGGCGCCGTCCAGGAAGCTGAAGGCGGAGTGGACGTGGAGTTCGGCCCAGGGGAAGGAGGGCCCACCCGGGGGTTCGCCGGGGCCTTCGACGGGCCCGGTGGCGCCGGACCGGTCACGACCGCGGCCGCGGAGCGGGACGACCTCGCCATCCGCCGGGCCCGGCCGGCCGCCGGCCAGGCGTCGGTGCAGTTCGCTCCAGGGGAGCGTGGGGTGGCTGGTGAATCCCATCGGGGGCTGTTACTCCGGTCCTGCCGTGTCGGTCTGTCGCCCCCCCTGTTTGCTTTGTGCCTGCCTGCCTCCCCCCCCCCCCTTTTTTCACTTCGTGGTACCTCGTGCCGGTCAGTCGTAGCCGGCCTCCACGAACCAGGCGCCGCCCTCCACCGTGAGCAGCAGCGCCCGGCCGCCCTCCACCGCGACCTGGAAGCGCGCCCGGCGGCGGGCGAGCGACTGGTCCCACCAGTACTCGACCGCCGGCCAGGGCCCCGTCCAGCCGTCCACCAGCAGTTCCCGCCCCCGCACCGCGACCCGGGCCGGCCGGGCCGACACCCCGGCCCGGCCGTCCACCGTCACCGGATGCCCGTCCGCGTCCAGCACCACGGCCGGCAGCGGGGTGCGGTGCACCACGGCGGGCCAGACGTCCCGCAGCCGCCCCGGCCAGGGCGCGTCGGCGGGGGCCGCCGGCTCGTACGTCTCGCCCCACGGCACCCGGACCGCCTGCTCGTCCGGCCCCCGCCCGCCGGCCGGCTCGATCCGGCGCAGCCCGGCGTGCCCGAGCACCGCCTGGACGCGGGCCACCGCCCGCTCCACCCGGTCGTCCGCGACGGCCTGTCCCCAGAGCGCCAGCTGCCGCCCCTGGTCGGGGGCCAGCCCGTCGGGGGCGAGGCGCAGGACGGTGAAGCCCGCGTCGACCCCGGCGCCGGACGCGGCGAACGTGCCCGCGCCCTGCCAGGCCTGGAGCTGCCAGCGGACCCGTTCGGCCAGCGCCCCCGCCGACAGCCCCTCGTGCCGCCAGAGCCGCGAGGCCGTCCGCCCGTCGGCGCACGCCACCTCGACGGCGACCCGCCGACAGGTCAGCCCCGCCCCGGCGAGGCGCTGGTGCAGCCGCTCGGCGAGGGCCCTGGCGACGAACACCAGCGGCTCGGCCAGTGGCTCGGGCGGGTCGAAGCGCTGCTCGACGGAGAGGTCCGGCTCCTCCGCCCGCGGTACCAGCGGGCGCGACCGCAGCCCCCGGGCCGTCCGGTGGGCGGCGGTGCCGGCCGGGCCGAAGCGGTCCGCGACCGCCTCGGCGGGCAGGGCGGCGAACGCCCCGACGGTGGGCAGGCCCAGCCGGTCCAGCAGTTCGGCCAGCCCCTCGTCGCCGAGCGCCGCCACCGGGTAGGGGGCGAGGAACTCCGGCGTCCGCCCGGCCGGCACCAGCACTCCCGCCCGCGCGGCCAGCACGGCGGCGAACAGGCCGTCGGCCACGCCGACCAGGGCCTCCGGTGCTTCGGCCGCCACCGACTCGGGCCCTGCCCCTGCCTCTGCCCCTGCCTCTGCCCCTGCCCCTGCCCCTGCCCCTGCCCCTGCCCCTGACTCGGACGCGTCCGCCGGGTCGTCCGCCACCGGGCCGCGCCCTTGCGGCAGGTCCACCCCGGGGTGGGCGCGCCCGGCCGGGGCGGCCTCGGCATCGGCCGGGTGCACCGGTACCGCCGGGTCCGCCAGTGCGTCCGCCACCGCCGACCGGACCTTCGCCGCCAGCGCCTCCTCGCCACCGAAGTACCGGCTCGGGCCCTTCACCGGGATCGCGCACAGGCCCGGGCGCAACACCTCCACCCGGGGCGTGAAGGCCTCCACCGCCGCGACCACCGGTTCGAACCGCCTGGTCTCCGCCTCCGGGTCGCGCTCCCGCAGTTCCAGCGCGGGGCAGAGCCGCTGGGCGAGCTTGAGCCGCTGGCCCTGCCGCACCCCGGCCGCCCGGGCCGCCCGCGAGCAGGCCAGCACCCGCCCGCCGGCGGTCACCGCCACCGGGCGCTCGCCGCCGAGGCCCTCGACCGCCGCGACCGGCCAGTCCGGGCACCAGACCACCAGCACGCGCGGACTGTCCGCCATCTCACACCACCGCCATACGTTCGAGGCCCGTTCCGGCCCCCGACACCGCGGCCTCCCCCGTCGCCCCCACCGTCCGCACCGGATCCGCCACCGGGTCGGCCACCGCCCGCACCTCGCCGTGCTCGTCCGGCAGCCAGAGCCGCGCCGTCCGGCCGCGCACCGCCGCGCCGCGCCCCTCGGCCACCACCTCCACCTGCCGCCCGGTGAGCTGTCCGTGCCCGTCGCCCAGCCCGAACCACCGCCCGGACCGCACCCCCAGCCGCAGTCCGGCCCCCGGCCACGGCCCGGCCACCAGCAGCACGCAGCCGCTGCGCCGCAGCACGGCCGCCAGCCGGGCGGCCAGCCCGGGCGCCACCGGCCCGTCCGGACGCAGCATGATCAGCTCGACCGCCCCGGCCAGCACCGAGACCACCTCGGCCCAGTGCGGCCCGGGCTCGTCCGCCACCAGCAGCCGCCGCAGGTCCAGCCCGTACCCGGCCGCCGCGGCCAGCCCGAGGTCCGGCAGCCCGACCGCCGCGGCCCAGCCGCCCCCGTTCGCCGCGTCCTCCCCCACCGCCCCGGCCGCCAGCGCCAGCAGCAGCCCGGCGTCCCCGCCCCCGACCGACACCGCCGTGCCCCGCCGCAGCCCCCCGTCCGGCAGCAGCGCCCCCAGCGCGGGCGGCACCGGCAGCACCCCGCCCACCCGGCCGCCGACAGCCGGGGCAGCCGCCGACACCACCGGCCGGAGCGTCGGTCGCTCGGCGATGGAATCGAAAACAGATTCGAAAACGGGCACACCCCCAGGATCGAACATCTGTTCGTAAAGATTCAAGTCCGAATACCCCACCCAGGCGATCACGCTGAGTTGTGCCGAGCCACGGTGGATGCCACTTCGCCGCACGAACCATCACCGCGATCGAAAAGGAGCGCGGCGCCGACCGAGCAGCCGACCGAGCAGCCGAGGGAGCGGCTACTGGAGCGGCTCGACTCTGTGCGGCCGGACTACGGCGCTCCGACTCCGCTCGCCCGGATGGCGACCTCCGGCTACTCCGCCCTCCGGACGATCACGATCATCCCCATGGAGAGGAACATGACGGCGGGTGTCACCACAGCCCTGCGCGGTGACGGGCTCTCCTCAGACGCCTGCCGCCACCGCGAGGCCCAGCCCCGGCAGGACGACGCCGGTGGTCACGCGGAGCCCCCGCAGGACTGTCGGCCGCGACACCACCGCCACCTGGGAGGCACCCCCGCAACGCACACCCGCCCCACCGGGCGGAGCCTGGCGAAGCCCCGGCCCGGGCCGTCCGAGCCGGGCGGGCGCGTAGGATCACCTGCCCATGGACGCGAGCGCATTGGGCGGGATGGTCGCCGTTCCGCCGGGGGTGGTCACGCTGTCGGACCGGCGGACGCAGCGGAGTTGGCCGGTGGAGGTCGCGGCCTTCCGGCTCGCGGCCCTCCCGGTCACCCAGGGGCTGTACGCGGAGGTCACCGGGCGGCGGCCCGGTGCCGGGCGGGGGGACCGGTTGCCCGTCGAGGGGGTCTCCTGGTGGGACGCCGTCCGGTTCTGCAACGCCCTGTCCCGGCGGGACGGGTTCACGCCCGCCTACCGCCTCGGCCCCGACGGCGGGCAGGACGGCGACGGCGGGGACGAGGACGTCAGCTGGGACGCGCCGGCCGACGGGTACCGGCTGCCGACCGAGGCCGAGTGGGAGCACGCCTGCCGCGCCGGTACGGCCGGGCCCCACTACGGACCGCTCGACGAGATCGCCTGGTACCGCGGCAACTCGGAGGAGCGGATCCACGAGGTGGGCGGCAAGCGGCCCAACCCGTGGGGCCTCCACGACATGCTCGGCAACGTCTGGAACTGGTGCTGGGACGTCTACGACGCCGAGGTCTACGGCGACTACCGGGTGCTGCGCGGCGGCGGCTGGTTCGACGAGCACTGGAGCTGCCGGGCCTCCGCGCGCCGCCGCAGCCACCCGAGCCTGCGGATCGACGACGTGGGCTTCCGGGTCGCCCGGTCCACGCCGAGCTGACCCGGAGGCGGAGGCGGGGGCGGAGGCGAAGCGAGGCGAACCGGTCAGCGCGGCGCGGGCGAGCCGGGCGGGGTGGTCGGGATCCGGTGGGTGAAGAACATCGCGAGGAGGGCCGCGAGGGCGAGGACGGCCAGGGCGGCGCGCAGGCCGTCGACCCGTGCCTCGGCGTTCGCGTCGAGCGCGGCCGAGGCCCTCGCCGGGTCGACGCCCGCCTGGTCGAGGGCCGCCGTCAGCTGGGCGTCCGACAGGAAGGGCGCGCCGCTTTCGAGTTGCACGGCGGCCTGGCTCTTGACCGCGGCCGGGACCGCCGGGTCCTGCTCGACGGCGGCCAGGAACGAGGAGGTCAGGGTCGCGATCAGGATCGATCCGGCGAGCGCCGTGCCGATCGAGGAGCCGAGGTTGGTGACGGCGTTCTGGATGCCGCCGACCTCGGCGCTCTGCTCGTCCGGTACGGCGGACACGGTGACCGCGCCCAGCTGGGACGCCAGCGCGCCCATGCCGAGCCCGATCAGCAGCAGGGGGACGGTGACGACCTCCGCGCCCGCGTCCGCGTCGAGCGCCGCCAGCAGGACCACCGCCCCCGCGAACAGCAGCAGGATCCCGATCCGCACCACCCGCCGCGGCGAGATGCCGGGCAGCAGACGGGGGATCAGCACCGCGGCGGCGAGCAGGGTCAGCGAGAGCGGCAGCAGCCGGGCGCCGGTCTTCAGCGCGGACAGGCCCAGCGCGACCGACAGGTAGAGCGGGACGACGAAGAACACGCCCATCTGGACGAGGTACTGGAAGAAGAACATCACCAGGCCCCCGGTGAGCTGCCGGTTCCGCAGCAGGGCCGGATCCACCAGCGGCTCCCGGTCCCGCTCCACCAGGCGGGCCTCCCAGCGGAGGAAGAGGTGGATCAGGAGCAGGCCGGCGAGCACCAGCCACACCACCAGGGAGATCCCCAGCCAGGAGGGCGCGTCGGGCTTCGGCAGGAACCAGCCCCATTCGCCCGAGCGCAGGATGCCGTAGACGAACACCCCGAGGCCGAGGGCGGAGAGCACCGCCCCGAGGAGGTCGATGCGGGGGCGCCCCTCGGTGGGCGCGTCGGCGAGGCGGCGGGTCAGGAACAGGATGCCGAGCACGATCACGACCTCGCCGGCGAAGACCCAGCGCCAGGAGAAGTAGGTCGTCGCGATGCCGCCGATGAGCGGTCCGACGGCGATCGCCACGGCCCCCGCGGCGGCGACCAGCCCGTAGGCGGCGGGCCGGCGTTCGGCGGCGAAGTTGCCGGCGACCAGCGCCACGATCGCGGGCAGGATGAGCGCCGCCCCGATCCCTTCGAGGAACGACCAGCCGACCAGCAGCACGGGCAGGTTCGGGGCGAGGGCCGTCGTCAGGGAGCCGCAGCCGTACACGGCGCAGCCGATCATGAACGCCCGTTTGCGGCCGATGAGCGCGCCGACCTTGCCCCCGGGGATCATGAACATCGCCATCACCAGCGTGTAGGCCGTGATCGCGCCCTGGATCCCGGTCACGGTCGTACCCACGTCGTCGGCCACCGTCGCGATCGAGACGTTCATGACGGAGCTGTCGAGCGCCATCAGGAACTGACCGGCCGCGAGAGTGGGCAGGACGAAGCCCGCCGTTGCCGAACCCGTGGAAGTACCTGTCCCGGCTGCCATGGGCGCATCGTGCCAGCCTCCCCTGCGAACGGGCCCCCGACCCGCCCCGGGTGTCAGCCGGTTGGCGCCCTGCGACCGGGGCCGCGGCCGGGTCGCGGGCAGGGGCCCGGGACCGGCGCCCGTCACCGCCGTCCGCGTCGCCCGTTAGGGTCGGGGCCGCAGGAATCACCGACACAGGGGGGCGGCACCCATGGACACCACCACCATGGACACCAACGACGCGGAGGCGGCCGGGCAGCGGCCGTACCGGCTCGATCCACAGGAACTGCCCGCGGGGCTGGCCCACGGCCCCAGCCGGAGCTTCCTCGTCCGGGACGGGCTGCCCGGGAGAGGCGCCTTCCTGGACTTCGGCGACCTGGCGGCGGACGGGCCGGCCGTCTACGAGCCCGGCGGCGAGGGCGCGGGGCCGCTGTACCTCCTCGGTGAGACCGACTACTTCCCCCACATCGCCTTCAGCGGCAGCAGCGTGGTGCTCGACGGCGCGACCGGGGAGGTGCACCTCGCCGAGCGGGTCGACGGCGGACTGCGGCGCGACCTGCTCGCCTCCGACCTCCCCGCACTCGCCGCCCTGATCCACGAGACCGAGGCGGTGGCGCCGGCCGCCCGGCAGCCCGACGCGTACGGGGGCCTGCGGGGCCCGGCGGTGGTCGCCCAGGTGATCGCGGCCGCCGGGCGGCGGATGCGCGCCATCGACCCGCGGCTGTACGACGGCGCCGCCCCGCCCGCGCACTGGGACACCGCGCTGCGCGTGCGCGCCCTGTGCTGGGGCGCCGGGCCCGGCGGACCGGGCGGGCTCCGGTACGAGCTGGACCCCGGGCTGGTGGCGGAGATCGCCGCGCTCACCGACGAGGGGGCCGTCCGCCGCTACGTGGAGGCCGAGCTGCCCGCCGGACTCACCCACACGCCGACCCGGCGGCTGCTCACCGAGGTCGGGCTGCCGCTCGGCGGCTGGATGTTCGCCGTCCACGAGGGCCCGCTGCTGACCATGGCGGAGGAGTACCCCGAGTACTTCGGCGAGGCGGACGGGCCGCAGGACGAGGCCGAGGAGCGGGACTACCAGCGCGACTACTTCGCGCTCGCCTCCTGGCCGACCGACCTGGAGGTCGCCCTCGACGGCGCCACCGGCCGCCTGGAGCTCCCGGACTGGTACGACGACGGCGAGCCCGCCGCCTACCTCAACCGCGACCTCTCCGCGCTGCTCTACGCCCTGTGGACGTACGAGCGGCTGCGCGAGGAGTGGGACCGCTGGGAGGACGGCGGCCCGTGGGCGGTGTTCGACCCGCGGGCCCTGCTGCACAGCGCGGTGGACGCGGCGGTGGCGGCCGTCGACCCGGAGGCCTTCGCCACCCCCGGCCACTCCTGGCAGCTCCTCGCCGACGACGCGCACGCCGGCGGCCTCCTGTCCTAGGGCCCGTCTTCAGCGCTCGGGCGGGGCGGCCAGGCGGGCGGCGCGGAGGGTGAGGTGGTGGCGCTCGGGGAGGCTGGCCGTGCGGCGGGCGGCGGCGCGGTAGTCGGCGGCCGCCGCCTCGCGGTCGCCCGCCAGTTCGTGCAGGTAGGCGCGGACCGCGGGCAGCCGGTAGTGGCCGGCCAGGGCCGGCGGGGCGTCCGCGAGGAGGGCGAGGCCGGCCGGCGGCCCGTCGACCATGGCCGTCGCGACCGCCCGGTTGAGGAGGATCAGCGGATTGTCGGAGATCCGCTCCAGCACCCCGTAGAGGGCGAGGATCTGCGGCCAGTCCGTCTCCGCCGCCGTCCGGGCCTCGTCGTGGACGGCGGCGACGGCCGCCTGGACCTGGTAGGGGCCGACCGGGCCGCGCGGCAGGACGGCGGTGATCAGGGCGGTGCCCTCGGCGATCGCGGCGGCGTCCCAGCGGGTGCGGTCCTGTTCGGCGAGCGGGACGAGTTCGCCGTCCGGACGGGTACGGGCCGGGCCGCGGGCCTCGGTGAGCAGCATCAGCGCCAGCAGGCCGGCCACCTCGGCGTCGTCCGGGAGCAGCGCGTGCACGGCCCGGGCGAGGCGGATCGCCTCCCGGGCGAGCTCGACGCGCCGCAGCTCGGGGCCGGCGCTGCTGGCGTAGCCCTCGTTGAAGACCAGGTAGAGCACGTGCAGCACCGCGTCCAGCCGGGCGGGCCACTCGGCGGCGTCGGGCATCCGGAACGGCACGCCGGAGGCCTTGATCCGCTGCTTGGCCCGGGTGATCCGCTGGCCCATGGTCGCCTCGGGGACGAGGAAGGCGCGGGCGATCTCCCCGGTGGTGAGGCCGCCGACCGAGCGCAGCGTGAGCGCGATCGCCGAGGCGGGCGGGAGCGCGGGGTGGCAGCAGAGGAAGAGCAGGGTCAGGGTGTCGTCCTGGGCGCCCCCGTCCGCGGCGTCGGCGGGCGGCGCCGTCTGCCGGTCGGCCGGCGTCTGCCCGGCCACCAGGTCCTCCCGGCGCCGGCGGGCCTGCTCGCTGCGGACCAGCTCGGTCATCCGGCGGCTCGCGACCTGGATCAGCCAGCCGCGCGGGTTGTTCGGCAGGCCCTCCTGCGGCCACTGGACGGCCGCGTCCAGCAGGGCCTCCTGGACGGCGTCCTCGGCTGTGGCGAAGTCGCCGAAGCGGCGGGTGAGCACGCCGACGACCTGCGGCGCGAGGGTGCGCAGCAGGTCGTCGGCGACCGGGTCGGGTGTGCTCACAGCTCGGTGGGCGGCACCGCCATGACCTGGCGCACCTCGATCGGCATGTTCAGCGGCGCCCCGCCGGGGCCGGGCGCGGCCGAGACGGCGGCGGCGATCTCCACGGCGCGGGCGTCGGTCTCGCAGTCCACGATCCACCAGCCGGCCACCCACTCCTTGATCTCCGGGAACGGCCCCTCGGTGACCACCGGCGCGCCGCCGGCGTGCGAGCGGACGATCCGGGCGGTCTCCGGCATCGCCAGGCCCTGGGCGTCGACCAGCTCCCCGGCCTCGGCGAGCCTGCGGTTGGTGTCCTTCATGAACCCGATGTGCGCCTGGATCTCCTCGGGCTTCCACTCGTCGATCCTGGGGAAGTCGGCCGTCGCCTCGCTGAACTGCATCAGCAGCATGTACTTCATGGTCCCGCTCCGTCTCTCCTTGCGGCGCCCCTGTGCGGGCCGCTCTCACGGGTAGGTAGAAGCACGCCCCGCGATTTCGACACCCCTGGCGGGGATCTCGAAAAAAAGTTAGCGGGAGCGGACCGGGCAGGGGTGCAGCGACGCCCGCGGACCGCTCCGGACCGCTCCGGGCCGCGTTGACCCGTACCTGACCGGACCCTATGGTCGGAGGGTGCAGCGATACGACTGGCTGAAGAAGATTCAGCGGATGGACCCGGAGACCGAGTTCACCGAGATCTACCGGATCAGCAGCTGGTACGAGTTCCCCTGGGACACCGTCCAGTCGCTCGGCTTCGCGCTCTACCGCACCTACGCCGTCCCCGGCATCGGGCGGCTGCTCGCGGAGACCGGGGAGTTCACCGACCGTGCGCAGAAGCGGTACGACGACACCACGCTGATCCTGGAGGCCGTGGTCGAGCACGGCTTCGGCTCGGCGCAGGGCCGCGAGGCGATCCGGCGGATGAACCAGATGCACCGCCGGTACGACATCTCCAACGACGAGTACCTGTACGTGCTCGCCACCTTCGTGGTGGTTCCCAAGCGCTGGCTCGACGACTACGGCTGGCGCCGGTACTCGCGGCACGAGATCCGCGCCACCACCAACTACTACCGCGAGCTCGGCCGCCACATGGGCCTGAGCGGCATCCCGGAGACCTTCGAGGAGTTCGAGCGGCTGCTCGACGACTACGAGCGCGAGCACTTCGGCTTCGACCCGGGCGGCCGGGAGGTATCCGACGCGACGCTCGGCCTGATGGCCTCCTGGTACCCGGCGCCGCTGCGCCCCTCGATGCGGCTCTCCTCGGTCTGCCTGCTCGACGACCCGCTGCGCGAGGCCTTCGGCTACCCGGCCCCGCCGGCCCTGCTCCAGCGCGCCGTCCGCACCGGCATGTGGCTGCGCGGGCGCGTCGTCCGGCTGCTGCCGCCCCGGCGGCGGCCCAGCCTGGCCCGCGACAACCGCCAGGTCCGGGGCTACCGGGGCGGCTACCGGATCGGCGAGCTGGGCACCTTCGCGGACGCCCCGGCGGCCGGCGGCTGCCCGTTCCCGCACGCGAAGGCCCCGGCGGACGAGGCCCGAGCGGACGAGGCCTGAGCGGGCGAGGCCCGAGCGGCCGCGCTCAGGCCCGGTCCTGGCGCGGCACGGCGGCCGCTCCGGCGCCCGGTCCGACCGGCCGGCCGGTGACCGTCCAGGCGGTGTCCGGCTCCTGCCCCGCGGCCACCAGCCCGGACAGCAGCCGCAGCCCCGCCTCGGACGCCGAACCGGGCGCGGCCGTGTAGACGGCCACCCGCTGCTCCTCGTCCTTGGGCAGCGACAGGTACTCGGTGGTCAGCTCCAGCGGGCCCACCACCGGGTGCTGGTAGCCCCGGGTGTCGCTGCCCGGGCAGAAGACCGCGTGCGAGGCCCACAGCCGGGCGAACTCCTCACTCGCCAGGGACAGTTCGCCGACCAGGGCGGCCAGCTCCGGCGTGTCCGGGTGCCGCCCGGCGATCAGCCGCAGGTCGGCGACGACGCCCCGCACCTGGCGCGGCCAGTCCGCGAACAGCTCGCGCACGTGCGGGTCGAGGAAGAGCATCCGGGCCAGGTTGGGACGGTCGGCCGGCCGCTGCGGGGCGGTGAGGTCGAGGTGGCCGGCCAGCAGGGCGTGCGCCATCGGGTTCCAGGCGAGGATGTCCAGGAAGCGGCCGAACACCAGCGCCGGGACGTCCCGGAGCGACTCGACCATCATCTGCACCGTCGGCCGCGCCCGCTCCGGCCGCGCCGCCCTCCTGCGCGGCCGCTCCACCGGGCGGGCCAGCGCGTAGAGATGGGCCCGCTCGTCGATGTCCAGGCGCAGCACCCGGGCGACGGCGTCCAGTACCGCGTCCGAGGCGTTGGGGCTCTGCCCCTGTTCGAGGCGGGTGTAGTAGCCGGCGCTCACGCCGGCCAGCTGCGCCAACTCCTCGCGGCGCAGCCCGGGGACGCGCCGCTGGCCGCCGTACGTGGGCAGTCCGACGTCCTCCGGCAGCAGCCGGGCGCGCCGGGCGCGCAGGAATTCGCCGAGATCCTGGCGCTGGGTGGTGGGTACCTGTGGACTCATGGGCCCCAGTCTCACTTCTCCGGCGCGGCCGTGCCTGCACCTGTCGGGTATACCCACGACGGCGGGCACCGCGCCCGGACCGGCACGCCGCGGACCGGCACACCGCGGAACAGCACGCCGCAGACCGGCACGCCCCGGACCACGGCGCCCCGGGGCGCTACGCCTCGGTGAGGTGGCGCAGCAGCGGGCCGGGGTCGGCGGTGCCGCAGGCCGCGCGGACGGCGGCGTCGTGGGCGGCGGCGAGGGCGTCGAGGCGGGTGAGCCGGGTGTGGCCGCGGCGGGAGAGGTGGGCGGTGACGCGGCGGCGGTCCTGCTCGTCCTGGCGGCGGTAGGCCCAGCCGGCCTCGGTGAGGGCGTCGACCACCCGGCTGAGGCTGGCCTGCGGGATGGCCAGGGCCTGGGCCAGCTCCCCCATCGCACAGCCGCCCTCGTGGGCGGCCAGGGCCCGCATGACGCGCCACTGGTCGAGGGTGCAGCCCTCGGCCTCCAGCTGGGCGGCCAGGCCCCGGGCCAGCCGGCGCTGGGCGACGGTGAGGAGTTCGATCAGGAGCGGCTGGTCGACAACGGCGGGGGCGGTGCCGGGTGGTGTCATCGCCGTTCCTCTTTCGCCGTTGCGGTGCCTGCCGCTTGCCGGATCCGCCGGCCTGACGATACTCGCAGGCAATGAGCGCCGACGTGAAGCTGCTGGAACCGCTCGACGCGCTGCACCTCCCCCGGGAGGGGCCGGCGCTTCGGGTCGCCCTGGTCGTGCCGCAGTCCGGGCCGCTGGGGCTGACCGGGCCCTCGGCGCTGGACGGGGCGCTGCTGGCCGCGCACGAGGTGAACGCGGGCGGCGGGGTGCGCGGACTGCCGCTGGAGCTGGTGCTGGTGGACGGCGGCGGGCCGCCGGGGGCGGTGGCCGGGGAGGTGGCGCTGCTGCTGGACGCCGGGGCGGTGGACGCGGTGGCCGGCTGCCACTCCAGTGATGTGCACCGGGCCGTGGAGGCGGTGGTCTCGGGGCGCGCCGCGTACGTGTTCACGCCGCCGCACGAGGGCGGGACCCGCCGGCCCGGGGTGGTCTGCACCGGGGCGGACCCGGTCCGGCAGCTGGACGGGGTGATCGAGCGGCTCACCGCCCGCCACCGGCTGCGCCGTTGGGCACTGATCGGCAACGACTACATCTGGCCGCGCGCGGTGCACCGGGCCGCCGGGGCGGCGGTGGAGCGGGCCGGGGCGGGGGTGGTGCTGGAGCGGCACCTGCCGTTCGGCACGGCGGAGCGGGCGCTGGAGCCGCTGCTGGACGCGCTCCGGGCGGCGCGCGCGGACGCCCTGCTGCTGAGCCTGATCGGCGCCGACCTGGTGCGGTTCAACCGGGCGCTGCGCCGGAGCGGCCTGCACCGGCGGCTGGTGCGGCTCTCCGGCGCGCTGGAGGAGAACAGCCTGGTCGCGTACGGCGGGGACGACACCGGCACGCTGTACGCGGTGATGCCGTCGTTCGTCTCGCTCGCCGAGGAGCGGCGGCTGCGGCTGGCCGAGCGGCACCGTGCGGTGTTCGGGCCGTACGCGCCGGTGCTGGACGCGTACGCGGTGGGGCTGTACGACGGGCTGCACCTGCTGGCGGCGCTCGGGTCGCGCGGCGAGCTGGTGGCGACCGGCGGTCTGGCGCGGGCGGCGGCGCGGCTGCTGCACGGGGAGGGCGCGGCCGTCCGGCGGGCCTGGGCCCGGGCGCCGCTGGGGCCGGCCCGGGAGGGGGTGCACCTGGCGCGGGCGGAGGGGCTCGGGTTCACCGTGCTGCCCTGAGGCCGCAGTCCGCAGGCTTCAGGGCTCAGGGCTCAGGGCTCAGGGCTCAGGCCGCGGACCGGAGACCTCCCGAGAACTCTTCCATTTGGAAATAACTGGCCCTACTGTCTCCCCCACCACCCGGGTCGTCACGTCACGGAGGAGAGCCCCCATGTCCGAAGCACCCGCACCCCAGAGCATCGAGGGCTACGGCTACAGACAGGAGCTGCGCCGCTCCCTGCGCTTCACCGATCTGCTGGTCTACGGACTGGTGTTCATGGTGCCGATCGCGCCGTTCGGCATCTTCGGCAGCGTCTTCCAGGGCTCCGGCGGCATGGTCGCCCTGGCGTACGGGCTCGGGATGGTGGCGATGATGTTCACCGCCCTGTCGTACGCGCAGATGTCGCGGGCCTTCCCGATGGCCGGTTCGGTGTACACCTACGCGGGGCGCGGCATCGCGGCGCCCGTCGGGTTCCTGTCCGGCTGGATGATCCTGCTGGACTACGTGCTGGTCCCCGGTCTGCTCTACCTGATCGCCGGGGTGGCGATGAACTCGCTGGTGCCCGCGGTGCCGGTCTGGCTCTGGCTGGTCGGCTTCGTGCTGCTGAACACCGCCGTCAACCACTTCGGCATCGAGATGACGTCGAAGGTCAACAAGGCCATGCTGATCGGCGAGTTGGTCGTGCTGGTGGTGTTCATCGGCTTCGGGCTGGCGGCGCTGGCGGCCGGCGAGGGCCGGGGCTTCGACCTCACCCCGGTCTACAACCCGCAGACCTTCTCGTGGAGTCTGGTGTTCGGCGCGGTGTCGGTGGCGGTGCTGAGCTTCCTCGGCTTCGACGGGATCTCCACCCTCTCCGAGGAGAACCGCGACTCCGCCCGTGCGATCGGCCGCTCGATGATCGCCGCGCTGCTGCTGGCCGGTTCGCTGTTCATCGCGCAGACCTGGATCGCCTCCCTCCTGGTGCCGGATCCGCAGGCGCTGATCGCCCGGGGCGATCCGGACGGCACCGCCTTCTACGACGCGGCCCGGGCCGCCGCCGGCGGCTGGCTCGCCACGGTGACGGCCGCCGCCACCGCCGTGGCCTGGGGGTTCGCCAACTCGCTGGTCGCCCAGGCGGCCACCTCGCGGCTGCTGTACGCGATGGCGCGCGACCGGCAGCTGCCCGCGTTCCTCGCCAGGGTCCACCCGCGCCACCGCGTCCCGGTGAACGCCACCCTGCTGACCGCCGGGGTCTCCCTGGTCCTCGGGCTCTACACGGCCTCGCGCGAGGACGGCATCACGCTGCTCTCCAGCCTGGTCAACTTCGGCGCGCTGACCACCTTCCTCGTCCTGCACGTGTCGGTGGTGGTGCACTATCTGGTCAGGCGACGCAGCCGGGACTGGTGGCGCCACCTGGTCGCACCGGCCGCCGGGTTCGCGATCCTGGCCTATGTGGTCGTCAACGCGGACATCGCCGCCCAGCGGCTCGGCTTCGCCTGGCTGGCGGTCGGCGCCCTGGTGCTGACCGGGC
Source organism: Kitasatospora sp. NPDC048239 (assembly GCF_043202015.1). NCBI lineage: Bacteria > Bacillati > Actinomycetota > Actinomycetes > Kitasatosporales > Streptomycetaceae > Kitasatospora > Kitasatospora sp. NPDC048239. The sequence continues at coordinate 825,218 of NZ_JBICZP010000001.1, read as the reverse complement.
TGGTGCTCACCGGCCGCCGGCCGCGCCTGGCGGTGGCCGAGGACACCGCCGGGACCGCGCCCTCCCCCGACCCGACCGACTCCCCCGCCGTCAAGGAGACCCCGTGAACCTGCCCGACGCCGTCTCGCTCTCCCCCGCCCCGGACGAGTACGCCTACACCTTCGGCGGACGCGCCCCGCTGGTGACCGTCCGGCCCGGCACGGTGGTCGAGTTGACCACCGAGGACTGCTTCGGCGGGCGGGTCCGCGGCATCGGAGACCTGCCCAGCGCGGTCTGCGAGTTCCCCTACCTCAACCCGGTGACCGGCCCGATCGCGGTGGCCGGCGCCGAACCGGGCGACACCCTCGCCGTGCACTTCGTGGAGATCACCCCGGCCCGGGACTGGGGGGTCTCCAGCACCTTCCCGCACTTCGGCGCGCTCACCGCGACCCACACCACGGCGATGCTGCACGCGCCGCTGGAGGAGCGGGTCTGGGTGTACGAGCTGGACCGGGCGGCCGGGGTCTGCCGGTTCCGGGCCCGGAACAGCGACTTCACCGCCGAGCTGCCGCTGGACCCGATGCACGGCACGGTCGGCGTCGCCCCGGCCGGCGGCGAGACCCTGATGTCGATCACCCCCGGCGCGCACGGCGGCAACCTCGACACCCCCGAGATGCGGGCCGGCACCACCGCCTACTTCGGCGTCAACGTGCCCGGCGGGCTGCTGGCCATCGGCGACGGGCACGCCCGCCAGGGCGAGGGCGAGGTGTGCGGGACGGCCGTGGAGACGGCGATGCGCACCACGGTGGTGGTCGACCTGGTCAAGGGCGGCGGACCGGCCTGGCCGCGGCTGGAGAGCGACCGGTACCTGATCTCCACCGGCTCGGCCCGCCCCCTGGAGGACGCCTTCCGGATCAGCCAGCACGACCTGGTCCGCTGGACCGGGGAGCTGGTCGGCCTGGACGAGCTGGACGCCTACCAGCTGGTCAGCCAGGCCGGGTTGGCACCGGCCGCGAACGTGTGCGACACCAACTACACGATGGTCGCCAAGCTACCCAAGGCCCTGCTCGGTGGCGCCCGCGCGTACGACGGCCTGCACGACCGGCTCCGGGAGACGGCGGCCGCCTACCTGCGCCACCGCTGAGCGCGCCGGGCCGTCCCCCGGCCGACCCGGCGCACGGGCCGGCCGGGGGCGGCCGGGGGCGGCCGGGGGCTTTCCGGCAGGTTCACGACAAGAGGGGGACCCGGGGTCTCCCCGCCGCTCCGACCGTCATCTAGGCTGGTGACGTGCTCATACTCGTTCGCCGCCGCCACGTGGACCTGCTCCGCGTCACGAGCATGTCCTGTCGACGCTCCAGCTGAACCTCGCGCCTCCCACCCTCAAACGCGGCCACAGCAGGCCGCGTCCCCCCTCCCGGCTCCCGGAGCACCCGCCGCACCAGGCGTGGCCCCGGAGCCCCCGGTCGATCACCGGGACGGGCCGGGACGAGACCCAGCGGATGTCACCCATGACGCAGCAGCACCCCACCACCCCCTCCACCGAGACCGGGACCGCGACCGAGACCGCGGCCCGGACGGCGCCCTCCGGACTCGACAACCTCCCGGTGATCGACCTCTCGCTCGCCGACGGCAGCCCGGAGGACCGCACCCGGCTGCACGACGAGCTCCGCGCCGCGGCCACCGACGTCGGGTTCTTCCAGCTCGTCGGCCATGGCGTCACCCCGGCGGAGACGGCCGCCCTGACCGCCGCCATGCGGGCCTTCTTCGCCCTCCCGGAGGCCGACCGCCTCGCCGTCGCCAACCTCAACTCCCCGCACTACCGCGGGTACACCCGCACCGGCGACGAGCGCACCGGAGGCAGCCGGGACTGGCGCGACCAGCTCGACATCGGCGCCGAGCTGCCCCCGCACGTCCCCTCCCCGAGCGAGCCCGCCTACTGGTGGCTGGAGGGTCCCAACCAGTGGCCTGAGGGGCTCCCGGAGCTGCGGACCGCCGCCCTCGGCTGGATCGACCGGCTCGGCGCCGTCGCCCGCCGGCTGCTGCACGAGCTGCTCACCGCGATCGGCGCCCGCCCCGACTTCTACGACGACGTCTTCGCCGGCCACCCGCACCTGCGGCTCAAGCTGGTCCGCTACCCCGGCACCGCCCCGGACGGCGGCGGCCAGGGCGTGGGCGCGCACAAGGACTACGGGTTCATCACCCTGCTGCTCCAGGACACCGTCGGCGGGCTGCAGGTGGAGCGCGCGGACGGCTCCTTCCTGGAGGTCCCGCCGCTGGAGGGCGCCTTCGTGGTCAACCTCGGCGAGCTGCTGGAGGTCGCCACCGACGGCTACCTGAAGGCCACCAGCCACCGGGTGGTCAGCCCGGCCGGCGCCCGCGAGCGGTTCTCCGTCCCGTTCTTCTACAACCCGCGCCTCGACGCCCACATCGCCCCGCTCGACTTCCCGCTCGCCCACCACGCCCCCGGCGCGACCGAGGATCCGGCCAACCCGCTCTTCGCGGAGTTCGGGCTCAACGAGTGGAAGGGCTACACCAGGGCACACCCCGAGGTCACCCGCCGCCACCACCCCGAGCTGGCCGACGCCGCCCCGCGCTGACCGCCGACCCGCTCTTCGCGGGGTTCGGGCTCAACGAGTGGAAGGGCTACACCAGGGCGCACCCCGAGGTCGCCCCCGCCGACCGCGCCCTCCCGCCCCGATCGGACCCGCTCGGACCCGCTCGGCCCCGTTCCGGACCCAGTCCGGGCCCCTTCAGGACCGGCCCGCCTCCCGCCCCCGGGCGCGGACGCGGGCCGGTCCTGCCGTCTGCCCGCCCGGCCCGTGCCCCGCGGCGGTGGACCGGCCGGGCGCGCGGTGTCACACTCTTGCTGTTACAGCAGTGGTGGTACACGGAGGCGGAGGCGGGGCGGATGGGGGCCGAGGCGGCGGAGGTGCGGCTGACGGTGGACGAGCTGGCGGCGCGCGCGGGAGTGACCGTGCGCACGGTGCGGTTCTACGGGACGAAGGGCCTGCTGCCGCCGCCGGAGCTGGGACCGCGCCGAGTGGGCCTCTACGGACCCGACCACCTGGACCGCCTCGGGCTGATCGAGGAGCTCCAGCGGCAGGGCCTCACCCTGGCCGCGATCGAGCGCTACCTGGCCCGGCTGCCGCAGGACAGCACGCCGCTGGACCTGGCGATCCACCGGGCGCTGGTCGCGTCGTGGACGCCGGAGGCGGCCGAGGAGCTGAGCCGGGCGCAGCTGGAGCGCCGCGCCGGGCAGGGGCTGTCGGAGCAGCAGCTGGAGCGGCTGGCCGCGATGGGGGCGCTGGAGCGGACGGCGGACCCGCAGGTGTTCCGGGTCGATCCGGGGCTGCTGCCGCTGGGCGTGCGGATCCTGGACGTGCCGATCCCGCTGGAGACCCTGCTGGCGGCCCGCGCGGTGGTGCTGGAGCACAGCCGGGCGACGGCGCACGAGCTGCAGCGGCTGTTCCGCGAGACGGTGTGGGGGCCCTACCGGGAGAGTGAGCCGGAGCCGGCGGAGCTGGAGCGGATGAAGGGGCTGACGGACCACATCCAGCCGATGGTGGCGCAGGCGCTGGTCACGGCGTTCCAGCGCTCGCTGCGCGAGGAGCTGGGCGGGTCGGCGCCCTCCGCGGAGGACACCGACCCGCCCGGCCGGGCACCCGTCAGTCGGTGAAGGTCCGGCCCTCGGCGGCGATCCGCTCCAGCAGGGCCGGCGGCGCGAAGCGCTCGCCGTAGGCGGCGGCGAGCTCGCGGGCCCGGGCCGCGAAGCCGGCCGGGCCGCCCTCGTACCCGTTGACGTACTGGAACACCCCGCCCGTCCAGGCGGGGAAGCCGATGCCGAGGATGGAGCCCACGTTGGCGTCGGCGACGGAGGTCAGCACGCCCTCCTCCAGGCAGCGCACCGAGTCCAGCGCCTCGCTGAAGAGCATCCGCTCCTTGAGGTCCTCGAAGGGGACGGCGGAATCGGCCGAGGTGAAGTGCTCGCGCAGACCGGGCCAGAGCCTGCCCCGGCGGCCGTCCTCGCCGTACTCGTAGAAGCCCGCGCCGCCGCTGCGCCCCGGGCGGCCGAACTCGTCGACCATCCGGTCCACCACCGCGTCCGCCGGGTGGGCCGTCCAGCTGCCGCCGGCCGCCTCGGTGGCCCGCCGGTACTCGTCGCGGATCCTGCGCGGCAGGGTGAGGGTCAGCTCGTCGAGCAGCGAGAGCACCTTGGCCGGGTAGCCGGCCTGGGCGGCGGCCTGCTCGACGGAGGCCGGGTCGACGCCCTCGCCGACCATCGCCACGCCCTCGTTGATGAACTGGCCGATCACCCGGGAGGTGAAGAAGCCGCGCGAGTCGTTCACCACGATCGGCGTCCGGTTGATCTGGCGGACCAGGTCGAACGCCCGGGCCAGCGCCTCGTCGCCCGTCCCGGGGCCGCGGATGATCTCCACCAGCCGCATCTTGTCGACCGGCGAGAAGAAGTGCAGTCCGATGAAGTCGGCGGTGCGGACGACCCCCTCGGCGAGCAGGCCGATCGGCAGCGTGGAGGTGTTGGAGCAGAGCAGCGCGTCCGGTGCGACGACGCCCTCGATCTCCTGGAACACCTTGTGCTTGAGCTCGGGGTTCTCGAAGACCGCCTCGATCACGGCGTCGCAGCCGGCCAGGTCGGCGGCCTCGGCGGTCGGGGTGATCCGGGCGAGCAGCTCCTCGCGCTGCGCCTCCGTGGACCGGCCGCGGGCCACCGCCTTCTCCAACAGGCCTGCGGAGTAGGCCTTTCCGCGCTCGGCCGCCTCGATGGTGACGTCCTTGAGCACGACCTCGATGCCGGCCGCGGCGCAGGTGTAGGCGATGCCCGCGCCCATCATGCCGGCGCCGAGCACCGCGACCCTGCGCACCTCGCGCCGGTCGATCCCCTTCGGGCGCCCGGCACCGGAGTTGACGGCCTGCAGGTCGAAGAAGAGCGCCTGGATCATGTTCTTGCTGGTCTGCCCGCAGGCCAGCTCGGTGAAGTAGCGGGCCTCGATCACCATCGCGGTGTCCACGTCCACCTGGGCGCTCTCCACCGCCACCGCCAGCACGTTGCGCGGCGCCGGGTAGGGCGCGCCGGCCAGCTGCTTGCGCAGGTTGGACGGGAAGGCCGGCAGGTTGGCGGCGAGGGCCGGGGTGGCGGGGGTGCCGCCGGGGATCCGGTAGCCCTTGACGTCCCAGGGCTGGACGGCGGTCGGGTTGGCCGCGATGAAGGCGTGCGCCTGGGCGGTCAACTCCTCCGGAGTGGCGACGAGTTCGTGGACGAGTCCGTGCTGGAGCGCCTGCGCGGGCCGGTACTGGCGGCCCTCCAGCAGGAACTTCAGCAGCGCGTCGGTGATGCCGAACAGCCGGACGGTACGGACGACTCCGCCGCCGCCCGGCAGCAGGCCGAGGGTGACCTCGGGCAGGCCGATCCGGCTGGCCGGGGTGTCCAGGGCGATCCGGTGGTGGCAGGCGAGGGCGATCTCCAGGCCGCCGCCGAGCGCGCTCCCGTTGACCGCGGCGACCACCGGCTTGCCGAGGGTCTCCAGCCGGCGCAGGGTGCGCTTGATCCGCAGGGACTTCTCGAAGACGGCGGCGGCGTCCTCGGGGCGGGCGGCGGAGAGCATCCGCAGGTCGCCGCCGGCGAAGAAGGTCTTCTTGCCGGAGGTGATGACGACGCCGCGCAGCCCGTCGCCGAGGCCGGCCAGGCGCTCGACGGCGGCCTCGAAGTCGGCCGTGAAGGCGTCGTTCATGGTGTTGACGGACTGGGTGGGGTCGTCGAGGACGAGGGTGACCACGCCGTCCTGGTCCTGCTCCCAGCGGATGGTGGTGTCGGACATGGGTTTTCGTCTCCAGGGAAGGCCGGGAAGAGAAGGGGGTGCCGCGCGACGCGCCGCTGGAAGGCGGCGGCGGGCGACGGGCGGCTCAGCCGCGGACGGGAGGCTCAGACGCGCTCGACGATGGTGGCGATGCCCATTCCGCCGCCGACGCAGAGGGTGATCAGGCCGTAGCGCAGCTCGCGCCGCTCCAGCTCGTCGATCACGGTGCCGAGGAGCATCGCGCCGGTGGCGCCGAGCGGGTGGCCGAGGGCGATCGCGCCGCCGTTGACGTTCACCTGGTCGGGCCGGAAGCCGAGTTCGCGGATGAAGCGGAGCGCGACGGCGGCGAACGCCTCGTTGATCTCGACCAGGTCGATGTCGGCGGCGGTCAGCCCCGCCTTGGCCAGCGCCTTGCGGGTGGCGGGGGCCGGTCCGGTGAGCATGATGGTGGGCTCGGAGCCGGAGACGGCGGCGGAGACGATCCGGGCCCGCGGGCGCAGGCCGTAGCGCTCGCCGATCTCGCGGTTGCCGATCGCGACCAGGGCCGCGCCGTCCACGATGCCGGAGGAGTTGCCCGCGTGGTGGACGTGGTCGATGGCCTCCACCCAGTGGTACTTCTGCAGGGCGACGGCGTCGAAGCCGCCGGCCTCGCCCATGCCGGCGAAGGAGGGCTTGAGGCCGGCCAGGCTCTCCACCGTGGTGCCCGGGCGGATGAACTCGTCGCGCTCCAGCACGACCAGGCCGTTGCGGTCGCGGACCGGGACGACCGAGCCGTCGAAGAGGCCGTCCGCCTGGGCCTTGGCGGCGCGGGCCTGGGATTCGGCGGCGAAGGCGTCGACGTCCGTGCGGGAGAGGCCCTCGATGGTGGCGATCAGGTCGGCGCCGACGCCCTGCGGGACGAAGTGGTTCTCGTAGTTGGTCATCGGGTCCATCGCCCAGGAGCCGCCGTCGGAGCCCATCTTCACCCGGGACATCGACTCCACGCCGCCGGCCAGGATGAGGTCCTCCCAGCCCGAACGGACCTTGGCGGCGGCCAGGTTGACGGCCTCCAGACCGGAGGCGCAGAAGCGGTTCTCCTGGACGCCGGCCACCGTGTCGGGCAGGCCGGCCGCGATGGCGGCGATCCGGGCGATGTCGGAGCCCTGGTCGCCGATCGGGCTGACCACGCCGAGCACGATGTCGTCCACCGCCGCGGGGTCCAACCCGGGGAAGCGGCGGCGCAGTTCGTGGATCAGGCCGACGACGAGGTCGATCGGCTTGGTGCCGTGCAGCGAGCCGGTGGCCTTGCCCCGGCCGCGCGGGGTGCGGATCGCGTCGTAGACGTACGCTTCGGTGGTCACGGTGGAGAGCCTTTCGGGGGTCTGACCCGGGCGAGGGAGGGGTGGCCGGGTGAGGGGGCCGGGGCGGGGCCTGGGCCGGGCGGGGCCTAGCCGAGCAGGGAGCGGCCGACGATCTCCTTCATGATCTCGGTCGTCCCGCCGTAGATGGTCTGGATGCGGCCGTCGGTGAACGCGCGGGCGACCGGGTACTCGGACATGTAGCCGTAGCCGCCGTGGAGTTGGAGGCAGCGGTCGGCGGTGCGCTTCTGCAGCTCGGTGGCCCACCACTTGGCCATCGAGGCGTCCGCCGGGGTGAGCGCCCAGCGGTTGTGCTCGGTGATGCAGCGGTCGACGAAGGCCCGGGTGACGGCGCACTCGGTGGCGAGTTCGGCGATCTCGAAGCGGACGTGCTGGAGCCTGGCCAGCGGGCGGCCGAAGGCCTCGCGCTGCTTGACGTACTCGGTGGTGATCTCGACCAGGTACTCGGCGCCGGCGATGGCGGCGGCCGCGATGGTCAGCCGCTCCTGGGCGAGGTTCTGCATCAGGTACACGAAGCCCTGATTCTCCTCGCCGAGCAGGTTCTCCTTGGGCACCCGGACGTCCTCGAAGAACAACTCGGCGGTGTCCTGGGCCTTCTGGCCGATCTTGTCGAGGTTGCGGCCGCGCTCGAAGCCGGGCATGCCGCGCTCGACCACCAGCAGGCTGAGTCCGCGCGAGCCGCCCTCGGGGGTGGTCCGGGCCACCACGACCACCAGGTCGGCGAGGATGCCGTTGGAGATGAAGGTCTTGGCGCCGTTGAGGAGGTAGTGGTCGCCCTGGTCGACGGCGTGGGTGCGGATGCCCTGGAGGTCGGAGCCGGTGCCGGGCTCGGTCATCGCGATCGCGGTGATCAGCTCGCCGGTGCAGAAGCCGGGCAGCCAGCGGTGCTTCTGCTCCTCGGTGGCGAGCGAGGTGAGGTACGGACCGATGATGTCGTTGTGCAGGCCGATCGCCAGGCCCGAGGCGCCGGCCCGGGCGAACTCCTCGGCCAGCACGGCGCTGTAGCGGAAGTCGGCGCTGCCTCCGCCGCCGTGCTCCTCGGGGGCGGCGAGCCCGAGCAGGCCCTGCCGCCCGGCGGCGAGCCAGGCGGCGCGGTCCACGATGCCGTCCCGCTCCCAGCGGTCGTAGTGCGGCAGCACCTCCTTGGCGAGGAACGACCGGACGGTCCGGCGGAAGTCCTCGTGCTCCTCGGTGTAGATGTCGCGTTGCACGGCAAGCTCCTTATCGGGCCTCGGAGTCCAGGGCGGGCACGCCCCAGTCGCGGGCGACCTCGGCGGTGTGCTCCCCCGGGCGGGCCGGCGGGCGGCGCAGCGCGCCGGGGGTGGTGGAGAAGCGCGGGGCGGGGGCCGGCTGGGTGATGCCGTCCGCCTCGACGTAGGTGCCGCGGGCCGCCAGGTGCTCGTGGGCGGCGGCCTGACCCATCGTCAGGACAGGCTCCACACAGGCGTCGGAGCCCGCGAAGACGGCCTCCCACTCGGCGCGGGTGCGGGTGGCGAAGCGTTCGGCGATCCGGGCCCGCAGTTCGGGCCAGCGGGCGGTGTCGTACTGGGCGGGCGCGTCCGGGCCGAGCTCCAGCAGGCGGGCGAACTCGGCGTAGAACTGCGGCTCCAGCGCCCCGACCGCGAGGTGGCCGCCGTCCGCCGCGCGGTAGACGGCGTAGCAGGGGGCTCCGCCGTCGAGCAGGTTGACGCCGCGGCGGTCCTGCCAGTGGCCGGCCGCGAGCAGGCCCCAGAGCATCGAGGTGAGGTGGGCGGCGCCGTCCACGATCGCGGCGTCGACCACCTGGCCGGCGCCGGTGGTGCGGGCGTGGTGGAGGGCGGCGAGCAGTCCGACCACCAGGTAGAGCGAGCCGCCGGCGTAGTCGCCGAGCAGGTTGGCCGGGATCGCGGGCGGGGCGTCGGGGGCGCCGATCATGCCGAGGACCCCGGCCACGGCCGCGTACCCGATGTCGTGGCCGGCCCGGTCGGCGAGCGGGCCGTGCTGGCCCCAGCCGGTCATCCGGCCGTAGACCAGCGCGGGGTTGCGGGCCAGGCAGGCCTCCGGGCCGACGCCGAGGCGCTCGGCGACTCCGGGCCGGTAGCCCTCGATCAGCAGCTGGGCGCGCTCGACGAGGTCGAGCACCCGGCCCGGCCCCTCGGGGGACTTGAGGTCGATCAGCACCGAGCGCTTGTTGCGGTTGGTGAGGTCGTACACGGGCTCGACGCCCAGCGGGGACGGGCTGGGCCGGTCGATCCGGACCACGTCGGCGCCGAGGTCGGCGAGCAGCATGGCGGCGAAGGGCCCGGGGCCGATTCCCGCGAGTTCGACCACCCGCACCCCGGCCAGCGGGCCGGGGCTGGTTGCGCCAGGCACGGGCCACCGCCCCCTTCGAAGGTTTGACAGTAAAGCTGTAACACTCGTGATGATAGGGAAGCGACCCGCCGGTAACAAGACCCGCGGCCCACGTGCGCCGGGGTGCCGCCCCCGCCCCCGGGATCTTGACGAACCCCTGATGCGCTCCGCGCAACCACTGCCACGGACGGTGCGTCGGTATACCAACGCACGGGCTGCTCCGGCCGTCCTGCCGTCGGAGGGGTCCGGCCTCGTGCCGGAGACAGAGAGAAGAGGACACTCATGGGCAATCCAGGGTTCACCACCGGGCCGGTCGCACCGGCCTCGCCGCCGGGCGCCCCGCGCAGTCCGGCGCCGGACACCGTCATCCCGATCAGTGCCCCGGGCACCTCGCCGTTCACGGCCGGACCGACCCCGAACCCGTCCCCCGGCCCGCCCCCCGTCGCACCCACCACCCGGCTCGACCACCCCTACGAGCTCGGCGCCTCGGCCGGGATCGCCCGGCAGATCGCCACCGACCTCGACAACGCCAACGGCAAGGGCGGCAACAACCTCGCCGAGCACGCGAGCACCGCCTCGACGAGGATCCGCGGCTTCGCCTTCGGCGGCGCCCTCACCGGCTCCACCGAGCACTGGCTGCAGCAGTGCAGGACGCTGCACGACAGGCTGACCGGCACCGCCGACAACCTCGACGCCACCCAGCGCAGCTACCAGGCCAACGAGCACGCCACCGCCGGCCAGTTCGGCCACTGAGGCCACCGAGGCCACCCAGAGCACGCAGAACACACAGAACACACAGAGAGGAGCTCAGAGGCATGGTGTCCTTCAAGGAACTGCGCGAGGCCGACTTCTCCGGCGTCACCGAGACGGCCGAGGCCTGGACCAACATGGCCAAGGCACTTGAGTCGCTCGACACCCGGGTCGGTACCGAGCTCACCAACACCCCGCAGCGGGCCGGCTGGCAGGGTGCGGCCGCCGACGACGCGGGCCGCACCCTCAAGACCATCGACACCGACTTCACCCAGGCCGCCGGAGTCGCCAAGTCCCTCGCGGCGATCATCCGCGACGCGGCGGCGGACTTCACGGCGGCCCGCAAGGACGTCGACAACGCGGTCCACGACGCGGAGGCACAGAAGCTCAACGTCTCCGCCGACGGCTCCGTCAACTGGCCGCCGATGCCGGGCACCCGCAACGAGCCTGACGGCGCGGAGCTCTCCAAGCAGTACAACCTGGACATGAAGGCCAAGGCCGAGGCCGTCTCCGACCGACTGACCAAGGCCGTCGAGAAGGCCACCGCGGCCGACCAGCGCGCCTCGTCCGCGCTGCAGGTCGACGTCGGCACCAGCACCACGTCCTTCAACGCCCGCCCGTACGGCGGCGGCGACACCGCCGACGCCAACCGCGCCAAGGACCTGATGTCCAAGGGCGGCAGCCTCTCCGACGCCGAACTCAGGCAGCTGCAGGCCCTGATGGCCGGCAACGCGGAGTCGAAGGAGTTCTCCACCACCCTGCTGAACGGCCTCAACGCGGGCGGCAGGAGCGGCCCCGAGGCGCTGCTGGAGTACACCAGGATCTACGGCGACCTCGGGCGTGGCGACCACAACGCGAAGGGCTACCAGGACGTCTACGGCAGCCTCTCGCAGGTCCTCGCCACCGCCACCAGGGACCACGGCATGGGCCAGGCCTGGGAGGACGGTCTGATCAAGGCCGCCCGCAAGCCCGGCGGTTCGGCGGCCGGGTTCAACGACAACTACCCGGCGCTGACCGAACTGATGGGAGCCCGGGGGAACTTCGACAAGGGATTCCTGGAGAAGGTCGGCAACGACCTGGTCGACTTCGAACGCCACAGCAAGCTCAAGGGCGAGGAGCTCTGGGGCCCCGGCTACACCGCGATCACCGGCAAGCAGGGCGACCCGATGGGCGGCCTGCTGCGGGCCATGAGTCGCAACCCGGAGGCGGCCAAGGGGTTCCTCGACCCCGAGACCGGCAAGAACCTCGACTACCTGCTCAAGGACCGGAAGTGGCCCAACCAGGGCTACGAGCAGAACCAGCTCGACTCCCTCGCCCGGGGGAGCTCCCGCGGCGCGTTCGGCGACGCGCTGCAGGCCGCCACCACCGGCCGCGACCCCCACGGCAACCAGCCGCCGGCCCGCCCGCACGACGCGGCGATGTCACGGATCATGAACGAGACCATAGCGACCCTCGGCGGCGACAAGGCCGGTGCCGAGAACAACCTCCCCGCCGCCCTGCGGGTGCCGCTGGCGGGCATGATCGCCGACTACGCTCCGGACGTGCACGACATCCTCGGCAGGGAGATCAGCGGCCGCACCCAGCCCGACGGGTTGACGTTCAGCCGGGAGCAGCTGCTCCGCACCATCCGCGGTGTCACCGAGGATCCCGAGGCGTTCTCCACCATCCACCTGGCGGAGACGGCGGAGATCGCGCGCCGTATGGACACCTTCGGCCCCGAGGCCTTCACTCCCGATCAGACCGGCCGGCCCCAGGCCAGGTTCGCCAGCTTCATGGACGAGTCGGGGCAGGCCCTCGGCGCTCTGGACGGGGTCCGAGCCGACGCCGTCATGGACCACCGCGACGACCAGAAGTTCAAGAACAACTGGCAATCCAAGATCGACTACCACCTCGTCGGCACTCCCGCCAACATGCTGCGGGTCCCCGGGCTGAGCCTGCTCCCCGTCGGTGACATCGCCCAGCGGATGGTCGACGTCGGCACCGCGGACTGGGCGAACAAGGCCAACGCCGAGCTCGACACCAAGGCCCAGGGCGACCTGAGCAAGGGCTTCAGCGCCGGACAGCTGCAGCTGAAGTCCATGCTCGAAGTCAAGGCCTACGCCGACACGCCCATGTCCCAGCAGGACTTCAACGCCTCCGGCAGCGTTGCCCAGCAACTCATGGAGGGCGCCTCGCAGAACTACTCGACCTCGATCAACCGGACCTATCTAGAGGCACTCGGAAGGGGCTGACGACCATGCCATCGACACCTTCCGACCGCCCTCTCGGGCAGACCGACGGGCCGCTGAAACGAGCCGACCAGGCCCTCGCCCGACGGGGCTTCACCACCGGGCGGCTGCGCCTGCGGGCGGCGGCCGTACTCGTGGCGATCACGGCCGCCGTCTCGGGGGCGCTGCTGTACGGCCTGACGAACGTACTGGGGCCGGACGCGGTCTGCGGCGGTGCGGTGAGCGCCGACGCCCTGCACGACGCCCTCGGACCGGGGCGGATCAGCGAGGAGGACAACGGCGGGTCGACAGCGTTCCAGGGCAACGCGTCGTCCTGCACCGCGACGGTGGGTTCCGGGTTCCTCGGTCAGAGCCGCCGGTCGGTTCAGGTGGGGCTCCGCTCCGACCTGGACACCGCCGTCTCCGAGGCCGACCCCGCCGCGCGCCTGTTCGGCGCCGCGGCCAACGGCGGCTCGTCCGGTGGCAGCACCGGCGCCCGGGCGTGGGCGATCCTGCCGGAGGCCTGCGGCGGCGGACTGCACACCCGGGTCTCCATGACCAGGGACGACTCCGTCGGCGACGCCGGCCTCGCGCGGCTCGCGGTGGCGGCGGCCAACGGGATCGCGGCGCAGCGCGACTGCGCTCAGTCCAGGCTGCCCGCGCCCAAGGTCCTGTCGGCCGCCGGGACGAGGCAGGACCTGGCGGCGGGCGAGGTCTGCGGCCTGCCCGGTCTGGCGGTCCCCGGCGGTCCGTCCGCTGCCCGGGGATACAAGCAGCAGGCCAGCACGGCGTTCGACCCGCTCTGGGCCTGTGAGGTCGGGCTCGGTGAGAACAGCACCGCCGCCGTTCTCACCATCGGAACCGAGCCCCGGCTCCGGGCACCGAACCTCGACAAGGACACCCCGGTCGCGTTCGGCAGGGCCCACTGGACGATGGGCCATTCGTTTCCGAACAACGACGAGGTGGTCGTGACCTGCCAGGGCAGGCCCGCGTACTTCAAGCTCAGGCTGCTCGGCGACCGGACGCTCTTCCCCGACACCGCCGAGCTGTGGAAGCAGTTCCTCACCGCCGGCGGCAAGGCGGTCGGCTGCGAGCCGATCCTCCCCTGAGCCGTACCGGCACCATCCGGTGGGCCCCGCCAGGGCGGGCCCGCCGGGTGGAGGACCGGACCGCCGGATCCCCCCACAGGGGGAGGCGGATCGTGTGGTGGGGGGACGTAGCCGCGGCCCCGCCCGCGGGAGCGTGGGGGCATGACCTCAACGACCTCCGTCGGCAGGGTGCGAGGTGCGGCGGCCGGGGTGGCCGTCGCCGCGACCCTTCCGTATCTGTCGCTCAAACTGCTCTGGCTGACCGGCCACTCCGTCGGGGCCGGCGACTCGGACCAGCTGGACGACCTCTGGCTGGTGAACCTGCTGAGCTTCGGCATGGACGCGATCGCGGTGCTGCTGGCCCTCGCCTTCGTCCGGCCGTGGGGGCGGCGGGCGCCGGCCGGGCTGCTGGCGTTCCCGATGTGGGTGGCGACCGGGCTGCTCGGCACCATCCTGGTGGCGCTGCCGCTGTTCCTGCTCAGCCCGCTGGTGCTCGGGCCCGAGGACACCTCCGGCGCCGAGGACGGCGCGGGCGGCGGGCCGGCCGGCTGGGTGTTCCCGGTGGTGTACGGCGGGTTCGCCGTCCAGGGCGTCGCGCTGATCACCACCTTCCTGCTGTACGCGCGGCAGCGCTGGGCGGGTCTGCTGCGCGACCGGATCGGCGGGCTGCCCGACTCCCCCACGCTCACCGTCCAGCGTGCCTTCGCCTGTGTGGCCGCACTGCTCGGTCTCGGGGTCGCCGTGGCCCGGGTGTACTGGGCGGCGGGCGGGACGGCCGGGCTGCCGGCCGAGTGGGCGGACGAGCGCGGCCGGGGCGTGGCGGTCATGGACTGCGTGACGGCGATGATGGCGGTGGCCGCCGCGGCGGCGCTGCCGCTCCTGGTCTTCCGGGCCCGGCCACGATGGCGCCTGCGGGTACCGCTGGCCGTGGCGTGGACGGCGGGCGGCTCCCTGTTCGCCTGGGGTTCCTGGCAGTTGGTGGCCTACGGGACGTTCACGACGGTGACCGACCTGCGCCGTGCGGTGCCCGGACTGCTCACCCTGGTGGAGTCCGTCCAGGTGGTGACCGGGCTCCTGGTGCTGGCGGTGGGTTCGGTCGCCCTGGTCGAGCGGGCGGCGGCAGGCTCCGTGGGGGCCGGGGCCGCTGACGTAGAGTCGACCGGGTGAGCACGGGGGCGGGCACGAGGGCGGGCACGGGCATGGTCGGCGGGGCGCGGCGGGCGGGCAGCGCCCTGCTCGGGCGGCGGGCGCGGCTGCGCTGGGTGCACCTGGTGCTCGGCGGCGCGCTGCTGATGCCGTACTGGATGCTCTCCGTCGTCCTGCTCGGGGCGCTCGACCCGAGCCACGGGCAGCCCGTCCAGATCCTGCTCTACTTCGCCTCGCTCGCGCTGTCCCTGCCGATGGCCGCCGTCACCGCGCTGGTGCCGACGGTCCGGTCGCTGGAGGGGGCGGCCGCCCGGGCGCTCTGCGCGCCGGAGCGGGCCGAGGAGGTGTCCACCGGCCCGGCCAGGTCCTGGGCGGCCCGGCGCCGGACCGCCGCCTTCTACGTCCTGCACGTGCTGTTCGGCGGGGTGGTCAGCGGGATGACCCTGGCCGGGACGCCGTTCGCGGTGGTGCTGCTGATCGCTCCGCTGGGCGGGCCAGCGGTGAACGACGCGGTGGGGTTCTGGCAGGACCGGGGCCTCCCGGGCCGGCTGCCGGCCCCGCTGCTCGGCCTCGCCCTGCTGCTGCTGATCGTCGGCACCAGCGCCGCCCTCGGCGCGCTGCTGGCCCGCTGGGCGCCGGTCCTGCTCGGCCCGACCCCGGAGGAGCGGCTGGCCGCCGCCGAGCGCCGGGCCACCGTGCTCGCCGAGCGCAACCGGCTCGCCCGCGAGCTGCACGACTCGGTCGGCCACGCGCTCAGCGCGGTCGGCATCCAGGCCTCGGCCGCCGCCCGGGTGCTGCGGACCGACCCGGACTTCGCGGCCGAGGCGCTGGAGGCGATCGGCGAGACCGCGCGGGCGGCCGTCGCCGACCTGGACACCGTGCTCGGCCTGCTGCGCGAGGAGGACCGGGCGGATCCGCCGGACCCCGGGCCGACCCTGGCCAGGCTGGGCGACCTGCTGCGCCAGCTCGGCCGCACCGGGGTGGCGGTCGACGCCGACCTCGCCCCCGGGCTGAACCGGCTGCCGGCCGGCGTCTCCCGCGAGGCGTACCGGATCGTGCAGGAGGGCCTGACCAATGTGCTGCGGCACGCCGGATCCGCACCGGCCCGGCTGCGGGTGGGGCTGGCGGCGGGCCGGCTGCAGATCGAGCTGACCAGCCCGATGGGCCCGACCCGCCCCAGCCGGCCGGGCGGCGGCCGGGGGCTGCGCGGGATCGGCGAGCGGGCGGCGGTGCTGCGCGGCGGCTGCGAGGCCGGGCCGACGGAGGACGGGACGACATGGCGGCTGGCCGTCTGGCTGCCGGTGGGAGGAGCACAGTGAACGGCACGAACGAGACGATCCGGGTGGTGATCGCGGACGACGAGCGCCTGGTGCGGACGGGCCTGCGGGTGGTGATCGACGCCGAGCCGGACCTCGCCGTGGTCGGCGAGGCCGCCGACGGCGCCGAGGTCGTCCCGCTGGTGCGCGAGCTGCGGCCGGACGTGGTGCTGATGGACGTCCGGATGCCCGGCATCGACGGCATCCGGGCCACCGAGCAGCTGGTCGCCGGGATGCCCGAGCCCCCGCGGATCCTGGTGGTCACCACCTTCGAGCACGACGACCACGTGTACGACGCGCTGCGGGCGGGCGCCTGCGGGTTCCTGCTGAAGCGGGCCCGGGCGGAGGAGATGGTGCAGGCGGTGCGGCTGGTCGCGCGCGGGGACTCGCTGCTCTTCCCGGCCGCCGTGCGCGAGCTCGCGCTGCGCCGGGAGCCGGCCCGGCGGGCCGAGGCCGGCCGGGGCGGGCGCGGCCCGATCGACCGGCTCACCGACCGGGAGGGGCAGGTGCTGCGGCTGATGGCGGCCGGGCTGAACAACGGCGAGATCGCGGGGCGCCTGGTGGTCAGCCAGGAGACGGTCAAGACGCACGTCGGCAGCGTGCTCGGCAAACTCGGGGCCCGGGACCGCACCCAGGCGGTGATCACCGCGTACGAGTCGGGGTTCGTGCTGCCCGGGTGACGGGGGCCGCGCGGACGGCGGCAGTGACGTTTCTTCCGCCCTTTGGCTACCAGCGAGTAGAGTTCGGCAGTCAAGCCGTCCGATACCTCCCGTATCGCCTGAAACGAACTGGTGGCCGCATGTCAGTCCGGACCCGCCCTGCGCTCTGGTGGCGCCTGGGCATCGTGCTCTCGGCAGGCCTCGGCCTGACCCTCCAGACCGCGCCGCTGGTGTACTTCACGATCCAGAGCAATGTGATCGTGCTCGGCTACTTCCTCGGCGCGGTGTACTGGATGGTCAAGCGCGGCACCGTCGACGCGCCCGCTCCCCGGCTGCGCGGGGCCGCCACGCTGTACATCCTGATCACCGGCCTGGTCTCGCACGTCCTGCTGGAGCACGGCGCCAACCCGCTGCCCGGGCTGTTCGACGGGCCGGACAAGCTGGCCCACTGGTCCTCCTTCTTCCTGCACTACGTCACACCGGTGATGGTGATCATCGACTGGCTGACGCTGAAGCCGCGCAACGCCTCCGCCTGGCGGGACATCCCGCTCTGGCTGGCCTTCCCGCTCGGCTACGCGGCGATCGTGCTGGCCCGCAACGCGCTGTTCTCCAACTACCCGATGCCCTACCCCTACTTCTTCTTCGACCCGACCACCAAGGGCTACGGCTACGTGTGGGGCCAGATCGCGCTGCTCACGGTGGAGTTCGTGGTGCTCGCGGCGACCGTGGTCGGGCTGGACCGGCTCGGCACACTCGTCCGGGGCAGGCTGCGGCCGGCCGAGGCCTGAGGTCCGAACGGCCCGGGCCCGACGGCCTGACGGCCTGAGGGCCTGAGGGCCTGAGGGCCCGACCGCACCCGACCACCGCGCGCCCAGGGGCATGATGCCCCTGGGCGCGCGGCCGTCTGTCCGTCCGCCCCCGGGAAAGACCGGCCCTACATCGGGTCCACCGCCCGCAGCTCGCCGTCCAGCTCCAGCCAGCGGGTGAGGCCGAGCCCGCGCAGGAACGGCAGGTCGTGGCTGGCGACGATCAGCGCGCCCTGGTAGGCGGCGAGCGCCTGGGTCAGCTGGCGGACGCTGGCCAGGTCCAGGTTGTTGGTCGGCTCGTCGAGCAGCAGCAGCTGCGGCGGCGGGTCGGCCAGCAACAGGGCGGCCAGCGTGGCCCGGAAGCGCTCCCCGCCGGAGAGCGTGGCGGCGGGCTGGTCGGCCCGGCCGCCGCGGAACAGGAACCGGGCGAGCCGGGCCCGGACGGCGTTGTCCCCCGCCCCGGGGGCGAAGAGCTTGACGTTCCCGACGACGGTCAGCCCGTCGTCCAGCAGGTCGAGCCGCTGCGGCAGGTGGCGCAGCGGCACCGGGGCGGTCACCTCCCCGGCCAGCGGGGCGAGTTCGCCCGCGATGGCGCGCAGCAGGGTGGACTTGCCCGCGCCGTTGCGGCCGACCAGGGCGACCCGCTCGGGGCCGCGCAGGTCGAGGTCGGCGGTGATGCCGTAGGGGAGCCGGACCTTGTCGAGGGTGAGCACGGTGCGGCCGGCCGGGACGTTCGTCCGGGGCAGGTCGATCCGGATCTCGGCGTCGTCCCGGACGGCCTCCTCGGCGGCGGTGAGGCGCTGCTTGGCGTCCTCCAGCCGCTCGTTGTGCATGCCCTGGAGGCGGCCGGCCGTCTCCTGGCCCTGGCGCTTCAGCTTGCCGGCGAAGATGTGCGGGTCGTTGCGGGTGACCGAGCGCTGCCTGCCGTAGCTGGCGCTGCGCTCCAGCTTCGTCCGGGCGTCGACCAAGTCCCGCTTCTGGCGCCGGACATCGGCCTCGGCGGTGCGCAGCAGCCGCTCGGCGGTCTCCTGCTGGGCGGCGAGGGTGTGCTCGTACGCGGCGAAGTTGCCGCCGTACCAGGTGACGGCGCCGGCCCTGAGGTCGGCGATCTGGTCGACGTGCTGGAGCAGTTCGCGGTCGTGGCTGACGATCAGCATCACCCCGCTCCAGCCGGCCACCGTCTCGTAGAGCCGCTCACGGGCGGCGCGGTCGAGGTTGTTGGTGGGCTCGTCGAGCAGCAGGACGTCGGGGCGGCGCAGCAGCAGCGCGGCCAGGCGCAGCAGTACGGCCTCCCCGCCGGAGAGTTCGCCGGTGGTGCGGTCGAGGCCGAGCCGCTGCAGCCCGAGCCGGTCGAGGGTGGCGCGGGCGCGCTCCTCGACGTCCCAGTCGTCACCGAGGGCGTCGTAGTGGCGCTGGTCGGTGTCGCCGGACTCGATGGCGTGCAGGGCCTCCCGGGCGGTCCGGATGCCGAGCGCCTCGTCGACCCGCAGTCCGGTGTCGAGGGTGAGGCCCTGCGGCAGGTAGCCGAGCTCGCCGGCGACCCGGACGGTGCCGCCGGTGGGGGCGAGCTCACCCGCGACGAGTCGCAGCAGGGTGGACTTGCCCGCGCCGTTCAGCCCGATCAGGCCGGTGCGGCCGGGGCCGACGGCGAGGTTGAAGCCGTCCAGGACGGGCTTGCCGTCGGGCCACTCGAAGGAGAGGTCGGAGCAGAGGACGGAGATGGTGGGTTGTGCCATGGATGGCCTCCCGGTGGTTGCCGAATCTGGTCGAGGGAGCAACACGGGAGACACCGCGGGTGCGGCGGAGGTGCGGCGGAGACGTGGGAGCACCCGCGACCGGAGGAAACACCGGGCCGGCTCACCACTGAGGTCGCACACTCGCGCGGCGCACGCACATGCCGGTACGGCTGTGGCGCGGCGGGGCGGTGTCTCGGGACCTCAGTAGAGCAACGGCCTTCTCCTGTTCTGGCGGGTGGCACTGATCACGCTACGAAAGGCCCCGCGGGCCTGCAACCGGTTTTCGGGCGGGGCCCGGAATCGGTGGTCCACGGGCGGAGGATCGTGCCCGGTGCCTACACCGTGCCGATCCGGTGCCGATCCGGTGACAGGAGCGTCCCGGACCGGGCCGTACGTGAAGAGCCCCTGGTCCGCATGGCAGACTCCTCACCTGCCACGCCTGCGGCTCGTAGCGCAGGGGCACCGTTCACAGGGGGAATTGAGCCGATGTCACCGATATCCCGTACGAAGCGTGCTGCGCTGGGCGCGTCCGTCGTCACCCTGACGATGGTCCTCGCGACCGCCTGCGGCCCGGACAACAGCGACCCGGCCGGCGCGCAGACCGCGGCACCGACCGCGGCCGGGACCACGACGGCGCCCCCCGGCAAGACCGGCGCCGCGCCGATCAAGCTGCCGACGGTCGAGGAACTGAAGGGCTGGAAGTTCGAGGACTGGGACAAGTGGGCCCAGCAGAACGTCATCACCCCGGCGGTCAAGGGCTACTGGACCCTCCAGAAGCTGCTGGACGCCAAGCCGAAGCCGATGCCGAGCCCCCAGCCCGACCCGACGCAGCCGCCCGCCCAGCCGACCGCGCAGCCCACGGCCCAGCCGACCGCGCCGGCCCCGGCCACCCCGCCCCCCGGCGGCGGCGACCCGATGCCGCAGGTGATCGAGGCCAAGCCGGCCGCGCACCCGTTCGCGAAGAACCTGCACGTCAACGGGAAGATCTTCTTCAAGGACGGCAACGAGGACTACGTGTGCTCCGGCACCGTCGTCTCCGACCCGCTCAACCCCGGCAAGAGCAACCTGGTGTGGACCGCCAGCCACTGCCTGCACAGCGGCAAGGGCGGCAAGTACTACACCAACATCAGCTTCGCCCCGGCGTACAACAGCAACGGTGCGCTGAGCGGCGGCAAGAAGGGCGACGAGGCCGCCGCCGAGCCGTACGGCGAGTGGGGCGCGGTCGGCGGCATGGTCTCCCCGCAGTGGGCGGGCGAGGCCGACCCGGAGCACGGCGGCCCGTGGAGCCAGTACGACTTCGGCATCATCAGGGTCGCCAACCCGTCCGGCGGGAAGTCGCTGGAGGAGACCGTCGGCGGCTCCGTCCCGATCTGGTTCAACGCCCCGCGCGAGCAGCTCACCGCCGTGAACAGCTACGGCTACCCGGCCGGCAAGCCCTTCGACGGCACCGAGCTGGACCACTGCGACAGCGGCAAGGCGCCGGTCCGCAAGCCCGGCGGCGACCCGAGCCGCCCGGCGATGCTGGTGATCGGCTGCAACATGACCGGCGGCAGCAGCGGCGGCGGCTGGTTCGCCACCAAGGACGGCAAGCAGGTCCTGGTCAGCGACACCTCCGTCGGCAACGCCGCCAACACCTACGAGGCGGGCCCGTACCTGGAGGACGTGGCCGCGCACATGCTGGACTACTTCGCCAAGAAGTCCAAGTGACCTCGGGCACATCCTGACCCCGCAGGGGCCGCGGCGACCGGTGCCGCGGCCCCTGCGCCGTCCCGCGGCCCCCGGGCTCTCATAGAATCGGGGGCATCATGAGCGCCACACTCGTAGTCAAGGACCTCAGCGCCGGACACGGCGACCGCACCCTCTTCTCCGGCCTGGACCTGGTCGTCGCCCCCGGCGACGTGATCGGGCTGGTCGGCGTGAACGGCGCCGGCAAGTCGACGCTGCTGCGGCTGCTGGCCGGACTGGACACCCCCGAGGGCGGCTCGCTGCGGCTCAGCCCGGCGAGCGCCAACATCGGCCACCTGCCGCAGGAGCCGGAGCGGCACGAGGGCGAGTCCGTCCGCGCCTTCCTGGCCCGCCGCACCGGCGTCGCGGCCGCGCAGGCCGCACTGGACGAGGCCACCGAGGGCCTGGTCGACGGCCGCCCCGGCGCCGACGACGCGTACGCGGAGAGCCTGGACCGCTGGCTGGAGCTCGGCGGCGCCGACCTGGAGGAGCGGGCCGAGGAGGTCGCCGACTCGCTCGGCCTGAAGGTCTCGCTCGACCTGCCGATGACCGCGCTCTCCGGCGGCCAGGCCGCCCGCGCCGGCCTGGCCTCGCTGCTGCTCTCCCGCTACGACGTCTTCCTGCTCGACGAGCCGACCAACGACCTCGACCTGGACGGCCTGGAGCGCCTGGAGTCCTTCGTCAGGGGCCTGCGCGCGGGCACCGTGCTGATCAGCCACGACCGCGAGTTCCTGGCCCGGACGGTGACCAGGGTGGTGGAGCTGGACCTCGCCCAGCAGCAGGTCAACGTGTACGGCGGCGGCTACGAGGCGTACCTGGAGGAGCGCGCGGTGGCCCGCCGGCACGCCCGCGAGGACTACGAGGAGTACGCCGACACCAAGGCCGGCCTGGAGGCCCGGGCCCGGATGCAGCGCGGCTGGATGGAGCACGGGGTGCGCAACGCGCGCCGCAAGTCCAGCGACAACGACAAGATCGGCCGCGCGATGCGCACCGAGTCCACCGAGAAGCAGGCCTCCAAGGCCCGGCAGACCCAGCGGATGATCGAGCGCCTGGACGTGGTCGAGGAGCCGCGCAAGGAGTGGGAGCTCCGGATGGAGATCGCCGCCGCGCCGCGCTCCGGCTCGGTGGTGGCCACCCTGCGCGGGGCGACCGTGCGGCGCGGCGACTTCGCCTTCGGCCCGGTGGACCTGCAGATCGACTGGGCCGACCGGGTCGCGATCACGGGTGCCAACGGCGCGGGCAAGTCCACGCTGCTCGCCGCGCTGCTCGGCCGGCTCGAACTCGACGGCGGCAGCGCCGTGCTGGGCTCGGGCGTGGTGGTCGGCGAGGTGGACCAGGCGCGCGGCCTGTTCCTCGGCGGGGAGCCGCTCTCGGACGCCTTCGCGGCCGCCGTGCCGGAGCTCTCGCCGGAGGAGGTGCGCACCCTGCTCGCCAAGTTCGGGCTGAAGGCGGCGCACGTGCTGCGCCCGGCCGGCACCCTCTCCCCCGGCGAGCGCACCCGGGCGGCGCTGGCGCTGCTCCAGGCGCGCGGGGTCAACCTGCTGGTGCTGGACGAGCCCACCAACCACCTGGACCTGCCCGCCATCGAGCAGTTGGAGTCGGCGCTGGCCTCGTACACCGGCACGCTGCTGTTGGTCACGCACGACCGGCGGATGCTGGACACCGTGTCGGTGAACCGGCGGATCGAGGTCGGGGGCGGGCGCGTCCGCGAGAGCTGAGCCGCCCGGCCGAGGACCGGCGGCCGGGGAGTGGTCTGGACCGGCCTCTTCCCCGGCCGCCCGTCATGTGCTGTGCTGTCGCCCATGGTTGACAGTGCAGTGGCAGGGACGCCCCACCCGACCGTCCCGCTGAGCCCGATGACGGTGCCCGCCCACGAGGCCGAGGCGCGCAGCAGGTCCTTCCACGACGTGATGGCCCGGCGCCGGACCGTCCGCGACTACGCGACCCACCCGATCCCGGACGGCGTGGTCGAGTGGGCGATCCGCACCGCGAACACCGCGCCCAGCGGCGCGCACGTCCAGCCCTGGCGGTTCGTGGTGATCACCGACCCGGAGCGCAAGCGGCGGCTGCGGGAGGCCGCCGAGGCCGAGGAGCGCGAGTTCTACGCGCACCGGGCCTCCGAGGAGTGGCTGAGCGCGCTGGCCCCGATCGGCACCGACTGGCGCAAGCCGTTCCTGGAGGACGCGCCCGCCGTGATCGTCGTCTTCGAGGTGCACAAGGGACCGCACTCGCCGCGCCCGTACTACACCAAGGAGTCGGTGGGCATCGCGGTCGGGCTGCTGCTCGCCTCGCTGCACCAGGCCGGGCTGGCCACGCTGACCCACACCCCGAGCCCGATGAAGTTCCTCAACGAGGTGTGCGAGCGCCCCGCCGAGGAGCGGGCCGCGTACGTGATCCCGGTCGGGTACCCGGCGCAGGGGGCGCGCGTGCCCGATCTTCGGCGCAAGGAGCTCGACGACGTCCTGGTGCGCCTCTGACGCGCCTGCGGCGGCGTCCGGTAATCGGTGGTGACCAGCCCTGGCGGCCGACATAATCGCTGGCATGAGTCACGTCATGCCGCTCTCCGGCGCAGAGGCCGGGCAGCCCGGGCAGGCCCCCGGGCCCGGCGCCACCGAACCGCGCGGGGCCGCCGCCCGACCGCGCGAGGTCAGCGCCGGCCGGCCGCCCGAGCTGCTGCCGCTGGCCGGCGGGGTGTCGCTGCACCGCCGGGCCGGCCGGCACGCGGCCGCGCTCAACGCGGCCGTGCTGGCCGACCTCGACCATCTGCGGCCGTGGATGGAGTGGGCGGCCGAGGCGCCGAGCCCGGAGGTCACCGCCGAGCTGGTCGAGGCCGGCGCCGGCGCCTGGGAGGCAGGCACCGACTTCATGTACCTGGCCTGCCTGGACGCCGCCCCGGGCAGCGTGGTCGGCGCGTTCGGGCTGCACGGCCGGATCGGCCCCGGCGCGCTGGAGCTCGGCTACTGGGTGGGCTCCGGGCACACCGGGCGGGGCATCGCCACCGCCGCCGCCCGGGCGCTCACCGCCGCGGCGCTCGAACTGCCCGGCGTCGAGCGGGTGGAGATCCACTGCGACGAGGCGAACGGCGCCAGCGCCGCCGTCCCCCGCAAGCTCGGCTACCGGCTCGACCGGGTGGTGGACGCGGCGGTCCGGGCGCCGGGCGAGACCGGCCGGAAGATGATCTGGGTCATGGAGCGCTGAGCCGGGCGCCGCGGGGAGGCCGGCCCCCCTCGGCGCCCGGTGGCTCAGTACCGCCCGCCGGTCGGCGCGGGCAGCGCGTCCAGCTCGGCGAGGTCGGCCGCGCCGAGGACCACCCCGGCCGCACCCGCGTTGTCCGCCAGGTAGCGCGGCGTCTTGGTGCCCGGAATCGGGAAGACGTACCGGCCCTGGGCCAGCACCCAGGCCAGCGCCACCTGCGCGGGCGTCGCGCCGACCCGGGCGGCGACCTCCTTCACCCTCTCCACCAGCGCCAGGTTGGCCGTCAGCGCCTCCTGCTGGAAGCGCGGCAGCGAGCGGCGGAAGTCGTCGGCGGGCAGCTCGTCCGCGGAGGAGATGCCGCCGGTGAGGAAGCCCCGCCCGAGCGGCGAGAACGGCAGGAAGGCGATGCCCTCCGCCTCGGTGTAGGGCAGCACCTCGGCCAGGGCGTCCCTGGTCCACAGCGACAGCTCCGACTGCACGGAGGCCACCGGGTGCACCGCCTGCGCCCGCCTGATCTCCTCGACGCCCACCTCGGAGAGGCCGATCCGGCGCGCCTTGCCCGCCGCGACCACCTCGGCGAGCGCGCCCCAGGTCTCCTCGATCGGCACCTCCGGGTCCACCCGGTGCAGCTGGTACAGGTCGACGTGGTCGGTGCCGAGGCGGTGCAGGCTCTCGTCGATCGAGCGCCGCACGTGCTCCGGCCGGCCGTTGTTCCCGACCCGCCGGCCGTCGGTGCCCGGCACCAGGCCCACCTTGGTGGCGAGCACCGCGCGCTCCCGGTAGGGGCCGGCGAGGGCCGCGCCGACCACCTCCTCGTTGCTGTACGGGCCGTAGATGTCGGCGGTGTCGATCAGTGTGACGCCGAGGTCCAGCGCCTCCCTGATCACCTTCACCGAGGTCTCGTCGTCGCGGTTGTGCAGGTCGTAGGCCCAGGTCATCCCCATGCAGCCGAGGCCGACCACACCGATCTCCGGGCCCTGGCTGCCAAGCGTGCTGGTACGCATCTTCCGGTGCTCCTTCGTAGCGCGGATCAACAGGCATCAGCCTCCACCTTGGAGTGCACTCAAGGTCAAGCGCCTTCCTCCCGGAGCTCGCCGCCGGCCGCCCAGCGCCGCCAGCCGGCCCGCAGCACCAGCCCGGCGAGCCGCTCGTAGCCGCCCGCCCAGGGGTGCGCGCCGTCGCCGCCGCCGGCCTCGGCCACCCACACCGGGTCCTCGGCGAGCTCCCCGGTCACGTCCACGAAGGGCACACCGCGCCCGGCGCAGAGCACCGCGAGCGCGTCGGCGAGCTCCAGCAGCCGGCCCAGGTGCTCCTCGCCCCGGAAGACCACCGGCGGCGGCCCGACCACCAGCACCCCGAGGCCGCGCTCCCGGGCCCCGTCCAGCAGCGCGGCGAGGTTCTCCACGCAGCGCTCCGGCGCCACCCGCGGCCGGCCGTCCTCCAGGGTGGTGTCGTTGCTGCCGAACGAGACGACGAGCCGGTTGTCCGCATCGGGGAGGGTCCGCGCGTCGACCTCCCTCCAGCAGCGGCGCAGCACGTCCGCGGAGGTGTTCCGCCGGATGCCCAGGTTGAAGGCGGTGACGTCCCCGCCGACGGCCTGGAGGACCCGGCCGACCCAGCCGCGGAACTCCGGATCCCCGATGCCCTGGACGAAGGAGTCGCCGATGAAGCAGATGCGCAGGTCTCTGGTCATCGCGACACCATAGAGCCCGTCCTCGGCGCCGCGGGAACCTTAACCACTGTGTAAGACGGGCTGCGCCGCGCCTTTTGATGTCCCGTTAATGCTTGACGTGCACAGCTGGTCTAGTCCAGTTTGATGCTCAGCACCGCGCACCTCCCTTGCACCGGACATCACGCCCCCAGCCCCGCCGCCGCGCACCCCCACTCCCGCAGGCGGCGGGACGCCGTCCCGAGAGGCACCCCCATGCCACGCGCGCACCACCCCGCCACCACGCACCGCCGCCCCGCCGTGCGCACCAAGCTGCTCACCCTCGCCGCCGCCACCGCCCTGGCGGCCGGGGGGCTCGCCACCCTCGCCGGGAACGCCGGCGCGGCCGACGGCAACCTGCTCGCCAACCCGGGCCTGGAGAGCGGCTCGCTCGGCCCCTGGAGCTGTTCCGCCGGTACCGGCAGCGTGGTCAACACCGGCGCGCACAGCGGCTCGTACGCGCTCAAGGGCGCCGTGGGCAGCGGCGACACCGCGCAGTGCGGCCAGAACGTCGCCGTGCAGCCCAACACCAGGTACACGCTGAGCGCCTGGGTGCAGGGCCCGTACGTCTACCTCGGCGCGACCGGCAGCGGGGTCACCGACCCGGCCGTCTGGACGCCCGGCGGCACCGGCTGGCAGCAGCTGTCCACCACCTTCACCACCGGGCCGGCCACCACCAGCGTCACCGTGTACCTGCACGGCTGGTACGGGCAGGGCGGCTACCTCGCCGACGACGTCGCGCTCACCGGACCGGGCGGCAACCCCAGTACCCCGCCGCCCACTTCGACCACGCCCACCGCCTCCCCCACCGCCACGCCGACCGCCACGCCGACCACGCCGCCGCCCGGCGCCGCCGTCCCGGTCGCCCCCTACATCGACATGGGCGCCTGGCCGACCCCGTCGATGCCCGCGATGGCCGCGGCCGGCAACCTGAAGTCCTTCACCATGGGCTTCGTCACCGGCGTCGGCTGCAAGGCCAGCTGGTTCAACGCCTATGACCCGCGGACCGGTTGGGCCAAGGACCAGGTGGACGCGCTGCGCGCGGCCGGCGGCGACGTCAAGGTGTCCTTCGGCGGCGCCAGCGGTACCGAACTCGCCGCCGCCTGCAGCACCGTGGACTCCCTCCTCGCCGAGTACGACGCCGTGGTCAAGGCCTACAACCTGCGCTTCGTCGACTTCGACATCGAGGGCGCCGCGATCGCCGACACCGCCGCCAACGACCGCCGGTCCGCCGCGCTCGCCAAGCTGCAGAAGGCCAACCCGGGGCTGAAGGTCTCCTTCACCCTGCCGGTGCTGCCCGAGGGCCTGACCTCCGAGGGCGTCGCCATCGTCCGCTCGGCCCGGGACGCCGGCGTGGACGTCAACCTGGTGAACATCATGGCGATGGACTACTACCGGATCGGCTCCGACTACGGCGACGCCGCCGTCCAGGCGGCCCAGGCGCTGTACGGGCAGCTCAAGGCGCTCTACCCGGCGAAGACCGACGCCCAGCTCTGGGCCATGGTCGGCGTCACCCCGATGATCGGGGAGAACGACGACCACCAGGTCTACAACCAGGCGGACGCCCAGCAGTTGGTCGCCTTCGCCAAGCAGCACCACCTCGGCGAGCTGGCCTTCTGGGACGCCACCCGGGACGCCAACGCCTGCACCGGCGCACTGTTCAAGTGCACCAACATCGCGCAGCAGCCGTACGAGTTCGCGAAGATCTTCGCCCAGTACGGCGGCTGACCGCCCCCGCACCACCGGTGCCGGCGGCGCCCGGGCGTTCGGCCCCGGACACCGTCGGCACCCGCCGTTCCGCGGGTGCCGACGGACCGGCGGGGCTCAGCCCGAGCCGACCGGGCCCGCCGGGCGTTCGCGGCGCACCCGCGGGCGACGCAGCATCAGCAGGACGGCCCCCGGCAGCAGGACGGCGTCGACGCACAGCAGCAGCAGGTTCCAGACGCCGTCCATCGTGTGCTCGTGCGCCGACAGTCCGTCGTCCACCGGGGCGGCGGCGGGCCGGCCGGCCGCCCCGGGCCCGACCGCGAAGGCGGTCGTGCCCGAGACGTCGCCGTCGCCGAACGTGAGCCGGTAGGTGACCAGGTACTCGCCGGGGGTCCTGATCCGGACCGGCGACACCACGCGGCGGCCGTCCAGCCGCGCGGCGCCGTCGGTGACCGGCAACCCGTCCGGTCCGTTGACCTGGAGGTAGACCGACTGGGGGGCGAAGTCGTCCCCCGAGAAGGTCAGCGCCACCTCCTCGGGGGCGTCGGCGACCGCACCGCCGTCGGCCGGGGCGGCGCCGGACAGCCGGACCGGCTCCCGGGCGCTGATCCAGGCCAGCGCGACGAGCAGCAGCACGGCGACACCGACGCCGACGGCAACGGTCCGCCGGAAGGACCGCAGCGATCCGGTGGCACTCACGCGGTGGCCGCGACCTCGTGCCGGTGGACGACGTGACGGCAGCTGCACGTCATCTCGGACAGCTCCTGACGGCTGGGGCGCAGGTGGTAGTACATGCCGATCACCATCGGGATGAAGACGATGGTGTTGTAGAAGAGGTGCAGTTCGACCCGGGCGAAGACCAGCTGCAGCACCGAGGTGGGCGCGGCCTTCCCGAACAGGAAGTGGTGGGTCTGCGCCTGCAGCAACAGCAGCAGGTGCTCGATGTGGTGCCAGAACTGGATCACCAGCGCCACCGTCCACCAGGTGCGGCCGCGTCCCACGAAGCCCGGGCGCAGCAGGAACAGCCCGATGATCATGACGAGCGCGTATCCGTAGTGCATCCACTCCGAGGTCACCAGCCAGGGGTACTGGTATCCGAGGAGGCCCTTGGACTTCGGCACCGTCCAGCCGAGGCCCCATATCTGGTAGGCCTGGGTGAGGTGTTCGGCCCAGTGGCCGAGCACGATCACCATGAAGATGTTCAGTGCGGCGCGGTGCGAACCGTGGTTGAGCCGGTTCAGCGGACCGTGGGGGACGGTTCTCGACGACGCGCTCTGGGTGGTCATGATCTGGTTCTCCTACAACGGGAGGAGGGCAGGGGAGCAGGTGCGACACGCGGGGCGGCAGCGTGCAGCGACATCACCCGCGCGCGCCCAGCCTGATGCGTGGGGACCAGGATGGGCTTCTCCCAGACTGCTGTGATGACTTCCGCTGAAAACGGCTGGATCCCTCCCCCTGTTCGGCGAGCGCGTTCCCGGTGAACTCCACGGCCCCGCCCGCTTGGTGACGAGTGCGGGGCCGATCGGTCACGGGCGGGACGCGGTTCGGGGAGCCGCGGTTCCACCGCGCGGCGGCCGGGTACCGGGGGTGTGAACCGGCCCCCGCAGGAGGCGGGTTCGGGCTTATGGGGGGACCATGAGACTGTTCTGCCGCCTGTGCGGCACCCGTACGGACGGCGCCGAGCGGCTCGGGGTCCACTGTCCGGGCCCGCACTGCGGGACGGACCTGCGGGCGGGGCTGAACGCCGCCGTCCAGGCCTGGTGCGAGCCGGCCCGGCTGCTCGGTGAGGCCGGGTTCCCGGTGGTGGTGCGGCTGACGGTCCGCAACGCCGGGCAGGTTTCCACCGGCTACCTGCTGGAGCCGGTGGAGGAGGTCGAGGGGCGGCTGGAGTTCGACCGTGCGGAGCTGGAGGCGCCGCTGGCGCCCGACCACGCGCGGACGGTGGAGCTGCGCTACACCCCGCCCTTCGACCGGCTCGGCGCCGGGCTGGACATCGCCTCGCTGTTCGGGGTTCCGGGCGCCGACCTGGCCGGGCAGGTGCAGGGCGCCCGGAGCGACCGGTTCGGGGTGGCGCTGCGGGTGTCGTCGGTGTCCGCGGGGCAGGGGGCGGCGTGCGCGGCGTTCGCGGTGGACGTCCCGGGCCGGATCGAACCCGACTGGGACGACCGGGATCGGGACGACCGCTCCCCGGACGACCAGGGCCGGGACGACCGGGATCGGGACCGGGACCGCCGCGAGGACCGCTCCGGCCGCCGGCCCTCCCGCAACGGCCAGGGCGCCGCCCGTCGGCCCGGCGCCCCCGCCCCCGGCCACCACCCCGTACAGGGCCCGCAGTACCGGCTGCCCCCGCGGCGCCGCGGCTGCGGCCCGGCGGCGGTGGTCGCCGTGGTGATCGCCGTACTGGTCGCCGTCGTCCTGGTGTTCGCGCTCGGCCGGGGGCTCGGCGGCACGGCCGCGCAGGGCTCGCCGACCACCCCGGCGCCCACCGCCTCACCGGCGCCGTCCCCGTCGCAGTCGGTGTCCCCGTCCGTGTCCGCGTCCGTCCCCCCGCGCTCCCCCTCTCCGACGCGCCCCTCGCCCTCGCGATCCGCCTCGCCCTCGCGCTCGGCGTCCCCCTCCGCGAAGCAGGTGGCGGTGCCCGATCTGGTCGGCCTGGACCAGGTGGCCGCCGAACAGCGGCTCCAGGACCTCGGTTTCGCCGTCGACGGCGACTACGTCGACAGTGGCGGCGTCCCGGAGCTGCGGATCATCGGCACCGACCCGAAGGCGGGCACCAGGGTCGCCCCCGGCAGCAAGGTGTTCCTGCGGATCTCGGACGGCCGGGCGACCGTCCCGGCGGTCGCCGGCCTCAGCCGGGCCGCCGCCGAGCAGGCCCTGAAGGCCGCCCACCTCACCAACGTCACGGTCTACAGCGAGGGCGTCGTCGGCACCCCCGAGGGCCAGGCCCTGCGCACCGACCCCGAACAGGGCAGATCCGTACCGCTCGGCACGCCGGTCACCCTCTGGTACGCCGTCAAGCCCGCCAAACCCCGCTGAACCGACCCGCGGTGACGTGCTGCGCGCCGGGCCCTGGCGGGCGCGGGTGGGGCCCCGGGGGTCCGGGGCCCCACCCGCACCACGGGCTCAGCGGTGGGAGGTGAACTGGACGACCTGCTGGTAGGTCGGGCGGTTCTGCCAGGTGGTCTTGGGGTCGGTCACCCCGCCCAGCGGCCGCTGGATGACGGTGTCCGCGCACCACTGGTCACCGGCGGCGCAGTCCGCGTCGCCGGGGTACACCTGGGCCGGGGTCTGCGCGGCCGCCCGCCTCAGGGTGTCCAGCAGCACCGACCGGCAGGCCGCGAGGTCTCCCCCGCCGCAGAACGGCCTGGCCAGCGGGCTCGCCACCGGCTGGCCGAGGACGGACCGCAGGTCCTTGTCCAGGTAGCTCCACCACCCGTACTGGAAGGCGGACCCCTTGTGCGGGATCGACTCGTTGGCGCTGGTCGACCCGCCGCCGGGGCCGGCCTGCCCGCCCGACGGGGACTCGTTGATCTGGAGCGCACCGGTCAGCGCGGTGAACAGCCCGTCCCCGAGGCCGGGCCGCATCACGCCCTCGGCCGCCAGCGGCCACCAGGCGTCCATGGTCCGGATCGCGACCGCGTCCGTGTAGGCGTGGCTGCCGGCCGAGGTCTCCCGGCGCTGGGCGCCGTGCGCCAGCCAGGTCTCCAGCTGCTGCACGGCCGTGGCGGTGGCCGGGTCGGTCACCGGGGCGCTGCGGATCACCTTCAGCAGCTCGGGCAGCACGTCCTCGGCCCGCAGGTCGGCCAGGGCGGCGCTCTCCATCGCCTGGGTGAGGGTGACCCGGCTCGCCTTGCCGCCGTTCGCCAGCAGCGCCCTGACCCGGTCGTCCAGCAGGTTGGCGCGGTGCACCGAGCCGTTGCCGAACCCGGCCGCGGTGTAGGCGTCGGCCTGCTTGTTGTTCCAGGAGACGTAGTAGTCCTGGTTGACCGACTGCGGGTGCCGGGCCGGCGGGGTGTACCTGGCGGTGTTCGCCGCCGGGTTGAAGTCGGCCCACTCGTAGGCGGGTTCGGCCCGCAGCGGCAGCCCCGGGTCGACCCCGGCCGGGCGGACGGGGTTGCTGCCCGAGTTGTAGTACGCGGTGTCCCTGGAGTCCGCGTAGAACCAGTTGAACGTGTAGTTGATGTCCTGGGCGGCCCGCTGGAACCCTGCCGCGTCGTGCACCGCGCCGGGGTCGTTGAGCTCCTGGAAGCCGATGATGGAGTCGGCCTCGTGCCGGTAGGTGGAGCGCAGCGAGGCGAAGGCCACCGGGGCGCCGCCGACCGTTCCGCGCGCGGTGACCAGCCCGTAGTTGGACCGGTACATCACCAGGCTGTACGAGCCGGCCGCGGTGGAGTCGGCCGTGGTCGGGGCCCAGGCGTTCTTCCGCTCCAGCCGGTCGAACGGCAGGCACTGCCCGTGCCACAGGTAGGAGTTGGCGGCGGTGGTGGCCGGCGAGCCGTCGGTGGTGCAGAGCGGCACGGCGTAGGTGTCGGTGATGTCCTGGCCCGCGGAGGTGGCGCTCCAGGCGTAGTCCTGGCCGCGGCCGAGCTGCACGTAGAAGCTGAGGCCGGCGAACGCGGCGCCGCGGGCGCTGATGCCCGGGCCCTGGATCTCCTCCAGCATCAGCAGCTGCGGGGCGAAGTACCCGGTCTGCGGGCCGAAGACGGCGACGGGGTGGCCGTCGTCGGTGTGGCTCCCGGAGACGACCAGGGCGTTGGACATGCCGTGCCGGTCGCTGAGCAGCGCCCCGGGCAGGACGCCGGGTGCGGGTGTGCTGAGCTGGTTGGCGGAGCCGGTGGCGTCGTAGACCATCCGCTCGGGCACCACCGAGCCCGGGTCCGGGATCGCGGCGCCCTGCGGGCTGTCCGGCACCTGGGCGTAGGGGAAGGCCTGCCCGTCGTGCAGGGTCTGCACGGCCTCCGCGTCCTCGGCCTCGCGCAGCGACTTCCAGACGGCGTCGCCGGCCTCCTTGCCGTAGCGGGCCTCGGCGGCCGTCTTGACCTGGGCGGAGGAGAGTTCGCCGCCGCCGCCGGAGCCGAACAGCGCGCCGACCACGGAGGCGAGGGCCACCAGGTCGGTGAGCTTGAAGGGTTCGATCGACCCCTCGTTGGTGATCGGGTTGATGTGCCCGGTCAGGTCGTACTCGCCGGGGAAGTAGCGGCCGTCGTAGGACTCCTTGACGTACTGGTTGATCCCCTCCAGGTAGGCCTTGGCGTCGTCGAGCGCCTGCCGGGCCCGGTCGCCCTGGGTGGCGATGGAGTCGATCTGCTGCTGGAGCTCCGCCTCGGTGTAGGGCGCGGCCTGCCAGAAGCTCTGCTCCAGCTGCCGGTTGGCCGCGGCGCCGCCCGCGAACCCGGACAGCTGGCCGCGCCCGACGTGCCGGAAGAGGTCCATCAGCCAGAGCCGGTCCTGGGCGGCGGCGTACCCCGCGCCGAACTCGGTGCCGTACCGGGTGGTGCCGGTGATGTGCGGGACTCCGGTGGCCTTGTCGCGGACGATGGCGACGTCGGAGCGCGGCCGGACGGTGCTCGCCACCTGGTCGGCGGGGACGCCGAAGGAGGCGTCGTTGAAGAAGCTGCGCAGTTGGGCCTCGGTGAGGCCCGGGTAGTTGGCCGCGAGGGCCGCGTACGGGCCGAGTTGGTCGTCGGTGTGGGCGGGGCGGGTGCCGAAGACCTTGTTCACCAGGATGTCGGCGAGGGTGGCGTTGCCGTTCTCGCCGGGCGGCAGGATGTCGAGGCAGCGGCCGCCGCAGTAGTCGCCGGGCGCGGCGGCCACGGCGGGAGCGGGAGCGGCCGGGGCGGGGGTGGTCGTGAGGGTCGCGGTGACGAGGAGGGCCGCCGAGAGTCCGGCGACCGGGAGCCTGAGCGCGTGGGGGCGTCGTTGCATGCCAGCTCCTCCGTGGAGGCTACGGGAAGTCGACCGTAGGACTGTTACTGGCCGGTTGGCTAGGGGCGTGCATGTCATTTCCCGAGCGGAGTACGGCATTTGACGGACCGCTGGGTCGCTTCCGAGCGGATGCCTGGTCCGCGCACCGGCCTGCGCCGGAGCGGACCGCACCGGCGCAGTCGGCACGCCCGGACCGGGCGGCGCGCTCACACCTGGGCGAGGCTTCGCAGCGCCAGGCCCACCCCCACCGCCAGTACCACCGCGGCCGTGACCAGGCTGCCGTAGGGGGCGTACCGCCGCAGCGCGGGGAGGCGGTCCGCCGTACGGGCGGCGAGGCGGGTGCTGGTGCCGGAGAGCAGCAGGCCGGCGGCGGTCAGGGCGAGGGCCATGCCGAGGCCGTAGCCGAGGACCAGCAGGACGCCGAAGGCCGTCCGCCCCAGGGCCACCGCGCCGAGCAGGATCACCAGCGCGGACGGGCTGGGGACGAGGCCGCCGGCCAGGCCGACGCCGAGCAGCGGGAGCCTGCCGCCATGCCGGTGGTGGTGACCACCGTGATCGTGGCTGTGGCTGTGGCTGTGGCCGTGATCGTGGCCGTGGCCGTGGCCGTGACTACCGTGATCGTGGCCGTGGCCGTGGTGATGCCCGTGCCCGTGCCCGTGCCCGGTGAGCGTACGGGCCGCCGTGACGACCAGGCCGACGCCGATCGCCGCGATCAACGCACCGCCCGCCGCGCCGAGCCAGCCGAGCAGCCGCTCGCCGGCCAGGGTCATCGAGGCCGTCAGCGCCAGCCCGGTGACCAGCACACCCGCCGTGTGGGTCACCGTCACGGTGGCCCCGACCGCGAGGGCGGCGCGCACCCCGCCCCTGCGCCGGGCCAGGCAGGCCGCGACGGCGAGCTTGGCGTGGCCGGGCAGGGCCGCATGGCCCGCGCCGAGCAGAAGGGCGAGGGCCAGGGCCAACAGGCCGACCGGGACGGTCAGGTCGGCCGTCGCCGCAAGCGAGGCCAACCGCCGTTCCAGCGCGGGGAAGAGGACCGGCTCGCCGGCCGGCGCCCCCGCCGACTCCCCCGGCGCTGTCGCCGTCCGCCCGGTGGGCTCCGGCACGGGGGCGGCCGCCTCCCCCGAGGGCTCGGTGCGCAGCGCCGCCGACACGACGGCCGGCGGGGCTCCGGTCAACTCCGCGGGGTAGTCGCGCAGTTCGTTGCTGACGCTGGCCGCCGGGACGTCCGAGGCGGCGAGCCGGACACGGTCGCCGCTCGCGCTGACCTCCTTCCAGCCCAGCCGTTCGCGGTCCGCCCCGGAGTCGAAGGCGACGGTGGCCGCGCGGCCGAGGTCGGCGCGGGCCCGCAGCGCGCAGCCGAGCCGTGCGGTGGGCAGGTCGGCGGCGCCCGGCCGGTACTCCAGCCCGGATCCGGCGACCTCCCAGTCCACCGTCCGCCCGTCGACCGACCCCCGGGCCGCGCGGGCGAGTTCGGCGCAGCGGGCAGCAGCGCGGGCGGCGGCCTCGGCCGGGCCGATCCGGCCGTCGTGGTCGGTGTCGGTGGCGGCCTGCTCCTGCGCGGTGGGGATCTCGGCGGTGTCGACGACGACGGTGTCCTCGATCCGGTCGGGCAGCAGCCGCAGGCCGTCGTAGCGGTTGACGGTGAAGTTGCCCAGCGGGTGGGCCCGGGCGGCCGGCGCGGTGGCGGCGAGGGCGGCCAGCAGGGCGGCCGCGCAGGCGGCGGCCGTGAGCGGTCGGCGGGTCATTCGTTTCCTTCGTCGAGCAGCGCGGCTGCCCGGGGCGCGTGGTACGGGGAGAACCGGGGGTTGCGGGTGAGGGCCTGGCGCAGGTGGCCGGCCGCCTCGGGGAGGCCGAGGGCGTGCTCGACGGCGCCGAGGTGGTAGTCGAAGGCGGTGCTGTGCCAGCCGGTCCGGGCGGCTTCGCGCAGGTGGCCGATGGCCTCCTCGTCGCGGCCGGCCCGGTGCAGGGCCCAGCCGAGGGCGTCGGCGACCAGCACGCTGTGCCGGGCGGCCCGTTCGCCGCGCAGCAGGGCGACGGCGGCCGCGGGGTCGCCGTGGTCGGCGAGGTAGAGGCCAAGCTGCGGGTCGACCGGCCCGCCGGAGGCCGCGAGCAGCCGGGCCTCCGCCGCGAGGGCGGTCAGCGGCTGCTGGGCCGGCTGCCCGTCGGCGAGCAGCAACTCTGCGTACTCCAGCAGGAACTGGGGGGTCGGCGCGCGGTCGGTCAGCGAGCGGTAGCGCTGCGCCGCCTGCGCCGTCCGCCCCTGGGCGGCGAGCACCCGGGCGAGACCGGCCTCGGCGCTCTGGTCGCCGGGGGCCGCGGCGAGGGCCCGGCGGTAGTGTTGCTCGGCGTCGTCGGTCCGGCCGGACTCCCAGGCGAGGTCGCCCAGCCGGTGCGCGCAGAAGGCCCGGTCGGCGGGGGTACTCGCGCTCTCCAGGGCGCGTTCGAGGGCGAGTCGGGCCTCCTCGGCGCGGCCGTGCGTCTCCAGGTCGTAGGCGGCCCGGGTGTAGCCGGCCACGGTGGGGGCGAGGTCGAGCAGGCGCTGGGCGGCCGCGGTGGCGGCGGGGTAGTCGCCGAGCTGGATCTCGGCGTCGGCGAGGACCGCGTAGCCGGCCGGCCGGTCCGGCGCCATCGCCGTCGCCTGTCGGCCGTACTCCCCCGCCGCGCCGAACTCGTGTCGGGCGTTGGCGAGTTGCCCGAGGCCGGCGACCGCGTCGTAGTTGCGCTCGGGGCGGAGGCCGAGCGAGCGGTGCAGCGCCTGCTCGGCGGCGGCGAGGTCGGCCGCGTCCAGGGTGAGGCGGGCGCGGTCGAGCCTGGCGAGCGCCAACCGCGCCCAGGCGGAAGGGTCCTGGGGTTGCCGTTCGACGGCGGCGCGGGCCTCCTCCACCCGGTCGGCGGCACCGCTCACCGGGGGCGCCGCGCGGACCGGGCCGCCCGGCGCGGCCGCCCGCGGTCCGAGCGCGAGCAGCCCGCCCGCGCAGGCGAGCACCAGGCCGCCGGCCGCCAGGGCCCGCCCCACCCGGGCCCGCAGCGCCCAACGCGCCCTGCCCGCCGGTGTCTCCACCCTCGTCCCCACTCCTGCCCCACCCGTCTCGTCGGCTTCGGTCCCTACCGCCCGGCCCCTCGGCGTGGCCGCGCGTCCCCCGTCACGGCCCGGCGTGCGGGAGGTTGAGGTAGGGGAAGGCGTCCGCGGCCGGCTTGGGCTGCCAGTCGAAGGCGGGTGGTGGCAGCAGTCCGGCGGCGGAGCGCCCGTTCCAGGGCTCGCCCTCCAGCATGCGCAGCAGCGGCGGGTCGATGATGTCGTTGGGCCGCCGGCCGTTGGGGTAGCCCTGGAGGTCTCCGCCGAGGACGCCGTCCGGGTGGGGCGAGGCGCTCACCGGGGTGGTGAGGTTGAGCCGCAGCTCGTCGGCCCAGACGACGGCGCGCGGGTCGGCGTCGGCGTTCATGGACGGGGCGGTGAGGTCGAGGCCGAAGCGCGCACCGTTGTCGCGTCCGATGCCGCCGAGGAACAGTGCCCGGATGTCCTCGCGCGGTCCGGACGGGGCGGCGAAGCCCTGGGCGTCCTGGATCCGGTGCGGGGGCGCCGGGTCGAGCGCGGCGTCGAGGAACGCCTGGTCGAGGTGGTCGTCGGCGGCGGCACGGGAGTTGAAGCGGTCCTCGGGGCCGCCGGGGGCGGAGTTGGCGGCGGAGGAGCCCCACAGGGCGAAGCAGATGTGCGGGTTGCCGAGCCGGGCGACCTGCCGGTACGTCGCCTGCTGGGTGCGCAGGTCGCGGGAGAGGTCGGCGCCCTCGCGCGAGACGGTGGACCAGACGCCGATCACCGGGTTGCGCTGCGGGTCTCCGTTGAGGGCGAGTTCACGCTTGGGCACCTGGAGGATCAGGCTGCTGACGTTGACCGCGGAGAGCGGGTTGGTGCCGGGCAGCGCGCCCGGGACGGGGCCGGCGGTGCCGAGCACGAAGAGCCCGAACACCCGGATGTCGGCGATGAACGACTCGGCGCTCTGGGTGGCGACGGTGCGCCCGCCGCCGGGCAGGGCGCGGGTGGCCTCCGTGCGCAGGGCGCCGTAGTCGGGCATCAGCGTGAGGCCGGTGTGGGTGGGCACGGCGACGCCGTCGGCGATGAGCGTCTCGGCAGCCCGGCCGGGGCGGATCCGCTCCAGGGTGTAGCGCTGGCGGAACAGCAGGCCCGGGTCGCGCAGCGAGCGGACCGGGGTGGCGGCGATCGGGCCGGCGCCGAAGGGGCGGCGGTCCTCGTTGCGGAAGGTCCAGCGGTAGGTGAGGTCCGGCACGCCGTTGCCGGTGGCGTCGACGTGGATCTCGTACCGGGCGCGGGTGGCGAAGGGGTAGTTGAGCGGTGCGGCGCCGGGCAGTTGGGCGGACTGGACGTCGACGATCAGGGTGACGGTGTCGGGGGCGTCCGGGCTGGTGAAGGCGTAGACGTCGGTGAGGTTGGCCGGCTGGTCCAGCGCGACGGACGGGGCGTCGAAGTGGCCGCCGGCCCGGCCGGTGCCGAGCAGCGGGCCGCCGAGCGCGGCGGCGGTCAGCAGGGTGGTCGCGGCGGTCAGGAAGCCGCGTCGCGAGGGCAGGGGGTTCCGCACAGGGCTCTCCAAGAGTCCGGGGGAAGGGGCAGGGGGCGGATCGATGGGCCGCGGGCCAACCTAGGGGGCCAAGCGATCTTGGTTCGCCCCCGCAGGGCCCTCCTCACCCGGATGTGTCCTGCTTTTCCCCCGCGCGGGGGAACTTGGCGAAAGCGGGCACATCCGTGCACTTACGATCCCTGTTGATCACAGCTCCCCCACCACCGGACCCGACCGTCCGGACAGCTGACGATAGATCAGATCACCTGTACGCCAAGGAGATTTGACCCCACGAGAGGCAGGTGCGGTCCACGGTCCGCCGCTTCACCGGCCCGTTCCTGCGGGCCCCACCGCCTCCCGGCCCGATCCGCCCCCCGCTTCCAGGCCCCTTGGGCCCTGGAATCCCACCCCCCGTTCCGAGGAGTCCACCATGCACCGCGCCCTTCGCCGGCTCGCCGTCCTGGCCGCCGCCGGCACCCTGCTCGCCCCGGCCGCTTTCGCCACCAGCGCCTCCGCCTCCCCCGGGCGCACGGAGTCGGCCGCCACCACCCGCGCGGGCGGCGTCTACATCTCGCCCTGGGGCAGCGCCCACCTCGCCCTGAGCGAGGAGACCAGCAAGTGGATCGCCGAGGAGAACGTCACCGTCACCGCGATCGAGCCCTTCCGGATGGACGAGGACGGCAAGGGCGTCGAGATGCCGATCGGCTCGACCGCCGGCGACCACCTGGACGCGCAGGGCCGGATCTTCTACCCCGGCGGCCTCAAGCTCACCCACCCGGGCTCCGGCCACACCTTCACCCTCATCCCGACGTACATCCGCGTGATGCCGACCCCGCTCTGGTCCTCGGGCCTCCAGGTGGACGGTACGGAGGTCTCGCCGGAGTTCCCGGTGGGCGACACCAGCTACGGCGAGGTCATCGCCAGCGGGCGGCCGACCTTCACCGGCTTCAAGCTGGACAAGCTGCCGTTCCACGTCACCCAGGACGCCTCCGACCTGATCTCCCAGTACACGAACCGCCCCGGCCCGAAGGCCGGCAGCGTCCTCGGCACCCTCACCCCGCGCTTCGACTACGTCCCCGCCGGCTGAGCCGCCGCCGGGCCCGCCCGCAGGATCCGGCGGGCGGGCCCGGACCCCAACTCCCGCCCGCCGCACGACGGATCAGTGAACAGACCACACGACATATCGCCTGACAATCAGGTATCTCCCTCGATCGAGCGAACTATCTGATCTGCCCGGATTTCCGCCCCTCGATGGGGGAACATCAGCACGTCCGCGCCCGAACGACCTCTGCTTCGGGCGGTACCGACTCCGGCCATTGGATAGCCCGTGACTACCTCCGCCCCCGTGTGGGACTGTCCCTTCAACCACACCGACGGCCTGGAGTTCGACCCCCTCCTGAAGCGACTGCTCACCGAGGACCCGATCGCCAGAATCCGGCTGCCGCACGGCGAGGGCGAGGCCTGGCTGGCCACCCGCTACGAGGACGTCCGCGTGGTCACCACCGACCGCCGCTTCAGCCGCGCCGCCGGCATCGGGCGCGACCTCCCCCGGATGACACCCGCCCCGATCGCCCAGGTCGAGGCGATCAACCTGATGGACCCGCCCGCCCACAACCGGCTGCGCCGCCTGGTCGCCCAGGGCTTCACCAACCGCCAGGTCGAGCGGATGCGCCCCAAGACCCAGGCCATCGTCGACGGCTACCTCGACGAGATGACCGAGCACGGCTCCCCCGCCGACCTGGTCCGCCACCTCTCCAGCCGGCTCCCGATGACCACCATCTGCGAGCTGCTCGAAATCCCCGAGCAGGACCGCGCCGAACTCCGCGGCCACGCCGTCGCGATGATGTCCATGGGCCCGGGCAGCGGCGCGGGCCAGGTGGACGCCAAGGCCGCGCTGCGCGCGTACTTCTCCGAGCTGACGGCCGCCCGCCGCCGCGACCCCGGTGAGGACCTGATCAGCGCGCTCGCCACCGCCCGGGACGGCGAGGAACTGCTGGACGACCAGGAACTCGCCGTGATGGCCATGGTCCTGCTGGTCACCGGCCACGACACCAGCACCTACCAGCTCAGCAACATCACCTACACCCTGCTGACCCACCCCGAGCAGCTGGCCAAGCTCCGCGCCCGGCCCGAGCAGCTGCCGCGCGCCCTGGAGGAGCTGCTCCGCTTCATCCCGTTCCGCCAGGGCGTCGGCATCGCCCGGGTCGCCACCGAGGACGTCGAGCTCGGCGGGGTCCTGATCCGGGCCGGCGAGGCCGTGCACGTCTCCTACCTGGCCGCCAACCGCGACGGGCGGATGTTCGAACGGCCCGACGAGCTGGACCTCGACCGCGGCACCGCCAACCACATGACCTTCGGCTACGGCACCCACCACTGCCCCGGCGCCCACCTCGCCCGGATGGAGCTCCAGGTCGCCATCGGCACCCTGCTGCGCCGCTTCCCCGGGCTGCGGCTCGCCGTCCCCGCCGAGGAGCTGGACTGGCAGACCGGCTCGATCTGGCGCTACCCCCGCACCCTGCCGGTCGCCTGGTGACAGCAGCGCAGCACCCGCCCGTCACCAGTCCGCCGCACCCGTAGGCCACGAGGGGTAGACCCGCACCCATGGCAACACTCTGCCGACCCGCCATCGCCGTACCCGAGCACGTCATCACCCTGGACGAGACCCTCGACCTGGCCCGCAGCCTGCACGCCGGGCACCCGCAACTCGCCCTGGCACTACGGCTGATCGAGAACACCGGGGTGCAGACCAGGCACCTGGTCCAGCCGATCGAGGAGACCTTGCGGCACCCGGGCTTCACCACCCGCAACGCCGTCTACGAGCGGGAGGCCAAGCAGCGCGTCCCCGAGGTGGTCGAACGCGCGCTCGGCTACGCCGAGTTGTCCGCCCGGGACATCGACCTGATCGTGTACGTGTCCTGCACCGGCTTCATGATGCCCTCGCTGACCGCCTGGCTGATCAACACCATGGGCTTCCGCTCCGACACCCGCCAGGTGCCGATCGCCCAACTCGGCTGCGCCGCCGGCGGCGCGGCCGTCAACCGGGCCCACGACTTCTGCCGCGCCTACCCCGGCTCCAACGTCCTCATCGTGGCCTGCGAGTTCTGCTCGCTCTGCTACCAGCCGACCGACCTCGGCGTCGGCTCGCTGCTCTCCAACGGCCTGTTCGGGGACGCCGTCGCCGCCGCCGTCGTCCGCGGCCGGGGCGGCAGCGGCGTACACGTCGAGCGCAACGGCTCGCACCTCGTCCCCGGTACCGAGGACTGGATCTCGTACGGGGTCAAGGACACCGGGTTCCACTTTCAGCTCGACAAGCGCGTCCCCGGCACGATGGAGATGCTCGCCCCGGCCCTGCGCGAACTCGCCACCGCCCACAGCTGGGACATCTCGGGCCTGGGCTTCTACATCGTGCACGCCGGCGGCCCGCGCATCCTGGACGACCTCTGCCACTACCTCGACCTGGAGCCCGCGGCCTTCCGGTTCAGCCGCGCCACCCTCACCGAGCGCGGCAACATCGCCAGCGCCGTGGTGTTCGACGCCCTCGCCCGGCTGTTCGAGGAGGGCGCCGTCACCGAGGGGGCGCAGGGGCTGATCGCCGGCTTCGGACCAGGCATCACCGCCGAGATCTCGCTGGGCACTTGGGCCGGTGCACCGCTGGAGGCGACCATCCCCCGCCGCCCGCGGGCGATCGATGCGGCCGAACTCACCCTGGCTCATCCGGCCGTCCCCCTGCTGCGCTCCACCGGCACTACGATCACCGAATGACCGATACCACGGACCGAACGGACACCACCGACAGAGCCGCCGAACTGGCCGCCCGCTTCCCCGCGTTGCACGCACCGCAGTACTGGGCGTGGGGTCGCTTCGACGCACAGTTCTCCACCGCGCTGCCGCCGGACGAGCTGGTCACCAACATCCACCTGGTGGGCTTCACCGACGGACTGGTCGTGCTCTGCCGGGACGCCCGCGACCACTGGTTCCTGCCGGGCGGCACCCGGGAGAGCGGCGAGAGCGTCGACTCCTGCCTGGCCCGCGAGCTCCGCGAGGAGGCCGGCGCGCGGCTGCTCGGCGCGCCGGCCTGGCTCGGCGCACACCGGTGCGTGACGGACAACCCCGAGCCGTACCGGCCGTGGCAGCCGCACCCGGAGAAGGCCTGGCTCTGGGGCTGGGCCGATGTGGCGGTGGACTCCGCGCCGACCAACCCGGAGGACGGCGAGCAGGTCGTCGAGGTACGGGCGGTGGAGCCGACCGAGGCGCAGCGGCTGCTGGTGGGCGGGCACGAGGCCTGGTGGGGCGAGCTGGTCGGGCTGGCGGTGGAGCTGCGCCGACGGGCCACCGGCTGAGCCGCTCCGCAGCCCGACCCCGCCCGCCCCTGCCGAAGCCCCCCGGTGCCGACGGCGCGTCCACCGCGCTCTTCCCGGCAGGCCGCTCAGCACGCCTCTCGGCGGTGAAGATCACCAGAATGGCCGAGCACGGCAAAGCGATGTCCTATATGCGGTGATATGACTCGTCTGAAGCGCGTCAGCACCGACGGGAGCGTCATGGACAACTACCCGCTGCTCAACATTTTCTGGACGATGCTGGAGCTGTTCCTCTGGATCCTCTGGTTCTTCCTGCTTTTCAAGATCATCACGGACATCTTCCGCAGCCAGGACCTCAGCGGCTGGGGCCGGGCCGGCTGGCTGATCCTGGTGATCCTGTTGCCGCTGATCGGCGTCCTCGTCTACGTCATCGTGCGCGGCCAGTCGATGAGCGAGCGGGACGTCCAGCAGGCGCGGAAGAGCGAGGCCGCGTTCAAGGCCTACGTCCGGGAGGCGGCCACCGACACACCGCCGGGCGGCGCCGGGGCGGCCGGACGCAGCCATGCGGACCAGCTGGCGAAGCTGGCCGAGCTGAAGGCGAGCGGCGCCATCACCGAGGCGGAGTACCAGCGGGCCAAGGAGAAGGTCCTGGCCTGAGGCGGCGACCGCGAAACGGCGGGCCGGTGGACACGAAGTCCACCGGCCCGCCGCGCGTCTACCGCCAGGCGTCCACCGCCAGGCTCAGCGCCGCCCGGAGCGGCGGTTGTCCGAGCCGCCCTGGCCGCCGCCCGAGAGCCCGGCCCGGCGCAGCGCGTCCGCCATGGCGCTGTTGGCCGGCGCGGCCTGACCGCCCGAGCCGGCACCCGCACCGGACCCGCCCGAACCCCGCCGGTCCTGGCGCGGCGGACGGGCCTGCCGGGCACCCTTGTCGCCGCCCCGGTCACGGCCGCCGCCGCGCTCGCCGCCGCCCCGCTCGCCGCCGCCCGGGCGGCCGACCTCGTCGTCCAGCCGCAGGGTCAGCCCGATCCGCTTGCGCGGCACGTCCACCGCGGTCACCCGGACGGTCACGATGTCGCCCGGCTTGACCACCTCGCGCGGGTCCTTGACGAAGTTCTTCGACAGCGCCGAGACGTGCACCAGGCCGTCCTGGTGGACGCCCACGTCCACGAAGGCCCCGAAGGCCGCGACGTTGGTGACCACGCCCTCCAGCATCATGCCGACCTCCAGGTCGCCGATCTTGTCGACGCCCTCCTTGAAGGTGGCGGTGCGGAACGCCGGGCGCGGGTCCCGGCCCGGCTTGTCCAGCTCGCCGAGGATGTCGGTGACGGTCGGGATGCCGAAGGTGTCGTCGGCGAAGTCCCCGGGCCGCAGCGCGCGCAGCGCACCGCTGTTGCCGATCAGCCCGCGCAGCTCGCCTCCCGTGGCGGCGAGGATCCGGCGCACCACCGGGTACGCCTCGGGGTGCACGCTGGAGGCGTCCAGCGGGTCGTCGCCGTCGGGGATCCGCAGGAAGCCCGCGCACTGCTCGAAGGCCTTCGGGCCGAGCCGCGCGACGTCCTTGAGCGCCTTGCGGGTGCGGAACGGGCCGTTGGCGTCACGGTGCGAGACGATGTTGTCGGCCAGCGTCCCGGTGATCCCGGAGACCCGGGTGAGCAGCGGCGCCGAGGCGGTGTTGACGTCCACCCCGACGGCGTTCACGCAGTCCTCGACCACGGCGTCCAGCGAGCGGGAGAGCTTCAGCTCGCTGAGGTCGTGCTGGTACTGGCCGACGCCGATCGACTTGGGGTCGATCTTGACCAGCTCGGCCAGCGGGTCCTGCAGGCGGCGGGCGATGGAGACCGCGCCGCGGATCGAGACGTCCAGCTCGGGCAGCTCCTGCGAGGCGAACGCGGAGGCGGAGTACACCGAGGCGCCCGCCTCGCTGACCATCGCCTTGGTCAGCTTCAGCTCGGGGTGGCGCTTGATGAGGTCCTCGGCCAGCTTGTCGGTCTCCCGCGAGGCGGTGCCGTTGCCGATCGCCACCAGGTCCACCCCGTGCCGGGCCGCGAGCACGGCCAGCGTGTTGATCGAGGCGTCCCACTTGTTGGCGGGCTGGTGCGGGTAGATGGTCTCGTGGGCGACCACCTTGCCGGTGGCGTCCACCACGGC
Source organism: Kitasatospora sp. NPDC048239 (assembly GCF_043202015.1). Lineage (NCBI taxonomy): Bacteria > Bacillati > Actinomycetota > Actinomycetes > Kitasatosporales > Streptomycetaceae > Kitasatospora > Kitasatospora sp. NPDC048239. Next base: position 780,749 of record NZ_JBICZP010000001.1, on the reverse strand, counting down.
GACCTTCACGCCGGTGCGGAAGCCCGGGTCCAGGCCCATCGTGGCGCGGGTGCCGGCCGGGGCGGCGAGCAGCAGGTCGCGCAGGTTGGCCGCGAAGACCCGGACCGCCTCGTCCTCGGCCTCCTGGCGCAGCCGGGACCGCAGGTCGATGCCGAGCCGGACCAGGATCCGGGTGCGCCACGCCCAGCGGACGGTGTCGCCGAGCCACCGGTCGGCCGGGCGGCCGTGGTCGGCGATGCCGAAGCGGGCGGCGATCCGCTGCTCGTAGTCGTTCGCGCCCGGGAGGTCGCCGCCGTCCTCGCCGTCGTACGGCGACAGGTCGAGGTCCAGCACCTCCTCCTTCTCGCCGCGCAGCAGCGCGAGGATCCGGTGCGAGGGGAGCCTGGTGTACGGCTCGGCGAAGTCGAAGTAGTCGGCGAACTTGGCGCCGTCCTGCTCCTTGCCGGAGCGCACCGTCGCGACGATCCGGCCCCGGCCCCACATCCGCTCGCGCAGCGAGCCGACCAGGTCGGCGTCCTCGCCGAACCGCTCGACCAGGATCGAGCGGGCGCCCTCCAGCGCGGCGGCCTGGTCGGCGACCGACTCGTTCAGGTAGCCGGCGGCGAGGGCGGCCGGGTCCTGCGCCGGGTCGGCGAGCAGGGTGTCGGCGAGCGGCTCCAGGCCGGCCTCTCGGGCGATCTGCGCCTTGGTGCGCCGCTTGGGCTTGTACGGGAGGTAGATGTCCTCCAGCCGGGCCTTGGAGTCGGCGGCCAGCACCTGGGCGCGCAGCGCGTCGTCCAGCTTGCCCTGGGCCTCGATCGACTCCAGGACGGCGGTGCGGCGCTCCTCCAGCTCGCGCAGGTAGCGCAGCCGCTCCTCCAGGGTGCGCAGCTGGGTGTCGTCGAGCGAGCCGGTGACCTCCTTGCGGTAGCGGGCCACGAACGGCACGGTGGCGCCGCCGTCGAGCAGGTCGACGGCCGCCTTCACCTGCCCCTCGCGGACGCCCAGCTCCTCGGCGATCTTCCGTCCGATCGCCTGCTGGGCCTGCTGTTCGACTGGCGTGCTCACGAAGCCGGCCACCTTCTCCAGAGTTGCGTTCCCCGTACCCCCGCATTCTGGCACTGCCCGGCGACACCGCCGGGACGCCCCCGCGCAACCCGGGCGTGGCGCGCGCCGGACCTGCGGGCGGGTGCGGGGGGCTCACTCCGACGAGACTCCAGCGCCGCACTGTTCCGGCATCCGGTGGGCGTTCCTAGACTGCCGGGCATGGACGCCACGCAGTTGGAGCGGCTCGCCGCCGCCAAGTACCTGCTCGTCACCACCTACCGCAAGGACGGCACCGGCGTGCCCACCCCGGTCTGGGTGGTGCGCGACGGGGACGCACTGGGCTTCACCACCGTCGCCGACTCCTGGAAGGTCAAGCGGATCCGCAACCGCCGGGACGTCCTGGTCGGCCCCTGCGACATCCGCGGCAACCTGCACGGCGAGCAGGTCCCGGCCACCGCCGAACTCCTCGGCCCCGAGCGGACCGCCGCCTACCTGCCGCCGCTGCGCCGCAAGTACGGGCTGATCGGCTCGATCACCCTGCTGGGCAACCGGCTGCGGCGCGGGGCGGCGGGCACGGTCGGGGTACGGGTCACGCTGGGTTAGCCGGGGCCTCGGCCGGGCTCGCCGGGGCGGCCTTGTCCCCCGCCGCGGCCCGCCAGCGGATCCGGGTGGCGCAGGCGGAGACCAGGGCCGCCGAGGCGGCCACCGCCGCCATGCCCCACACCAGGCCGCTGCCGTCGGCGATGAAGCCGATCACCGCCGGACCGGCCAGCAGGCCCACCGTGCCGGTGGCGGCGACCAGCGCCAGGGCGTCCGAACCCTGGTGCGCCGCGGCCACGTAGATGCACGGGGTGGCGGCGGCCATCCCCAGCCCCACACAGGCGAACCCGATCAGTGTCGGCACCACGCCGCCGACCAGCAGGGCGAGTGCCAGCCCGGCCCCGGCCACCGCGCCGCCGACCCGGACGATCCGGCCGTCGCCCCAGCGGCTGCGCCAGCCGTCGGCGAAGACCCGGGCCAGCACCATCATGACGGAGACGACGGCGATGCCCAGCGGGGCCAGACCCGACGAGGCGTGCACGACGTCCTGCAGGTAGAGCGTGGACCAGTCGTTCATGGCGCCCTCGGTCACGGTGCCGAAGACCATCGCGCCGCCCATCCAGACCGTCACCCGGGACGGCATGGTCAGCCTGCGGCGGCCCCTGGGCTCCGCCTGCCCGGCTTCGCCCGACTCCTCGGCTTTTTGACCATCCGTCAGGAGTCTGGGCCGGGCGAACCCGATCAGCAGCAGCAGAAGGCCCGCGGCCACCCCGAAGTGCACCCCCAGCGCCGGGGTGAGGGTGTTGACGCCGGAGGCCAGCAGCGCGGCGAGCAGCGCCCCGCCGCTGAACGTCGCATGGAACCGGGACATCGCGGTCCGCTCGTACCGGACCTCCAACGCGGCCCCCTGCGCGTTCATCGCGACGTTCAGGCACCCGACGGCGACGCCGTCGAAGCAGACCACCGCCAGCGCGACCGGGTAGTTCGGTGCCAGCGCCAGCGCGGGCAGCACCAGGCCCAGGCCGAGCGCCGACACGAACGACAGGCCCCGCGAGCCGAGCCGCCTCATCAGCGTCGCCACCAGGGGGAAGGAGGCGGCCGCGCCCGCGCCGCAGACCATCAGCAGCAGGCCCAGCTCCGCCTCGCTCAGGTCGAGCCGGGCCTTCAGCGCGGGAAGCCGCGAGACCCACGTCCCGTACTGGAACCCGAGGAAGCAGAACAGCGCCGCGATCGCCACCTGGGCTCTGCGGAAGTCGTCGCGAACGCGGAACATGTGCATCAGCCCAATTCGTCTGTCGGTGCCGCCGGTTGCAGCGGATCGCCGGTGTGGTTCGACTTCTCGTCCGGGGCCGGCGCCACGGCCATCGACATGTAGACCGCCCGGCTGCCGTAGCTCGCCGGGATCCCCACCCCGGGGTGGGCGCGGTACCCCAGCGGGGCCCAGAGCACCTCGGTGCCCCGGACGGCCACCAGGGAGATCCGCTCGAACCGCTGCTCCCGCGCCGTCTCCAGGAGGTGGTCCAGCAGCCGGACGCCCAGCCCCCTGCCGCGCAACTCCTCGGCGATCACCAGGTCGTGCGCGTGCAGGTTGCCCGCGGCCGGGCCGCCACCGGTGGCGGCGCGCGCCGGACCGGGCCCCTCGGGCAGGCTGAGGTCCGGGATCCGCATCGGCGGGTAGGGCAGGGCCAGCAGGTAGCCGCCGACCCTCCCCCGGTGCTCCGCCACGAAGCAGGTGCCGGGCGAGGAGCGGCCCCGGGACTCCAGCGCCTCCCGGCCCTCGGACAGGCCGTCCAGCGCGTAGGCGCCGGCCTCCAGCGCCACGACGGCGTCCCAGTCGCCCTCGGCCAGCGGCCTGATCCGGATGTCGTCGTCCATCTACGCGGACACCTCCGTGGTGGCGCCCCCGCCGCGGACGCAGCTGTAGGGCAGCGGGTCGAAGCCGTTGAACCCCCGGGTCATGTAGCCGACGGCGTAGGCCCCGCAGGAGAGGATCCAGACCGGATCCCCCGAGGCCGCCGCGGCGGGCACCCGGACCAGCCCGCCGTCGTGCGCGTAGGCGTCGTCGCTGTCGCAGGTCGGGCCCGCGACCACGGCCGCCAGGTACTCCCCGCCGGGGTGCCCGGGGAACTCCAGCCGGTACTGCAGCTCGTCCATCTCGTACAGCCCGTTGAACTTCCCGCAGCTCAGGTACAGCCAGTGCTCCCGCCCGCCGTCGAGCTGGCGGCGGGAGGAGAGCCGCGCCACGTGGGCCCGGATGGCGCCGTGGTCGGCCACCAGGTGGCGCCCCGGCTCCAGGAGGAGGTCCAGCGGTGAGGCCGACACCTCCCGCAGCCGCTGCACGCCCTCCCGGATCACCGCGAACATCTTGTCCAGCGGCGGCTCCAGCGGCCGGCCCCGCTTGTCGAGGACGCCGAGGGCGGGCAGGCCGCCGCCGAGGTTGACGTGGTCCAGCAGGATCCCCCGCCGCTCCAGCGCCACCAGGGCCTCGGCCAGCGAGTCCAGCGCGCTCTGCCAGGCGTCGGCGGTCATCTGCTGCGAGCCGACGTGGACGGAGAGGCCCGACGGGGTCAGGCCAGCCGCCCGCGCCGCCTCCAGCACCCGGACGGCGTCCTCGGTCGAGCAGCCGAACTTGCGGCTGAGGCCCCAGAGCGCACCCTCCCCGCTGGTGGCCAGCCGGCAGAACACCCGGGCGCCCGGGGCGTGCACGGCGATCGCCGCCACGTCCTCCAGGCTGTCGGTGGCGAAGTCCCTGACGCCGAGCCGGTACGCGTCGGCGATGTTGCGGTCGGACTTTATGGTGTTGCCGTAGTGGATCCGCTCGACGGGTACGCCGGTGCGCAGCGCCTGCGCGATCTCGTGCGGACTGGCCGCGTCGAAGCCGGCGCCCTGCCGCGCCAGCGCGGCGAGCACCTCGTCCACCGGGCACGCCTTCATCGCGAACCGCACCGACACGCCGGGGAGTTCGCTCAGCAGCGCGGCGTACTGGCCCTCGATCCCGTCCAGGTCGAAGATGATCCGGTCGTCGGCGGCGGCCGCCAGGGCGGCGCGGACGGCTGTGTTCTCAGGCATCGTCGAGGCTCCGGATCCGGCTGTCGGGACTGGTCGGGGCCTCGTGCCTGGCGGCCTGGACCAGCGGGCCCCAGACGTCGGTCAGCAGCGCGAAGTCCTCCATGTCGGCCTGGGCCTCGTCCAGCAGGCTCGCCCGCAGGGGCACCAGGTGGTCGGCGAACTCGGCGTATCTGCCGCCCAGTTGCCGGTAGCAGCGGTCGAGGACCGCCAGCCGTCGACGGTTCTCCGCCCGGTCCGTCCCGGCGCTGCGCCGGATCGGGTCGAGGACGGCGTCCACCCGTACCCGGTGCTGCGGGTCGAGCAGCGCCGCGCCGGCCTCCTCCATCGCCGCGTAGACGGGGTGGAGGTAGAGCATCGACAGCAGGAACTTGGTGAACCGCAGCTGGTAGGCGGTGAATCCGGCGGCGGTCCGGCGCTCGGGGGTGTAGCGGTTCACGATGTGCCGGTTGTGCACGACCCCGGGCAGCGTCGCGTCGCGGACCAGGTGCAGCAGGAAGTAGTCGCTGCCGATGGTGGCGACCGCCGGCGGCAGCGGGACGCGCTCGTACACCTCGGAGTCGAAGCCCACGTTGCACATGTCCACCCGCCAGATGTCGGGTGCGCCGAGGACCGACCCGTCGGCGGTGAACGGCTCGGTGCCGCCTCCGGTGAACGAATCGTCCACCAGCTCCCGCCGCTGCTCCACCGAGGCCCCGGTCTCGGCCCACAGGCCGACCACCTCGTAGTAGACCTGCGGGTCCAGCTCCCTGATCTCGCCGATGTCCACGGAGAGTTCGCCGATGAAGGAGGCTCCGACCAGTGAGACCGGCTTCCCGGCGTGCTCCGGCTCCAGCTCGCTCCTGGTGACGCCGGCCACCGCGTCGCCCGCCCGTCGGCCCAGCGACAGCAGCTCGTGGTGGACCGGGAACACCGGGGCGCCGTCCAGCACCTGGTAGTCGCTGTCGGAGTCCCGCCGGTGCACCGACTCGCACCCCAGCGCCGCGGCGATCAGGAACGCCCGGTTGGTGCAGGCGCCGTAGGACACCGCGTCCGGGAGCATCAGCTCCAGCACCGCCTCCGGCTCCGCCACCCCCGAGCGGTCGACCACCCGCCGCAGGAAGTCCCGCTGCCGGTCCTCACCGAGGTGGTGCACGACCACGCGCTCCACCGGCTCCAGCGCGCGCACCGCCCGCGCGTGCTCCGCGAACTCCGGCTCCGCCGAGGAGTCCAGCACCAGCAGGTGCACCTCGACCTCGAAGTGCCCGGCCGCGTAGGCCGCCTCCGCACCGACGGCCGCGATCGCGGCGGCGCAGGCCCGGTTGGTCGGAAGGGTCAGACAGATTCTGCGCATGCCCGCTCCCCGCCCGCCGGTCCGAGGCCCTCGCCCCGCCAGGACGTCAGCCCGAGCAGCCTGGCGCCCAGGTCGTCCAGCTCCGCGGCGGGGTACCGCAGCGACTCGGGCCTGGTCGCGTCGCCGAGCAGCGTCCCGTTCCAGGTCGGCGTGGCGAGGCTGCGCCACGACTCGATCCGGGACTCGCGCATCTCCCGGTGCTCCTCCAGCGCGGGCATCATCGACAGGTACTGGACCGAACGGACGCCGCTCTGCGAGCTGTTGGCGGCCACCCCGTGCGCCAGCAGGCCGTTCCAGATCAACAGGTCGCCGGCCGACAGCTCGGGCCGGACCACCGGGTACTCCTCGCGGTCGACATCGGGCCTGATCGGGTCCCGGCCGGCCGGCTGGGCGAGCCGCCACGGCTCGAACCGCCGGAACAGCTCGGGGTTGCACTGGAAGCCGCCGGTGTCCGGCTGCGTGTCGTTCAGCGCGATGATGCCCTGGACCCGCTGCGGCAGCACGGCGAGCGTGGTGTCGACGTCCCAGTGCAGCTCGATGTCGAACCCCCGGTCGGTGGCCTCGATCAGCGCGCGGTCGCGGTTGCCGACGTTCGGCGGGTTCAGGTTGAGCCGGTCCAGCGTCACCCACAGCTCCTCGCAGTCCCAGACGTCGACGAACGCGTCGTAGACCCGCTGCGCCTGGCGGCTGTCCCAGATGAGCTGGTGGTGGTACGCCTCGACGAAGCCGTAGATGTGCAGGTGCTGGTCCAGCTCCGTCCGGTACGGCCGCTCCTCGTACCAGGTCTCCGGGCGGTCCGGGTCGAGCCCCTGGAAGTCCCAGGCGAAGTCCAGCAGGCGCCGCGCCGCCTCCGCGGGAATCGCCTGCCTGACGACGACATAGCCGTACGTCTGCCAGAAGGCGAAGTCCTCCTCGGACAGCACGCGAAGCTTCTGCGACTTCCGGATGTCACGCAGGGGCGTCCGGGCTAGATATGACTCACCGTCAGCGGAGAAATACGGAATGTCGGAGGCGGCTCGGTACAGATAGCGGTCGGGTGTCGGCATGCAATCACTCCCGGGCTTTCATGTGCAATCGCGGAACAAAATTCGGCCGACCGCCGCGGAGTTACGGTCGGACACGCGGCCACCGGCTGTCGGCCGATCACTCGCCGTGGACGGGCCGACCGCCGCTCGAACCTTGGCGAGGTGTCGTCCGGGAGTGGGATTCGGGCAGGACCGATCCGCCGTACGGGAGTTGACCCGTACCGCGGATGAGGCCGGCGCTCAGGAAACGCCGCAGGTCACGGCAGGAGGAGAGGTCAGTGGACGCATGCCGGGCAGGCCGGCGAAGGGCGCGTCGTCGCGCCGCCCGGCCGGCCCGCGCAGGCGGTGGTCCTCCCCCAGGGCGGGACTGGAATTCCTACCTCCTACGCGCTCGGCACCCGATACGGGACGTGGGCATCCGCAGTGGACTCACGCCGTCGGCAGGCCAGTTGGTCCATCCGGCAAAGGGGCTCTGCAAGGCCCCCGCCGCACCGATCTGTTGTCCCACTAAAATGGACTAGACCAACTTCCGGTGTCAACCCCCGTATTGGTATCGGCTCGGACGGCGAACGGCCGATCCCCGTGGAGAAGCCGATTGGCCTTTTTGCCTAGACGTTCGGGCGACCTTCCGCGGTTCACCGATTTCCCGACGAACCGCGGCCGACGCGGCATCAGCCCCACTGGATAGGCGCCCGCTCAGGGCGGCCGCCCTCCGCGATCCCGATCAGGTGCGGCCGGTGGTCCACCACCAGCCGCAGTCGGTCCGGACCGTCCCAGGCGACCTCGTTCAGACCGTTCCAGTCGCCGTTGAGGAACGCGACCTCCCAGCGCCGCCGCGCCAGGCCCTCACCCTCCTCGACGTAGACCCAGTAGAGCGGGTCGATCATCGCGTGGCCCTCGACGACGACCACCCGGCGGTCCGGACGGCCTGGCGCCGCCTCGTCGCTCGTCGTCGCCCGGTGGTCCGAGAAGAGCCAGAACGGCACCGTGGCCAGGCCCAGCACCACCGTCACCACCCCGAGCACACTGCGGAGCCAGACCGGCCAGGTGGCGAGGACCAGCGCCACGAACAGCAGAGGCAGCATCAGCGTCCCGAACAGCAGCGGGTGGTCGAACCACTCCCGCAGCAGCGCCAACCCGCCCGAACGCCGGTTGACCCTCCCCACCAACCCCGCGACCGCCAACCCCGCCACCCCGCCGAGCGCGCCCACCAGGACCCGCCGTTCCCACCGCTTCAACCGCGACTTCACACGCACGTTCGACATCCGGCCACCCTAGTAACGGAAATCCTGCCGAGTCCCCCGAGGTCGCGCTGTACGCTGCCGCCCATGTGCGCCGCCGAGAGATTGCACACCGACGAACCGGACATCGACGCAGCCCTCGTCCGGCGGCTGCTCGCCGCCCAGTTCCCGCAGTGGACCGGGCTGTCGGTCCAGCCGGTCGCCTCCGCCGGGACGGACAACGCGATGTTCCGGCTCGGGTCCGAACTGGCCGTGCGGCTGCCCCGGGTCGGGTGGGCCGCCGAGGGGGTCGGGCGCGAGCGCCACTGGCTGCCCCTTCTCGCGCCGCGGCTGCCCGTCCCCATCCCCGTCCCCCTCGCCCTGGGGCGGCCGTCCACGGCCTACCCGTGGGAGTGGTCGGTGGTCAGGTGGCTGGAGGGCGGCAACCCCGCCGTCGGCGCCGTCCCCGCGCCCGTCCGACTCGCCCAGGACCTGGCCCGGTTCATCACCGCACTGCGCGCGGTCGACCCCGCCGACGGCCCGCCGGCCGCCCGTGGCGTCCCGCTCGCCGACCGGGACAACGCCACCCGGGCCGCACTGACCCGGCTGCCCGGCGTGATCGACACCGCCGCCGCCACCGCCGTCTGGGACGAGGCGCTACGCCTGCCCGTGCACCCCGGTCCGGCCTCCTGGGTGCACGGCGACCTCTCCCCCGGCAACCTCCTGATCGACGGCGAACGGCTGGCCGCCGTCATCGACTTCGGCCTGCTGGGCGTCGGCGACCCGACCGTCGACCTGATCGTCGCCTGGAACCTGCTCCCCGCGTCCGCCCGCCCCGCCTTCCGCACCGCGCTCGGCGCCGACGACGCCGACTGGCTCCGCGGCCGCGCCTGGGCGCTGTCGATCGCGCTGATCCAGCTCCCCTACTACCGCCACAGCAACCCGTCGCTCGCCGCCAACGCACGGCACGTGATCCGCGAGGTCCTCGCCGACCGCAACACCCGCCCCCGCCCCGGCCCCCCAACCCCGAGACCCCGGGCCTAGGGAACGCGGCGAATCCACCTGCGCCCAGAAGCGGTTGGTGACGATCTCGCCCTCGGTGAGTTCGCGACCGCAGGAGGAGGCGAGCTCGCGGACCAGCCGGAGCCCGGGGGATCCGGTCATTCGGATCTCCGCCCTCCTGCAGTCCGAGGCGTGTGCACACGCCTGCTCGCGTCGGGGACCGCAGCCGGAAACCCCGACCTGGTCCAGGAGAAGGTCTCCTCCCGACCGGCCCGCCGACGCCGGTTGTTCGAGGAGGACGGCCCCCTCCTGATGGCCGTGCACTCCGAGGACCCCGAAGGCCCCGTCCTCGTCTTCCCTGCCGCTGCCCGGCAGTCCTTCATCGACGCCGTCCAGGCGGACCACCTCCCGGCTGCCGAGCTCCCCGGGCCGGTCGCCGCCCCGCAGCGACCGGCCTGACGGTGTCACAGGTCCCGGCGCGCCTCGTCCACCGAGCGCAGGACGGCCTTGGCGTCCGCCGCCCCCGCGAGGGCGGCCGCCTCCTCCAGCAGACCCCGGGCGTCCTCCGGTCGCTCCTCGGCGGCGGCGATGTACGCCAACCCGACGAGGTTCGCCGCCACACCCGCGGGGAAGTCCAACTCCCTTCGCAGCCGCGCTGATTCCTCCAGCCGCTCGCGGGCCTCGCCCAGCCGGCCGGCCATGTGTGCCGCGATGCCCAGGTGCCGCAGGACGTACGACACCGTCAGCCGGTCGCCGGCCCGGTCCGCCAGTCCGTGTGCGCGCTCCAGAACGGGCACCGCCGTCTCGTTGTCGCCCCCGACCACCTGGTGGTAGATGCCGATCCAGAGCAGGGCCTCGCCCTCGCCCCGCCCGTCGCCCAGCTCCCGGTACAACCGGGCCGCCTGCTCGAAGAGCTCCGACTCCCGTACGTCACCGACGCGCTGCTCCAGAAAGCGGGCATGGATCAGCCGCCCCCGGGCCAACGCGAGGTCCGCCTCGACGGCGTCCAACTGCCGGTCGGCCGCCTCCAGTACGCCGTCCTCGCCGCCGAAGACCGCCCGCTCGTAGAGCAGCCCTGCCTGCTCGATCCGCTCGTCCATGCCCACGCCCCCGCTTTGCCGATCACCGCACTCAGTAGGGTGCGATCATGACACGACACATCGCGTTCGAAGGCCTGCACAACTTCCGTGATCTGGGCGGTTATCGGGGCGTCGACGGACGGACCGTGCAGTGGGGGCTGCTCTACCGCTCCGACTCGCTGGCCAAGTTGGCCGGCTCGGACGGCGAACGCCTCCGGTCGCTCGGCATCCGGACGGTGATCGATCTCCGCTACCCGTGGGAGATCGCCGCCAAGGGCCGGATCCCGGAACTCGGGTTGGACTACCACAACCTGTCCATCGAACACCGCCCCTACGACCAGGCCGAGATCGACCCCGACGTGGACCCGTGGCGCTACCTCGCCGACCGCTTCGCCGAGGTCGCCGAGGACGGGGTCGAGGAGATCCGCCGGGTACTCGACCTGATCGCCGGCGCCGAGGAGCCGCTGGTCTTCCACTGCGCCTCCGGCAAGGACCGCACCGGGCTGATCGCCGCGCTCGTTCTCTCCCTCCTCGGCGTCCACGAGGACGAGATCGCCGCCGACTTCGCCCTCACCGAGCTCGCCACGCCCCGCCTCATCGCCGACTGGCACGCCGCCAACCCGGGCCGCACACTGCGCTGGCCCGGCTTCGGCCGTGCCCCGGAGGCGGTCATCCGGCTCACCCTCGCCGACCTCGCCGCCGCCCACGGCTCCGTCCGCGGCTACGCCGCCGACCGGCTCGGCGTGGACGACGCCCTGGTGGACGCGCTGCGCGGACGGCTGCTCGCCCCGGCGGTCTGAGCCCGATCCGCCTCCGCTGGTCCAGCCGGACCGGACCCGACCGACCGCGTCGTCGTGAACCGGCCATCCGCCCGTCCGGTCATATGCCACCAGCACTGGCCGCCGCCCCTCACCACTCGCCCGGCGAGGGGCGGCGGCCTTCCCCGGAGCGAACGGAAACTCCCACCGCCACCGCCAAACCAGGGCAGTATCGGCCCACTTCGAACCATTCAGGAAATCGACCGGACAATACCTGTCACTATTGGTCGGACAGCCCCGGATTCAACAATCCTGAGGCATCCTCCCGCCGATTGTCCTAAAAGGACGCACCCGCTACGTTCGTATACGCTAACGTGTATTTCCGGTGGCGATGACCGGCCGGATCGCCCGCTCGTTTCTTTTTGCCTGCATGGCACTCCCCGGGGTGCCACCGAAAAGATCGGACGGATATGCACGCAAAGAACCTCAGGGCCGCCCGCGGCATTCTGGTGGCGGCCGCCCTGCTCGCGTTCGCCGGGGTGACGCCCGCCCTGGCCGAGGGATCGTGGAGCTCCCACATCAGCGACTGGGCGCCCGGGTCGGAGTCCCGGCGCTGGCAGGACGCCGACCGCGACGACGTGGCCACCGCGGTGTCCTTCCAGGGCTGCACCACCGGGAACAACGACTTCAAGAACGCCGATGTGGCGCTCTACAAGGACGTCTTCGGCCCGGACAAGTCCTACGGCTCCCGGCTGAACCGGTGCGACACCTCCACCTGGGGCGACCAGAGCCCCGGCGCGTACTACTTCACGCTGGAGGGCGTGCGCTCCGGCGGCACGCTCTGGGTCGACACGGTGAGCGCCCGGTACTGACCGGCCGCCCCGGCGACCTGACCGACCCCGCCGCCCCGGCCGGCGTTCCGGCGGGCGCCTCCGCCCGCCGGAACGCCGCACCGCGCCCTCCCGCACATTCCCACGCCATTCCCACGCCATTCCCGCGCCATTCCCGCGTCCCCCAGATCTCCCCCCGCACCGCACCAGCCGAACGAAATGCGCCGACCCCGACATGACCCTTGAATTCCATCGCATCGACTTCCGGTACGCCCGGAACGCGAATCTTTTCACCGCCTTCGAATTGCGGATCGACAGCCCGGCCACCGTCCTGCTCGGCCCCAACGGCGCCGGGAAGTCCACCCTGATGGCCCTGGCCGCCTCCCAGCTCACGCCTCGCCGGGGCGCCGTCTCCTGGCGGGGCCGCGGCTGCGCCGGGCGGGGCGACCGGACCGCCTACCGGCGGGCGGTCGCCTGGCTGCCGCAGCAGGTCACCCCGGTCCCCGGGCTCAGCGTCCGCGAGCAGGTCGCGTACACAGGCTGGCTGAAGGGCATGTCCCGCGCGGCCGCCTGGCAGGCGTCCGCCACCGCGCTGGCCCGGGTCCGGCTCACCGAACTCGCCGACCGCAGAAGCCATCAGCTCTCCGGCGGCCAGCTGCGCCGAATGGGCATCGCCGGCTGTCTGACCCACCACAGCGAGCTGATCCTGATGGACGAGCCGACCGCCGGACTCGACCCGGCGCAGCGCGGCGTGTTCCGGACCCTGATCGAGGAGCTGGCCGGGGAGGTCAGCCTGATCGTCTCCACCCACCAGACCGAGGACCTCGCCGAGATCTACCGGCAGGTGGTGGTGCTCGACCGGGGCGCGGTCCGATTCCAGGGCGGCGCCGCTGAGTTCCACGCCCTCGGCACCGCCGGTGCTCCCCGTACCCCCGGTGCCCCCGGTGCCCCCGGGAGCGCCGAGGCCGCGTACGCGCGCCTGGTCGAGCGGGAGGTCTGACCGATGCCGCTGCGCACCCTGCTGCGAACCTCTGCCGCGACCCGCGCACTGCCGTTCCTGCTCGGCTTCGTCCTGGTCGCGCTCGCGGACGACCTCACCGCCTGGGTCACCCCGTCGTACGGGCTCTCGGCCGCCGGGCAGGCCACCTTCGCACTGCCCTTCGTCTGCGCGGCCTGCGCCGCGGCGGGCGCCTGGGAGGGCGCCCGGCTGCACCGGGGGCGGGTCCTCGACGGCTCCCCGGTCCGCTCCCCCCTGACCGTCACCGCCCCCGTCCTCCTGCCGGTGGCGGTGATGGGCGGACTCGGCATGGCGGCCGCGCTCGGCACCGCCGCACTGGCCGCCGGCAGCGCGGCCGGGGCACCGCAACCGGGCGTGCTCGCCGTCTGGGCCGGGTTGCTGCTCGCCAACACACTCGTCGGGTCGGTGGTCGGGCGGGTGCTGGTGCCGGTGGTCGCCGTGCCGCTGGCGCTGGTCGCCGGCTTCGTCCTGAACGCCTACCCGGCCTCGTTCGACGCGTTCTGGCTGCGGCACCTGGTCGGCGGCGGGCTCTCCGACTGCTGCGGGGTGGACCAGGTGCTGGACGTCCGCGCGGTGTGGAGCCCGCTGGCGTTCAGCGGCGCGGTCTGCGCGGCGGCCGTGCTGCTGATCCGCCACCGGGGCGCGGCGGCGGCAACGGCCCTCGCGCTGGCGGTGACGGCGGGCGGGATCGGGCTGGCCGGCTCGCTGGCGCAGGGCCTCGGTCCGGCGCCCGTTCTCGCCCGGCCCGCCGAGGAGCTGGTCTGCGACCACGGCCGCCCGCGGATCTGCCTCTGGCCGGAGCTCGGCGGCACCCGCGCCGGCCTGGTCCGCGAGGAGGCCCGGCGGGTCGCCGGCCGACTCGCCGACAACGGCGTCCCGGTACCCGCCGTGCTCACCATGGCGGCCGAACCAGGCCCGGGAGAAGCCAAGTTGGGCGTCCCGACCACCGCCCGACCGCAGGACGTGGCACCGGGCGTCGTCAGCGGACTGCTCCCCGCCGCACCCGGGTGCGCCCGCCGTGGCGAGCCCTACCCGGCGGGCGCGGCGGCCGGGCCGGTGACGGCCTGGCTCACCGCGCAGGCGGCCCCGGCCGGGTCGGCGGGCGAACCGGCGGCCCCGCCCGCCGCCGGGCGGTTCGGGGAGCAGGACCTGGCCCTCGTCGCACAGGTCCTGCGGCTCCCCCGGGAGGCCCAACTCAACTGGTACCGGCGGACCACGGAGGCGCTGCGGCACTGCGGCACGGATCCCGCCGACCCGCAGGGCGCGGGCGGTGCCGCATGATCTGGTGGTGCAAGGCCCGCGCCGTCCCGGCCGTCGCCGCCGCGCTGGCCGGGACGTTCGCCCTCGGCCTGCTGGTCGGCGACGGCGAACTGCCGGTACCGGCGCTGCGCGGCCAGGCCGGGCACTTCCTGGTCGCACACGTGGTCACCCTGCTCCCCGCGGTGGTCCTGCTGCACGGTCTCGGCCGCGGCGACCTGCGCACGGAGCTGGTCGCCGGGCGCTTCCTGCGCGGTCTGGACGTGGCGCTCGCGCTGACCGTCGCGGCGGCGGGCGCGGTACTGGGCGCCCTCGCCTTCGCGGCCGGGCAGGGCGAGCTGTCCCTCGTCCTCGGCCGCAACACCGCCGGCTACCTCGGCCTGGCCCTGCTGCTGCACCCCTTGCTCGGCCACCGCCCGGCGGCCGCCGCGATCGCCGTCACGCCCCTGCTCTGCTCGGCCGCCGGCTGGCACCCCGACGGCCGCCCCCAGCCCTGGGCCTGGCCCCTCCACCCGGCGGACTCCCGCTACGCCCTGGCCGCCGTAGCCCTCACCACCCTCGCCGGCACCACCTGCGCCCTCCTCCGCCGCCACCCGGCAACAGAGCTGCGCATCCTGGCCTGACCCTCGGCAGACCAACACCCACCCCCGCACGAAAAGTCGGCCCCACCGACTTCCCAGGCAGCCCCCAGGCGCAGCCCGGCTGCTGCCGATCTGCCCGGCGGTTGCCATCTCGGCGGTTGTGCAGCCCCCGCCTTGGGCTCAGCGCCGGGGCTTGCCCGAGCGCCCGCCCTGGGGCCTGCCCTGCTGGCCGCGCGGCTTGCGGCGCTGCCCCTGACCCTGACCTTGGCCCTGGCCCTGCGCCGGGCGGTCGCCCGGGGTGGCCGCGGTGGCCGTCCGGGGCCAGTGGCCCGGGCGGGCGAGGGTGGCCGGGAGCCGCGTCGAGGCGTCGCCGCGGGCGGCGTTGAGCTGGGCCTGGGTGAGGAAGAGCGCCTCCGTGAGGTCGGCCCCGGCCACGTTGGCGTCCCGCAGGTCGGCGCCGATCAGGTCGGCCAGCCGGAGGTCCGCACCACCGAGGTCGGCCGCGACCAGCAGCGCGCCGCGCAGGTTGGCTCCCCGCAGGTCCGCGCCGCGCAGCCTGGCCCCGAACAGGTCGCCGCCCCGGTGCTCCCGGCGGCGCGGCACGACGGCGCGGACCAGCTCGCTGACCCGCAGCAGCAGCTCGGCCACCCGCTGCCGGTGGGCCGGCACGTCCAGGGCGAGGATCTCGGCCGGGCCGCTCCGGGCGAGCCGCTCGGTCTCGTCCAGCGCCCGGCGCAGCTCGGCGTGGACCGGGCGGGCGGGGGCGAAGGTCAGGGCCTCGGTGAGGTACCAGAGCAGCTCGTGCAGCTGCCGCACCACCGGGAACACCTCGAACATCTGCGACGCGCTCTCGGGCGCCTCGCGCCAGCTCCGGCCGCCGAAGGTCACCTGGGAGACCCGCTGCCCGGCCCCGAAGCAGTCGTACACCGTGCAGCCCTGGAAGCCGCTGTCCCGCAGCCGCGCATGGATGCCGCAGCCGAAGTCGGCCTGCAGGTTGCGGCAGGGCGTCCCGGCCGCCTTGTCGATCGCGAAGTCGGCGCCGGCCGCGAACGGCAGCGCGGCGCAGCACAGCCCGAAGCAGCTGCCGCAGTCGGCCCGCAGGGCGGCCCCGCCACCCGGGGTGCCCCCGGTGTCGTCCTGCTGCGTCTGGGTCTCGGCCACGATGTGCGGTCCTCCAAAGGTGGGCGCCGCTCGGCGGCGCGTCGAACCGGCCAAGTCTACGTCGGCCGCGCTCCGACCCCGCCCTCCGGAGCCACGACCCCCGGTACGCCCACGAACAGGATGTATGCAATCGACCCCCGCGTGAAGCGGCCCATGCATGCCACCGGCACCGGCCTGCGGCACAGTCCCGGAACGAACGGCTCCGCCGCGACTGACCAGGCGCCATACCGAACCACAAACCCCTTGCGGCACATGCGATCTGACGTTGACTCATTTACCGTGCACGGAGCACTCCCGGCCGGGATAGGTTCCTTCAGGAGCCGGAGGCCGTGCGGGGCCTGCCTGCTTCTTCCACGAATCACTCGACCCAGCAGGAGTCTTCTCGTGAAGAACCTCACCAAGCGGATCGCCGCAGTCGGGGCGGCCACCATCGCCGCCGCCGGCCTGACCTTCGCGGTCAGCCCGTCCGCCTCCGCCGCGGACCAGAGCAAGGCGCTGGTCCTCAGCACCCCGGACTGGTACCCGAACGACTACGTGAGCATGTCGTCGAACTGGGTGCACCTGAAGTTCCAGTCCGACGGCAACCTCGTCCTCTACCGCAACTGGGACGGCGCGGTCCTGTGGGCCAGCGGCACCTCGGGCTGGGGGCTCACCCGCCTGAGCTGGTCCGCGACCGGCTACATCAAGCTGTACAAGGGCAACGCCCTCGCGTGCACCATCGGGGACGTCGCCGCGCCGGGCGGCCGGGTCGCGGTCCAGGACGACGGCAACCTCGTCATCTACAAGTCCAACGGTGCCGCCGTCTGGGACACCGGCACCTGGAACAACCAGGTGTCCGCCCTCAACAACTGGTGCGTCTGACGGCCCCGGGTGAACGTCCGGCCCGGGTGAACCGGTGAGCGGGCCGCCGGGCGTGCACCTCGCGCCCGGCGGCCCGCTCCGCTGTCGACGGGGGAGCTCACCCCTCGTACGGCAGGAGCTCCGCGCGCTTCGGGGCCCGGCCGTCGCCGGAGGAGCGGCCGGTGAGGCGGCGGCCGATCCAGGGGCCGAGGTGGGTGCGCAGCCAGCGGGCGTCGGCGGCCAGCCGGGCACCGCGGCCGGCCGGGGCGGCGGCGGGCAGCGGGGCGCGCCAGTCGAAGGACGCGGGGTGGCCGAGGGCCTCCAGGACGGCCTCGGCGACCCTGCGGTGGCCCTCGGGCGACAGGTGCAGGCGGTCCTCGGCCCAGAGCCGGCGGTCGTCGAAGCAGGGCGCGGAGAACAGGTCCACCACGGCGATGCCCGGGTCGTCGCGGCCCAGCTCGTGGACGAAGGCCTTCATCCGCCGGATGGCCGGGAGCAGCCGGGCACTGCCCGCCATCCGGCGGGTCGGGTCGGTGCTGGTGAACAGCACGACGGTGGCGCCGGTGGCGCGCAGCGCGGTGGCGGACCGGCCGAGCAGGTCCTCGACCTGCTCGATGTCGCAGCGCGGGCGCAGCACGTCGTTGAGGCCGCCGGCCAGGGTGACCAGCGCGGGGCGCATCGCGGTGGCGGCGGGCAGCTGCTCGTCGTGGATCTGTCCGATGAGCTTGCCGCGTACGGCGAGGTTCGCGTACCGGAAGGCCCCGGCCGGCTGCTCGGCCGCGAGCCGGTCGGCGACCCGGTCGGCCCAGCCCCGGAAGTGCCCGTCGGGGAGCAGGTCGTCGCACATGCCCTCGGTGAAGGAGTCCCCGACGGCGACGTAACTGGCGTACACGGCGGGCCCGGTGGGTGCGGCGGGCCCGGTGCGCGAGATGTGAGCGGTGTTCTCCATGGCCCGACGATCGTACGCGCCCTGACGTCCGGCCTCCGGCGGGGCCCCACCGGAAACCGCGACCCGGCCGCACCACCGGCCCGAGCCCGCCACCGACCCGGCCGCACCGGAAACCGATGCCCGGCCCGGCAGGCCCGCGGCCGGATCAACGGCACCGCTCATCGAACGCCGATCCGCCGTTTAGCGCGACCGGGCACCGTGGACGACACGTCTCGCCGGGCCGGTGGCCGACCGCGGCGGCCGACCGCGGGGGTGCCGGTCGCCGCAGACCCGACGGTCGGCCACCGACCCGGCGTCACGCACCCGCCCCCCGGCCGTCACGGACCCGCCCACCCGGCGCCGCACATCCGGTGGGACGCCGCAACCGGCCCTAGCCGGGAACGGCCGCCGCGTCCCGGGTAGCCGGCTCGGTGAACCAGTGCTCCCGGACGGCGTCCGTCGGCCGCTGCTCACCGAGCGCGTCCAGCCCCCACGCGCCCAGCGCGCCGATGACCGCGCGGAGCGCCAGCCCCCGCCCGGTGAGCTCGTACACGGTGGCGTTGGCGGGCCGCTCCAGCCGGCGGCGGACCACCAGGCCCTCGCCCTCCAGCTGCTTGAGGCGCGCGGCGAGGATGTCGGTGGAGACTCCCGGCAGGTCGGCGTGCAGGTCCGTGTAGCGGCGGGGGCCGGCCAGGAGTTCACGGACGATCAGGAGACTCCAGCGCTCCCCCACCGCGTCCAGGGCGCGGGCGACGGCGCAGTACTGGTCGTAGCTTCGGCGTGACATGTGGATCAGCATAGCCAGAAGGTTGGACTTTCCAAGTGCTTACTTGGTAGAACAAAGCAACCAGGATGGCGCGGCCCGCGCGTACGGCAATGGCGGGTGACGGTTGATGGTCGGGAGGCCGCAGTGGAGTTTCGGCAGTCCAGCAAGCTGACGGGCGTGTGCTACGAGATCCGCGGCCCGGTGGTCGACCGGGCGAACGCGCTGGAGGAGGCCGGGCACAGCGTGCTGCGGCTGAACACCGGCAACCCTGCGACGTTCGGCTTCGAGGCGCCGGAGGAGATCATCCAGGACATCATCCGCAACCTGCCGAACGCGCACGGCTACAGCGACTCGCGGGGCATCCTGCCGGCCCGCCGCGCCGTCGTGCAGTACTACCAGCAGCGCGGCGTCAGCGGGGTCGGCGTCAACGACGTCTACCTGGGCAACGGCGTCTCCGAGCTGATCCAGATGTCCGTCACCGCCCTGGTGGACGACGGCGACGAGGTGCTCGTCCCGATGCCGGACTACCCGCTCTGGACGGCCGCGGTCCGGCTGGCCGGCGGCAGGGCCGTGCACTACGCCTGCGACGAGGAGGCGGAGTGGTACCCCGACCTCGACGACATCGCCGCCAAGATCACCGCCCGCACCAAGGCCATCGTGGTGATCAACCCCAACAACCCGACCGGCGCGGTCTACCCCAAGGAGCTGCTGGAGGGCATCCTCGACCTGGCCCGCCGCCACCAGCTGATGGTCCTGGCCGACGAGATCTACGACAAGATCCTCTACGACGGCACCGAGCACCACTGCCTGGCCGCGCTCGCCGACGACGTGCTCACCCTCACCTTCAACGGCCTGTCCAAGTCCTACCGGGTGGCCGGCTTCCGCAGCGGCTGGCTGGTCGTCTCCGGGCCCAAGCAGCACGCCGCCGACTACCTGGAGGGCCTGACCATGCTCTCCGGCATGCGGCTGTGCCCCAACGTCCCGGCCCAGTACGCCGTCCAGGCCGCGCTCGGCGGACACCAGTCGATCAACGACCTCGTCCTGCCCAGCGGGCGGCTCGCCGAACAGCGGGACGTCGCCTACAAGGCGCTCAACGAGATCCCCGGCGTCAGCTGCGTCAAGCCCAAGGGCGCCCTGTACGCCTTCGCCAAGCTCGACCCCGCGGTGCACAGGATCGTCGACGACGAGCAGTTCGTGCTGGACCTGCTGCTCCGCGAGAAGATCCACGTCGTCCAGGGCACCGGCTTCAACTGGCCGCGCCCGGACCACTTCCGCTTCGTCACCCTCCCCCGGGCCGACGACCTGGAGACGGCGATCAACCGGATCGGGCGCTTCCTCGCCACCTACCGCCAGGTCTGACGCCCGACGGGCCCCGGGGAGCACCCCGGGGCCCGGACACCTGCGGTCCCCCCGGACCGCAGGGGACAGGGCCTACTTGACGCCGGCCGCCGCACAGGCGTCCGCGTACTGCGGCGTGCAGATCTCCGCCGCCTTGTACAGGCCGCCGCCGACCACCGTGACCTGCACCTTCGCCTTGGTCACCACGATCGGGGTGAGCAGCAGCGAGGGGATCCGCAGCCCGCCGCTGTCGACCGCCGCGCCGGCCGCCGCGCTGATGTCCATCCCCTTGAGCAGCTGGACGGCGATGCTCCCCGCGGCATCCGCCTCGGGCTTGTACGGCTTGTAGATGGTGTAGGCCTGCTCGCCCGTGAGCACCCGGCGCACCGCGTCCATCGAGGCGTCCTGCCCGCCGACCGGGACGTTCTTGATCCCGGCCGCCTTCAGCGCCTCGATGACGGAGGAGGCCATGCCGTCGTTGGCCGCGTACACGGCCTGGATGCCGTCCTTGCCGAGGTTGTGGATGGCCTCGTTCATCTTCACCATGGCCACCTCCGGCTTCCACTCGCCGGACTGCTCGTAGGCGATCGCCTTGACCCGCCCGTCGAGCGCCCGGTGCGCGCCGGCCTTGAACATCGCCGCGTTGGGGTCGGACTCGGCGCCGTTGATCATCACGACCTGTGCGGCGGCGGCCTTCGGGCCGAGCGCCTCCAGCAGCGCCTGGCCCTGGATCTCACCGGTGCGCTGGTTGTCGAAGGAGATGTAGGCGGCGACGTTGCCCTCGGCCAGCCGGTCGTAGGCGATGACCTTCGCCCCCTTGGCGGTGGCGGCCTCGACCCAGGACGAGGTGACCTTGGCGTTCACCGGGTCGAGCATGATCACCTTGACGCCCTTGGCCAGCAGGTCGTCGAACTGCCGCTTCTGGGTGCCCTCGTTGCCGTCCGCATTGGCGTAGTCGACGACGCACGTGGTGCAGAGCGAGGCCACCGTGGACTCGATCAGCGGCTTGTCGAAGGCCTCGTACCGGGTGGAGGAGGTCTTCTCGGGCAGCAGCAGACCGATCGTCGTGCTCCCCACGCCGCTCGGCCGGGCCCCTCCGTCGCTCTGGCCGCAGGCTGCGAGGGCGAGGGCCAGCGCCACGGCGGCCGTGCCCGCTGCCGCACGACGGGTCGTTCTGTTCATGGTGGGTGGTGCCTCCTGACTGCGCCGCATCGTCACGGCAGAGGACGGAGTCAATCCGCGCCCGGCGATTCCGTCAATAACTGAAGGCGAAAGTCACAACCGACTGCTCGATTCGTTATGAAGTGAAGAATCTGCGCGCGTTCCCCCACGACTGCCGTGAGGACCCTCCGTATCAGCGTCAACTCTTCAACGGGAAACGGGTTTACGCCCCCGATGCCCCACCCCGGACGCCTCACCGCACCCCGCCCCACGGCCCAATCCGGGCCAATCCGGCCTGATCCCGCGCGATACGGCCTGATCCAGCGCGATACGGCGCGATACGGTCAGACCCGGTCAGACCCGGGCCCCGGGGTGCGCCGTAGGCTGATCCGCCATGACCGCCCTGCGCTCCGCCGCCCTGTTCGCCCTCGCCGCGCTCGCCGAGATCGGCGGCTGCTGGCTGATCTGGCAGAGCGTGCGCGAGTCGCGGCCCTGGTGGCTGGCCGGGGTGGGCGTCCTCGTGCTCGGCGGCTACGGCTTCGTCGCCGCCCTCCAGCCGGACAGCCACTTCGGCCGGGTGCTGGCCGCGTACGGCGGCGTGTTCGTGGCCGGCTCACTGCTCTGGGGCATGGCCGTGGACGGCTTCCGGCCCACCCGGTACGACGTGCTCGGCGCGCTGGTCTGCCTGGCCGGCGTGGCCCTGATCATGGCCGGACCGCGCCGCTAGGCGGTCTGGAGTGCCACCCGGGCCTGACCACCTGACCGGTCCGCGCTCTCGCTACGGTCTGTCAGGGTGGACAGGCTGGTCCCGGAGGCATGTCTACGCACAGTCACCCCAATTGATGCGCCGTCGAATCGGGAATAGGGAGAACCGAGGGTCGGCGGTTGCCGCAAGGTTCGGTGTCCCCGGCCGTCGCTGTTCGGATGCCGGGGAACCCCCTGCGAGACCATGCGGCGCAGGCCCTTGCCGTACGCCCCCCAGGGCAGGACGGACCCCCCCCACCGCGCCGGCGCCCGCGCCATCGCCCTGGCACTGCACTGACGCCGGACCGGTCGGGCGCGGCCGGGGACGTAAGGTGGCCGCGGCCGTAAGTGGCCGGGGACGTAGGGTGGCGGCGACCGCGCCGCCGCATCCGAAGGACCACACCACGATGGCGAAATCCCCCGAAGTGGGCGCCCCCGCGCCCGAGTTCACCCTGCCCGGCCTGCTGCTGGACGAACCGGCCGGCACCGTCGAACGCCGCAACTACCGGCTCGCCGAGGCCAAGGGCAGCCCGCTCGTCCTGGTCTTCTACCCCGGTGACGACACCCCCGTCTGCACCAAGCAGCTCTGCTCGTACAGCTCCGACCTGGACCGCTTCCGCGGCCTCGGCGCCACCGTCTGGGGCATCAGCCCGCAGGGCCTGGACAGCCACGAGCAGTTCGCCCGCAAGCACCGTCTGAACTTCCCGCTGCTCGCCGACCCGACCCGGACCGTCGTCCGCTCCTACGGGATCGCCGTCCCCGGGCTAGGACTGCGCCGCTCGGTGTTCGTCCTGGACGGCGACGGCACGGTCCGCTGGAAGCACGTCGCCCTCGCCGGGCTGACGTTCCAGCACAGCGACACCCTCGCGGAGCAGCTGGCCGCGCTCTGAACCGCCGACGGGCGGGCCGCCCGGGTCCCCCCGGCCGGCCCGCCAGTGCGGGTCCGCGGCTGCCACCGGCTGCTACCAGCCCCAGCCGCCGCCCTCGCCGTCGTCGTCGGTGGCGCTGTCCCAGCCCTCGCCGACCTTGCGCAGGATGGTGTAGTGGTCGACCTGCGTGCCGTTCTCGGCCAGCGCGGTCACCTTCATGGACGACTTCTGGCCCAGGTGGGCCGGGGTGACGTCGACCTTGATGAAGGAGTAGCCGGTGTAGCGCACCCGGGACCACTCGACCTTCTCGGTCACCTTCACCCCGCCCTTGGCGAAGTGGTAGGTGTCCACCGAGTCCACGCGGTTCTCGTGGCCCTCGTAGGTGTCCGGGGCGTCGAAGCTGTACAGGCTGCGGCCGGCCGCGCCCGCCGTCACGTACACCACGCCGTCGGTGGCCGGCTCGATGGTGGCGCCGCTCGGGACCGCCTTGGAGACCTTGTTGCCGAGGATCGCGTCGGTGCGCTCGTAGACGTGGTTGTGACCGTTGATCACCAGGTCCACCCGGAACTTCTCGAACAGCGGCACCCAGGCCTCGCGGACCCCGCCCTCGGAGGCGTGCTGGTGGGTGGTGGAGAAGGCGCAGTGGTGGAAGAAGACCACGATGAAGTCGATGGTCTCGTCGTTGCGCAGGTCCTTCAGGGTCCGCTGCAGCCACTTGGTCTGCTTGCCCGCCGAGATGCCCAGGTTGGCCGGGATCTCGTAGGAGACGTCGTTGGCGTCCAGTGAGATGACGCCGACGTTCTTGTAGCGGAAGGTGTAGACGCCGGGGACGGTCCGCGGGTCCGGGCCGTTGTCCGGCAGGAAGAAGCGGTTGTTCTCGCCGCCGTACCCGTTGTGCGAGTACCAGGCCTCCATGTCGTGGTTGCCGTAGGAGACCATCCACGGCACCTTCGACGCCACCGTCTCGGTCTGCGCCAGGAAGGCGTCCCAGGTGGTGGCGTTGTACGAGGTCCGGTCCGAGTCCTGGCCGGAGCCCGCCGGGTCGGCGTAGCAGATGTCGCCGGCGTGCAGGTGGAAGGCCGGGTTCTGGGCCAGGACGATGTGGTCGTTGCCGGCCGCGTGCGCGCTGACGCCCTGGTCGCCGAAGGCGGTGAAGGTGAACGGCTCGTACACCTTGCCCCAGCGGTGGTCGCGCGAGGGCGCGGTGCGGAAGGTGCTCAGCGTCGAGATCGCCTGCTGCGAGGCCGGGTCGAAGCCCTGATGGCCGACGCCGTAGTAGTACGTGGTGTCGGGCTGCAGGTCCTCCAGCGCGACGTGCAGGTAGTACTGGTCCACCGGCTGGCCGGTCGGGGTCAGCGCGGGGGTGTGCAGCGCCCGCACCTCGGCCTGGACCTTGTGGCCGAGGTCCCACGGGCTGCGGCCGTAGCGCAGGAACGGCTTCTTCACCGGGGCCGGGACCTGCCAGGAGACCCGGAACTGGGTGTCCGGCTCGGGGCCGAAGGCGAGGTGGCGGCCGATCGGGGCGACCAGCGCGCCGTCGATGCCGTCGGTCGTACCGCCCGTCAGCAGCTCCGGGCCGGCCGGGGCGGCGGACGCGGTGCCGCTGCCCAGCGCACCGCCCACCGCCAGCGCGCCGACGGTGACGGCGCCCGCGCGCAGCATCCGGCGGCGGGAGTGACGGGCACGCAGGTACTCGTGCTGCTCGGCCATGCTCATGCGGTCGGCCAGCTGCGCGGGCACGCCCATGTTGGGGATATCCATGGGCGGGACTCTTCCAGCGGCGCGTTGACCGCATGCGGACGCGCGGTGAACGAGCCCCGGCGTGCCGGTCAGTCGAACGCCAATGTTCGACCATGCTTCGGCAAAGCCGCCGCCCCCGGGTGGACCTGGCCGGACCATCCGGCCTGACCCGGCTACTGATCCGCCGTCGCAGACCGCACGTGCTGGGGGCTTGGGCCCTACGGCTGCTCGTCCCAGGTGCTGGGCGCGCGGTTGCCGGTGCCGTCGCAGGTGCGGCAGACCTCGTCGCGGTAGGCGTGCTTGGCGCCGCCCGCGTCGACCCGGTAGCGGACGTAGACGCCGGTGCCGTCGCAGAGGAAGCAGTTGCCGCCCCCGCCGCCGACCTCGGTGGTGCCGGTGCCCTGGCAGGTACGGCAGCTGAGGCCGGCGGTGCGGCCGGTGCCCGCGCAGATGCGGCAGACCGTGGTCACGTCGTTTCCTCCCAAGCCGGGGCGCCCCTGGAAATGGTAGTGCCCGGCGGGGCCGCCGGGACGGGCGTCTGCGGCGGCCGCTCGCGGACCCGGGGGGATCCGTGGGACGGCCTCAGTTCGGCAGGCCCTCACGGATCCGGCGGGAGACCGAGATCTGCTGGAGGTCCAACAGGCCCGGCGGGTCGGCGAGGCCGGGACCGCCGGCGTGCACCCACTCGGCTATCTCCTCGATCATGTCGTCCGCCAGCACCCAGCCCAGCCAAACCGGGCGCCCGCCCGCCTCCCGGCCCTCGCCGGACGGGCCGACCACCACGACGTTGGAGTGGGCGCAGGCGTCCAGGCACTTGACCGCCCGCACCCGGCCCGCCGTGCCGACGGCCTCGCGCAGCCGCTCGTACTGCCCGGCGTGGTCCACGCCCGGGTGCTTCTCCTCGGAGCCGCAGCAGCAGGCGCGGCAGACGGTGACGGTCACCGGGGACGCGGCCGGCTTGCGCTCGCGGTCTCGACGGCTCATCGGTTCGGTTCTCCTCGTGCTCCGGGGCCGCTGCCAGGGCCTTTCCCCCGGCGGCCGCGGGCCGTTGCGGCCGACGGTCCACGGTGGCGCCCTCGTGCCCGGCGGCACCGGGCGGCAACGGCAGCGTACCTGTCGGCTCCCGGGCCGTCGGCACGGTGCCGAACGTCCCGGCGGTCACCCGGTGCGGCACGGGCGGTCGGCGGGCCCGACCGGAGAGGCCGGCGGGCCCGGCACGGGCGAGGCCGCCCGACCGCGGAAGGCCGCTGCCCGCCTGCACCGCTCGCACGAGCAAGCGGCACGGACGGGCAGACGGGCAGACGGGCAGACGGGCAGACGGGCAGTCGGGCAGACGGGCAGTCGGGCGCAGCGGCCTCAGCCACTCCTGACGGTCAGGGGATGCGCCACTCCTGGTACTTGTTGCCCGGTGTGCAGGTGGCCATGGTGACCGGATTGCCCGCGCCGTTGTCGGTCAGGCAGTTCTTCCCCATGTAGTCCTGCAGCTGGTGGGCGCCCGCGGTGGTCGCGCCGGCCACCGTCCACTTCGTCATGAAGCTGAACCCGGGCGACAGCATGACTTTGTTGCTCGACCAGGAGACGTCCTGGACGAGTGCCGGGTTCGTCAGGCTGCACGGGAAGATCTGGTACCAGCTGCCCGGGTCCGGATCCGAGCGCACCCAGCCGTAGGCGGTCGTACCGCCCATGACGATCCCGGCTCCCGCGGTGGGGGAGTCGGTCGCCAGGCCGAGCTTCAGACCGTCGGCCACGTTGACGATGGCGCCCCACCTGGTGCCACCGCACCCCGCGGGCACGGCCGGTGGCGGCGGGCTCGGTACGGGCGCCGACGGGACGGGCTGGCTCGGGGCGGGCTGGTTGGGTGCGGGCGCCGACGGGACGGGCTGGTTGGGCACGGGCTGGTTGGGCACGGGCACCTGCGGAGCCGGCTGGTTGGGCGCGGGGGCCGCGCCGCCCCCGCTACCGCCACCGCTTGCTGTCCCGCCTCCCGCGCTGCCGCCCCCGCCGGCCGCGCCTCCCCCGCCCGTCTTCGGCGAGGTGCCGCCCGAACCTCCGCCCGAACCGCCCGCCGCGCCACCGGCGCCGCCGGCCGCGGCGGCACCGCCCCCGGGCTGCGGTGCCGCGACCGGCGGCTGGCCGGCCGCGACCGCCGCGGGCGGGGTCTCGGTCGGGGCCGCGCTCGCCGGCGGTTCGGTGCTCGGCGGCGGCGTGGTCGGGGGCTGCTCGCCCGTCGACGCGCTGCCCGTCGACGGGCCGCTGATCACGGACGCCGACACCGTGGCGACGGGCTGCCCGCCGGGGGGCTGCGCCTGCGAGTTGAACGGCCCCCGCTCGACCAGCAGCACGGTGGCGGCGCTCGTGGTGACGATCACCGGGACGACGATGGGCACCAGGAAGCGCTGCCACGTCCGGCGCCGGGCGGGCTCGGGGTTCGTCCGCGGCTCCACCCTGGCGACCTCGACGCCCGCGGCGCCCGCCGCCGCGGCCGCGGGAAGAGCCGGGGGCACGGCACGCACGA
The DNA here is from genome assembly GCF_043202015.1 of Kitasatospora sp. NPDC048239. NCBI lineage: Bacteria > Bacillati > Actinomycetota > Actinomycetes > Kitasatosporales > Streptomycetaceae > Kitasatospora > Kitasatospora sp. NPDC048239. The sequence continues at coordinate 753,952 of NZ_JBICZP010000001.1, read as the reverse complement.
CCGCGGCGACCGGCGCCGACCGGTCGCCGACCGCGGCCCGTGCCGCGGCCGCCATGGCGGCCGCGTCGGCGAACCGGTCGCCGGGCTGCTTCGCCAGCGCCCGCGCCACGAACTCCCGCACCTCCCGCGGGAACTCCTCCGGGAGCTCCGGCGCGGGCTGCTGGACGTGCTTGAGCGCGACCTCGACCACGCTCTCGCCGGTGAACGGCGGCGTGCCGGTGAGCAGTTCGTAGCAGACCACGCCGAGCGAGTAGAGGTCCGAGACGGGTGTGACGCCCCCGCCCCCGGCCTGCTCGGGTGCCATGTACAGCGCGGTGCCGATCACCACGTTGGTCGCCGTCAGCGTGGTGCTCACGAGCGCCCGCGCGATGCCGAAGTCCGTCACCGTCACCCGGCCGTCCGCGCCCAGCATCAGGTTGGACGGCTTGACGTCGCGGTGCACGATCTCCTGCTGGTGCGCGGCGTGCAGGGCGTCGAGCGCCGTCGCGAGCATGCCCAGGGCCTGCTCCGGCGACATCGGACCGCTCTCCGCGAGGACCTTGTCCAGCGGCCGCCCCTCGACGAGCTCCATCACGATGTAGGCGATCCGCTCGCCCTCGGTGCCGCCGTCCTCGGTACCGCCGCACTCCCCGTAGTCGTGGACGTCCACGATGCCCGGGTGGCTGATCGCCGCGAGCAGCTGGGCCTCGCGCCGGAACCGCCGGGCGAACGTCCCCTCCTCCAGCAGCCCCGCGTGCAGGACCTTCACCGCGACCTGCCGCCCCAGAACCCGGTCGTCGGCACGCCAGACCGCGCCCATGCCCCCGCCGCCGATCCACTCGGTCAGCGTGTAGCGGCCCCCGAGTACGGCCCCCCGACCAGTCATGCCCCGCCCTCTCGCGATTCCCAGCACCAACAGGTTGTCACTACCATGTCACGCCCCACCGTCAGTCCTCCCCACCCCTCGGCCCGCCACCCCGCCGCCGACGGTCACACCGGTCGGCCCGGGCGGCCCCGCCCGCAGCGAGCGCCAGATCCCCTCCGACAGGATCCGGGCGATCTCACCCTGGTCCCCCTCGCAGCCGCCGGACAGCCGGCGGCGGGCCACCTCCGCGAGCGGTCCCATCATCAGGACCTCGACCAGCAGATCGGGCAGGGGCAGGATCTCGCCCCGCTCCATCCGGGCCCGCATCCAGGCGCCGATCACCGCCAGCCTGACCGCCCGGGCGGCCTTGATCTGCTCCGCCCGGGCCGCCAGGTAGCCGGAGTAGGCGGACGAGTGCAGGAAGAGGGCGGCGTCCCGCTGCTCCTCGGTGAACCGCAGGTAGGCGTGGACCAGCGCCCGCACCCCGGCGCGCGCGGTGCGGCCGCTCTCCAGCGCGGCGATCATCTCGTCGAACAGCCGCTCCAGGCATCGGATGTAGAGCGCGGCGGCCAGGCCGTCGAAGCTCCCGAAGTGGTGGTAGAGGCTGCCCAGGCTGACCCTGCTCGCCGCGGTGACGGCACTGACGGTGAACCCCTGCTGGCCCGCCTCCGCGTACACGCGCAGCGCACTGCTGAGGAGCAACTCGACAGTGGCCTCACCCCGTTGCTGCTTGGGGGGAATCTCCGCGCCTCCGCTCGACCGTCCGCCACGGCCTCGGCCGCCAACTCGGCCAGCATAGAACAGAACTGAAGAAGTTCTCTAGAACAATGCTCTACTTCTGACGCCGGATCCGGCCGCGGCTGCGGGCCCGGCCCCCTCCTGGACCAGGCCCGCACCTACCGACCCGCCCGCCCCTCCTGCGCCGTGGCCTCGGCCCCTCCTGCGCCGTGGCCTCGGCCCCTCCTACGCCGTCGCCTCGGCCGCCGCCCGCCCCGCCGTGCGGCCGGAGAAGAGGCACCCCCCGAGGAAGGTCCCCTCCAGCGAGCGGTAGCCGTGCACGCCTCCGCCGCCGAAGCCGGCCGCCTCGCCCGCCGCGTAGACGCCCTCCAGCACCTCCCCGTCGGGGCGCAGCACCCGGGCGGCGAGGTCCGTCTCCAGGCCGCCGAGCGACTTGCGGGTCAGGATGTTCAGCCGGACGGCGATCAGCGGCGCGGCCGCCGGGTCCAGGATGCGGTGCGGTGCAGCGGTGCGGATCAGCTTGTCGCCGAGGTAGCGGCGGGCGCCGTGGACGGCGGTGACCTGGAGGTCCTTGGCGAAGGGGTTGGCGAGCTGCCGGTCGCGGGCCTCGACCACGCGGCGCAGCTCGTCCGGGTCGATCAGCGCCTCGCGGGTCTTCGCGTTCATGCCGCGCGCCAGGTCGGACAGGTTGCCGGCCACCACGAAGTCGGCGCCGTGCCGCTTGAACGCCTCGACCGGCCCGGGTGCGCCGGGCAGCGCCCGGCCGAGCACCCCGCGCAGCGAGCGCCCGGTGAGGTCGGGGTTCTGCTCGGAGCCGGAGAGTGCGAACTCCTTCTCGATGATCTTCTGGGTGAGCACGAACCAGGTGTGGTCGTACCCGGTGGACATGATGTGGTCGAGCGTGCCGAGGGTGTCGAATCCTGGGAAGAGCGGGACGGGCAGCCGGCGGCCGCGCGCGTCCAGCCAGAGCGAGGACGGGCCGGGCAGGATCCGGATGCCGTGCCGGGCCCAGATCGGGTCCCAGTTCTCGATCCCCTCGGTGTAGTGCCACATCCGGTCGCCGTTGATCAGGTTGCCGCCGGCCGCGCCGGTGATCCCCAGCATCAGCCCGTCGACGTGCGCGGGGACGCCGGACAGCAGCCGGGCGGGCGGGGTGCCGAGCCGGGCGGGCCAGGCCTTGCGGACGAGCTCGTGGTTGCCGCCGATGCCGCCGGAGGTGACGATCACCGCCTGCGCCCGCAGTTCGAAGGAGCCGGCGACCTCGCGCGAGCTGGCCTCGCCGCGCGCCGCACCGCTGGGCACCAGCACCTCGCCGCTGACGGTGTCGGTCACCCCGGCCTGCGCGGTCAGCCCGGTGACCCGGTGGCGCGGCCGGTAGTCGACGAGCCCGCGTCCGACGGCCGCGCGGACCCGGCGGACGAAGGGTTCGAGCAGCCCGGGCCCGGTGCCCCAGGTGATGTGGAAGCGGGGGACGGAGTTGCCGGGCCCGTCGGCGAGCAGCCCGCCGCGCTCGGCCCAGCCGACGACCGGGAAGAACCGCACGCCCTGGGCCCGCAGCCAGGCCCGCTTCTCGCCGGCCGCGAAGTCGACGTACGCCTCGGCCCACTGGCGCGGCCAGGCGTCCTGGGGTCGGTCGAAGCCCGCCGTGCCCAGCCAGTCCTGCCAGGCCAGCTCGTGCGAGTCGCGGATCCGCATCCGGCGCTGCTCGGGCGAGTCGACCAGGAAGAGCCCGCCGAAGGACCAGTGCGCCTGGCCGCCCAGCGAGGCCGCGGGCTCCTGGTCGAGCAGGATCACCTTCCGTCCGGCGTCGGCGAGTTCGGCGGTCGCGGCGAGTCCCGCCAGTCCGGCTCCGATGACGATGACGTCGGCGTCCAGGGCCATGCGGGTCCTCCACGGTGCTCCGGCAGTGTCGCGTGCGCCCGATACTGCGGCCTGCGCCGGGGCCCGTCAACCGGCCGGTAACAAGCTGCGGCGGGAATTCCGCTCCGCAGCGTTTCGGAAATACCTTCGATACGCGGTGGAGCGTAATTCGAAATAGATCTGACGGAATTTCGGCGAATTCGGCGGAGTCCATGGACGTGAACGAAACCTGCAAGTAACTTACCTGGGAGTAGCAGTAGCTGTGGCCCGGCTCGCACGACCCCCCACCCACCGTCGTTTCTCTCCCCCAGGAGGAACCGTGCTCCGCCCTGCCCGGAAACTCCGTACCACCCGGAAGCCCCGTACCGCCGGGAGGTCCGCCCTGCTCGGCGCCGTCGCGCTGGGCGCCGCGCTCGCCCTGACCTCCACCAGCGCCCAGGCGGCCACTCCCGCCCCGCGGCACTACGTGGCGCTCGGCGACTCCTACGCCGCCGGCGCCGGCGTGCCCGGCCAGTCGGCCGGCCTCTGCCTGCGCTCCGACCGCAACTACGGCCACCTGGTGGCCGCCGCCCTCAAGGCCGGCGCCTACACCGACGTCACCTGCGCCGCCGCCAAGGTGAAGGCGATGACGCAGCCCCAGTACGACGCCTTCATCCGGGTCAACGACCCGCAGTTGGACGCCGTCACCGCCGACACCGACCTGGTGACCCTCGGGATCGGCGGCAACGACCTCGGCGCCACCGACCTCGGGCTCGGCGAGCTGGTCGGCACCTGTATCGCCGGCGCGGTGGTCAACCCGCTCGGCACCCCCTGCAAGGACGTCTTCCACCACGGCTACTGGGACTGGTCCAGCTGGTCCTGGCAGTACGGCAACGACGACCTCGCCGACCGGATCGCCGCCGCCCGGCCGCAGATCGCCGACACGCTGAAGCGCATCCACGCCAAGGCCCCGAACGCCCGGGTGCTGCTGGTGGGCTACCCGTCCGTGCTGCCCGCCAGGGGCTCGGACTGCTTCCTGCGCCAGCCGGTCACCGCGGGCGACGTGGAGTACATGCACGGCGTGCTCGACCAGCTGAACGCGATGCTGAAGTCCACCGCCGCCGCGGGCGGCGCCACCTACGTGGACACCGCCACCCCGACCGCCGGCCACGACGTCTGCTCGAACGACCGCTGGATCGAGGGCGCCCTGCCCGGCTCCCCGGCCGTCCCGTTCCACCCGAACGCCACCGGCGAGAAGGTGATGGCGGACGCGGTGCTCGCCGCACTGCGGTAGCCGGGAGCAGCCCGGCCCGCACCACGCGGCACGAGCCGCGTCGGCCGGAACCACCGCGGCCGAACACCCCGAAGGGGCGGCGACCGGACCTCGGTCACCGCCCCTTCGGCCTGCCTGGCACTACGGCCTGATGCGGACCACCTGCGGGTCGTGGTCGCTCGCCTGCTTGGCGAACTCGCTGTTGATGTGCACCACGTCGTACTTGGCGTACCCGACCTCGGGGCTGACCAGGATGTGGTCCAGCACCTGCGAGTTGCCCTGGTAGACGTACGAGTACTGCTCCTTCTCCGGCAGCTCGTTCACCAGGTCGCGCAGCACGCCGTCCTTGGTGAGCGTGGTCAGCGCGGGCGAGAACTGGTAGTCGTTGAAGTCGCCGAGCGAGACGACCTTCGCCTCCTTGTCGGCGGCCAGCAGCTTGGCCACGAAGGCCTGCTCGACCTGGGCCTGCTTGGTCCGCTGCACCTCGGAGCTGCGGACCGGGTCCTGGAAGCGGCTGTCGATGCCCTGGTCGCCACCCTTGCTGTTGAAGTGGTTGGCGATCACGAAGACCTTCTTGCCCCGGAAGGAGAACTGGCCCACCAGCGGCTTGCGGCTGTTGGCCCAGGCCTCGTTGGTCGGGTCGATCCGGCCGGGCGAGGCGGTCAGCGCGGTGGCCGCACCGGTGCCGGCCACGTCCACCGCGGAGGTGGCGGCGCCGCCCGGGATGTCGGTGAAGGACACCCGCTGCGGGTTGAAGAGGAACACCTGGCGGATGTTGCCGCCGGGCTCGCCGCCGTCCGTGCCGTTCTGCGGGTCGATCGCGCGCCAGTCGTACGCCGGACCGCCTGCCGCCTTGATCGCGGCGATGAACTTGGTGACGGTCGCCGTGGCGTCCACCGTGCCGTCGTTGACGGCGCCGTTGTTGTCCTGGATCTCCTCCAGGGTGACGACGTCGGGCGAGCGCAGGTTGGTGACCACGGCCTGGGCCAGCTCGGCGAACTTGGAGTCCGGGTTGCCGGGCGCCAGGTTCTCCACGTTGTAGGTGGCGATGGTGAGCTCGCGGTCGGCCGGCTGCGCGGTGACCTCGCGCTGGAGGTGGTTGTCCTGCAGCGCGCCGAGCGGGCCGGCCACCAGGGTGTAGCCGCCGAAGGAGTTGTAGTCCAGCGGGCCGGAGGTGGTGCCGGTCAGCACGTCGCCGACGTTGGCCACCGGGAACGGCTGCTGCGCGACGGGGGCCTGCTGCTGCACCATCAGCCGGCCGACGTTCGGCTCGGCGTAGGACTCGTACAGCACGCCGCCGCGCTGGCTCTTCTGGTCCTGCCGGTCGGCCGCGACCCAGAGCTCGTTGTACTTGTCGGTCGCCTGGATCACCCGGACGTCCCGGACCTCGACGAGCATGCCCTCCAGGGACTCGTAGAAGTCCAGGGTGTACTTCTCCGGGTTCAGCGCCAGGCCCTCGATGGTGCCGCCGGCCGGGGCCTGCGGGGTGTAGGTGCCGGGGATGTTGCGGGTGTCGACCACGACCGCGGCCGGCAGCGGGTTGCCGGAGGAGAGCACGGTGACGGCCGGGTTGGTGAGCTGGGTGAGCGACTGCGAGCCGCCGTTGTAGTTCGGGTAGTACTCCGTCACCTTGCCGGTGACCAGCACCGAGTCGCCGACCTTGACGGTCGGGGTGGCGCTGCCGGTGTAGACGAAGACGCCCTCGCTGGTGGCCGGGTCGGCGTCCGGGTTCGGGTCCTGGATCCAGAAGCCCTTGGAGCCGTAGCCGCGCACGCCGGTGACGATGCCGGGCACGCCCGCGATGGTCTTGCCGGTCCGGGCCGACAGGCGGGTGGTGCCCTGGATGTCGTGGATCCGGACGCTGCCCGGCTCGGTCGGGCCGGTCGGGGTGGAGCCCTCGGCGACCTCGCCCTTGCTGTTGGTCGGGCTCGGGGCGCCGGCCACCAGGTCGGCGGCGTTGTCGTCGCTGTCGGCCAGGGTCGCGCGACGGGCCACCGAGGCGGTGTTGGAGGCGCCGGGGACGGCGGCGGAGCCCTCGTGGACCACGGCGGTGCCGAAGCCCACCAGGTCGCGCACCCGGGCGTCGGACGCGCAGTCCGCGGCGGTCTTGCAGGTCAGCGGGTCGGTGCCCTGGACCAGCGCGACGGTGCCGGCCGTGCCGGACAGCGCCAGCGACCCGGTGGCGTCCGCGGTCGGCAGGTCGACGGTGCCGCCCGCGCCCGCGCCCTCGGCCACCAGGAAGCGCCCGCCCGGGGCGATCGAACCGGTCAGCGGGGTGACGCCCCACTGGGAGTTCGGGCCGGGGGCCGCGGATATGTACTGGACGCTCCAGCCGGTCAGGCCGAACGCCGCGCCGCCCTTGTTGGCCAGCTCGATGAAGTCGTTCTTCAGCGTGGCACCGGAGTTTCCGCCACCGCCGTACACCTCGGCGATCACCGCGTCGGCCGAGGGCGCGGCCACGGCGGCCGGCAGCGGGACGAGCACCAGCGAGGCGGCCAGACCGGCCGGGAGGAGGGTCGCGCGCAGCAGCGCGCGGCGCGAGCGGGGAGCAGAGGGCGTGGTCACCGGGGCGGGACTCCTTGGTCTGCCGTGGCACGCGGCGGCACGGCAACGGGGGTGGCACGATCGCCCGGCAGCGTGGGGCCGCCGGACCGTGAGGGTGGGTCAGGCAGGCGCACACCGCGCACTACCCGCGTAGAAGGCAGGCGCGGAGTCGGGAAACGCCCCCCGCAGCGGACAAGATACGCGCGTAGAAAATGACGCGACAAGCCCCCGGCGGTTAACAATTGGTACCGCCGGGCAGGTGGGGGCCCGAAGCTGTGACGCGCGCTACAACCAGCCGCGCTGAGCCGCCTTCAGACCCGCCTCGAAACGGCTCGCCGCCGCCAGACGCTCCATCAGCACGGCCATCTGCCGCCGGACCGTCCGCACCGAGACGCCCAGCCGTTTGGCCGCCGCGTCGTCGGTCAGCCCGGTGGAGAGCAGCCGCAGCAGCTCCCGCTCGCCCGCGCTCAGACCCGTCCCGGTGTCCTCGGTCCGGTCGGCGCCGAGCGGCGCGGCCGTCTCCCAGGTCTGCTCGAACAGCGCGACCAGCGAGGCGACGATGCCCGGCTCCTCGGTGCACAGGGCGCCGAGCCGGGTGTTCTCCGGGTCGATCGGGACGACGGCCGTGCGCCGGTCGAAGACCAGCATCCGGGGCGGCAGCACCGGCGCGGTGCGCACCTTGCCGCCCAGACCGGTCATCCACCGGGCGTAGCCGAGGCTCTCCGGGTCGTTGCGGATGCTGTCCTGGTAGATCGTCCGCAGGGCGACCCCGCGCAGCAGGGCGTCCTCGTCCAGCGGGCGGGAGGCCGCCAGACTGGCGGCGGACTGCGCGCCGCCGGGCATCACCGCCAGGCACTCGCCGGTCAGCCGGGCGGTGAGCACCTCCAGCTTGGACTGGATCGCGTCCAGGCCCACCAGCCGCTCGCCGCCGTCCACCGGGGTGCTGGAGCGCAGCGCCGCGTACTCCGCGACGGCGCACGCCACGGCGGCCTTGGAGACCACCAACTCCTGCTGGCGGCGGGCGAGTTCCTCCTCCTGGCGACGCAGCAGCAACTCCAGGCCGCGCTCCGGGCTGACCGGCCACAGGGCGCCGGGGCGCTCGCGCGAGGCGCGCAGCAGGGTGAGGTCGGCCAACCGGTCCAGAGCCTCCCGGACGGCGCTCTCGGGCAGCCGCAGCCGCGCGCACAGCTCGATGACCCCGCCCTCGGGGTCGGTCAGCATCTCCCGGTAGACGGCCTCGGCGGTGATGTCCAGGCCCAGCAGCTCCAGCACTTCAACAACCCCCGATCATCATGGAATTGATTTCAGCCAGTCCGCCCCGTCCGGCGATCTTGTCAGCGGCGCCGAGGCGGCGGCAAGGTGCGATCCGGTCACGCGCTCGACTCGCGCGGGCGCCGGGCCGGCGCCGGCGCCGTTGCAGCAAGCTGCCTGTCCGGATGCTGCCCTGGACCGCGCCTGCCCGCGCAGGCCCGGCGCCGGGAGAATGCACCGTGCCCGGGCCGTCCGCAGCGGCTCGACCAGCCCGACCTCACCACCCCGGTCACACCGCCCCGATCCCACCGCCCCGGCTCGATCGCCCTGACTCGACCGCCCGAACAGAACAGGACCCGCCGTGCCCAAGACCGTCCGGCTGCTCGCCGCCGCCGCTGTCGCGCTCACCCTCGCCGCGACCGCCGGGCCCGCCTTCGCCGCACAGCCGACCTCCGCCGGCTCCGCCGCCGTCAGCACGGTGGCCACCGCCGGCGGGGACGCCGCGGGGGACGGCAGCGGCATCGGCTGGGACATCACGCCCGCCGGCACCCCTGGCATCGGCTGGGACTGACCACCCGGTGTTCCCCGTTCAGCTGACCCTTCTGGACGTCTCCGCGCGGCCGCCGGGTGAGGCGAACGCCGCCGCCGTCCAGGACGCCCTGCGGGGGTGCGCGGGCCCGGGCGACGGCCTGGAGCACGTGCGCGCCCGCGCGATGCCCGAGGGGGTGGGCCTGGTGCTGTACGTCCGGGCCCCCGACCGGGCCGCGGCCGAACGGCGGGCGCACGCCCTGCTCGACCGGGCGCTGGCGGCCGGCCCGGCCGGGCGCTTCGCCCCGGCCCTGCCCCTGCCGCCCCGCCGTCCAGGTGCGGACGGCGCGCTCGGCACCGCACGGGCTTTCTGCTGATCGGTCCGAATTTCCACCGATCCCCATCAATCGCTGATTTGGCCGATTCACGTCGGCCGCCGCCGTACGGGCCGATTCAAATCGGCCGATTCAGATCGGCCGCCTCCGGACCGGCCGGTTCAGATCGACCGGTTCAGATCGGCCGCTTCACCCGCCCCCGATCGACGCCGCCCCGGCAGGTCCGTCCAGGACCGCGGAGCCGTCGAGGGGCTCTCCCGCGCGCTGCGGGCCCCCGACCCCCCGGACCGGGGGCCCGCAGCGAAACGGCCGGCCGGCCCGGAGGACTCCCCCGGACCGGCCGGCCGCTGCCGTGCCTGCGCTACTCGCCCTTGTCGGCCTACTCGCCCTTGTCGGCCACGGTCGCCGTGGCCAGGCCCGCCGACCACTTCTCCTCGACCCTGCCGAGCTTCCAGTACGCGATCGCCGCCGCCCAGGTGAGCACGAACAGGCCGACGATGGCGTAGCCGACGAAGTTGAGGTCCAGCTCGCCGACCCAGGCGACCGGTCCGCTGGTGATGTCCAGCTTCTCCCCGAGCAGCCCGACCAGTTCGATCGAGCCGATGACCAGCGCCACCAGGACGGACAGACCGGTCACCGTCAGGTTGTAGTAGATCTTGCGGACGGGCTTGGAGAACGCCCACTCGTAGGCGAAGTTCATGAACGAGCCGTCGATGGTGTCCAGCAGGCTCATCCCGGCCGCGAACAGGATCGGCAGCACCAGCAGCGCATACCAGGGCAGCTGGAAGGCCGCCGCGCCGCCGGCCAGGACGAGCAGGGACACCTCGGTGGCGGTGTCGAAGCCCAGGCCGAACAGCAGGCCGACCGGGTACATGTGCCAGGGCTTGGTGACGGCCCGGGTGACCCGGCCCAGGATGCGGTTCATGAAGCCGCGCTTGTCCAGCTGCGCCTCCAGCTCGGCCTCGTCGAACTCGCCCTCGCGCATCTTGCGGAACACCTTGAGGATGCCGTTGAAGGCGCCCAGGTTGATCAGGCCGATGAGCAGCAGGAACGTCCCGGAGACGGAGACGCCGATCAGGCCGGTGGCCTCGTGCAGGGAGGAGTCGTCGGACTCGACCTGTCCGGCGAGGGACTGGATGCCGAAGGCCAGCAGCGCGCAGAGGCCGAAGACGATCGAGGAGTGGCCCAGCGAGAACCAGAAGCCGACCGACAGCGGCCGCTTGCCCTGGCCCATCAGCTTGCGGGTGGTGTTGTCGATGGCCGCGATGTGGTCCGCGTCGAAGGCGTGCCGCATGCCCAGGGTGTAGGCGGTGAGGCCCATGCCGGCGCCGAACGCCTGGCCGCCGACGTCGTAGTGCTCGGGCGCGATGACCGCGAGCAGGGTGAACCAGCCGATCACGTGCAGCGCGAGGATGAAGCCGCCCATGCCTGCCAGGCGGATCCACTCGTCGCGGGTGAGCCGGTCGCGCCATCTGACGGCGGTGGCACCTGCGGCGGGGCTGGACATCGTGTCGTCCTTTCGGGGAGCGGGCTGAGCTGGGCCATCTTTCCCCCGGCAGTGAAGTAGTTGCAAGTCATGCGCAATTACGGATTGGCGGCGGTCGGATACCCGGGGCGCACGAAGGGGCGCGTTCCCGGGCGCCCGAAAGTCGTCATGCACCGTACAAACCCTCGTAACCTCCGGAGGCTTTCGATCCCGCCTCTACGCGCGGATACTCAGGTTCTACGCGCGAATAATCGGGCGCCGATACCTCAACTCCCCACGGAGGAACGGCATATGATCCGCATTCGAACGGCCGCCGCCCTGGCCGCCTCGGCCCTCCTCGCAGCCGGGCTCACCGGTCTCGCCCCCACCGCCTCCGCCGCCCCCGCAGCCGTCTCCGCCACCCCGCACCGGGTGCTGTTCGACAACAGCAAGGCCGAGACCGCCGGCAACGCCGACTGGATCATCGGCACCGCCCAGCCCGACCCGCTGGTCCAGAACGCCGATCCCAGCACCGAGAAGAGCTGGACCGGCGCCCTCTCCGCCTGGGGCGTCGCCCTCCAGCGGACCGGCCAGTACAGCCTCAAGACCCTCCCGGCCGGCTCCACCATCAGCTACGGCACCGGCGCCGCGCTCGACCTCGCCAACTTCGACACCTTCGTCGTCCCCGAGCCGAACACCCGGTTCAGCGCCACCGAGAAGACCGCCCTCATGCGCTTCGTGCAGAACGGCGGAGGGCTCTTCCTGATCTCCGACCACACCCAGAGCGACCGCAACAACGACGGCTGGGACTCCCCGGCGATCATCAACGACCTGCTGACCTCCAACGGGGTCGACAACACCGACCCCTTCGGGTTCTCCGTCGACCTGAAGAACATCACCACCGACAACGCGCGCGCGGTCAACGACGCCGCCGACCCCGTCCTGCACGGCGCCTTCGGCACCGTCACCGGCTCGATCCTGCGCAACGGCACGACGTTCACGCTCAAGCCCGCCGACAACCCCTCCGTCAAGGGCCTGCTCTACCGCACGGGCTCCAGCGGCACCACCGGCGCCTTCTTCGTCACCAGCACCTTCGGCTCGGGCCGGGTCGCGATCTGGGGCGACAGCTCCCCGGCCGACGACGGCACCGGGCAGTCGGGCAACAACCTGTTCAACGGCTGGAACGACCCGGCCGGCACCAACGCCGCCCTGGCGCTGAACGCCACGGCGTGGCTCAGCAAGGCGTGAGCCCCGCCGCCCGGGCCTGCGGGGCGGCGGGCCCGGGTGCGGTCCCTTCCGTGGGCCCTTCCCTGGGCTCAGCCGTGGGCCCGGCTGCGGGCCCGGCTGCGGCTCGCCAGGAAAAGGTCGGCCTCCTCCCCTAATGTCGGAATGCCGACGCCCGCGGTGCGGGGGCGCTCCTGCCGCCCCCGCACCGCAGGCCCGCCGACCCGCCGACCGGGACCGCTGGGAGCCGCCATGTCGCACCCGACCCCGTCGTACCCGTACCGCACCACCCGCGAGGACCTGCGCATCCCCCTGTCCGACGGCACCCGGCTGTTCGCCCGGATCTGGCGCCCGGTGACCGACGAGCCCGTCTCCGCGGTGCTGGAGTACTCGGCCGGCCGGCTCACCGACTGGACGGCCGCCGACGACGCCCGCCGCCACCCCTGGTACGCGGGCCACGGACACGCCGGCGTCCGGGTCGACCTCCGCGGCCACGGCAACTCCGACGGCCTGCCCGGGGACGTCCTCGCCGACGGGGCCGAGGTGATCGCCTGGCTCGCCGCCCAACCCTGGTGCACCGGCCGCATCGGCCTGCTCGGCCACGGCCCCGGCGCCACCACCGCCCTGGCCCTGGCCGCCCGCGCCCCCGACACCGTCCGGGCCGTCGTCGCCGCCCATCCCGAGGGCGGCCACCACGACGGCGGCGCCCTCCTCGCCGACGGCCTGCACACCCGCGCCGCCGCCCGCCTCGCCGACGGCGCCCGCCCACCGGACCCGAGGTACACCGGCGACGACTGGCGGCGGATGTGGCTGGAGCGCCTCCACGCCCTCGAACCGCCCGCCCACTCCTGGCTCGCCGAGCCTCCCGGCCCCGCGCCCGCACCCGGCCCCGCGCCCGTCCTCGCGGTCAGCAGCTGGACCGACCCCTCGTGCACCGCCGTACTGCGGCTGGTCGAGGACTCCCCCGCCCCGACCCGCGCCCTGATCGGCGCCTGGCCGCCCGGACTGCCCGACGACGTCCTCCCGGAGACCCTCCGCTGGTGGGACCAGTGGCTGAGCGACATCGACACCGGCATCCTCGGCGAGCCCGCCCTGCGCAGCCGGCTCGGCCGCCGCTGGACGGGCGACGACCCCTGGCCCTCCCCCGGCGTCCGCACCGTCCACTACGGCCTCGACGGCCCGCTGCGTACCGCGGGCACCGCCTCCGACAACCGGTTCGTCCACGTCCGCTCGCCGCAGCACACCGGCCTCAACGCCGGAGCCCACCGACCGCTCGGCCGCGCCGCCGACCTGCCGCCCGACCAGCGGGAGGAGGACGGGCGCTCGGTCTGCTTCGACTCCGTGCCGCTGCCGGAGCCGCTCGAACTGCTCGGCGCCCCCTCACTGCGGCTCCGGCTGCGCCCCGACACCGCCGGCGGCCACATCACCGCCCGCCTCTGCGACGTCGCGCCGGACGGCACCTCCACCCTGATCACCCGGGGCGTCCTCGCCACCGCTCCGGCCTCGGCCCCCGGCGCCGAGACCACCGCGGAGAGCACCGCCGAGGCCACCGTCGAGCTCGCCGCCGCCGGCCACGCCCTCCCGCCGGGCCACCGACTGCGCCTGGCGCTCTCCTCCGCCTACTGGCCGTGGATCTGGCCCGGCCCCGACACCGGCGGCTTCGGCCTCGACCCCTCCCACAGCGCCCTCGCCCTCCCCGTCCGCCACCTGGCCACCGACGCGGGCAGCGCCCCCCTCACCTTCAAACCCCCGCACCTGCCCGAGCCCCCGCCCGTCCACCTCACCGAGCCGCTCACCGCCCGCCCCGAGCGCCTCACCATCCACGACATCGCCCGCCACGAGTGGCGCACCGAACTCACCCCCGCCGCCGACGGCACCCGCACCCACCCCGACGGCCTGGTCCGCGACGAGCACACCGTCACCGCCTACCGCATCCTCACCGGCGACCCGCTCAGCGCCGAGGCCCGCACCGACCACACCCTCCGGATGGAACGCCCCGACATCGGCTGGGACATCACCCTCCAGACCCGCACCGAACTCCGCTGCGACGCCACCCACTTCATCGCCCGCACGCACCTCACGGCCCTGGAGGCGGGCACCACCGTCTTCACCCGCACCTGGCAGCAGCGCTTCTCCCGGCGGCCCGGCCCGGCCGCCCGGGCCGGGTGAGCCCGGCGCGTTCAGCCGGTCGCGGCCGGCAGCGCGGCGAGCGCCTCCCGGAGGTTGTACTCGGCGATCGCCGCCATCGCCTCGCGGTGCGGGAAGTCGCCGTCGAGGAGGCGCAGCGGCCCGGCGACGAGTGAGAGGCGCATCGCCAGGGCGTAGAGGGCCAGCCGCCGCTCGTCCAGGCCCGCCGAGGGGAGGCGGTGGTAGTGGTCGCCGAAGCGGATGCGCAGGAAGGCGTGCTCCCACTCGACGTCGAAGTACATCAGCCCCTCGATGTCGATCAGCACCGGCTCCCCGGCCTGGTCCACCAGCACGTGGTCGGGCCCGAGTTCGCCGTGCACCAGCCCGTACCGGGCGCGCGGGCGGACCGCCTCGGCCCGGACGTGGAGCTGTTCCTCCAGCCGGCCGCGGGCGGTCGCCACTCTTGCGTCGCGGGCGGCGGCCTCGGCGAGGTCGGCCAGCGCGCGGTCCAGGACCAGCCGCTCGCACGAACCGCCGCGGGACACGCCCCCGCGGTCGACGTGGGCGAGCTTGCCGAAGCCCGGACCGGTCTGCCCCCGCAGCACGTCGAGCGCCTCGGCGAGCCGCGCCAGGGTGGCCTCGGCGGCGGGCGGATCGCGTTCGAGCAGCGCCTCCAGGTGCTCCCCGGGGACGTCCTCGACCACCGCGACGTCCGCCGGGTAGTGACTCCCGCTGCGGTCCACCAGGTGGACCCGCGGGGTACGGACCCCGACGGCGGCCAGCCTCCGGTGGGCGGACTCGAACAGCTCGACCCCGGAGGCGTGTGCCAGCGGGTCGGCGAGGCTCCCGGCGCCGTCGGCGGACGCGCCGGGCCAGTAGTTCTCGGCGTCGTCCCAGATGTACGCGATCGCGCTGGAGCCGTCGTCGAAGGCGAGCCGGTACACGCCCTTCCTGCTGCCGCCCCGGAGCCTCGACACCCCGGCGAGCCCCCGCCCGGCACCGAACGCCGCCCGCGCGACCCCCGTCAACTGCTCGCGCCCAACCGCCTCGCGCACTGCCGCCCCTTCCCCCCGCACCCGACTCAAACCGCCGATCCTAGGTCCCGTCCGGTCGGTCGGCGCTCAGCCTCCGACCGGGGCGGTGCCCGGCGGGGCCATCCTCGCCGTGGCGTCCAGGTTCCGCAGCGGGCGGCCGGTCTCGTACGACACCTCGACGCCGCCCGCCAACGCCGAGACGGCCGCGGCGAGTTCCTTCGACCCGACGCCCTCCCCCGTCGTCGTCACCCTGATCCCCTAGGCGCCCGGCAGCAGCCCTGCGGTGTAGACCGGCAGCGGCAGCGCCCCGGCCGTCGCCGCCGCCATGATCCGGTCGATCGCCGGGTCGGTCACCGCCCGTGCGTAACGCGCCTGCCGGATCGCGGTGCGGCCGGTCTCGATCCCGGGGTGCGCCCTGGCCGCCCCGTCCACCAGCTCCCGGGCCCGCACGTCGTCCGTCGCGTACAGCAGGACCCGGCCCCCGTCGGTGTCCAGCGCCAACGTGCCGAAGGTGTCCCGGAAGTCGGTCCGGCCCTGCTCCCCGAGCGCCGACTCCAGATCCTGCAGAGCCGTCGGACCGGGCGCCGCACCGCTGCCGCAGCCGCCGCAGAGCAGTGCCACCCCCAGGAGGACGGCCGCCGACAGGCCGGACAGCGCCCGGGTTCGCGCCATGGAGGGATCCGATCCGGTCATGCGCCGACCGGATTCCGCGGCGCCTCGGGCATTGCCGTCGAACTCACCGCATACGGGCGGGAGTTCGACGGCCGACAGCAGCCTCACGGCTCGGCCGTGCCGCCCATCCCAGGGCCTCTCCTCCGGACCGGGCGGGGGCAGGCCCGGGGCTTCGAAGGGGCGGCCTCCCGGTCAGGCCGCCGGGTGCGGGGCGTAGCGGGCGAGCAGGAGGTCCACGCCGGAGGTGACCAGGTCGGTCAGCCGGGCCTCGGCGAGCTCGGTGCCAGGGGCGAAGGTGCTCATCAGCTGCGGGAGGCCGAGGGTGACGGCCACCAGCTGCTGGACGGCGAGCTCGGGGTCGGGGGTGGCGAGCCTGCCGAGGCCGTTCAGTTCGGCGAAGGCCTCGGTCAGCGGGCCGTTGATCATGTCGTAGCTGACCCGGTACCAGAGCTGGCCCAGCTGCGGGAAGCGCTCGGTCTCGCCGATGACCAGCCGGCGCAGCGACATGATGTCGGGGCGCAGCAGGATGCGGGCCCAGGCGGCGGTGAGGTCGATCAGCGCCTCCCGCAGGTCGGGGGCCTGGACGAGGGTGGCGGTACAGGATTCGAGCCCGGCGTACGTCCTGGGCAGGAGGCCCCCGATGACGGCCAGGAACAGCCGCTCCTTGCTGCCGAAGTGCTTGTAGATGGTCGCCTTGGAGACGCCGGAGCCGCTGGTGATGGCGTCCATGGACGCGGCGGAGTAGCCCTCGGCCAGGAACTCGGCGAGCGCCGAGTCGATGATCGCCTGGCGCTTGCGCTGGGCGGCGTCGGTGGGGTCCGGGATGATCGGGATGCCGTATTCGTCTGTTGCGTCCGCTGCGCCGACTCCCATGACGGTGTCCTCTTGGTTCGGTCCGAGGGTGGGGGGATTTCTCAGTATATGAACTGAACGGTTCGGTACGCAAAACCGCCAAACCTGGACGTACCAGCGGAGCAGGACCCCCTCACAGCGGCAGTCGGCCCATCAGTCCGAGGCTGAAGTCCCGCTGGGCCTGGTGCAGTTCGGCGACGGTGTTCATCACGAAGGGCCCGCTGCGGGCGACCGGCTCGCCGATCGGCCGGCCGGCCAGCACCAGGACCTCGGCCGGTCCGGCCGGGGCCTCGACGGTGAACCGCTCGCCGTCCCGGGCGAGCACCGCGAGGTGGCCGTCCGGGATCCCGCCGCCGGGGGTGGCGGCCTCGCCGGACAGGGCGTAGAGCATCGCGTTGTGCCCGGCGGGGGCGGTGAACTCGGCGCGCGCACCGGCGGCGAGGCGGGCGTGCACGACGAGGATCGGCGTGTGGGTCGCGAACGGGCCGGTGACGCCGTGGGTGGAGCCGGCGATGACGGTGAGTTCGGCGCCGTCGCCGGCGGCCACCACGGGGAGGTCGCCGGGCTCGGCGTTCTGGCTGCGCGGCGCGGTGCCCTTGAGCCGGGCCGGCAGGTTGACCCAGATCTGCAGCATGTGCTGGAGGCCGCCCTCGGCGAGGAACTCCTCGGTGGGCAGGGCCTCGTGGACGATCCCGGAGCCGGCGGTGAGCCACTGCACGCCGCCGCCCCGGACGACGGCGCGGTGGCCCCGGGAGTCCGCGTTCGCGATGTCGCCGGCGATGACGTACTGGATGGTCTCGAAGCCGCGGTGCGGGTGCGGCGGGGCCCCCTTGGCCTCGCCCGGGGCGAGCTCCACCGGTCCGACCTGGTCGAGCATCAGGAAGGGGTCCAGGAAGGGCAGTTCCTCGGTCGGGAAGGGCCGGCGGACCGGGAAGCCCGCGCCCTCGTAGGTGTGGAAGGGGCGGACGACTCGGACGGTGGACCGCGTGGTGGCGGCGATGGTGGTCATGGATCGAATGAACTACACCGA
Source organism: Kitasatospora sp. NPDC048239 (assembly GCF_043202015.1). Taxonomy (NCBI): domain Bacteria; kingdom Bacillati; phylum Actinomycetota; class Actinomycetes; order Kitasatosporales; family Streptomycetaceae; genus Kitasatospora; species Kitasatospora sp. NPDC048239. The sequence goes on along the minus strand of NZ_JBICZP010000001.1, from coordinate 736,196 downwards.
TCAGTTCACTGTCAAGACTGAACCGTTTGGTTGACACATTGAACTGAGCGGTTTAGTTTTTTCGGTGTCGAAGCCGCCCGGCCCGCCGGACGGGCGACACCTCGATCCCGCACAGCCCGCACCCGCACACCGCGCTCCCGTACAGCCCTCACCAAGGAGTCCCACCATGGCCACCGCCACCATCCTCGCCATCTCCGGCTCGCTGCGCGCCGACTCGCACAACACCCGGCTGCTGCGCGCCGCCCGGAAGTTCAACCCCGGCGGCCAGGAGATCGAGATCTACGAGGGCCTGCGCGACATCCCGCCGTACGACCAGGACCTCGACACCCCCGAGAAGCGGCCGGCCGTGGTCAACGACCTGCGCCGCCGCGTCCTGGCCGCCGACGGACTGCTGATCGCCACCCCGGAGTTCAACTACTCCATCCCCGGCGTCCTCAAGAACGCCCTCGACTGGCTGAGCACCGACTGGACCAAGAGCGAGGGCCTGCCGCTGCACCGCAAGCCGACCGCGATCCTCGGCGCCGCGCCGACCAACTTCGGCACCGTCCGCGCCCAGCTGGCCCTGCGCCAGGTCTTCGTGTGGACCGAGAGCGACATCGTGGTCAAGCCCGAGGTCATCGTCTTCCGCTCGCACGAGCGCTTCGACGCGGAGGGCAACCTCACCGACGAGACCACCATCGGGCTGCTCCAGGACCTGCTGAAGGCGCTGCAGGCCAAGATCGACGCCAACGCCGGGCGCTGACCGCCCGTCACCGGCTCTGCGGGGCCGGCCACCCCCCGTGGTGGCGGCCGGCCCCGCCGTCCGTCCGCTACTGCGCCTGCAGCTGCTGCACCAGGCCGAGCCGGTCGATGACGGCGTGCCGCTCGCTGATCCGGTCGCCGACGAAGCGGAACAGCGCGAACGCCTCCATGCTCACCCGCCGCCCGGTGGCCGGGATTCCCATCAGCGGGCCCGAGTGCGTGGCCGTCATCCTCCAGCGGACGACGACGTCCTCGCCCTCCCCCAGCAGGTCGAGGATCTCGAACGACGGGTCGGCGTGGGTGGCGTGCACCTCGCGGATGGCGTCCTTGAAGCCCTGCGGGCCGCGGACGTTCTGGTGCCGGCCCTCGCTGGTGAGGAAGTCGGCGGTGAACAGCTCGTCGGCGATGTCGAGGTTTCCCTCCTCAAGCGCCTTGTAGAGACGGCGGACCGCATCCTTGCGGAACTCGACGGTGGTCATCTGGGTTTCCCTCCCGAGTCGGATTACTGAGTCATCCGTCAGTAAGTTAACCTCTTCCTGAGCGATTACTCAAGAAGAATCCGAGCAGACCCGGGGGAGGCCTCCGGGACGGCGCGGGAAACGGAGGCAGGACGTGACCCAGGCGCGACGCGGTCGACCCTCGACCGGGGTACGGGAGGCGGTGCTCAAGGCCACCGAGGAGGTCCTCGGGGAGGCCGGGCTGGCCCTGTCCACCAAGGAGGTCGCGCGCCGGGCGGGCGTCGCGGAGTCGAGCATCTTCTACCACTTCGGGGACCGGCTCGGGCTGCTCCAGGCCGTCGTCGGCCTGCACCTGCCGGTGTTCTCCGACGCCGCGGCCCTGCTGGGCCGGGAAGCCGCCGGCGGCGAACCCGCCGCCGACCTGGCCGCCATGCTCACCGGCCTGGAGCACTTCTACTTCGGGATCATGCCGATCCTCGGCGCCGTCCAGTCCGACCACCAGCTGCGCGGGCTCCTCGCCGAGCGCGGCGGCGAGATCGGACCCCACCTCGCCTTCGGGCCGGTCGGCGACGCCCTGCGCGCCCGACAGGCCGCCGGCAGGCTCCCCGCCGACCTCGACCCCGCCGCGGGCGCCCTGCTGCTCGTCGGCGCCGCGTACCAGCGGGCGCTGCACCGCTACCTCCTGGGCGACGGCGAGGCCGCCGCCCGCGTCCTCCCCCCCGTGGAGGCGGTCGCCCGCACCCTCCTCCCGGCCTTCCGGTAGCACCGGCCGTCCGGGTGGCGCCTGCCGCCCGCAAGGCATCCCCGAACGCACCGGCGCCCCGGTCGAACCGACCGGGGCGCCGCCTCACACCGACCGCACCGGTCTACGGCGCGGGGAAGCTGTTCTCGTCGACGTCGCTGGTCTTGGCGTTCCCGCCGACCGCCGGCTGGAGGGTGATGGACCAGGAGACGTAGGTGCGACCGGTCTCGTACGCCATCGTGTCGTCGAACTTGCTGAAGTCGCAGTTCTGGGTGAAGGCCTTGATCGTCGGGTCCCAGTCGACGCCCCCGGAGAAGTACACCTCGTAGGTGCCGTCCTCGATGCCCTCGATCGAGGCCTTCTTGCCCTTGCCGACGTACACCGAGTGGACCGACTTGCCGTCCTTGGCGAGGGAGACGACGGCGTCGGCGCTGCCGCCGTTGTCCACGTTGAGCTTGCCCTCACCCCTGAGCCGGCCCTCGCGGACCATCGTGCCGTTCTCCAGCGAGCGGCTCTGCAGCGGACCGGCCTGCGGGGCGGCGAAGGTCGTGGCGTACCCCGCGGCGGTCATCTGGGCGAGCGCGGCGGGGATCGCCTTCAGGCCCTCGGACTGGCCGACCTCGGCCAGCGCGGCGCTGGTGGCGCAGACGCCCTTCTTCTTTATGTCGCTACGGACCTTGGACAGGTCGGTGGAGAGCTGGTTGAGGGCCACCACCAACTGGCGCCGGGCGGTGCCGACGGTCGCCGGCTCACGGGCGGCGGTCAGGCCGGAGCCGGCCGAGTTCGCCGCGGTGACCACCTCCTGGAGGGCGGTGGAGAAGGCGTCCAGGCTCGCGGAGGCGCTGAGCTTGCCGAGGGCGGCGTTGACCGGGTCGATGTAGCCGGTCAGGGTCGGTCCGTACGGCGGCACGGTCGGCGTCGGGCTCGGCGTGGGAGTCGGGCTCGGCGAGGAGGTGGTGGCGGAGGCGGAGGGCCGGTCGGGCAGCGCGTCCGCACCGCCGGATCCGCTCGACCCGCTGGAGCAGGCCGCCAGCAGTAGCGCGCCGCCGGCCGCCAGGCCCGCCTTGGTGAAGGACTTCATTACCGCCCCCGGTGATTTCTCATGTACGCAGCGTGCAGTTCCCCGCCGACATGATCCCGAGCGAAACGGACGCGGTCAACAGGGCGCACAAGAGGCGCATTGGAGCGCTCAAGGGGGCGCAAGGAGCGCGAAGCCGCGTCAACTACGATCGGCTGGTGCTCAGCCTCACGGGACTCCCCCTCCAGATCATCGCCTCCGTCGTCGCGATCGCCGTGTTCGCCGCCACGATGTGGCTCTGGCCGAGATTCGGCGGGCGGAGCTGGAAGTCCTGGCTCGGCCGGATCGGCGCGTTCCTGGCCACCCAGCTCGCCGTCCTGGTGGCGATGGGCCTGATCGCCAACGGCTACTTCGGCTTCTACAGCTCCTGGAGCGACCTGCTCGGCACCAACGGCAAGCCGGGCACGGTGGTCGACCACCAGCCCAGCGCCGCCGGGGCCCTCTCCGTCACCGGCGAGAAGAACATGTACTCGGCGCAGGGCTCGGCCCGGGAGCGCTCCGGGCTGATCCAGGAGATCGCCGTCAAGGGGGCCGCGAGCGGGCTGAGCAGCGACGCGTACGTCTACCTGCCCCCGCAGTACTTCCAGCCGGAGTACGCGCAGAAGCGGTTCCCGATGGCGCTGGTGCTGGCCGGCTACCCGGGCTCGGCGGAGAAGCTCATCTCCCTGATGCAGTACCCGGCCTCCGCGCTCACCGCGATCGAGCAGCAGAAGCTGCCGCCGACCGTCCTGGTCCTGATGCGCCCGACGCTCTCCGGCAACCGCGACACCGAGTGCATGGACATCCCCGGCGGCCCGCAGGTGGAGACCTTCTTCACCAGCGACCTGCCCAAGGCCCTCGCCACCACCTACCGGCTCGGCTCCGACCCGGCCTCCCGGGCCGTGATCGGCAACTCCACCGGCGGCTACTGCGCGCTGAAGTTCGCGCTGCGCAAGCCGGACGCGTACCGCTCGGCGATCTCGCTCTCCGGCTACTACACCGCCCCGATCGACGAGACCACCGGCGACCTCTTCGGCGGCAACGGCCGGCTGAAGCAGGAGAACGACCTGGTGTGGCGGCTGAAGAACACCCCGGCCCCGCCCGTCGCGCTGCTGCTCGCCACCAGCTACGACGAGAACAACTACGAGGGCACCCAGGCCATGGTGGGCGCGTTCAAGTCGCCGACCAGGCTCTCCACCATCACCCTGGACACCGGCGGGCACAACTTCCACACCTGGACCAGGGAGATCCCGCCCGCACTGGAGTGGCTGGGCAGGCAGTTGACGGTCCCCCAGTCCGCCTGAGGGGCCCTCCGGGCGGGGCCCGGCGAGATCACAGGCGGCTCATAGCCCGGTCTCACGGTCCTCTCAGCCGCACGGCCGAGCGTATCGCCCATGACCACGACCAGCTTCTCCCCGCCGGCCGGCGAACCGTGGCCCGAGGCCGCGTACTACCCGCCGCCGGAGGTGCCGCAGCCGGCGCCGGCACCTCCCGCCGACGAGCTCTTCCCGCCCCTGCCGACCCCGCCCGCAGGCTCCAAGGGCCCGGCGTCCTGGGCCGGGCGGCTGCGGACGCTACCGGCCCGCACCTGGCGCGGGCGCCAGGACGACCCGGCCTGGGTACGGCCCTCGCTGCTGGCACTGCTGGCCGCGACCGCCGTCCTCTACCTGTGGGGCCTGAGCGCCTCCGGCTGGGCCAACTCCTTCTACTCGGCGGCCGTCCAGGCCGGCAGCCAGAGCTGGAAGGCCTTCTTCTACGGCTCCTCCGACGCCGGGAACTTCATCACCGTCGACAAGCCGCCGCTGTCCCTGTGGCCGATGGCGCTCTGCGCCCGGGTCTTCGGGCTCTCCTCGTGGTCGGTCCTGGCCCCGGAGGCGCTGATGGGGGTGGCCACCGTGGCCACCGTGTACGCGGCGGTGCGCCGCCGCTTCTCCCCGCTCGGCGGCCTGGTGGCGGGCGCGGTGCTGGCACTCACGCCGGTGGCCGCCCTGATGTTCCGCTTCAACAACCCGGACGCGCTGCTGGTGCTGCTGCTCGCGCTCGCCGCGTACGGCCTGCTGCGGGCCACCGAGACCGCGAGCACCCGCTGGCTGGTGTTCACCGGGGCGATGTTCGGGCTGGCCTTCCTCACCAAGACCCTCCAGGCCTTCCTCGTCCTGCCCGCGTTCGCACTGGTGTACCTGGCGGCCGCGCCCGCGGGCCCCTGGCGGCGGGTGCGTCAACTGCTGCTCGCCGGGCTGGCGATGGTGATCTCCGGCGGCTGGTGGGTGGCGGTCGTCGAGCTGGTGCCGGCCTCCGCCCGCCCGTACGTCGGCGGCTCGCAGGACAACAGCTTCCTCTCCCTGACCTTCGGCTACAACGGCTTCGGGCGGCTCAACGGCAACGAGACCGGCAGCGTGGGCGGCGGCCGGCTGCCGGCCGGCGCCGAGGCCCCGCCCGGAGGCGGCCGCGCCATGGGCGGCGGCGGCTGGGGCGAGACCGGGATCACCCGGCTCTTCGACGGCGACATCGGCGGGCAGATCGCCTGGCTGCTGCCGGCCGCGCTGATCCTGCTGGTGTTCGGCCTCTGGGCGACCCGCCGCTACGCCCGGACGGACAGCGCCCGCGCGGCCTTCCTGGTCTGGGGCGGCTGGCTCCTGTGCACCGGGCTGACCTTCAGCTTCATGTCCGGCATCTTCCACCAGTACTACACGGTGGCGCTCGCCCCGGCGGTCGCGGCGCTGGTCGGCATGGGCGTGGACGGCCTGTGGCGGGTGCGGCACCGGCTGCCGTACGCGGCGGTGCTGGCCGGGACCCTGGCGGTGACGGCGGTCTGGGCGTACGTGCTGCTCGGGCGCAGCCCGCAGTTCCTGCCGTGGCTGCGCTGGGCGGTGCTGGTCGGCGGTCTCGCGGCGGCGCTCGCGCTGCTGCTGGCCGGCCGGCTGGCGGCCCGTGCGGCGGCGGTGGTCGGGCTGGTGGGCCTGGCGGCGGCGCTGGGCGGACCGGCGGCGTACGCGGTGGACACCGTGGACACTCCGCACACCGGCTCGATCGTGACGGCCGGTCCGGCGGTCGCCGGCAAGGGCTTCGGCCCGGGCGGCATGCGCGGCGGGGGGCCGTTCGTCTTCAACGGGCAGGGCGGCCCGGGCGGCCAGGGCCTGCCCGGCGCGCAGGGATTCCCCGACGGACAGGGCTTCCCCGGGGGCCAGGGCTTCCCCAACGGGCAGAACGGCGGCCAGGGCGGCGGCCAGAACGGTGGCCAGGACGGCCAGGGCCGCCAACCCGGCACCGGCGGCGGCAACGGCACCGACGGCCGCCAGGGGCGCGGCACCACGGGCGGCCCCGGCGGCATGGGCGGTCTGCTCAACGGCGCCACGGTGGACGGTGCGGCGGCCGCCGCACTGCGGCAGGACGCCGACCGCTACACCTGGGCCGCCGCGACCAGCGGCTCGCAGAACGCCGCCAGCTACCAACTGGCCTCCGGCGTCCCGGTGATGGCCCTCGGCGGCTTCAACAGCACCGACCCCTCGCTCAGCCTGGAGGCGTTCCAGAAGCTGGTGAAGGAGGGCAAGGTGCACTGGTTCATCGGCGGCAACGCGCGCCGGGTGAGCGGAGGTGCCACCGAGAACGGCGCCACCGTCGGCTTCGCCGCGGCCGCCGGCGGGGCCCAGGCCCAGGAGTCGCAGACCGCGCAGATCGAGAGCTGGGTGGAGAGCCACTACACCGCGAAGACGGTGGGCACCGCCACGCTCTACGACCTGACGGCGAGCCCCATCTCCTAGGGCCGGACCGGACCGGTCTGGCCTGGCCTGGCACATCGAAGGGGGCGCACCGCGCGGCAGCGGTGCGCCCCCTTCGGCCGTCCGGCCGTCAGTCGCTCTGGCAGCGCGTCCCCGCGGCCGGCACGGTGCCGTCCACCAGGAAGCCGTCGACCGCGGCGCGGATGCACGCGCTATGGCCGTACGCGGTGTGGCCCTCGCCCTCGCGGGTCAGCAGCACCGCGTGGCCGAGCTGGGCGGTGAGCTTCTCGGACCAGGCGTACGGCGTCGCCGGGTCACCGGTCGAGCCGACGACCACGATGGTGGCGCTGCTCCCGGACTTGATCGGGTGCGGCTTCTCCGCGGAGGGGGCCGCCCAGATCCGGCAGTCCGGGTCGAACAGCGCCATCGTCGGCTCGTGCTTGCTGACCAGCGGTGCCTTGGCGGCGAGTTCGGTGAGCGCGGCCTGCAGCTGCTCCCCGGTGGGGGCGTTGGTGGCGCCGTCGGCGCAGTGGATGGCGGTGTAGGCGTCGGCGGAGACGCCGTAGCGGCCCTTCTCGTCCCGGCCGTTGTAGCCGTCGGCGAGGTCGAGCAGGTAGTCGCCCTTGTCCCTGAGCATGGCGAAGCTGAGGATGTTGCGCAGGTTGGTCCACGCCTGGTCGCCGCCGTACAGGGTGCTGAGCACGCCGGTCCAGGCCGCGTTGGCGGTGACCTTGCGCCCGCCGGCGGTGGTGAGCGGGTGCTCCTTGAGCCCGTCGAGGAAGTCGGCGAGCTTCTGCGCGGCCTTCTCCGGGTCCTTGCCGAGCGGGCACGGGTTCTTGCCGACGCAGTCGGCGGCGAAGGCCTTGAGGGCCCGCTCGAAGCCGGCCTGCTGCTCGATGTTGTGCTGGATCAGCGAGGTGGCCGGGTCGGTGGCGCCGTCCAGCACGAGCCGGCCGACGCGGTCCGGGAACTCCTCGGCATAGAGGCTGCCGAGGTAGGTGCCGTACGACAGGCCGAGGTAGTCGAGCTTCGGGTCGCCGAGGGCGGCGCGCAGGACGTCCATGTCGCGGGCGGTGTTGCGGGTGCCGACGAACGGCAGGATCTTGGCGTACTTGGCCTGGCAGGCGTCGGCGAGCACCTTGCCGTGCTCCGCGCCCGGGGTGTCGGTGGTGACCCACTCGTCACGGGCCTGGTCCTCCAGGCACTTCACCGGGCTGGTGAGGCCGACCCCGCGCGGGTCGAAGCCGACCACGTCGAAGCGGTCGTGCAGCGGACCGGCGAAGCCTCCCTTGGGGTCGCCCTTGACCATCCGGACGCCGGAGCCGCCAGGGCCGCCGGGGTTGACGAGCAGGGAGCCGACCCGCTGGTCCTGCTTGACGGCGGGGTTGCGGACGATCGCGACCTCGATGGTGTCGCCCGCCGGGGCGGCGTAGTCGAGCGGGACCTTCAGGGTGGCGCACTGGACGACCGACTCGTCGACCTTGGTGGTGGCCGGGTCGTCCGCGCAGGGCGCCCAGGCGATCTGCTGGCCGTAGAACGGCTTGAGCGCCGGGTCGGCCTCGCCGGTGGGCTTGGGAGTCGGCGTCGGCGGCTGCGTGGGCGTGGGCGCCGGGGTCGCGGTGGGCGACGCGCCGGCCGCGGCCGGCGCGGAGGCGGTACCGGGGGCGGCGTCCGTGGATCCGGCCGAACTGCTGCAGCCGGCCAGGACCACGGAGATGGCGGCGGCGGTCAGCGCGCGCCGGGAGGACCGGGTGATCATCGAATACACCGCACACGAATATCATCCGGTGATCACATCGGTCACATCGTTATCAACAGCCGGGCACCGTATGCGGACAAAGCCCGGCGAATCGTTTCCTCAGCCGCCGCACTGCTGGAGCATCGCCCTCTTGTCGGCCTCGGTGACCGGCAGTTGGTACTTCAGCGAGACCTGCGCGAAGCGCACGGCGTACGAGCAGCGGACCGCGGTGTTCGCGGGGAGCCAGGCGGCGGGGCCGGAGTCCCCCTTGGAGGCGTTCTGCGAACCGTCCGCCGGGATGAGGTTGAGCGGGTCGTTGGCGATCTGGACCCGCTTCGCCTTGTCCCACTTGGAGGCCCCCATCTGCCAGTCGTAGGAGAGCGGCATGACGTGGTCGATCTGGATCTTCGAGGCCTGCTGCCTGGTCCACTGGACGGTCTTGCCGGTGTACGGGTCGTAGATGCTCATCGCGGTGACCACGCAGCTCGAACCGTCCTTGTGCTCCAGCAGTCTGCCGTCGCGGGCGAGCAGGTCGTTGCGGGTGTCGCAGTTGTTGCGGCCGCCCGGGACACCGTCCACGCTGTCCGTCCAGGCCGGGCCGAACTCGTTGCGGTCGTAGCCGTCCTTGGGGCCGCCGGCGGCGGTGGCGACCCTGCTTATCAGGTCGCGCCCGGCCTTCAGGTCCTCCGGCGAGGTCAGCGGCGCCAGACCGGGCCGAGTGCCGTCGGGGTTCTGCAGCGGGCTGGCGCCCACGTCCCCGGCGGCCGCCTCCTTGCCCGCGGACGGCTTCGGGGCCCCGCCGGAGCAGCCGGCCAGCGCCAGGGCGGATATCAGGAGGACGGCGGCGGACACGGTGGTGCGGCGGGCGGGCACGGAGGACTCCCGGGCTGGGGGGCGGCTGACGGCGACCCAGCAGACCAGCCGCCCCACACCCCGTCAAGGCGGCGCAGCGGGGAGTGTTCCGGCATGTCGAAGCTCACACCGGCGGTCGGTGCCCCGCACCGGCCCGGACACCGGCGCCCGGAACCTAACCGCCGATGGCGGACATCGGGCGCTCGGGCTGGACGAACCCCGCCGAGTTGATGTCGTGTCCGGGGCCCTTGCGGGCGATGGTGCTGCGCCAGGCCTCCTCGATCCGGTCGTCCCCGGCCCCGCCGCGCAGCAGCGCGCGCAGGTCGGACTCCTCGGTGGCGAACAGGCAGTTGCGCAGCTGCCCGTCGGCGGTGAGGCGGACCCGGTCGCAGCCGCCGCAGAACGGGCGGGTGACGGAGGCGATCACGCCGACCACGGTGTCGGTGCCGGCGATCCGCCACTCCTCGGCGGGCGCGTTGCCGTGCCGGCCGACGGGAACGAGCTCCCAGCGGGCGCCGAGGACCGTCAGGATCTCGTCCGCGGTGATCATCGTGCTGCGGTCCCAGGCGCCCTGCGCGTCCAGCGGCATGGACTCGATGAACCGCATCCGGTAGCCGTGCCCGGCGGCGAACCCGACCAGGTCGAGGATCTCGTCGTCGTTGACCCCGCGCACCGGCACCGCGTTGACCTTGACCGGCGCCAGCCCGGCGGCCTGGGCGGCGGCCAGTCCGGCGAGGACGTCGGCGAGCCGGTCGCGCCGGGTGATCTCGGCGTACCGCTCGGGGCGCAGGGTGTCCAGGCTGACGTTCACCCGGTGCAGTCCGGCCCGGTGCAGGGCGGTGGCGGTGCGGGCCAGGCCGATGCCGTTGGTGGTGAGCGACACCTCCGGGCCGAGCGCGGTGATCCGCCCGACCAGCTCCGGCAGCCCGCGCCGCAGCAGCGGTTCGCCGCCGGTGAGCCGCACGGAGGCGATGCCGAGGCGCTGCACCGCGATCCGCACCAGCCGGACCACCTCGTCGTCGCTCAGCACCTCGGCCTTGGGGAGCCAGTTGAGGCCCTCGGCCGGCATGCAGTACGTGCAGCGCAGGTTGCAGCGGTCGGTGAGCGAGACCCGCAGGTCGGTGTGGACCCTGCCGAAGCGGTCCAGCAGCGGGCGCGGTGCGGTGTTCATCGATCCAGTACAGGGGCAGCCGCCCGGAAGATCCAGCGGCCGAACCACCGGGGAGCCGCCGCGACCTGCGGCTTCGCCTTGTGGATTCGTACAACTGTGGCTTCCTACGGCTGCGCGGTGGCGCCCCGGCCGGGCAGGCTGGGCCCATGGAGATCCAGGACGGACCGGTCGCGGCGCTGGTGCTGGCGGCCGGGGGCGGGCGGCGGCTCGGCGGGCGCCCGAAGGCCCTGCTGCCCTACCGGGGGCGGCCGCTGGTGGAGCACGCGGTGGCGGTGGTCCGGGCGGGCGGCTGTGCGGCGGTGACGGTGGTGCTGGGCGCGGCCCGCGAGCAGGTACGGGCCGCGGCCGAGCTGCCGGACTGCCGGCTGGTGGACAACCCGGACTGGGCGGGCGGCATGGGCTCCTCGCTGCGGGCCGGGCTGGCCGCGCTGCCGCCGGAGGCCTCGGCGGTGCTGGTGATGCTGGTGGACACGCCCGGGGTGACGGCGGCGGCGGTGGCCCGGCTGCTGGCCGCCCACCGGGCGGGCGCGGAGCTGGCGGCGGCGGCGTACGGGGGGCGGCGCGGGCACCCGGTGCTGATCGGTGCCCGGTACTTCGCCGAGGCGGCCGCGGGGGCCACCGGCGACGCCGGCGCGCGCGCCCTGCTGGCGGCGCACGCCGCCGAGATCGCGCTGGTGGAGTGCGCCGACGTCGCTGTGCCGGACGACCTGGACACCCCGGCCGACCTGGCCCGCTGGGCCGTCACCTGACAGTCCCCGGTCATCCTGCTGATCGGCCCCGGCCGGGTGGAGCGCGCCTTCTCCTCCTCGACGGGGAGGGATCGGCCGCATACCCCTGATCTGTCCCTGAGGATTGCTCCATTCCGCGCCGCGGCCCCCGCGTTTCGGGGAGCATGGGACCCGACCCCACGCCTCGACCCGAACGGACGGTGCTCGCGATGTCCGGACTGCCCGACGACTTCACCGGACGCGACCCCGCGCACAGCGCCCCGGGGGCGGGCGGTGGCGCCCGGGCGATCCGCTGCCCGGCCTGCCGCCGGGAGCACCTGTACGAGCCGCCCTCGCTGCCGTGCCCCTGCGGCGCCTCGCTCAAGGTGCCGCTGCTACGCGGCGGGGTGCCGGTCCAGGTGCGGTTCCGCTCCTGGGAGGACTCCTGGCTGAACATGCGCTGCCCGCACTGCGGCCGCTCCGACCAGTGGCCGCAGCCCGAGTTCACCTGCAACTGCGGTGCCACCGTCCGGCTCCCGGTGGACCGCACCACCCGCCTCGGCGGCAGCGCGACCGCCGGCCCGCTCGGGGTCAGCGGCCCGCAGGGCTCCCGCCCGAGCTCCGCCCACCCGCTGGGCGCACCCGTCCCGGCCCCGCCCGGCGGCTCCGGCACGACCGCCACGCCCTGGCGTCGGCGCACGCCGTTCCGCCCACACCCCGTCCGCACCTCGCAGGACGCGGTGTTCACCGCCGCCCGCTACCTGGAGTGGCTGGGCTTCGAGGACCTGGAGCTGACGGAGGCCCAGGAGCGCGACGGCGTCACCCTGCTGGGCAGCCGGATGGTCGCCCAGGTGGACACCTGGACCGAGCCGGCCGACGTGAAGTCGGTGGAGTGCCTCTGGCTGCAGACCCTGCACGCCGAGGAGATGGCCGCCGCGATGTTCACCCTGGCCGGCTACTCCCACCAGGCCACCGTGCGCGGCGAGCAACTGCTGGTCGCCCTGTTCAGCCTGGACCTGGCGGGTGTCCCGCAGCCCGCCAACGGCGCCGCCGAGGCCCTGATGGAGACCGGCTGGACCTCCTGAGCCCGGGGCCGCCGGCCGGGAGCCGCCTGGACCAAAAGCCTCCGGACGGCAACAACCTGCGCTCGTGATCTGGTGCACAAGCTCACCCCCGTGTTGAATTGCCGCCACAGTACGGGCCTTGGGGCAAGTCCCGTGGTCCTGCTGGATGGCGCACACAAGGAGGTGGCGTTGTCAGAGCACGGATTGGGCCCGGACGGCGGGGACGGGCTGGGGCGGGCCGTGCCACGGGAACCGGGGGACACCGTCTGGCGGCTGCGGTCGCGGGCATGCTGGCAGGAGGCCGCGGAGCTGTTACGCCCGGCCGCCGAGCGCGACCCGGCGGCGGCTCTCGGACGGGCCGAACTCCTCATCGAGCAGTGCCTGTTCACCGCCGCCCACTGGACCCAGGCGGAGCAGGCGCTCCGGCTGGCCGAGGCCGTGGTGACCAGCACCGAACAGCGCGCGGCGGCGGCCTGCGCACGCGGCTTCCTGGCGTACGTGGCCAGCGTGCTGGGCCCGCGCGACCGGTTGGACGAGGCCCAGGCGGCGCTCGGGCGCACCTCGGCACTGCTGCCGCCGGACGCGCCCGGCCGGCCGCTGCTGGACTTCCGCCGGGGGCTGGTCGCGGAGAACCTGCTGCGCGACCCGACCGCCGCCTGGATCGCGTACCGCCGGGCGCACGAGGCGGCCGGCGAGCACGGGGACGAGCTGCTGCGCTCCTCCACCTGGCGGCACCTGGCCGCGCTGGCGCTGGCCTCCGGGGACCACGAGCGGGCCCGGGAGGGGTTCGACGCCTCACTGCGGCTGCGCGAGCAGCTCGGCTTCACGGTCGGGGTCGCGCCCGCGCTGGCGGCGCTGGCCGAGGTGTCCGAACCCGCCGAGGCGGTCCGGTTGCGCGCCGAGGCGGCCCGGCTCGTCCAGGCGCTCGGCGGCGTACCGGTGTGGCTCGCGCGCCAGCTGAGCGCGCTGCGCACGCCGGGCGCTCCCCCGGACGGACGCATCGAACGGGAGGCTCGGGGAACAATCAGCTAAGGTGAGCCTAACCTGGCCGGGGCGAGCAGTGCCCCGGCCGGGTTCGCCTTGCCGTTCCCGGGCTCCGCCAGGCCCGCTCCGGTCGGGCCCGCCCTGGGCGCAGTCCGCTCCGGCCGGGGTCGGGCGGGCCGGTCCGCGTGGGCTCCGGTCGACCCGATGGGGCCCGCACCATGACCGTGAGCAGCACCCGACCCGGCCCCGTGCCGCACGCCGCCGCCCCTGCCGCCGCCGTCCCGACGCCCTGCACCGCGAGCTACCGCCGGATCGGCGAGCTGTTCCCCGCCCTGCGGGTGCGGTGCGCCGCGCCGCGCAGCGGTGACGGCTGGATCCCCGGCGCCGCGCTGCTGACCGATCCGGACGCCCTGCGCGAGCTGATCGCCCACGACGCCCGGCAGGGCCTGGTCCAGTACGGGCGGCCGCTGCGACCGGACGTCGCGGCCGGCTTCGGCCTGCACCGCTACTGCTGGTCCACCGCCCTGCTGTTCACGCTGCCCTGGTTCCTGGAGCGCCGGGTGCCGCTGCTGACCCCCGAGGCGGTGTCGGTGCGCCGCCGCACCGGCGAGCTGACCGTGCTGCCGGACGCCTTCGCCTGCCTGCCCGACGACCCGGCCGCCGGTCTGCCCGGCGCCCGGGCGGTGCCCGGCGAGGCCGAGCTGGCGGCGCGGCTGCGGACGGCGCTGGCCGGGTACCTGGCGCCGGTGCTGGCCGCCTTCCGCCCCGAGGTCCGGCGCGGCGCGCGCACCCTCTGGGCGATGGCCACGGACGCCGCGGTCGAGGGCCTCTGGTACGTCGCCGGGCTGCTCGGCGAGGAGCAGCGGGCGCGCGCCGAGCTGTCCGCCCTGTTCGCGCCGGACTGTGCGCCGCTCACTCCGGGCGCAGGCTTCACGCTCGACACGCCTGACGCCTCGGGCACCGAGCGCACGCGGGCCAGCTGCTGCCTCGTCTACACCGTCCGGCCCGAGACCATGTGCGGCGGCTGCCCACGCATCACGCGGGGTTGACCGGAACCGGTGGGGAACGGGGCGCGGAAAGCCCGGAATTCCGGGAAAGCCGCCCTTATTTAATACGACAATGCGATTGCTCCCTCGTCAGAAATCCTCCTACTCAGCGCATTGACGGCGAATCAGCCATTCGCCGGCCGAGCATCCGCCATGATGGTCCCCGCCATCACGACGCAGGAAAGCGAGGCTGGTCCAGGCGATGAAATTGTCCGATATACCGCTCGGTTGGGCCGTCACCGGCGTGGCGGCGCTGCTGGTCAGCGCCCTTCTGGTGGCCCTGGCCCGGACGCGGGGATCCTCGCCCTCCGGCGGCGCGGATTCCTGGGAGCGCTCCGAGGAGCGCCGCCGCCGCAAGGAATCCCTCTACGGCGGGGCCTCGTACACGCTGCTGTTCTGCTGCGCCGCCGTCGCGGCCGCACTCTCCTTCCACGGCCTGGTCGGCTTCGGGGTGCAGAACCTCAACCTCTCCGGGGGGTGGGAGTACCTGGTGCCGTTCGGCCTGGACGGCGCGGCGATGTTCTGCTCGGTGCTCGCCGTCCGCGAGGCCAGCCATGGCGACGCCGCGCTCGGTTCGCGCCTGCTGGTCTGGCTGTTCGCCGGCGCCTCCGCCTGGTTCAACTGGGTGCACGCCCCGCGCGGCTTCGGCCACGCCGGCGCCCCCCAGTTCTTCGCGGGGATGTCCCTCTCGGCGGCCGTGCTGTTCGACCGGGCGCTCAAGCAGACCCGCCGGGCCGCCCTGCGCGAGCAGGGCCTCGTCCCGCGGCCGCTGCCGCAGATCCGCATCGTCCGCTGGATGCGCGCCCCCCGCGAGACCTACGCGGCCTGGTCGCTGATGCTCCTGGAGGGCGTCCGCAGCCTGGACGAGGCGGTCGACGAGGTCCGCGAGGACAAGCGGGAGAAGCTCGCCGACCGCGAGCGTCGCAAACTCGCCGGCCGCCGCGAGCGGGCCGAGATCCGGGCCATCAACCGGACCAACAGCGTCTGGCGACAGCGCGGCGCCGCCCGGCAGCTGGAGTCCGGCTCGGAGTCCGCGATAGCCGGTTCCACGGCGGACCGGCCCGCCGTGGAACCCGCCCCCGCCGAGGGCGCGGTCGTGCAGCCCGGTCTGCCGGCCCGTCCGGAGCGGCGCACCATCGACCTCACGATGGAGGAGGACACCGTGGCGCTGCCCCGGCTGGACTCGCTGGAGCGCAAGCTGAAGGACCTGGAGCAGCAGTTCGGCTGAGCGCGGGCCGCCCGGGTGCCCGGGCGGCCGAGCTCCGCCCGGGCGCTCAGGCCGCCGGGGTGGCGGTGAGCTCGAACCACATCCGCTTGCCCGAGCCCCGCGGCTCCACGCCCCAGGCGTCCGCCAGCGCCTCGACCAGCATCAGCCCGCGCCCGGAGGAGGCCTGCTCCCCCGGGGTCCGGCGGGTCGGCCAGAGGTCCGACTCGTCCTCCACCTCGACCCTCAGCCGGGCCCGGCCGCCGTCGGACGCCGCCTCCCGGTAGAGCCGGGCGGTGAACATGGCGTCCCGGTCGGTGTGCCGGACGGCGTTGGTGACCAGCTCGGAGGCGAGCAGCTCGGCGGTGTCCACCAGCTCGGCGACACCCCAGCGGCGCAGCGCGTCCCGCAGCTCGGCCCGCACCTCGGAGATCCGGGCGAGGTCGGCCTGGCCGATCCGGCGGCGCAGCTGCTGGGCGGCCAGGCCGCCCGCCGGGCCGTCCCAGCGCAGCAGCAGCAGCGCTATGTCGTCCTCGCGCTCGCTGGAGTCCGCGGCCTGCGAGGCGATCCGGTCGGCGAGGTCCTCCAGCGGGTCCCGGCCGCCCTCGTGGCGGGTCTCGGCCGGGCCGGCCAGTACCCGGGTGAGCCGGGCGATGCCGTCGTCGAGGTCCATGCCGCGCGCCTCGACCAGGCCGTCGGTGCAGAGCACCACCGTCTCGCCCGGGTCCAGGCTGAACCGGGTGACCCGGTACTCCTCGTCGGGGGCGATGCCCAGCGGCAGCCCGCCGGCCACCGGCACCACGGCGGCGGTGCCGTCCGCCCGCCGGACCATCGGGTCGAGGTGGCCGGCCCGGACGGCGTACACCACGCCGTAGTCGACGTTGACCTCGGCGTAGGTGCAGGTGGCGAAGTGGTCGGTGTCCAGGTCGGCGAGGAAGCGGGAGGCGCGGGCCATCACGGCGGCCGGCGGGTGGCCCTCGGCCGCGTAGGCGCGCAGCGCGATCCGCAGCTGGCCCATGATCCCGGCGGCGTGCACGTCATGGCCCTGGACGTCGCCGATCACCAGCCCGACGTGCCCGCCGGGCAGCGGGACGACGTCGTACCAGTCGCCGCCGATCTGCAGGCCGGAGCCGGCCGCCAGGTAGCGGACGGCGGTGGTGACCCCGGGGACGGACGGCACGGTGCGCGGCAGCATCACCCGCTGCAGGCCGGCCGCCAGCTCGTGCTCGGCGTCGTGCAGCCGGGCCCGGGCCAGCGACTGCGCGACCAGGCCGCCCAGGGTGGAGAGCAGGGTGCGCTCGTCGGCGTCCAGCTGGCGGTCGTCGTCGAAGCTGACCAGGCAGACGCCGATCGCCCGGCCGCTGGCCACCAGCGGCAGGAAGGCCCAGGAGCTGCGGCCGGTTCGGCTGGTCGGCTCCCACACCTCCGGGTGGCGCTCGCGGAACTCCTCGCGGCTGGGGATGAAGACCGGCGCGCGGCTCTTCAGCGCCTCGGCCGCCGGGTGGGTGGCGGGCAGGACCGAGCGGTCCCAGAACGCGAGCTCCTCCGCCCGGTAGCCGGAGGCGCCGAGGATCTGCACCCGGCCGGCCTCGAAGGCGGCCAGGACCAGGCCGTCCGGCGGCAGGCCGGGCAGCGGCAGCTCGGTGAAGACCCGGGCGACGTCCCGGACGGTGACGGCCTCGGAGAGCGCGCGGGCGGCCTCCTTGATGAACCGGGAGCGCTCCTCGCGCAGCAGGGCCATCCGGTCGGCGCGGTCGCGCTTGTGCAGCTCGACGGTGGCGTCCCAGACGAAGCCGACCATCCGGGAGGCCCGGCCGAAGGCGTCCGCCAGCACCCGGCCGCGGAAGCGCACGGCCTTCATCGTCCCGCCCGGGCCGACCGTCCGGTAGTAGGCGCCGCACTGGCCCAGCTCGGTCACCGCGCGCTCGACCCGGCGGCGCACCACCGGGGCGTCCTCGGGGTGCAGCAGGGCCAGGAAGGAGGCGGAGGTGCGGTCGAAGCGGCCCTGGTCCAGCCGGTCCAGGCCGACGATGGTGCAGGCCCGCTGGTCGCCCTCCAGCACGTCGCGCCGGATGTCCCAGTCGAAGGAGCCGATGCCGTTGGCGGCCATCGCGGGCTCCAGCCAGTCCGGGGTGGAGTCCCCGGAGGAGACCGGCAGTCCGCCGGAGAGCATCGGCGCCAGCCGGCCGGCGGCCAGCCCGGGCGCCGTCCGCAGCGCGTGCCTGCGCACCGCCTGGGCGGGTGGTCTCCCCCGCCCCGACCCGGCCGTGGACTGGCCGGGAGGAAGCGCCGGCCCCGGTGACTCGGGCTCAGTGGGCATGCTGCTCCTGCCGCTGCCGTGGCGGGCCGCGCCGACCGTCCGGACGGGCCGCAAGGCGGTGTGTGGGTGGTGCTGGATCGGATGGTGTCGACGGGCGGTGGTCAGTCGAGGTGAGGTCTCCCCGCTGTTTCCCGCACGTGGACACACATTCCCACCATCCTGGCCAATGTTCGGCCGAGCGGCAATGGCACCGGCCCGGAAATCTTCCCCCCGGCCTTCCTTTCAGCGTGTCGTTCGGTGGCGAACGACCAATTCCCCCCGGGGCTGACCGGGGGTCGCACCCGGGCTTGGGCCGGGGTCGTACTCGGATTCGAGCCCGGGTGGGAGCCCGCGCGCCGGTCCGGGCGGATCCGGGGCCCGGTCCGGGCGGTTCCCGGGCCCGGACCGGGCTCAGGAGGGGGCGAGCTCGAACCAGGTGACCTTGCCGTCCCCGCGCAGCTGCACCCCCCAGTCGTCCGCCAGCGCCTCGACCAGCAGCAGCCCGCGACCGGAGGTGGCGTACTCGGCGTCCGGATCGCGGCGGCGGCCCGGCAGCCGGCTGGCGCCGTCCTGGACCTCGATCCGCAGCCGCAGGTCGGCACCGAGCACCGCGTCGAACACCGCGCCCTGGTCGGTGTGCAGCAGGGCATTGGTGACCAGCTCGGAGGAGAGCAGCTCGGCCGTGTCGGACAGCTCGGGCACCCCCCAGTGGCTCAGCGCCGAGCGGAGCCGCCGCCGCACGGCACCGACCGCGACCAGGTCGGCCGGGTCCAGCGCCAGGTGCAGTCTGCGGTGCAGGGCGCAGCCCGGCGCCGGTGCACCCGGCAGCGGCCCGCCAGGGGCGTTCGCCGCACCGGTGACACCGGCCGCTCCCGGCGCACCGCCCTGGGCCCTGGGCCGGAACGCCTCCCCCGAACCCGTCCGCTGCCGCGGGAATCGCGCCTGACCGTCCATCAACACATGCCCCCGCCCTCGATCCGGGCACCCGCCACGGATCCCCCGCCGGCCGGGCAGCCCTGTCGTTCTGACCACTCATCCTCATGCCCAGCTGACGGCGTTTGCAACAGTGCGCGTGCGATCACCCGGGGTGAAAGGGGCACGGGGCGGCCTGCGTGATCCAACTGCCCGCGCCGGACAGGTTTGCGATGCGTACGGGCCCTTTCGACCCTTCTTCGCTCCCCCGCCCCTCCACCACCCTCCTCCACGAGCCCCCTCCGGCCCCCCGGCGGCCCTCTGCGGCCCCGGCAGCCCCGGCAGCCCCGGCAGCCCCGGCAGCCTCCGCCGACCCGCCGACCCGCCGGCCCTCCGGTCCTCCGGCCTCCCCCGGGCCGGGGCGACCCGGGCGGACCCGGGCGGGGCGGTCCGGCGCGCGGAACGCCACCATGCGGGCAACGCTGGACAGGGCGGCCGGGTCCGGGTTCAATGGCCCGAGATGTTTGAACGCCGTTCTAACTCCATCCCCGTCTCCCTCCCCCTCACCCCGGCGACCGCGAGCGAGGAACCGTGCGACTCACCCCCACCGAGCGGGACCGGCTGCTGATCTTCACAGCGGCCGAGCTGGCCCGCGCCCGCCGCGCCCGGGGCGTACGCCTCAACATCCCCGAGGCGCACGCCCTGATCGCGGACACCGTGTGCGAGGCCGCCCGCGACGGCCGGCGCCTCGCCGAGGCCATCGAGGCCGGCCGCAGCGTGCTGACCGCCGCCGACGTCCTGCCCGGCGTGCCGGACGTGGTCACCGTCGTCCAGGTCGAGGCGGTCTTCGAGGACGGCACCCGGCTGGCCGTGGTCAACGACCCCTTCAAGGGCGCCGGCTCGCTCGGCGACGAAGCCCCCGGCGGCGCGCTGATCGGCGACGGCACGGGCTACGACCCGATCGAGGAGACGGTCGTCCTGCCCGTCCACAACACCTCCGGGGTGCCGATCTCGGTCACCTCGCACTTCCACTTCTTCGAGTCCAACCCCCGGCTGGCCTTCGACCGGGCCGCCGCCTACGGCACCCACCTGGCGGTCCCGGCCGGCTCCTCGGTGCGCTTCGACCCGGGCGCCACCGTCGAGGTCGGCCTCGTCCCGATCGGCGGCGGGCGCGTCGCGATCGGCTTCGCCGGCCTGGTGGACGGCCCGCTGGACGCACCCGGCGCCAAGGAGGCCGCCCTGGCCAAGGCCCGCGCGACCGGCTACCTGACCGATTTCGACGACGCCGAGGTGGAGTCATGAGCGAGCAGGGCGAGCAGTTGAACAGGGCCGCCACCCGGACCGCGTCCGGTGAGCGAAGCGAGGCCCGGGCATGACCGCCATCACCCCCCACGACTACATCTCCGTGCACGGCCCCCGCGCGGGGGACCGGATCCGGCTCGGCGACTCCGGCCTGATCGTCCGGGTCGAGTCCGACTCGCAGGCGCCGGGCGAGGAGTTCCTGGCCGGCTTCGGCAAGACCGCCCGGGACGGCCTGCACCTCAAGGCCGCCGCCGTCCGCGACACCTGCGACGTGGTGATCAGCAACGTGCTGGTGATCGACGCCGTCCAGGGCATCCGGAAGACCTCGATCGGCCTGATCGACGGCCGGATCGCCTCGATCGGCCGGGCCGGCAACCCGGACACCCTGGACGGCGTGGACGTGGTGGTCGGCACCGGCACCACGATCGTCTCCGGCGAGGGCATGATCGCCACCGCCGGCGCCATCGACACCCACGTCCACCTGCTCTCGCCGCGGATCATGGAGGCCTCGCTGGCCTCCGGCGTCACCACGGTCATCGGCCAGGAGTTCGGCCCGGTCTGGGGGGTGGGGGTCAACTCGCCGTGGGCGCTGCGGCACGCCTTCAACGCCTTCGACGCCTGGCCGGTCAACATCGGCTTCCTCGGCCGCGGCTCCTCCTCCGACCCGGCCCCGCTGGTCGAGGCCCTCGCCGAGGGCGGCGCCAGCGGCTTCAAGGTGCACGAGGACATGGGAGCGCACACCCGTGCGCTGGACACCGCGCTGCGCGTCGCCGAGGAGTACGACGTCCAGGTCGCCCTGCACACCGACGGCCTCAACGAGTGCCTCTCCGTCGAGGACACCCTCAAGGTCCTCGAAGGCCGCACCATCCACGCCTTCCACATCGAGGGCTGCGGCGGCGGACACGTCCCCAACGTGCTGAAGATGGCCGGCGTCGAGAACGTCATCGGCTCCTCCACCAACCCCACCCTGCCCTTCGGCCGGGACGCCCTGGGCGAGCACTTCGACATGATCGTCTCCGCCCACGACCTCAAGGTCGACCTGCCCGGCGACGCCGCGATGGCCCGCGACCGCATCCGCGCCGGCACCATGGGCGCCGAGGACGTCCTGCACGACCTCGGCGTCATCGGCATCACCTCCTCCGACGCCCAGGGCATGGGCCGCGCCGGCGAGACCGTGCGCCGCACCTTCGCCATGGCCGGCAAGATGAAGGCCGAACTCGGCCCCCTGGACGGCTCCGGCTCCTACGGCACCACCGAGGCCGGCGACGACAACGAGCGCGTCCTGCGCTACATCGCCAAGCTCACCATCAACCCCGCCATCGCCCACGGCCTGGCCCACGAGGTCGGCTCGATCGAGACCGGCAAGCTCGCCGACATCGTGCTCTGGCGCCCCGACCACTTCGGTGCCAAGCCCCAGCTCGTCCTCAAGGCCGGGTTCCCCGCGTACGGCGTGGTCGGCGACCCCAACGCCTCCACCGACCGCTGCGAACCCCTCGTCCTCGGCCCCCAGTTCGGCGCCCACGGCGCCACCGCCGCGGACCTCTCGGTCGCCTTCGTCGCCCGGGCCGCCGTGGAGAACGGGGACACCATGCCGACCCGCCGCCGCCGCGTCGCCGTCCACGGCACCCGCGGCATCGGCCCGCGCGACATGGTGCGCAACGCCCGGATCGGCCACGTCCAGGTCACCGAGACCGGACTGGTCTCGCTGGACGGCGCCCCACTGCGCTCCGAGCCCGCCGACAGCGTCTCGCTCAGCCGCCTGTACTTCCTCTGACCCCGACCGCCCCCACTCCCTGCTAGGACTCGAAGATGACCCCCACCCCCGCCTCCCTCGGCTTCCGGATGCCCGCCGAGTGGCACCCGCACGACCGCACCTGGATGGCCTTCCCCACCACCAACCCGACCTTCGACAGCCCGGAGCACCTGCACGCCGGCCGCGAGGCCTGGGCCAGGGTGGCGAACACCATCGTCCGGTACGAGCCGGTCACGCTGGTCGTCAACACCGGGGAGACCGAGGAGGCCCGCAAGTACGTCGCCCCCGAGGTCGAGATCGTCGAGCGCCCGCTGGACGACGCCTGGATGCGCGACATCGGCCCGTCCTTCCTGATCGACGGCAAGGGCACGCTCGCCGCCGCCGACTGGATCTTCAACGGCTGGGGCGCGCAGTCCTGGGCCCGCTGGGACGACGACCAGCACATCGCCGAGCACATCAGCGAACTGACGGGTGTTCGGCGCTTCGCCTCGAAGCTGATCAACGAGGGCGGCGGCATCCACGTCGACGGCGAGGGCACCGTGCTCGTCACCGACACCGTCCAGCTCGGCGAGGGCCGCAACTCCGACTGGACCAGGGAGCAGGTCGAGGCCGAGCTGCACGCCTTCCTCGGCACCACCAAGGCCGTCTGGCTGCCGCGCGGACTCACCCGCGACTACGACGAGTTCGGCACCCGCGGCCACATCGACATCGTGGCCTCCTTCGTCCGCCCGGGCGTCGTGGTCGCCCACGTCCAGCCGGACCCGGCCCACCCGGACCACGAGGTCTGCCAGGAGCTGGTGGCGATCCTGCGCGCGTCCACCGACGCCAAGGGCCGCCCGCTGGAGGTCGTCGAACTGCCCGCCCCCACCGTCCTGTCGGACGAGGACGGCGAGCCGGTCGACTACTCCTACATCAACCACTACGTGGCCAACGGCGCCGTGATCCTCTGCGCCTTCGACGACCCGCGCGACCAGGAGGCCGCCGCCGTCCTCGGCGCGGCGTACCCCGGCCGGACCGTCGAACTGGTCGACGCCCGCGAGATCTTCGCCAACGGCGGCGGCATCCACTGCATCACCCAGCAGCAGCCGAAGGCGCGCTGACCCGCTACCGCCGGTACCTCTCCAGGTCGTCGACGGTGAGGCCGTGGGTGCTGTGCACGGCGATCGAGCTGTAGGAGGAGCGGGCGGCCCGCAACCGGACCATCCGCTCCTGCTCGGCGAGCAGGCCCTCGACGTTCCCGGTCGGACCGCCGGGCCTCCGGTCCAGGTACACCACCAAGCCGGTCACGATCATGGCGAGGCCCGCGAACAGGGCGATCAGAGCGGCCATGGCCACCCCCTCGGATCGGGGTCGAACTGACTGGTGTGTACCCGCAGGAGTGGGGGGTCGAACCGTCCGGCCTCCCACTCCGTGCTGCTCCAGGCACCGTCAGTATCGTGAGGGCCCGGATCCCCCGGGGCGCGTAGCCCCCGACCCGGCCTCCCAGAGGTACAGAGGAGAAGAGCAGATGGCGGACGCCCGCCCGCGCCGGCCGGCGCGCCCCCGCGAGGAGGTCTTCGCCACCGCGCGGGCCGCGATCGCCGAACACGGGCTCGCCGGACTCACCATGGCCGGCCTCGGCAAGCAGCTCCAGATGAGCGCCGGGCACCTCCTCTACTACTTCGGCAGCAAGGACCAGCTGCTGCTGGAGACCCTGCGCTGGAGCGAGGACCAGCTCGGCGCCCGCCGCCACACCGCGCTGACCGACACCGGGCGGGACGTCCGGGAGCGGCTCGGCGAGTACACCGGGCTCTACCTCCCGGAAGGTCCGGGCGACCCGCGCTGGATCCTCTGGGTCGAGGTGTGGGGGCGCTCCCCCGCCAGCGCCGAACTCCGACAGGGACAGCTGGACATCGAGGCCCCCTGGCAGGCGGACCTGGTCGCCCTGATCGAGGAGGGCACCTCCTCCGGCCGCTTCGGCCCGGGCTCCGCCACCGAGCGCGCCTCCCAGATCCGCGCGCTGCTGGACGGCCTGGCCGTCCCGCTGGCCCTCGGCCTGGCCGGCGCCCAGCGCGGCAGGGCCCTGCAGCTGGCGGACTCGGCCTGCCACGCCCTGCTCGGCGGGACCGGCTGACCCACCGCCCCGGCCCGGCGGCTCAATCCGTCCAGACCGCGGCCGCCGAGCGGTCGTCGGCGTAGCCCTTGGCACGGACCTGGACCTGGCGGAGGAAGTCGACGGTGCCCGGCGGGTGCGGGTGGGCCCAGTGCGCGGCGAGGAAGTGCGCGACGGCCGGCTCGTCGGCGATCGGGCGCGCCAGGCCGGGCGTGCAGAGCAGCAGGATGTCGCCCGGGGTGGCCGGCACCATCCGGAAGCGGAACGGACGCGGGTCCGGCAGCGGGGCCTCGGCCGCCGGCGGCTGGCCGTCCGGGTGGTGCAGCAGCCGGGCCGCGTAGGCGTCGATCCAGTGCCCGGACCGCAGCAGGTACAGCCCGCCCGGGCCGACCCCGAAGGCCACCCGGTAGGAGGCGGCCGGGTCGAGCGAGAGCAGCAGGCAGTGCAGCGAACCGGGGGACGGCGCCTCGGACTCAGGGTGCGTGGCGAGGGCGCGCAGCGGGGCGGCGGCGCTGGTGGCCAGCCGCTGGAGGCCGTAGCGCAGGCGGTCCCGGGCGCCGTCGCGCAGGTCGGCGGCGAGCCCGCTCCGGCTGCGGCCGACGGCGGCGGCGAGCTGGCGGCAGGCCTCGACGGTGGCGGTGGAGACGGCCTGCGCAGGAGTGTCGTCGGCGCCGGAGCGGTCGAAACCGCCGAGCGCCGCGAGCAGCAGGCCGTCGGGCCCCTCGCCGAACCTTGTCACCAGCAGGGTGTCCCGGCGCGGCTCGCCGCGGTAGCGGGCGGAGTCCCCGCGGACCGAGACGGCCCGGAGGGTGGTGGAGGCGTACTGGGCGCCCTCCAGGGCGGTGTCGGGCACGACGGCGCCGAGGGTGCCCGGGTCCGCCTCGGGTACGGCCGTCGGCTCGGGCCCGTAGGTGGGCGGGCGCTCGCCGACGTGCGGGACGGCGGGCCCGGCCTCGGCGAGCGGGGAGCGGGGGGTGTGGCGGAGGGCGGGGTCGGGATCGAGGGCCTCGACGGGTTCGGCCTCGGGCTCCGGCTCGGGCTCCGGCGCCTCGACGGCCTCGGTGTCCGGGTCGGGTTCCGGTGCCTCGACGGCCTCGGGCTCCGGCTCGGGTTCCGGCTCGGGCGCAGGCTCCGGGCCCGGCTCCTCGACCGGTTCGGGCCCGGTCCCGGTCTCGGGTACCGGCTTCAGGAGGTTGGGCGCGGGGTCGCGCTCCGGCTCCGGCTCCGGCTCGGCCTCCGGCTCCACGGCCCGACCGCCCGCGTCCGCCGCCCACGAGGGGGCCTCGAACTTGCGGGTCTCCGCCGCCCGCTGGTCGCCGAACACGCCGACCGCCGTGTCAAACCAGTCGTCGATGCTGTCCCGCTCCAGTACCGCGTCCCCGGCCGCCGGAGCCTGGACCGGAGCAGGGACAGGAGCAGGAGACGCGATCGGGTCCGGAGCCTGGACCGGAGCAGGGACAGGAGCAGGAGCCGGGATCGGGTCCGGAGCCTGGACCGGGCCCGCCTCCTCGGCCTCCTCCCCGCCGGTGCGCTGGCGGCCGATCAGCCCGGCGGCCGTCTCGAACCAGTCGTCGACGCTGCCCTCCCCGTCGACCGCGCCGGGGGTGTCCGGGAGGGTGCCCGCCGGTCCTTCGTAGACCGTCTCCCACCAGCCGTCCTCCGGCCGGTGCTGCTGCGCGGGTACACCCTGCTTGCTCACGTGGCGGCTCCTGGTTGGTCCGTGATCGCGCCGCCCCCGGCGGGGCCGGACTCGACGTCATTGTCCCCAAGTGCAACGACGCTGTCCGGCATTCGGCGACAACCGGTCACCGATCGGATGATCCCGATGACCTGATTCGCACCAGATTCCCAGGGGGTTCCGTTTCCGTTCCGTCCGTGCTTGCCGGATGTGCCCCGAGCAGGGTGTTTCCGGAGTGTTCCGCCCCCGAAGCGGCTGGAAATCGGGGCCGAGGAGGGGCATCGCTTCACCCGTTCGGCTGATTAAATGTGCGCATGACCGCGTGGGCGCCCAGATCACCCTGGCCGGGGAGGACCGCACTGGCGGGCCGCCCGGTGGGCGCGCTGTGGATCCTCCTGCTGATCGGGCTGCTGACCGCACTCCCGTGCGCGGGCCAGGCCCAGGCCGCAACCCGTGCCGGGTCCGCGGCCCCGGTCCCCGCCAGCACCGTCCTCGGTCCGGCGGTCCCCTCGGTCGGACAGCACGGAGCGCCCGCCCCGCAGCACGCCAGGTCCGCTCAGCACTCCGGCGCCGCGCTGCACGCCGAGGAGCACCGGCGCTGGACGTGGTGCTCGGCCGACGGCCAGCCGCCGCACCGCGACAACGGCTGTTCCAGCCAACCGTTCTGCACCCAGGACGCCCAGCTCCCCAATCCGCCGCCGCAGCCGCAGCCTGCCGTGGCGCCCCGTCCGGACGCGGCCGAGGCCCTGCCCCGGTTCGTCCCCGCCGGGCTGCTGGTCGGCCCGCACCCGGCCCCCGATCTACACGAACTGCAAGTACACCGGTCCTGAGCGGAACCCACCGCGCCTCCTCGCCGACCCGCCGCCACCGAACGGACGACGGACGGACGGAGGGGCCGCGGATCCGCCCCCTCCCCCCCTCTCTTCAGACCGCCGCGCCCCCCAGCGCGCGGCGGGGACAAGGACACCACATGGGTTCCGCCTCCAAGCAGGGCAACAAGCCGAGCGGCAAGCAGGCCGGTCTCGACCGCCGGGCCCGCATCGCCGAGCTCCGTGCCGTCGAGCAGCGCCGGGAGCGGCGCAACAAGATCATCGCCTCGGTGGTCGGCGGCGCGCTGGTGGTCGGCGCGATAGCCACCGGCACCTGGATCGTGGTCGACGCCAACAAGGACAAGAAGGCCAAGGAGGTCGCCGCCGCCGCACCGATCGACGGGGTGCAGACCTTCGGCGACCTCAGCCGCAACCACGTCAAGGAGAAGGTCACCTACCCGCAGACCCCTCCGGTCGGCGGTGACCACAACGCGATCTGGCTGGACTGCATGGGCCACGTCTACGACCAGCCGGTCGAGAACGAGCGGGCCGTGCACTCGCTGGAGCACGGCGCGGTCTGGGTGACGTACAACGGCAAGGCCACCCCGGACGACGTCAAGGCGCTCTCCGACAAGGTGAAGGCCACCCCGTACTCGCTGATGAGCCCGTACCCGGACGAGAAGGGCACCATCACGCTCAGCGCGTGGAGCACCCAGCTGGTCGTGGACAGCGCGAGCGACCCCCGGGTGAACGACTTCTTCACCAAGTACGTGCAGGGCAAGCAGACCCAGGAGCCGGGCGCATCCTGCACCATGGGGGCGATGTGACCGTCGACGCGGCGGCGCCCGAGGAGGACGGCGAGGCCCCCCGGGCCGGCCGTCGGCGGCTCTGGTGGCCGGCTGCCCTGGCGGCCGCGCTCGCCCTCGCGCTCGGGGTGCCCGCCCTGGTCGCGAGCAGCACCTCGGCCTCCGGCTCGTCGGCCGCGGTACCGGCCGGCGACTCCCCCGAGGCCGGGTTCGCCCGGGACATGGCGACCCACCACCAGCAGGCCGTCGACCTGTCGTTCATCATCCGCGACCGGACGAGCGACGAGTCCGTGCGGACCCTGGCCTTCGACATCATCAACACCCAGGCCAACCAGCGCGGGATGATGATGGGCTGGCTCGACCAGTGGGGGCTGCCGCAGCACTCGCCGGCCAGGCCGATGGCGTGGATGAGGATGAACCACGCCTACGAGGCCCACGACGGTTCGCTGATGCCCGGCATGGCCACCAACGCCCAGCTGGCCAAGCTGCGCACGCTCAGCGGGCGGGACGCCGAGGTGTCCTACCTGCAGCTGATGCTGGAGCACCACAAGGGCGGGGTGGAGATGGCCCAGGGCTATGTCGACCTGGCGCACAACGAGTCCGAGAAGCGACTCGCCCAGTCGATGGTGATCGGCCAGACCTCCGAGATCCAGCTGATCACCGACATGCTCAAGGAGCGCGGCGCCGCCCCCGGCGTGCCGGCCCCCTGAGCGGTACCCGAGGCACCCGACCGGGGTGCGGCGGACGGCCTCCCGTCCCGCCGCACCCCGGTCCGGCGTTCAGCGCCGGTCCGCCGTCCGCGCCCGGTCCGCGCCCTCCCGGTTCAGGGCCGAAGCGGGCTGCGGGCCGGGCGGGTCAGCGCCACCGCCAGGCCCGCGACGGCGGCGAGCACCAGCAGGACCGTCCGGCCGCCGGCCCCCGCACCCGCGAGGTGCACTCCGAGCACCGGCAGCGCGGTGCCCAACGCGGTGCCGAGGCTGCGGGCCATGTTGACCATGCCGCCGCCCACCGCCGAACACTCCGCCGGGATCGCCCGCATCACCAGGGCGTTGTTGGCGGGCAGCAGCAGGCCCAGCCCGTACCCGGCGAGCAGCAGCGGGGCCGCGACCACCGCTCCCGTGACCGGGAGCAGCGCGAACAGCAGCAGCCCGGCCCCGGCCAGGGCGGCGCCCACCCGGCAGCGCGCGACGTCCGACCAGCCCCGGGGCAGCAGTGCGCCGCCGACGGTCGCGGCCACCGCGAAGGCGGCCGGGAGCAGCGTGACCACCAGACCCGCCAGGGCCACCGGCACCCCCGACCCGGTCAGCATCACCGGGCCGAGCACCAGTGGGCAGAACAGCAGCAGGTACCCGATCAGCGCGACCGCCAGCCCCGACCGCACCCCCGGGGTGTTGACCAGCCCGGGCGCGAGGATCGGCCGGGCGGCCCGCCGCTCCTGGCGGACCAGGGCCAGCGCGAGCAGCACCGAGACGGCCAGCAGCACCGCCACCGCCCAGCCTGGCAGCGGCAGGCCGGAGGCCGCCGAGAGGGCGAGCAGCAGGGCGGTGGACGCGCCGGTGAGCAGCAGGAGGCCGAGCAGGTCGAAGCGCCCGCCCTCCGGTCGGGGTGCGCCGTCGGGCCGGCTGCGGGGCAGCAGGTACCAGCCGGCCAGGATGCCGACCAGGCCGATCGGGACGTTCATCCAGAACACCCAGCGCCAGGAGGCGTGCTGCACCAGCAGCCCGCCGAGGCTGGGGCCCAGGGCGAGGCCGAGCCCCTGGGCGGCGGCCTGGATGCCGAGCGCCCGGCGCATCGCGTGCCCGGGGACGCCGCGGGCGACCAGGGCGACGCTGTTGGCCTGCATCATCGCGCCGCCGACCGCCTGGACGGCCCGGCAGGCCACCAGCACGCCGAGGCTGCCGGCGAACCCGGCGCCGAGCGAGGACAGGGCGAAGACCGCGAAGCCGCCGAGGTACATGGTCTTGCGGCCGACCAGGTCGGAGAGTCGGCCGACCGGCGCCAGCAGTGCCACCAGCACCAGCAGATAGGCCAGCGCGACCCATTCGACGGCGGCGAAGCCGACCCCGAAGTGCCGCCCGAGCTCGGGCAGGACGAGGGCGGTGACGCTGGCGGTCAACTGCCCGAGGAACGCCCCGAGGCAGACGGTGCCGACGGCGAGCCAGTGGGCGTACCGCCAGGTGGCGACGCCGCGCGGCCGGGGGCGCTCGGTGAGCAGCCGGGTGGCGAGGGCGGTGGCGTTCATGGGGAGAAACATATCGGATACAGATATGTTCTCTCAACGAGCTGATCGGTGTGCGAAGGGAACGCCGGGGCGGTCGCCACCAGGCGATACGCTGTCCGCCATGTCGTCGTCACCGCCCGTTCCCGACCCTGCCGCAGGACCCGCCGATCCCCAGGCCGAGCTCGGGGCTCCGGCGATCGAGCGCGCCCGGCAGCTCACGGACGTGGTGACCCGGCTGCGGCGGGCGCTGCGCAGCAGCATCCGGACCGACTACCCGTGGGAGTCCCTGCCGATGGCGCAGGTCGAGCTCCTCCAGACGCTCGCCGCCGCCCCGCTGCGGGTCGGCGAGCTGGCCGCCCGCCAGCGGCTCGCCCCGAACACCGTCAGCGGGCTGGTCGGCAAGCTGCTCGAAGCCGGGTTCGTCGACCGCCAGGCCGACCCCGGCGACCGCCGAACCGCCCGGATCGCCCTCACCCCGGCCGGCCAGCAGCAGCTGGACGACTGGCAGCGCGCCCACGAGCGCCGGATCGCGACCGCGCTGGGCACCCTCGCCCCCACCGACCGCGAGGCCGTCATGCAGGCGCTGCCCGCCCTGGACCAGCTGGCCCAGGCGCTGGCCGTACCCGGCGAGCCCGCTGTGCCCGCCGGTCGCGAATAACCCGGTGCCGACCAGCCCGGTCGCCGCTAACGTCCACAGGGTGGACGACGCACTGGTACGGATCGAGCCCTGGACGGACACCGACCTCGCGCTGCTGCGCCGGGTCAACACCCCGGAGATGAAGAGGCACGTCGGCGGCCCGGAGACCGAGGAGCAGGTGCTGCACCGCCACCGGCGCTACCTGGGCTTCGTCCCGGCGGGTGTGGGGTGCATGTTCCGCATCGTGCTGTCGGAGACGGGCGAGCCGGTCGGCACCGTCGGGTACGCCGCACGAACCTGGCAGGGCGAGCCGGTCTACGAGATGGGCTGGAACGTCCTCCCGCTCCACCAGGGCCGCGGCATCGCCGTCGCCGCCACCCGGGCCGCGGTGGCCGCCGCCCGCACCGCCACCCGGGCCGCCGCCGGGCACCGCTACCTGCACGCCTTCCCCTCGGTGGACAACCCCGCCTCCAACGCCGTCTGCCGCAAGGCCGGCTTCTCACTGGTGGGCGAGACCGACTTCGAGTTCCCGGCCGGACGCCTCATGCGCAGCAACGACTGGCGGGTCGACCTCCCGGCCGCCGAAGCCTAGGTCCCGTCCGGCAGGATCGGCCGGACAGGACCTAGAAACCGGACAGGGCCTAGAAGAGGGCCCCGCTCTCCAGCCGGAGCAGTCGGCGCTTGTTCTCCACCCCGGCGGCGAAGCCGGTGAGGCTGCCGTTGGCGCCGATGACCCGGTGGCAGGGGCGGACGATCAGCAGCGGGTTGGCACCCACCGCGCCGCCGACCGCGCGGACGGCGCTCGGGGAGGCGCCGGCGGCCGCGGCGAGCTGGCCGTAGGTGATCGTCTCGCCATACGGAATGTCGTCCAGGGCGGCCCAGATCCGCTGCCGGAACTCGGTGCCGACCGGGGCGAGCGGGAGGTCGAAGACGGTCCGCGTCCCGGCGAAGTAGGCGGTCAGCTGGTCCACCGCCTCGGCGAGGGCGTCCGGGTCGTGGACCCAGTCGTCGGCGGGCTCGGTGCGGGCGCCCTTCTGGCCGGGGGCGGTGACGGCGGCCAGCGCGGCCGTCCCGCCGCCGTCCGGCAGGGTGCCGCTCAGCAGCAGCGGCCCGAACGGGCTGTCCATGATGGTGAAGACGGTGGTGCTCATGCGCGGTCGTGCTCCGTTTCGGTGCTGTGGTCGGTGGGGGCGCCCGCCCAGAGCCGGTGGACGGCGTAGGAGCGCCAGGGTGCCCAGGCGCCGGCGGCACGCGCGGCCGACTTCGGGTCGCCGGGCTCGCCGAGCCGGGCGAGGCCGTGGCGGATGCCGACGTCGCTCGGCAGGAAGACGTCGGGGTCGGCGAGGGCCCGCATCCGCAGGTAGCCGACGGTCCAGGGGCCGATGCCGGGCAGGGCGAGCAGCCGCTCCGCGGTCTCCTCCCGGTCCACGCCGCCGTCCAGCCGGACGACGCCCTCGGCGAGGGCCGCGCAGAGGCCGGTGAGGGCCCGGCGGCGGGCCGCGGGCATCGCGAAGTCCTCGGGGTCGGCCACCGCCAGGGCGCCGGCGCTCGGGAACAGCAGCCGCAGTCCGCCGCTGGGCTCGGGCAGCGCGCTGCCGTACTTCTCGGCGAGCCGGCCGGCCAGGGTGCGCGCGGCGACGACGGTGACCTGTTGGCCGAGCACCGCGCGGGCGGCCAGCTCGTGCGGGTCGACGTGGCCGGGCGAGCGCAGGCCCGGGCGGGCCCGGACGAGGGCGCCGAGCAGCGGGTCGGCGCCCAGCTGCTCGTCCACCGTGTCCGGGTCGGCGTCCAGGTCGAACAGGATCCGCAGCCGCTGGACGGCGGTCGGCAGGTCGCGCAGGTCGGCGAGCAGGAGCCGGCAGTTCAGCCAGCCGCGGGTCCGCGGATCCCCGGGCGCGAGGCCGTCGACCTCGGCGATGCCGTGGCCGTACGGGAGGGCGAGGGTGCGCCGGTAGGTCCGCACGCCGGGCCGGCCGCCGGGCACCACCTCCTCCACGCCGGGGACGGCCCGCAGCGCCAGGAAGTCGATCAGGTGGTCGCTGTCGAGCGCGCCGCGGTAGGCCAGGCGCAGCGTCAGCCCGCCGGCCGGTGTCGCGGTGCGCCGACCGGCGGTGACCTCGCCCCGCAGGGCGCTGGGGGTGCGGTCGTAGACCTCGCGGACGGTGTCGTTGAACTGGCGCACGGAGGCGAACCCGGCCGCGAAGGCGATCTCGGTGACCGGCAGCTCGGTGGTCTGGAGCAGCAGCCGGGCGGTCTGGGCACGGCGGGCCCGGGCCAGCGCGATCGGCCCGGCACCGAGTTCGGCGGTGAGCTGGCGCTGGAGCTGGCGGGCGCTGTAGCCGAGGTGCTGGGCGAGACCGGCGACGCCCTCGCGGTCGACGACGCCGTCGCCGATCAGCCGCATCGCCCGGCCGACGAGGTCCGCGCGGTGGTTCCACTCCGGGGAGCCTGGGACGGAGTCGGGGCGGCAGCGGCGGCAGGCGCGGAAGCCCGCGCCCTGGGCGGCGGCCGCGCTGGGGTAGAAGGTGCAGTTGGCGCGCTTGGGGGTCACCGCGGGACAGCTCGGTCGGCAGTAGATGCCGGTCGAGGTGACGGCCGTGAAGAAGACCCCGTCGAAGCGGGAGTCGCGGCTGTCCACCGCCCGGTACCGGATGTCGTCGTCGATCACGCCATCCAGTGTGCGGCACCCGCAGTACTGCCACTGGCGGAAATCGGACGTCGGCGTCGGGGGTCGGGCGGCCGGTCGGCCAGGGGCTGCGGAAGGGCGGATACGAGCCGGGCGCCAGGCCGAACCCGGGTTCGGTACAAGCCGGGTGCGAGCCGGGCGCGGGCGTGCGGGCCCGGTGGAAAACCAGGGGCCCGCGGGGATCTCCGGCGGCTACGCTGGCCGCTCCCGGACCCGGTCCGACCTGGTCCGACCCACCCCGAAACGACAGGAGCCCCGATGAGCGCGCAACCGTACGCCGGCCCGGACGACCCCCGGGTCGCCGCCCTGCCGGTGGAGCAGTTCGCCTTCCCCGGGCCGCTGCGCGACCGGTTGGTGGCGGCGATCCTGAGCGGCGCGAAGACCAGTACCACCGGGCTGCTCGCCGAGTACCGGCACGAGGGCGTGCCCCTTCCCCAGGTGGGCACCCGGGCGGCGGTGGTCGACTCGGCCGGTCGCCCGGTGGCCGTCACCGAGGTGACGGCCGTCCGGGTCGTCCCGCTGGCGGACGTGGACCTCGCGCACGCCGTCGACGAGGGCGAGGGCTACACCGCGGTGGCCGACTGGCGCGCCGGGCACGAGCGGTTCTGGCACAGCCCCGAGCTGCGCGCCGCCCTCGGCGACCCGGGTTTCACCGTGGACGACGGCACGCCCGTCATCCTGGAGCGCTTCCGCCTGATCGCCGACCTGCGCTGACCGGCCCGGGCCGGCCGCCCCTGGGCTGACCGGCCCTGGGCTGACCGGCCTGCAACCGGCCGGCCCTGACCGACCGCCCGGCCCGGTGCGGAGCGGATCCGCACCGGGCCGGGCGGCACAGGTCTCACCGCTTCACCGGACGCCCCGAGGCGCGTACCGACTTGGTGATGCTCTTCCACTTCTTCAGCCGGGCCGCGGCCAGCCGGGCGTCCGAGCGGGAGGCGATCCACTCGCTCTCGCGCTGGAGCTTGAGGTAGCTCTCCATCCGGCGCTGCGGCAGGGTGCCGTCCGCCAGCGCGGCCTGGACCGCGCAGCCGGGCTCGGTGTGGTGCCCGCAGTCCTGGAAGCGGCAGGCCTCGGACAGCCCCTCGATGTCGGCGAAGGCCATCGCGACGCCCTCGCCGCCGTAGAGGCCGACCTCGCGCAGACCGGGCGTGTCGATCAGCACCCCGCCGCCGGGCAGCGCGACCAGCTCGCGGGTGGTCGTGGTGTGGCGGCCCTTCTCGTCCACCGAGCGGGTCGCCTGGACGGCCATCCGCTCGGCGCCGGCCAGCGCGTTGGTCAGGGTGGACTTTCCGACGCCGGACTGGCCGACCAGCGCGGTGCTGCCCGGGGTGCAGGCCCGCAGCACGTCGATGCCCTCGCCGGTCTCGGCGCTGACCACCAGCACGGTGACGCCGGGGGCGATGGCCTCGACGTCGGCCCGGATGAAGTCGGCGTCGTCGACCAGGTCGGCCTTGGTCAGGACGACCAGCGGCTCGGCGCCGGACTCCCAGGCCAGGGCGAGGAAGCGCTCGATCCGGCCGAGGTCCGGGTCGGCGGCGAGCGAGGAGGCGATCAGCACGGTGTCGACGTTGGCGGCCAGCACCTGGCCGTCGGAGCGCTTGCCCGCGACCTTGCGGATGATCGCGGTCGAGCGCGGGAGCAGCGCGGCGACGGCGGGCATCGGCTCGGCCGCCAGGTCGACGGCCGCCCAGTCACCGGTGCACGGGCAGTTGATCATGTCGGCGTCGCCGACCGCCCGGGTGTCGGCCCGGACGGTGCGCAGCCCGCCGCTCTCCGGGTCGGCCAGGACGACATCGCACTGGCCGCGGTCGACGCGGACGATCCGGCCCGGGACGAGGCCGGCCTCGGCGAGCGGGGAGAAGAGGTCCTCGAACTCGGCCGTCCAGCCGTGGCCGGCCAGCGGGGAGTCGGAGGTGGTGGAGAAGTCGGAGAAAGACGGAACGGAGGCAGCGTTGAACAACGCAGTGGGCCCTTCGGGAGGAAAGTGATCCCGCCGGGCTGCGGCTGCGCGAGACGAACCTTGAGCGTCTCGGGTGGGTCAGCCGACGGCCGGGTGGGAGAGGTGGTGTACGCGAGCGCTGCCCAGGGCAGCCGTGACGGCAGTGACAGCCACGAGGCTCACCTCCTGCTTCTCTCCTGGGCCGCGAAGGCGGCCCCCGAACCGAACTGTTCACACCGTAGCGGGCACCCCTGGGGCTGCCAACCGGTTTTTCACCTGCGGTTCCGCCACCGCACCCGGCCGCCGCGGCCCGCCCCCGACCGCCCGCGCCCGAGCCGCCGCACGCCGCGGCGGACCGTTACTGCTGGTCCCACGGCGGCCGCGGCGGGTGGCCCGGCACGGGGTAGTCGGGCACGTGGTAGTCGGGCGGCGGCACGGTCGGGCGGTCGCTGTCCGGCGGCGGCGGGGTCGGCCGGTGGTGCGGGCCGCCCCGGGTGGTGAGTCGGCCGCGGACGTTGTCGGCGGCCAGCACGTCGGCCCAGCGCTCGGGGTACTCCGAGGGGACGTCGGCGTCCTCGCCCTCCTCCTCGTAGTACTCCTCCTCCGCGCCCTCGGCCAGGCCGAGCTCGCGCGCCCGCCGGGCCCGCTCGACGGCGCGCCGGGCGGCGACCTCGCGGACCACCGCCGCGGCCGCCTCCTCCTGCGCCCGCTCGTTCTCGGCGCGGGCGTCGGCGGTCTCCAGGGTGGGCCAGCGGCGGTCTATGGCGGCGTTCATGGCGGCGCCGATCAGTACCGCGATCGCGACCACGAAGATCCACAGCAGCACCGCGACCGGCGCGGCCAGCGAGCCGTACACCGAGTGGCCCTCGACCGAGCTGACCAGGTAGAGCCGCAGCGCCACACTGCAGAAGACCAGGACCACCAGGGCGACCAGCGCACCGGGGATGTCCTCGCGCCAGGGCGTGGAGACGGGCACCGCGAGGTGGTAGAGCGTGGTCAGCGAGACGATCAGCAGCAGGATGGCGAACGGCCAGTAGACCGCGTTCACCAGCGTCGCGACCCCGGGCAGCGCGTTCAGCACCAGCCCCGGCCCGGCCAGCAGCAGCGGCAGCACCAGCGAGCCGATCACCAGCGCGCCGAGATAGAGGCCGAGCGACATCAGCCGGGTCTTGACGATGCCGCGCTTGCCGTCCAGCCCGTACATCACGGTGATGGTGTCGATGAAGATGTAGAGCGCGCGCGAGCCGGACCAGAGCGAGAGCAGGAAGCCGATCGAGATCAGGTCCGGCCGGGTGTGGTCGAAGACGTCGTTGAGCAGCGGCACCACGACGTCCTGGATGGACGACTGCGAGAGCACCGTCCCGGCTGCCGAGACGATGTCCGACTTGAGCTGGTCGATCGTCCCGGCCCCGAGGAACTCGTCCAGGTACCCGAGGGTGGCGGCGAGGCAGAGCAGCAGCGGCGGGATCGAGAGCAGGGTGAAGAACGCCGCCTCGGCGGCGAGGCCGGTGACCCGGTACTCGACGCAGGTGTTGGTGGTGTCCTTGACCAGCGCCCAGGCCGTGCTGCGCCAGGTGACCTGCTTGACCGCGCGCCGGGAACCCCTGCCCCGACGCCGGGAGGACCGCTCGGGGCTGGGACTCGTCGTTTCGCCTGCTGGTTGCACAGGGCTAACGGTATCGGGCCGGGACCGGTCCGTTGATCTCCCGTGTCGCGGCCTGCCGCAGGGGGTCCGATCCGACGAGCGGCGGGAACGCTCCGACATCTCGCCATGCGAAACCTTTACGTCCAGAATACGGACGTTAGTGGACCGCGAGTCGTGCGCCGTGCGAATCTCTTGCCATGCCTAGCGCCGGAACCACCCTGGTCGGTCGACTCCACGTCGATCTGCTTCGCGTGTCCAGCGCCATGTGTCCGGTGATCTGAGCCCCACCCCGCTGCCACCCACCGCACCCGGCGCCACCACCCCGCCCATCCCCGCTGACGCGGATGCGCAGGCGCCCGCCCGGCCCCGGTCTGCTCTCCCGGCCCCTGACAAACCAGCAGGTCACAGCAGCACCGTACCCGTCGAGCACGCCCAGCGACCAACCCGGCGCCAGAGCCACCTGCCACGAAGGACTTCACCATGGCCACCTCCCCCGAGACCGCCGAGCCCACGGCCGACCGCGCCGCCGCGCCGCGCCCGGCACCGGTCCGCAAGGCGACCCGGCACCGCGGCGAGGGCCAGTGGGGCGTGGGCCACTTCACTCCTCTGAACGCCAACGAGCAGTTCAAGAAGGACGATGACGGTCTCAATGTGCGGACACGCATTGAGACGATCTACGCGCACCGCGGCTTCGACTCGATCGACCCGGCCGACCTGCGCGGCCGGATGCGCTGGTGGGGTCTGTACACCCAGCGCAAGGAGGGCATCGACGGCGGCAAGACCGCGATCCTCGACCCGCACGAGCTGGACGCCGAGTACTTCATGCTCCGCGTCCGCATCGACGGCGGCCGGCTGACGGTCGCCCAGCTCAAGGCGATCGCCGAGGTCTCCGAGCTGTACGGCCGCAACACCGCCGACCTGACCGACCGGCAGAACGTCCAGTACCACTGGATCCGGATCGAGGACGTCCCGGCGATCTGGCAGAAGCTGGAGGCCGTCGGCCTGTCCAC
Organism: Kitasatospora sp. NPDC048239; assembly: GCF_043202015.1. Lineage (NCBI taxonomy): Bacteria > Bacillati > Actinomycetota > Actinomycetes > Kitasatosporales > Streptomycetaceae > Kitasatospora > Kitasatospora sp. NPDC048239. The sequence continues at coordinate 698,924 of NZ_JBICZP010000001.1, read as the reverse complement.
CACCGAGGCCTGCGGCGACACCCCCCGCGTCATCCTCGGCTCCCCGGTGGCCGGTGTCGCCGAGGACGAGATCATCGACGGCACCCCGGCCATCGAGGAGATCCAGCGCCGCTTCATCGGCAACAAGGACTTCTCCAACCTGCCGCGCAAGTTCAAGTCCGCCGTCTCCGGCTCCCCGCTGCTGGACGTCGCCCACGAGATCAACGACGTCGCCTTCGTCGGCGTCGTCCACCCCGAGCACGGCCCCGGCTTCGACCTCTGGGTCGGCGGCGGCCTCTCCACCAACCCCAAGCTCGGCGTGCGCCTGGGCGCCTGGGTCCCGCTGGACGAGGTCGCGGACGTCTACGGCGGCGTCATCGGCATCTTCCGCGACTACGGCTACCGCCGGCTGCGCAACCGCGCCCGGCTGAAGTTCCTGGTCGCCGACTGGGGCGTGGAGAAGTTCCGCCAGGTGCTGGAGGACGAGTACCTCAAGTACCAGCTGGTCGACGGCCCCGCGCCCGAGGAGCCCAGCGGCCGCTGGCGCGACCACGTCGGCGTGCACCGGCAGAAGGACGGCCGCTTCTACGTCGGGTTCGCGCCGCGCGTCGGCCGGGTCGACGGCAGGCTGCTCGGCCAGATCGCCGACCTCGCCGCCGCCCACGGCAGCGACCGGCTGCGCACCACCGCCGAGCAGAAGATGATCGTCCTCGACATCGCCGAGGACCGGGTCGAGTCGCTGGTGGCCGGCCTGGAGGCGCTGGACCTGCGGGTCACCCCGTCGCCGTTCCGGCGCGGCACCATGGCCTGCACCGGCATCGAGTACTGCAAGCTCGCCATCGTCGAGACCAAGGAGCGCGGCCGCACGCTCATCGACGAGCTGGAGAAGCGCCTCCCCGACTTCGAGGAGCCGCTGACCATCAACATCAACGGCTGCCCGAACGCCTGCGCCCGCATCCAGGTCGCCGACATCGGCCTCAAGGGCCAGCTGGTCACGGACGACAACGGCGAGCAGGTCGAGGGCTACCAGGTGCACCTGGGCGGCGCCCTGGGCCTGGAGGCCGGCTTCGGCCGCAAGGTCCGCGGGCTCAAGGTCACCAAGGACGGCCTGCCGGACTACGTCGAGCGCGTCCTGACCCGCTACCAGGCCGGCCGCACCGAGGGCGAGCGCTTCGCCCAGTGGGCGGCCCGGGTCGGCGAGGAGCAGCTGTCATGAGCGCACGAAGCGGACGCCGAGCGAACCGAGGTGGGCGATGAGCGAGCGCGCCGCACCGTTCTTCTGCCCGTACTGCGGGGACGAGGACCTGCGCCCCTCCGAGGCCGGACACGGCGCCTGGGAATGCCACGGGTGCCGCCGGGCCTTCCAGTTGAAGTTCCTCGGCCTGCTGTCGCCGACCAACGGGGGTAAGGCGCATGACCAGCACGACGACTGACCACCAGGCGCTCGCCGAGCGGGCCGCCCGCGAGCTGGAGGAGGCCACCGCCCAGGAGATCCTGGCGTGGGCGGCCGACACCTTCGGCAAGCGGTTCTGCGTCACCTCCTCCATGGAGGACGCGGTCGTGGCCCACCTGGCCTCCTCGGCCCTGCCCGGGGTGGACGTGGTGTTCCTCGACACCGGCTACCACTTCCCCGAGACCATCGGCACCCGGGACGCGGTGGCGGCGGTGATGCCGGTCAACGTCATCACCCTCAAGCCGCTGCAGACCGTGGCCGAGCAGGACGCCCAGTACGGGCCGAACCTGCACGACCGGGACCCTGACCTGTGCTGCTCGCTGCGCAAGGTCGAGCCGCTGAACCGCGGCCTCGGCGGCTACGACGCCTGGGCCACCGGACTGCGCCGCGACGAGTCCCCCACCCGGGCCGGCACCCCGGTGGTCGCCTGGGACGCCAAGCGCCGCAAGGTCAAGATCGCCCCGATCGCCCGGTGGACCCAGGAGGACGTGGACGCCTACGTCAACGCCAACGGGGTCCTGCTCAACCCGCTGCTGTGGGAGGGCTACACCTCGGTCGGCTGCTCGCCGCTGTCCTGCACCCGCAAGCCCGCCGAGGGCGAGGACGCCCGGGCCGGCCGCTGGTCCGGCTCCGGCAAGACCGAGTGCGGCATCCACCTCTGACCCGCCGCCACCACCCGTTGCTCCACCGTCAACACCCGTCTGGAGAACCCACCGTGAGCACAGCCACCACCCTGGCCGCCGACGGAGCCGCAGAGGCGGCCCCGCAGGCCGCCCCCTGCGAGCGCGGCGCCACCGTGTGGCTGACCGGGCTGCCGAGCGCCGGCAAGACCACGCTCGCCTTCGCCCTGGCCGAGCGGCTGCGCGCCGAGGGCCACCGGGTCGAGGTCCTGGACGGCGACGAGATCCGCGAGTTCCTCTCCAAGGGTCTCGGCTTCACCCGCGAGGACCGGCACACCAACGTGACCCGGATCGGCTTCGTCGCCGAGAAGCTCGCCGCCAACGGCGTCAAGGTGCTCGCCCCGGTGATCGCCCCCTACGCGGACTCCCGCACCGCCGTCCGCGAGCGGCACGCCGCCCACGGCACCGAGTTCCTGGAGATCCACGTCGCCACCCCGGTCGAGCTCTGCGCCGAGCGCGACGTCAAGGGCCTGTACGCCAAGCAGGCGGCCGGCGAGATCTCCGGCCTGACCGGTGTCGACGACCCGTACGAGGCCCCCGCGGACCCGGAGCTGCGCCTGCAGACCCAGGGCCGCGCGGTGACCGAGAGCGCCGCCGAACTCCACGCCTTCCTGACCGAGAGGGGCCTCGCGTGACCACCGCGACCGACAGCCTGGTCCACACCGACGACCCCGACCACGGTTCACAGGGTCCCTTCGCACTGTCCCACCTGGACGTGCTGGAGGCCGAGTCGGTGCACATCTTCCGCGAGGTCGCGGGGGAGTTCGAACGCCCGGTGATCCTGTTCTCCGGCGGCAAGGACTCCATCGTCATGCTGCACCTGGCGCTCAAGGCCTTCCGGCCGGCCGCCATCCCGTTCTCGCTGCTGCACGTCGACACCGGCCACAACTTCCCCGAGGTGATCGCCTACCGCGACCGCGTCGCGGCCGAGCACAACCTGCGCCTGCACGTCGCCCACGTCCAGGACTTCATCGACGACGGCCGGCTGCGCGAGCGCCCCGACGGCACCCGCAACCCGCTGCAGACCGTGCCGCTGCTGGACGCCATCGAGAAGGGCCGCTTCGACGCCGTCTTCGGCGGCGGCCGCCGCGACGAGGAGAAGGCCCGCGCCAAGGAGCGCGTCTTCTCCCTGCGCGACGAGTTCGGCGCCTGGGACCCGCGCCGCCAGCGCCCCGAGCTGTGGTCGCTCTACAACGGCCGGCACGCCGTCGGCGAGCACGTGCGGGTCTTCCCGCTCTCCAACTGGACCGAGCTGGACGTCTGGCAGTACATCGAGCGCGAGGGCATCGAGCTCCCGGAGATCTACTACGCCCACGAGCGCGACGTCTTCTCCCGCAGCGGCATGTGGCTGACCGCCGGCGAGTGGGGCGGGCCCAAGGCGAACGAGCCGGTCGAGCGGCGCCTGATCCGCTACCGCACGGTCGGCGACATGTCCTGCACCGGGGCCGTCGACTCCGACGCGGTGACCATCGCCGACGTCATCGCCGAGATCGCCGCCAGCCGCCTCACCGAGCGCGGCGCCACCCGGGCCGACGACAAGCTCTCCGAGGCCGCGATGGAAGACCGCAAGCGCGAGGGATACTTCTAAATGAGCACCACCACCGAGACCAGCGCCACCTCCCTGCTGCGCTTCGCCACCGCCGGCTCCGTCGACGACGGCAAGTCCACCCTGGTCGGCCGTCTGCTGCACGACTCCAAGTCGGTGCTGGTCGACCAGCTGGAGGCCGTCGAGCGCGCCTCCCTGAGCCGCGGCCAGGACGCGCCCGACCTCGCACTGCTCACCGACGGCCTGCGCGCCGAGCGCGAGCAGGGCATCACCATCGACGTGGCGTACCGCTACTTCGCCACCGCGCGGCGGCGGTTCATCCTCGCCGACACCCCGGGGCACGTGCAGTACACCCGGAACATGGTGACCGGCGCCTCCACCGCCGAACTCGCCGTGGTCTTGGTCGACGCCCGCAACGGCGTGGTCGAGCAGACCCGCCGGCACGCCGCCGTCGCCGCGCTGCTGCGCGTGCCGCACGTCGTGCTGGCCGTCAACAAGATGGACCTCACCGAGTATGCGGAGCCCGTCTTCGCCGCCATCGCCGAGGAGTTCACCGCCTACGCCGCCTCGCTCGGCGTCAAGGACGTGGTCGCGATCCCGATCTCCGCACTCGCCGGGGACAACGTGGTCGAGCCCTCCGCCCACATGGACTGGTACGGCGGCCCGACGCTGCTGGAGCACCTGGAGACGGTGGCCGTCGACGGCGACCCGAGCGAGGAGCCGGCCCGCTTCCCGGTCCAGTACGTGATCCGCCCGCAGACCGAGGAGCACCCCGACTACCGCGGCTACGCCGGACAGTTGGCCTCCGGCGTGCTGCGCGTCGGGGACAGGGTGACGGTGCTGCCCTCCGGCCACACCACCACCGTCGCCGGCATCGACGCGCTCGGCCGGGAGACCGACGTCGCCTGGGCCCCCCAGTCGGTCACCGTCCGCCTCGCCGAGGACATCGACATCTCCCGCGGCGACCTGATCGCGGCCGGCCCCGCCCCGACGCCCGTCAAGGACGTCACCGCGACCGTCTGCCACCTGCACGAGCGCCCGCTGCGCGCCGGTGACAAGGTGCTGCTCAAGCACACCACCCGCACGGTCCGGGCGCTGGTCAAGGAGATCTCCTACCGGATCGACATCACTGCGCCCATCGAGGAGGGGGGCCTCGAACAGCGCCCCGCCCCCGAGGGGTTGAGCGTCAACGACATCGGCCACGTGGTGCTGCGCACCGCCGAGCCGCTCTCGCTCGACGACTACTCCGCCAACCGCCGGACCGGCTCGTTCCTGCTGATCGACCCGGCCGACGGCACCACCCTCACCGCCGGCATGGCGGGCGAGGCATTCGCGTCGGTACCCGGTACCGACGCACCCGACGCACCCCACGAGGAGGACTGGGTCTGATGCCCAGCGAGGCGTTCTCGGGCATGGACAAGGAAGGCGGCCGCATCGGCAGCGGCGTCCTCGGCAGCGGCCAGGGCGGCCTGACCCGATGTGTGGGCCGACAGGGCTGAGAACGCCCTGTCACCGGGCCGGCCGCTGTCCCACCCCACAGCTGGTACAGCACGCCGACCCGGCTTGCCCGGCATCCCCCGATGCCGCAAGCACGACCCGACCGACTTCCGCCCCGAGGCCGCCTCCTGACGGTCCGTCCGCGAACAGGACTCCACCATGGCATCGACCCAGGCACTCCCGCACGACCCCGCACCGCATAGCCCCGCACGCCCGGCCTCCGGTCGGATCAGACGCTCCGCCGCGGCCGCCGTCGCCGGTCTTACCGCCGTGGCCCTGCTCTCGGCCTGCGGCTACGGCTCGAAGAGCGACGACAAGAAGACCAACACCGCGGCCCCGGCCGGTGATTCCGCCTCCGGCGCGAAGCTCTCCGCCGACACCGTCAGGATCGGCTACTTCGCCAACCTGACCCACGGCACCCCGCTGGTCGGGCTCCAGGAGGGCCTCATCCAGAAGGAGCTGGGCGCCACCCAGGTCAAGACCCAGATCTTCAACGCGGGCCCGGCGGAGATCGAGGCGCTGAACGCCGACTCGATCGACATCGGCTGGATCGGCCCCTCCCCCGCGATCAACGGCTTCACCAAGTCCGAGGGCAAGTCGCTGAAGATCATCAGCGGTTCGGCCTCCGGCGGCGTCAAGCTCGTGGTCAACCCGGACAAGATCGGGTCGCTGGACGACCTCAAGGGCAAGAAGATCGCCACCCCGCAGCTGGGCAACACCCAGGACGTGGCGCTGCTCAACTACCTGGCCGGCAAGGGCTACAAGGTGGACGCGCAGTCCGGCGCCGGCGACGTCTCGGTGGTCCGCACCGACAACAAGGTCACCCCGGACGCCTACAAGCAGGGCTCGATCGACGGCGCCTGGGTGCCCGAGCCCACCGCCTCCAAGCTGGTCACCCTCGGCGCGAAGGTCCTGCTCAACGAGAAGGACGTCTGGCCGGACAAGAAGTTCGTGATCACCAACATCATCGTCTCGCAGAAGTTCCTCAGCGCACACCCCGACGTGGTGGAGGCCGTCCTGCGCGGCTCGGTGAACACCAACGCGTTCATCAAGGCCAACCCGGACAAGGCCAAGAGCGACGCCAACGAGGCCATCAAGAAGGAGGCCGGCAACGCCCTGGAGCCCGCCGTCCTCGACCCGGCCTGGCAGGACATCGACTTCCTGGACGACCCGCTGGCCGACACCCTGCAGGCGGAGGCGGACCACGCGGTGACCGCGGGTCTGCTCAAGAAGCCGAACCTGAACGGGATCTACGACCTGACCCTGCTCAACAAGGTGCTCAAGGCCAAGGGTCAGAGCGCTGTGGCGGACGCCGGACTCGGCACCAAGTAGCGCCCCGCACCACCGCGTAGCCGCGCCCCAAGCTCCGCGGTCCGGCTCCCCGCCCGCCCTGTCGATGCCCAGTCGATGCCCCGAGCACGGGGCGGGCGGGGCCGGACCCCGGCCCCACTTCGCCACCCCTCCCGGCCCCCGACGGGCCGGAGGACCCACGACCGCCCCCGGCCCCGGCCGGGAGGTGCTCCCAGATGCAGGAGGTGCCCGGATGACCCCGGCACTGACCACCTCGGAAGACGCCGTCGGCGTCGACGCCCGCGGCGGCACGCCCGCCGTCCGGATCTCGCACGTGCACAAGTCCTTCGGCCGCCCCGGCTCGGCGACCCCCGTCCTGGACGACATCACCCTCGATGTCGCACCGGGCGAGTTCGTCACCCTGCTCGGCGCCTCGGGCTGCGGCAAGTCCACCCTGCTCAACCTGGTCGCCGGCCTCGACCAGCCCACCGCGGGCTCGATCGAGGTGACCGGGGGTCGCCCCGCGCTGATGTTCCAGGAGCACGCGCTGTTCCCCTGGCTCACGGCCGGCAAGAACATCGAACTCGCCCTGCGGCTCGCCGGCGTGGCCCGCCCCGAGCGGAAGGCCGAGGCCGAGCGGCTGCTCGAACTCGTCCGCCTCCAGGGCTCCTACGGCAAGCGCGTGCACGAGCTGTCCGGCGGCATGCGCCAGCGCGTCGCGATGGCCCGCGCGCTCGCCCAGGGCGGCTCGGTGCTGCTGATGGACGAGCCGTTCGCCGCACTCGACGCCATCACCCGGGACGTCCTGCACGACGAGATCACCCGGATCTGGGCCGAGCGCAAGCTCACCGTCCTGTTCGTCACCCACAACGTGCGCGAGGCCGTCCGGCTCGCCCAGCGCGTCGTCCTGCTCTCCTCGCGCCCCGGCCGGGTCGCCCGCGAGTGGCGGATCGACCTGCCGCAGCCGCGCCGCATCGAGTCCACCGGCGTCGCCGACCTGTCCATCGAGATCACCGAAGAACTGCGTGGGGAGATCCGCCGCCATGGCCAGCACTGACACCACCCCGGTGATGGACAAGCGCCCCTCCACCGGTACCGACTCGGCCGACGTCGGGGCGGGCCTGGACGCGCTGGAGTCCGTCACGGCGCAGCACAGCTCCTTCGGCGAGGTGTTCCGCCAGAAGGCCCTGCCGCCGCTGCTCGGCGTGCTGCTGGTGCTCGCCGTCTGGCAGGGCGCGTACAGCCTGCACGTCACCACCGCCTACAAGCTGCCCAGCCCGGCCGACGTGTGGAGCGCCGCCGGGGACCTCTGGAGCGCCGGCACGCTGTTCTCGATCATCTGGACCAGCGTCTGGCGCGGCCTGTCCGGCTTCCTGATAGCCGTCCTCATCGGCACCCCGATCGGCCTGGTGGTCTCCCGGGTCAAGCCGGTGCGGGCCGCGCTCGGACCGGTGCTGTCCGGTCTGCAGTCGCTGCCCTCGGTCGCCTGGGTGCCGGCCGCCGTCATCTGGCTCGGCATCAACGACCAGATGATGTACGCGGTGATCCTGCTCGGCGCCGTCCCCTCCATCGCCAACGGCCTGGTGGCCGGCATCGACCAGGTGCCGCCGCTGTTCCTGCGCGCCGGGCGGACCATCGGCGCCACCGGCCTGTCCGGCGCCCGGCACATCCTGCTGCCGGCCGCGCTGCCCGGCTACCTGGCCGGCCTCAAGCAGGGCTGGGCGTTCTCCTGGCGCTCGCTGATGGCCGCCGAACTCGTCGCCTCCTCCCCCGACCTGGGCCTGGGCCTGGGCCGGTACCTGGAGAACCAGCGCGAGTTCTCCGACATGGCGGGCGTGCTGCTCGGCATCATCCTCATCCTGTTCGTCGGGATCGCCATCGAACTGCTGGTGTTCACCCCGATCGAGCGCCGGGTACTGCGCAACCGCGGCCTGCTGGCCGCCGTCAGGTAGGGCTCTCCTCATGTACGACCGCCGGCCGTCCGCCGCCCTCGCCGCCACCCCGGTGGCGGCGGGCGGCCCCGCCCTGCTGCTGATCGCCCACGGCAGCCGGGACCCTCGGCACGCCGCGACGGTGGCCGCGCTGGTCCACGAGGTCCGGGCGCTGCGGCCCGGGCTCGACATCGCCACCGCGTACCTGGACCACTGCGCCCCGCGGATCCCGCAGGTCGTCTCCCGGCTCTCGGACGCCGTGGCGGTGCCGCTGCTCCTCAACCGGGCGTTCCACGCCAAGCACGACATCCCCGCCGCCCTGCGCGCGACCGGCGCCGGCCTGCCGGTCGCGGACGTGCTCGGGCCCTCCCCCCTGCTGCTCGCCGCGCTGGACCGCCGCCTCGCCGAGGCCGGGCTGGAGGTCTCCTCCCCCGCCGTCCGGGCCCGCACCGGTGTGGTGCTGGCCGCGGCCGGCTCCTCCGACCCGGCCGCCGACGCCGCCACCCGGGCGCTCGCCGCCGAGTGGCGCCACACCCGCGGCTGGGCCGCCGCCGAGGTCGCCTACGCCTCCGCCGCCGGACCGCGGGTGCCCGAGGCCGTCGCCGCCCTGCGCCGCGACCCGGCGGTCGACCGGGTCGCCGTCGCCCCCTACCTGCTGGCCCCCGGACTGCTGCCCGACCGCATCGCCGACGGGGCCCGCGACGCCGACCTCCTCGCCGCCGTCCTCGGCGCCGCCCCCGAGCTCGCCCGCCTCCTGCTGACCCGCTACGACCAGGCGCGCTACGACCAGGCGCGCCTGACGTCCGCCACGGCCCCGGCCGCCCTGACCGCCTGAGCCGGGCCCGCCCCCGCACCCGTGCGGGGAGCAGGGGCGGTCCCGGTCGGGTCAGATCCTGCGCAGCGTGAAGGTGTCGGCCGGGGTACCGGCGATGAGCAGGTCGACGCGGCCGGAGAGCTGGTAGGTACTGCCGCCGGGCCCCGGGGTGAGGGCGGTGGGCACCCGGTCGGCGGAGGGGCGGACGGCGGTGAGGCGGGCGGTCCGCCAGTGGTCGTCGGAGCGGAGCTCGACCTCGGCGTCGCGGCCCGTGCCGCCGAAGTCGTTGGTCACCCCCGCGATGCCGCCGTCCGGGCGGCCGAGCAGGCCGTCGAGGTGGACCAGTGCCCCCGCACCGCCGCCGAGCACCTCGATCCGGCGCAGGCCCTCGGGCCGGTGGACCGGGAGCTGCCACAGCGTCCCGTCCTCCCAGGTGCCGAGGACCAGCCGGCCGTCCCGGTAGACGATGCCGTTGAGGCCGTAGCCGCCGGGCTTCGGCGCCAGCCGGTCGTCACGGACCAGCACGGAGGCGGCGCCGTCCACCCCGACCCGGTACACGATCGGCGCGAAGGAGTCGGTGACGTACGCCGTCCCGTCCGGGCCGAAGGCGAGGTCGTTGGCCGCGTGCGGGCCGCCGTCGCCCGCGACCGCCGCGAGGTCCGTGTAGAAGATCCGGCGCCCGGTCTCCAGGTCGTACGCGCCGACCCCGGCGGTCCGGCCGGTCGTGGCGGGGGTGCTGCGGGCGCCGGCCCCGTTGTCGAGGTTGGCCAGCAGGACGCGCCCGCGGGCCGCGTCCACGTGCAGGCCGGCGACCTGCACCAGGACGCCCGGGTCGTCGACCAGCGTGCGGACCGGGCCGTCCGGGCGGACCACCGAGATGGTGCCGCGCTCCATCGAGCCGACCAGGAACCGCCGGCGGTCCTGGTCCCAGCTCGCCCCCTCCGGGGTCAGCCGCGGTGCGTGGCCCTCGATCACGGCCGGGGCCCGCCCCGACCCGGCCCCCGACCCGGCCGCGGCGGCGGGCAGCGAGCCGGTGGTGCCGAGCAGGACGGCCGCCGCCGCGGCGGCGATCAGGGCCCGGCGGCCCTGGAGGCCCGCGCGGCCCGGGAGGTGCAAACGGCTCTGGTGGTTCTGACGGTTCTGGTGGTTCTGACGGTTCATTGGAGAATCCCCCTGTGAGGTCGAGCGATCGGCTGAGGGCTCCAGCCTCGCGGGGCGGGGCGGCACGCGGCAGTGCGTGCGGATACTGGCAGTCCGACTACCAGGAAGGGGCGGGGGAATGACCGACACGGAGGTCCGCCGGAAGGCGCTTTCGGGCTTCCTGCGCAGCCGGCGGGCCCGGCTGACGCCGGAGGACGTCGGGATGGCACCGGGGGTGCGGCGGCGGACACCGGGGCTGCGGCGGGAGGAGCTGGCCGTGCTCGCCGGGGTCGGGGTGACCTGGTACACCTGGCTGGAACAGGGCCGGGCCATCAACCCGTCCCCGGAGGTGCTCACCAGCCTGGCCCGCACCCTGCGGCTGGACCGGGCGGAGACGGCCTACCTGTTCCGGCTGGCCGGGAGCGAGCCCCGGGAGGCCGCCGCGCAGGTGCCGGCCGAGGTGCCGGCGCCCCTGCTGCGCCTGATGCACGCGCAGTGGCCCGCGCCGGCCCTCGTGACGGACGCGGACTGGGACGTCCGGGCGTGGAACCCGAGCGCCGAGGCGCTGTTCGAACTGGCCGGCCTCGCACCGGAGGAGCGCAACCTGGTCCGGGTGGTGTTCGGCAACCGGCTCCACCGGACCAGGACCGTCGACTGGGCGCTGCACGCCCGCCGGTTCCTCGGGGAGCTGCGGTCGGCGTACGCGGAGCGCGGCGGCGAGGGCGACGCGGCGGGGCTGCGGCTGGCACGGCTGATCGCCTGGGTGCGGGCGGAGTTCCCGGAGACGGAGCGCTGGCTGGACGAGCACCGGGTGCAGGAGCGGGCGGGGGCGCAGAAGGACCTGCTGCACGAGGAGGTGGGGCTGCTGCGGACCGACCAGCTGGTGCTGCGGGCCCCGGACGGGCTGCAGCTGCTGGTCCTGTCACCACGGGACGCGGAGACCGGGGAGCGCCTTCGCAGGCTCGCCCCGGCCGCCGCGACCGTGTGACCTCGTGACCTTTCGGCTACCGCGTCAGGCAGGCAGGTGCCAGACCTGGTTGGCGTAGCCGTTGCAGTCCCAGATGCCGAGCTGGTTGCCGTTGGTGGTGGAGAAGCCGAGGTCGTCCAGGCAGCGGCCGGACTGCGGGTTGAACAGCGAGCCGTCGGCGCGGGCCTGCCACTGCTGGGCGCCGGTGCCGTTGCAGTCGTAGATCTGGACGAGGGTCCCCTGGGCGCTGTTGCCGCCCTTGACGTCCAGGCACCTGCCGAGGGCGCGCACGGTGCCGTCGGCGCCGATCTTCCACTGCTGGGCGGCGGTGCCGATGCAGTCGTAGATCTGGACGGGGGTGCCGTTGGCGGGGCTGCCGCCGCGGACGTCGACGCACTTGTTGCCGTACCCGGTGATCTGGCCGACCGGGCCGGCCGGCACCACGGAGCCCAGCACGACCTGCCCGTAGGAGGCCATGGACAGGCTGAAGCACGGCGCGAAGGTGGTCCCGTTGCCGGTGACCCAACCGCTCGTGGTTCCCTGCCAGGTCTGGCTGGTGCCGTCCCAGCCCTGGCACCAGGCCGCGACCCGCCAGGTCTGCATGGGGTCGATGCCGGAACAGGTGCCGATGACCCGGTCTCCCGCCAGGGTGGCGGTACAGCCGCCGGTGACGGCCTGCGTGGCGGCTGCCGGGGCGGCGGCCCGGGTGGCGGCCTGCGGTACGGGCTGGGCGTTGGCGGCCGGCGCCGCGAGTGCGGCGGCTCCGGCGAGCAGGACGGTGGCGAACACGGCTGCGATGCGGCGCATCGGGGAGATCCTCTCTAGGGGGTGATCCGGTCGGTTCGGTTGCCGTGCCGTCAGGCCGGGACGCTCCAGACCTGGTTGGCGGCGCCGTTGCAGTCCCAGATGCCGAGCTGGTTGCCGTTGGCTGTGGAGAAGCCGAGGTCGTCCAGGCACCGGCCGGACTGCGGGTTGAGGATCGACCCGTCGGCGCGGACCTGCCACTTCTGGGCGCCGGTGCCGTTGCAGGTGTAGAGCTGGACCTTGGTGCCGTTGTTGACGCCGCCGCCGTCGATGTCCATGCACTTGCCGAGGGCCCGGATGGTCCCGTCGGTGGCGATCTTCCACTGCTGGGCGCTGGTGCCGTTGCAGTCGTAGATCTGGACGGGGGTGCGGTCGCCGCTGCTCGCGCCCTTCACGTCCACGCACTTGCTCGCGTAGCCGCTGATCTGGCCGACCGGGCCGGCGGGCTCGGGCGGGAGCTTGGCGCCGTAGACGATGTTCGGGAACCACACGGTCTCGTTGATGCCGCACGTGGCGATGGCCGTGCCGGAGCCGAGCACGGTGCCACTGAAGGTCGGACGGGAGAACCGCACCGTGTGGTCGGCGTTCCAGTACTCGCAGCTGGCCGAGACCCACCAGGTCTGCAGCGGGTCGATGCCGGAGCAGGTGCCGACGGCGTTCCAGGCGGAGGCGTACGCGGTGCAGCCTCCGGCCGCCTGGGCGGTGGTGGCGGGCGCGACCAGTGCGGCGGCGCTTGCGATCAGTGAGGTGGCCAGTACTGCGGCGGTACGACGCATCGGGAAGGTCCTTCCGAAGACGGGAGCCGTAGGGGTCCGCGCACTGTCACCGCGTTGTGACGGTGTGACAGATGTGCGGGACGCGTGAAAGCTTCTGGGGAAGGTGTGATGGTCGTCAACCAGTTGACGGATATCCGCCAACGCTCCGTTCACGGATCAGGATCGGCCGCCGCCGGGGCCGGACCGGTCCCGAGCAGCGCACCGACCGCCGGCGCCGGGCCCCACCAGGCACGGAGACCGCCACCCGATGCGACCGGAAAGAATACGAAGCCCGCCGGATTGCGGACGTCCGGCGGAGCCGGGGGCGGGTGAAATGAGCATGTTCATGCAAATCCGGGCGTCGGCCGCGAAGGGTCCGGCCCGGTACGCCCGGAGCGCTGGGGGCCGGCGGACGAGAAGGTGCCGGCGAACGAAGAACGGCGGCGGGGGCGGGCCCGTTCGGGCCTGCCCCCGCCGCCGTCGCAGCGTGCCGGTGTCTCAGTCGGTCTTGCGGCGCTGGCGACCGGTGCCGTAGTTGGAGCCGGATCCGGAGCCGGAGCCGGGCTTGGCGCGCCCGGAGGAGCGGCCGATGAAGCCGGCCGCCTGGCGGGAGGAGCCGCCGCCCTGGCCGCCGCCACCGCCCGCGGCGCCGCCGACGCGCTGCTTGGGGCGCGGGCGGCGCGGGTTGCCGTTCATGTCGACGTCGGCCGGCAGGCCGGAGCGCTTGCCGGAGCGGCGGCGCGGCGAGGAGCCGGCGGGCTTGGCCTCGGGGGCCGCGGCGGTGACCGGAACGGCCACGGTGACCGGGGTGCCGCTGGGGGTGCGGGCGCCGGTGATCCGGGCGAGCTCGGCGTCGCCGGGGCGGATCCTGGTCGTGGTCGGCCGGATGCCGGCCACCGTCATCAGTCGGCTGACCTCGCGGCGCTGCTCGGGCAGGACGAGGGTGACGACCGTGCCGGACTCGCCGGCCCGGGCGGTACGGCCGCCGCGGTGCAGGTAGTCCTTGTGGTCGATCGGCGGGTCGACGTTGACGACCATGTCGAGGCCGTCGATGTGGATGCCTCGGGCGGCGACGTTGGTGGCGATCAGCGCGGTGACGAGACCGTCCCGGAACTGGTCGAGCACCCGGTTGCGCTGCGGCTGGGACTTGCCGCCGTGCAGCGCGGCCGCCTTCACGCCGTTGGCGAGCAGCTGCTTGGCGAGGCGGTCGGCGCCGTGCTTGGTGTGCACGAACATGATCAGCCGGCCCTCGCGGGAGGCGATGTGCGCGGTGGCGGAGGCCTTGTCGGCGGCCTCCAGCTGCAGCACGTGGTGGTCCATCGTGGTGACGGCGCCGGCCGACGGGTCGACCGAGTGGGTCACCGGGTCGGTCAGGAAGCGCTTGACCAGGCGGTCGACGTTGCGGTCCAGGGTCGCGGAGAACAGCATCCGCTGCCCGCCCTCGGCGACCTGCTCCAGCAACTTGGTGACCTGCGGCAGGAAGCCCATGTCGGCCATCTGGTCGGCCTCGTCGAGCACCGTGATGGCGACGTCGGACAGCCGGACGTCACCGCGGTTGATCAGGTCGTCCAGTCGGCCCGGGGTGGCGACGAGCACCTCGGCGCCCCGGCGCACGGCGTTGGCCTGCCGGGTGATGGACATCCCGCCGACGACGGTGGCGATCCGCAGGTTGACGGCGGTCGCGTACGGGGTGAGGGCGTCGGTGACCTGCTGGGCCAGCTCGCGGGTCGGCACCAGGACGAGCGCCAGCGGGTGGCGGGAGTCGGCGCGCCGGCCGGCGGTGCGGGCGAGCACCGGCAGGCCGAAGGCGAGGGTCTTGCCAGAGCCGGTGCGGCCGCGGCCGAGCACGTCGCGCCCGGCCATCGAGTCGGGCAGGGTGGCGCCCTGGATCGGGAACGGCTCGGTGACACCCTCGCGGGTGAGCGTGCTCAGGATGCCCTTGGGCAGGTCCAGCTCGGCGAAGCTCGTCACCGGGGGCCGGGCCGGGGTGCCCTCGACCACGGTGAAGTCGGCGGGCGCAGCGGCACGCGGGGCGCTGTTGCGCGGGGCGCCGCCCCGGGAGGCACGCGGGGCGCCGCCGGTACGGGGGGCACCGCCGCTGCGGGTGCGCGGCTTGCGCGAGCGGTCGGTGCGGTCGGTGGTGCGGTCGCCGTCACGCGGCGAGCGGGCAGGGGTGGTCACGGAGTCTCCGTCCGATGGTGGGCAGCCCTGTGCGGGGCTGGTCGGCCGTCGGGGATGGAGTCGCCGCCCCGGCCGTTCGGCGGCATGCACGAGGGCCCGCACCGTGCGGTACGGGCCCTCGCTACGCGAGATCGCGAGTCAGCTCGGAAGCTGGACTCAGATGACGCGGATGTGCTCGGCCTGCGGGCCCTTCTGGCCCTGCGTGACGTCGAACTCGACCTTCTGGCCCTCGACGAGCTCACGGAAGCCCTGAGCCTCGATGTTCGAGTAGTGGGCGAACACGTCAGCGCCGCCACCATCCTGCTCGATGAAGCCGAAGCCCTTTTCGCTGTTGAACCACTTCACGGTGCCGGTAGCCATAACCGTCTCCTCAAAAACTGGGGCATCAGGGCCCACACCTCGTGGACCCCAAGTAGCCGCGATCCCCATCCGGAGACTGAAACACCGGACAAAACAAATGCGCCTGTTGGTTGGAACCAGCAGGCGCACACAAACGTTCATGGGAACCAAAACTGCAACTGGTTCGACTGTAGCACGGCGTCACCCCGATTGACCGGGGGGTTTTTGCCCAGCACGTCACGTTTGCAGGCCGTGGAACAGGGGCAGGCGGCGCCCGCCGAAGCGGACGCCGCCTGCCTTGCTCCTGCTACCGGCGGTCAGTGCCGTCCGGCCGGCTCCGGCAGGCCGTGCGTACCGGTCAGCGGGGCCGCCCCGGCCCCGTGCTCGTCGTCGGCGCCGTGGCCGGGCCACCAGGCGGCGCGGCCGATCAGCGCGGTGAGCGCCGGGGTGAAGAAGAGCGCCATCACGAAGGCCGCCAGCGCGATGCCGAAGGCCATCGCGAAGCCGAACTCCAGCATGAAGACGTTGCCCGCGAGCATGAAGGTCGCGAACGACGCCGCCAGGATGAACCCGGCCGCCGCGACCGTCGGACCGCCGTGGCGCAGCGCCTCACGGGCCGCCTCACGCGGGTTGCGGCCCGCACGGGCCTCCTCCCGCAGGCGGGCGATGATCAGGATGTTGTAGTCCGTACCGATCGCCACCACGAAGAGGTAGATGAGGATCGGCAGCATGAACATCAGGCCGGTCTCGCTGCCGATCTGCTGGAAGATCAGCGTGGCGGCACCGAGGGTCGCCGTGAAGCCGAGGCCGACCGAGACCATCAGGTACCACGGGGCGACCACGCTGCGCAGCTGCAGGCCGAGGATGAGCAGGATCAGCAGACCCGCGATCGGGAAGACCAACTTGTAGTCGTGGGTCATCGCGAGGTTGATGTCCTTGTAGACGGCGGTCAGACCGCCGACCTTCGCCTCCGTACCGGTCGGCGCCTGGCCGTGGGCCACGTCGCGCAGGTCGGTGAGGGTGTCGATCGCCTCGTTGCTGTCCGGCTTGTGGTTGAGCAGCACGGTGAAGTCGGCCGTCTTGCCGTCCTCGCTGAGCTGGGGCTTAGCCGCGACCGGGGACACTCCGGACACCGAGCTGAGCTTGGCCGCGTAGCTCTCGAACGCGGCCGGGTCGAGCTTGGCACCGGCGGTGCTGGTCAGGTAGACGTGGCTCGGGTCCGCCGCGCCGGCCGAGAAGCCGTTCATCAGCTTGTCCTGGACGACCATCGACTCCTTGTCCTTGGGCATGGAGCTGCCCGCCAGGTCGAAGGTGCCGTTGTAGCCCAGGGCGCCGGCCGACAGCGCCACCAGCACGCCGCCGGAGGCCAGGGCCACCAGGGCGGGGCGCTTCTCCACCATCCGGCCGAGCGCGGCGAACCTCGCGTTGTTCGGCTCGTTCATCCACTTCTTGCCCGGCCAGAACACACCGCGGGCCGGGATGACCGCGAGCACGGCCGGGGCCAGGGTGAGCGAGGCGAACGCGGTGACGACCACGGCGATGGCCAGGGCCGGGCCGAGCGCCTTGAACATGCCGAGGCTGGAGAGCACCAGCACCGCGAAGGCGACGGTGACCGCACCGGCCGCCGAGGCGATCGCCTCGCCGACCCGGCCGACGGCGTTGGCCACGGCCTCCTTGCGGTCGTCACCGGCCCGCAGCCGCTCGCGGTAGCGGAACGCCAGGAAGAGGAAGTAGTCGGTGCCGACGCCGAGCACGACGACGATCAGGATCGCCGACAGCACCGGGGTGCTCTCCAGGCCGAACGCCTTGGTGGCGTAGGCGATCACGCCGTTGGCCGTCGGCATCGCGACCACCAGCGAGATCAGGACCGGCAGGATGCCGGCCAGGATGCTGCGGAAGATGATCCCGACGATGATCGCGACCAGGAGGACCGTGGACATCGCGATGAGGGCGTCGGCCGAGCCGGAGGACTCCTTCTGGTCCAGGGCCTGGGCGGCGGCGCCGCCCAGCTGGAACTTCAGGTCGGTCCCCGAGGACAGCGACTTGCCCTCCTCCCGGAGGTGCTTGGCGGCCTCGCCGAAGTCCTCGGACTGCTGCTTCGCCTTGTCGATGGCGATCGGCGCGAGCGCGTACTTGCCGTCCTTGGACGTCGTCTGCTCGCTGACCGGGATGATCTTCTCGACGTCCGCGATCTTCTTGTCCGTGAGGCCCTGGACGATCTTGGCCATGGCGGCCTTGTCGGCGTCGTTCATCGCGCCGCCGTCGTTGCGCTCGAAGAGCGCCAGGGCGGAGGGCGTGAAGCTGGCCGGGAACGCCTTCTCCTGGAGCGCGGAGGCCTGGATGGACTCGTAGTGCTTCGGGAGGAAGGAAGCCTCGTCGGTCTGCGCGGTGATCGTCGGCGCGCCGGCCACGATGGCGATCATCGCGACGACCCACGCCGCGATCACCCACCAAGCGCGACGGACGACAAAGTGTCCTAGTCGGTGGAACATGCTCGTGATGCCTCCTGGGCATGGTTCACCGCAGCCCTTGGGGGACGGGACGCCGGGCGACGGCAGGACCGGCAGGCATGGCGAAGAAGCCCACACCTAGCCGGTCGGCAGGTAAGTAAGAGATAACATCATCCTACGAGAACTTGCCTGCCGCCCGGCAAGCAGCCCCCGTAAGCCACCCCCTCGGGGACGCCGCGTGACGACCCCGCACCATCTTCACCCGCCGACCGGCCCGCTGACCTCGTGCTCCGGGTGGAGACCGCTCCCCCTCAGGGTGGAGTTTCCCCCCACTCCCAGGGAGGAGACATCAGGGTTGCCTGGTAGGGATAACCCCACCCCTTCCCCGAGGCGGGCCCCCGGGACGACTCCCCCGGTAGCCGGATACCTCCCCAACCCCCCGTTCCCTACTGTCGATTGCGACGCCGGACCCGCACCCGGCGCCGTTGCCCAGGCGGTCGACCAACCGCCGCACACCCGGCGCTCGACCGCCGCTCTCCCTGGGGGGAACTCCCGTGAAGACCAAGCTCGGCACGGCTGCCGCGATGGGCGCCTGGAGCGCCCGGCACAGAAAGACGGCCGTCTTCGGCTGGCTGCTCTTCGTCGTCCTCGCCGCCTTCCTC
The DNA here is from genome assembly GCF_043202015.1 of Kitasatospora sp. NPDC048239. Lineage (NCBI taxonomy): Bacteria > Bacillati > Actinomycetota > Actinomycetes > Kitasatosporales > Streptomycetaceae > Kitasatospora > Kitasatospora sp. NPDC048239. The sequence goes on along the minus strand of NZ_JBICZP010000001.1, from coordinate 680,436 downwards.
GGCGGCATGCACGGCAGCAACGAGGTCAAGGAGTCCGAGGCGATGCCCGGACAGGTCTCCCGCGCCGCCAAGATCCTCGACGAGGCCGGACTCAAGTCGCCCGCCGGCGAGACCGTCCTGGTCCAGAGTGCCACCCTGACCTCCGACGCCCCGGCCTTCCGGGCCGCCGTCGAGCAGGTGGTCACCGGCGTCAAGGCCACCGGCAAGGCCTCCGACGTCCGCTCCCCCTACGACACCAGGGCCGTCTCGGCGGACGGCCGCTCGGCGCTCGTCCAGCTCACCGTCACCGGCGAGCGCGAGGAGGCCCTGAAGAACGTCCCGGCCGTCCTGGACGCCGTCGCCCAGGTCCAGAAGCAGCACCCCGACCTCACCGTGGTCGAACTCGGCGACGCCAGCTCCGGCAAGTGGATCGAGGAGCAGTTCTCCAACGACTTCGCCCGCGCCGAGTGGACGGCCGTGCCGCTCGCCCTCGGCATCCTGCTGGTCGCCTTCGGCGCGCTGGTCGCCGCCGTGCTGCCGGTGGTCCTCGCCATCACCGCCTTCATCGCGGCCGGCGGACTGGTCGCCCTGAGCAGCAGCTTCCTGCACACCAGCAACAACGCCAGCTCGGTGATGCTGCTGGTCGGCCTCGCCGTCGGCGTCGACTACTGCCTCTTCTACCTGCGCCGCGAGCGCGAGGAGCGGGCCGCCGGACGCGACCTGGAGACCGCCCTGAAGATCGCCGCCGCCACCAGCGGCCGGGCCGTCCTGGTCTCCGGCGTCACCGTGGTGGTCGCCATGGCCGGCATGTTCCTCACCGGCATCGCCGAGTTCCAGGCGATGTCCTACGCCACCATCGTGGTCGTGATCACCGCCGTACTCGGCTCGCTCACCGTGCTGCCCGCGCTGCTGTCGATGCTCGGCGACCGGGTCGACAAGGGCCGCGTCCCCTTCCTCGGCAAGCTGCGCCGCCCCGACGACGCCGCCACCGGCGGCCGGGTCTGGAACGCAGTCCTCACCCCGGTGCTGCGCCGCCCGCTGGCCGCCACCCTGCTCTCCGGCGCCCTGCTGGTCGGCCTGGCCGCGCCGCTGCTGACCATGCACACCGCCAACCTCACCTTCCAGCAGCAACTGCCCGAGGGCAACGCCCTGGTGGCCACCTCGAAGAAGATCGAGGCCGCCTTCCCCGGCAGCCCGGCCCCCGCCACCGTGGTGGTCAAGGCCGCCGACATCGACTCCCCCGCGATGACCGCCGCGATCGCCGACCTCAAGGCGAAGGCCCTGGCCAGCGGCAGGATGCACGGCCCGGTGGACATCACGGTGCACCCCGACAAGAACATCGCCACCATCGACATCCCGCTCAACGGCACCGGCAACGACTCCACCAGCAACGCCGCGCTGAAGACCCTGCGCAACGAGATCGTCCCCGCCACCGTGCTCAAGGTGGCCGGGACGGAGGCCCCGGTGACCGGGCGCACGGCCGGCTCCTATGACTTCAACGACAAGATGACCGGCTCGATGCCGCTGGTGTTCGGCTTCGTGGTGGCCTTCGCCTTCCTGCTGATGCTCGCCTCGTTCCGCTCGCTGGCCGTCGCCGCCACCGCCGTGGTGCTCAACCTGCTCTCGGTCGGCGCCGCGTACGGGGTGCTGACACTGGTCTTCCAGCACGGCGTGGGCGCCTCCCTGCTGGGCACCGCCGGGGTCGGCGCGGTCGAGTCCTGGGTCCCGCTGTTCCTCTTCGTGATCCTCTTCGGCCTCTCGATGGACTACCACGTCTTCGTGGTCTCCCGGATCAAGGAGGGCCGCGACCGGGGCCTGCCGACCCGGGCCGCCATCGCGCACGGCATCCGCTCCACGGCCGGGGTGGTCACCAGCGCCGCGGTGATCATGGTGGCGGTGTTCGCGGTCTTCGGCACCCTCTCCATGCAGGCGATGAAGCAGATGGGCGTCGGCCTGGCGGTCGCGGTGCTGATCGACGCGACGATCATCCGCGCGGTGCTGCTGCCCTCGGTGATGACCCTGCTCGACGAGCGCAACTGGTACCTGCCGTCCTGGCTGCGCTGGCTGCCCGACCTCTCGCACGGCGAGTCCTTCCCGCCGGTCGGCGCCCACGACGGGCCGCTCGCCCCGGCCCCCGCCGAGCCGGCCGCGGCACGGCACCGCCGGATCGAGGTCTGACCCGCCAGGCCGCCCCACCCGACGGCTCCAGCTCCCCCCTGGCCGGGCCCCGCATCACGCGGGGCCCGGCCCGCGTTTGCCAGAATGATCACCGTCCCCTGGCCGCCACCACGGAACGGACCCCGATGACCCCCTTCGACGAGGGCCGCGCCCGCCTGCTGCTCGCCCACGCCTGCGAAGCCGCCGGCCTGCCCGACCCGGCCGGCGCCCGGCTGCTCGCGCTCGGCGAGAACGCCGTCTTCGACCTTGGCGACCCGGCCGTGGTCGCCAAGGTCGGCCGCGGCCCCGAGCTCCACGAGCGGGCCCGCCACGAGCTGGCCGTCGCCCACTGGCTGGCCGACCGGCGGATCCCCGTGGTCCGCCCGTACGACGCCGTCGCCCCCGGGCCGCAGCTCGCGCACGGACACCCCGTCACCTTCTGGCACCGGCTCGCCCCCGCCGAACGGCCCGCGCGGCCGGCCGACCTCGCGCCGCTGCTGCGCGCCCTGCACGGACTGCCGACGCCGCCCCTGCCGCTCGCCCGGCGCGACCTGCTCGCCCCGGTCGAACGCTGGCTGGCCTCCGCCGAGGGCCACATCGACCCGGCCGACGCCGCCTTCCTGCGCCGCCGCCGGGACGCCTACGCCGCCGCCCTGCCCGATCTGACCCCGCATCTGCAGCCCGGCGTCATCCACGGCGACGCGCTGCCGCGCAATGTGCACGTCGGCCCGGACGGGCCCGTCCTGCTCGACCTGGAGAACGTCTCGCAGGACCTGCGCGAGCACGACCTGGTGGTGCTCGCACTCAGCCACGACCGGTACGGCGTCCCGGCCGAGGAGTACCGGGCGTTCACCGAGGAGTACGGCTGGGACGTCCGCGAGTGGCCCGGCTTCGCGGTGCTGCGCGGGGCCAGGGAGACGGCCAGCGCCTCCTGGGTCGCGCAGCAGGCGGCGGGCAACCCGGCCGCGCCGGCCGAGTTCCGCCGCCGGGTGGCCTCGCTGCGCGAGGGCGCCACGGACGTGCACTGGTACGCCTTCTGAGCCGTACTCCACCCGGATCCTCGCAACCGCCGGGGCTCTGGTGGGCGTCCTATCGGACAGTCATCCTGACCGAGGGACCGGTACCCGCCTCAGCACCTCAGGAGCCGCAGCCATGTCGGAGCACGCCGCCTCCCAGCGCCCCTCGCCGCCCGTCCGGCACCGCCGCCCGCTGGTCACGGGCTGCGTCGCGGTGGTCGCCGCCGCACTGGCCCTGGTCGGCTGCGGCACCGCGAACGGCGCGCTCCAGCCTCAGCCGGGCATCACCTCCTCCGGCCCGGTCAGCACGGCGCCGGGTACACCGACCCGGCCGCCCGTGCCGGTACCGTCCACCGCCTCCCCCTCGGGCGGCGCACCCTCCAGCGCCGCGCCGAGCAGCGCCACACCGAGCGGCACCGCGCCGAGGCCGAGCAGCCCCGGACCGAGCAGCCCCGGACCGAGCAGCGCCGCGCCGAAGCCGTCCACCGCCCGGCCGTCCGCGCCCAAGCCGCCGCCCGCCACCTCCAAGGCGCCGGCCCCCGCGAAGCCGCCGTCGAGCGCCCCGGCCACCAAGGCGCCCACCGCCGCGCCGACCCCGCCACCCGCACCGCCCGCGAGCGGGGTGCCGACCTCGGTCGTCCGCTCCACCGCCTCCGGCGGGCGGACGGTGGCGCTCACCTTCGACGACGGCCCGGGCACCGCCACCGGCCAGGTCCTCGACCTGCTCGCCCAGTACGGCGCCAAGGCGACGTTCTGCCAGATCGGCCGGCAGGCCGCAGCCAACCCCGCCATGGTCCGGCGCATCCTGGCGGCCGGCCACCGGCTCTGCGACCACAGCGTGCACCACCCGCAGCCGTTCGCCGCGCTCCCGCACGACAGGGCCGGGTACGAGATCTCGGCCGCCCGGGACATGATCGTCCAGGCCGGCGGCCCGGGCACCCGGGTGGGCTGGTTCCGCGCCCCCGGCGGCGGGTTCACCGCCGACAACCAGCGGATCGCCGCGGAGCTCGGCATGCGGCCGCTCGGCTGGTCGGTCGACCCCCGCGACTGGTCCCGCCCGGGCGTCCCCTCGATCGTCTCCGCCGTGCAGAGCCAACTCAGGCCCGGCGGTGTGGTCCTGCTGCACGACGGCGGCGGCGACCGCAGCCAGACCGTCGCCGCGCTGCGGCAGCTGCTGCCCTGGCTCGTCGCCCAGGGGTACCGCTTCGACTTCCCGGCGGGCTGATCCGCTCCGCCGCCTTCCCCGGGACGGCAGGGCGCCGACCGGCGGCGCAGCACGGGGAGGCGGGTGGACGGGCCCTGCGCTAGCGTGAAAACGCGGTCCGATCAGGTCGATCCGGACCGGACCCCTCATCCGGTTCGGACTCGAACGAGGCTTTCAGGCCAAGTCCTGTGCTCGATACCGGGACCCCCGAACCCCCCTCGAACCGCCAAGGGCCGGCCAGCCTGCCGAACGGGCGAACCGTGCCACTTGCCGCCGGGAGTGACGATGGCCAGTTACGAGACCGCCAAGGCGAGGGCCTTCGCCCACGCCACCACGACCGTCCTCACCGGCGTGCCGCTCGACGCACCCGAGGACCACCCGCTGCGGCAGGCCGGCAGTCTGCCGATCCAGGTGTGCGTGTGCGTGACGGACCCCTGCCCCTGCGACGGCCACCCGATCGTCTGGGCGGACGAGGCCGCCGTCCGCAGCCGCGCCACGACGGGCCGGCTGACGAGCGGCGGCGACGAGGTCTTCGACTTCGCGATCGACGTGGACGCGTCGGTCGTCGTCGAGACCTTCAGCCGGGTCAAGGCGTCCGAGGCCGCCGGGCTCACCGGTGCCGCGCGCCCCGCGGCGCCCCCGCCCTACATCGTGCGGCGCCGCCCGGACGCGGCGCGCAGCGCGCGGCGGGACAGCCCCTGCCACGGCGGCGGCGGGGGCCCCGCCACCCTCAGCGCCGACGCCGGCTGCAACGACATCGAGATCACGGAGAGCGGCGTCACCTACTGCTTCGCCGAGAGCAGCGAGCACTACTGCATCTACGTGCTCTGCTGAGCGGCGGGCCCGGCCTTCGGCGCAGCCGTCAGCCCGGTCGGCGCAGCCCTCAGCGCAGCGGCCAGCGCGGGTCGATGACCGCCTGCGGGTCCTTGGACCTGCGGAGCCAGGCCTCCAGGCTCTCGGCCCACGTGTGGTGCCAGTCGATCTGACGGGCGTGCAGCTCGGCCAGCGGGACGTCGCCGACCTCGCCGGGGTAGCGCTCGGCGAGGGCGACGGCGACCCGGACGGCGGCGAGCGCGTCGCTGCCGGCCTCGTGCGCGTCGGTCAGCTCGACGCCGTACACCTCGCAGACCCGCTGGAGGGTCCGGGATCCCTTGCGGTACTTGTCGACGGCCCGGTCGATCACCAGCGCGTCCAGGACCGGCGCGACCGGCCCGCCGAGCCGCTCGGCCAGCGGCGCCAGCCCGTACCGGCGCAGCTCGGCGTCGAGCAGCGAGAGGTCGAAGGGCGCGTTGAAGGCCACCACCGGGCGGCCGGCGGTGAGCCGCTCGCACAGGGCGGTGGCTATCTCGTCCACCGCCTCCTTGGCCGGGCGGCCCTTGGCGCGGACGAGGTCGTCGCCGATGCCGTGGATCGCCTCCGCCTCGGCGGGGATCGGGACGCCCGGGTCGACCAGCCAGCCGGTGGCGCTCAGCCGGCGGGCTCCGACGGTGTCCACGAGGGCGGCCGTGACGATGCGGGACACGGCCGGGTCGGTGCCCGTGGTCTCCAGGTCGAAGCCGACCAGTGGCTGCTGCCACCAGCTCATAGGGGTGTGTCCTTCCGTCCTGCTGGTCGAAACAGCCCCTATCATCACCCGCCCCACCGACAATGCCGCCGGTGGGGCCGTCGGGTACGGCGCTCAGACGGCGGCAAGCAGCCCCCGGCCGAGCCAGTCGGCCTCGTCCCCGACCCCTGGCAGGACGTAGAAGTAGCCGCCGCCGGTGGGCCGCAGGAAGCGGGCCAGCGGCTCGCCCGCGAGGCGGGTCTGGACGGCCTCGAACTGGCGGGAGAGGTCCTGCTGGTAGCAGCAGAAGGCCAGGCCGAGCTCGGGCTCGCCGTGCTCGTCGAGGCCGCGGTCGTAGTTGAAGGCGCGGCGCAGGATGCGGCTGCCGCGGGCGGCGTCGGTGCGCGGGTTGGCGAGCCGGATGTGCGCGTCGAGGGCGGTGACGGCGCCGTCCGGGTCGGGTCCGAAGTCGGGGGCGTCGGTCTCCTTGGTGCGGCCGAGCGGGGCGCCGTCGGACTTGCGGCGGCCGATCATGCGCTCCTGCTGCTGCAGCGCGACCTCGTCCCAGGGGCCCACCAGGGTGCGGATGGCCCGGACCACCTGGTAGCTGCCGCCGACGGCCCAGCCCGGCTCGCCGCTGTTCGCGCCGACCCAGACCAGCTCGTCCATCTGGCGGGCGGAGCCCGTGTCGGGGTTCTCGATGCCGTCCTTGAAGCCGAGCAGGTTGCGGGCGGCGCCGCTCGGGCGGGCCCGGTTCTGGTAGCCGTCGAGCTGCCAGCGGGGGCGGAGCGCGCTCCCGGTGCTGCGCAGCAGGTCGCGCAGGGCGTGCTGGACGGTGTCGCGGCTGGTCGCGCAGACCTGGAGCAGCAGGTCGCCGTGGCACTCGGCCGGGCGCAGGCCGTCCCCGGGGAAGTCGCGCATCGGGCCGAGGTGGCGGGGCCTGGCGGCGGCGAGGCCGTAGCGGTCGTCGAAGAGCGAGGCGCCGACGGCGAGGGTGACGGTGAGGTCGTCGGTGGGCAGCACCGGGCCGAGGGTGCCGCTGTCGGCGGGTGCGGCGGCGGGTCCGAGGTCGGGCGGGGTGCCGCCGGCGGTGAGGAAGCGGGCCCGGTCGGTGAGGGTGCGCAGGAGCGTCTCCAGCCCCGCGCGGTCGGGGGCCCGGGCGTCGAGGGCGAGGAAGGTGCCGTAGCCGGGCGGCGGGTTGGTGAGGCCGGCCTGGTGGACGCCGTGGAACGGGATGCCGCCGGTCGTCGCGGCGGGCGCGGCCGGGGCGGGCGCGGTGTGGGCCGGGCCGGCGGTGCCGAGGGCGAGCGCCCCGGCGGTGCCGGCGCCGAGGGCGGTGCGGACGAAGCCGCGGCGCGAGGCGCCGGGGCGGCCGGCGCCTGGCGCGTGCTGACTGGTCATCGGTCGGCCTTCCGGATCGTCGGGCGGATGCGGGCGTGCCGAAGCGGGCCGTCCGGCAGCGGGGGGAGTCGACCGCAGGCCGGAACGCCGCCTGCCGATCATGGAATCGACGCTAGCAAGCCCCTCGGGACCTCGCCCGCGCTCGCCCGCTCCGGATGACCGTCCATCGGCTGAACAGCCGCCGGTTGCCGTCCGTCCGGGCTAGGGCCTGCCCCCGGGCCCGACTGGGTCCGGGGCCTGCGGGGCTCAGCCGGCGGCCGGGCGGAGCAGGTAGACGTCGATCGGGTCCTCGGACTCCAGGACGAAGCCGTGCCGTTCGTAGAGCCGGCGGGCCGGGCTGCCCTGGAGAACGTTCAGCCGGACCGGCTCGCCCGCGGCGTCGGCCTCGGCGAGCAGGGTGCGCAGCACGGCGGAGCCGAGGCCGCGGCCCTGGTGTTCGGGGGCGAGGTAGAAGTGCTCCAGCAGGCGGCCGCCCGGCTCGGCGGGGCGGACGGTGACGCAGCCGGCGAAGGCGCCCTCGACCAGGACGATCGAGGTCCACCGGGTGGAGAAGGACTCCCGCAGCCGGCGGCGGACCCGGTGCCCGTCGTAGCGGCCGAGCCGTTCGAGGTCGGGTCGCAGGACCAGGGCGCGCAGTTCGGCGACGGGTTCGATGTCGGCCGCCTCGGCGGGGCGCCTGGTCCAGTCGGGGGTGCTGTCCACCCCGGCAGTCTTCCAGCCGCCCGGCCGGGAGGTCCGGGCGGGCGGCCGCCGGAGCGCACGTCAGGAGACCGGCCGGGAGTCCCCCCAGACGCCCTCGAACTCCTCCCGGTAGACCTCCAGCAGCCCGGCGTCCGTCCCGCCCGGCTGCTGGCCGGCGCCGCCGCGCAGCACCAGGGCGGGCGACTCCATGCCCCGGGCGCGCCGCAGGTAGGGCTGGACCACGCCGAGGTCCCGGGTCTGGCGGCGCGGGCCGCCGGCCTGGCCTGCCGGGCGCGGCCCCTCGACCAGGTAGGCGGTGAAGCGCGGGGTCTCGTCGAAGACCCGGATCTCGAATCCGCCCTGGTCGCGCAGCCGGGCCCGGACCCGGCGCACGTGCATGATGTTCATCTCGATCGCCCGGGCCAGCTCGCCGCGGCCGAGGCCGAGCTCGCGCTCGCGGCGGCGGACGGCGCTGCTGGCCGGGTTGAGGAAGAGCAGCCGGACCCGGCAGCCCTCGGTGGCCAGCCGGACCAGCCGCTTGCCGGTGTAGTTCTGGCAGAGCATGCCGAGGCCGATGCCGAGCGCGTCGAGCCGCCGGGCGCCGTCCAGCAGGTCCTCCACCGGCAGGTCGCGCTGCAGCCTGACCCGGTCGGCGTGCACCGCGACGACGTCCGCGTACCGGCCGGCCACCAGGGACTCCACCACGTCGGCGGGCACCCCGCCGGTGCCGCCGTCGAGCACGGCGAGCAGCCGGGCGGCGGCGCGCTCGGTCTGGGCCAGGACGGTCTGGGTGAGGACGCGGTTGCGGGACACGACGTGCCGGGCGACCTCCAGCTCGTCCAGGGCGAGCTCGATCTCCCGGCGGTCGGCGAGGTACGGCTCGAAGCAGGGCCAGTGCTGGACCATCAGCTCGCGCAGCTGGGGCAGCGTGAGGAAGACCAGCGGGTCGTCGTCGGCCGGGTCGAGCAGGTAGCCCTTGCGGCGGCTGACCTCGCGGACGGCGCCGGCCCGGTGCGCCCACTCCTCGCCGACCGGCCCGGCGGCAGCCGTCACCCAGTCCTCGCCGTGGGCGGGGGCGTAGATGGGGTGCAGCACCTCGTCGACGAGGGAGCGCAGCCGCTGCTCGACCAGGTTGAGCCAGACGTACGCCCGCCCGGCGAGCCGGACCCGCTGGTAGGCGTCCTCCCACTCCGCGCCGGACCAGGCGAGGGCCGGTATCTCGACCGGGCCGCCCTGGGCGGGCACCACGGCCCGGCCGGTCAGGGCGGGGCGCATGACCACGGTCGGCGCCTCGCTGCGGGCGGCGCCCCGGTCGGGACGGTCGGGCCCGCCGCCTCGGCCGCCGGCGGGGAACACCATGCGCCACCTCACCTGGTTCCTGACGAAGCCGCTGCTCTTGCCTGGGCTGCTGCTTCTGCTGGGGCTACTGCTTCTGATGGATCGCCACGAGCGCGGGGGCGGCCGGACGATCAAGGGTACTGCCCGCCGCGAGCCGCTCGCAGCCGGTTGGCCGAGGGCCGGGGCCCGTCCCACCCGCCCCTACCGGCCCAGGGAGGCCCCCCGGACACCCGTTCGGGCGAACAAGTGGCAAATGGCCCCGCTGTCGGGGGACGCGTCGGGGAGTATGCGGACTGTGCCGTGCATCACGGTGCGCGACCGCCGCACATGCCCGGCCGCCCGGCCGGGAAGACAGCGTCCAGGTCCGGGGCGGAGTACCGCATTGCGGGTCAGTTTCCGTTGTTGGCAAGGAAGTTGAGGACTCATGCAGGTCTGGCCAGGGCAGCCCTACCCCCTCGGTGCCACCTACGACGGGGCCGGCACCAACTTCGCGGTGTTCTCCGAGAGCGCCGACCGGATCGAACTCTGCCTGCTCGCCGAGGACGGCTCGGAGACGGCCGTGGAGCTGCGCGAGACGGACGCGTTCGTCCGGCACGCCTACCTCCCGGGCATCCAGCCGGGCCAGCGGTACGGCTTCCGCGTCCACGGCCCGTACAACCCGGGCCTCGGCCAGCGGCACAACAGCGCCAAACTGCTGCTGGACCCGTACGCCAAGGCGATGAGCGGGAACATCGACTGGGACGAGTCGGTCTACGGCTACCACTTCGGCGCACCCGAGCGCCGCAACGACCTGGACTCCGCCCCGCACACCATGCACTCCGTGGTGATCAACCCGTACTTCGACTGGGGCACCGACCGGCCGCCGCGCACCGAGTACCACCGCACGGTGGTCTACGAGGCCCACGTGAAGGGCCTGACCAGGCTCCACCCGGGCATCCCCGAGGAGATCCGGGGCACCTACGCGGGCCTGGCCCACCCGGCGGTGATCGAGCACCTGGCCAAGCTCGGGGTCACCGCGATCGAGCTGATGCCGGTGCACCAGTTCGTCCGCGACCACCGGCTGCGCGACCTCGGCCTCGCCAACTACTGGGGCTACAACACGGTCGGCTTCTTCGCCCCGCACTCCTCGTACTCCTCCACCGGGGACCGCGGCCAGCAGGTGCAGGAGTTCAAGTCGATGGTGAAGGCGCTGCACGCGGCCGGCATCGAGGTGATCCTGGACGTCGTCTACAACCACACCGCCGAGGGCAACCACCTCGGCCCGACGCTCTCGCTGCGCGGGCTGGACAACGTCTCGTACTACCGGCTCGCCCAGGACCAGCGGTTCTACGAGGACACCACCGGCACCGGCAACAGCCTGCTGATGCGCAGCCCGCACGTGCTGCAGCTGATCATGGACTCGCTCCGGTACTGGGTCACCGAGATGCACGTCGACGGCTTCCGCTTCGACCTCGCCGCGACGCTGGCCCGGCAGTTCCACGAGGTCGACCGGCTGTCCTCGTTCTTCGACCTGGTCCAGCAGGACCCGGTGGTGTCCCAGGCCAAGCTGATCGCCGAGCCCTGGGACCTCGGCGAGGGCGGCTACCAGGTCGGCAACTTCCCCCCGCTGTGGACGGAGTGGAACGGCATGTACCGGGACACCGTCCGGGACCTGTGGCGCGGCGAGAACGCCACCCTCGCCGAGTTCGGCTCCCGGCTCACCGGCTCCTCCGACCTCTACCAGGACGACGGCCGCCGCCCGATCGCCTCGATCAACTTCGTCACCTGCCACGACGGCTTCACCCTGCGCGACCTGGTCTCGTACAACGAGAAGCACAACGAGGCCAACGGCGAGGACAACCGGGACGGCGAGTCCTTCAACCGCTCCTGGAACTGCGGCGAGGAGGGGCCGAGCGGCGATCCCGCGGTCGAGGAGCTGAGAGCCCGCCAGCAGCGGAACCTGATCGCCACCCTGATGCTCTCCCAGGGGGTGCCGATGCTCTCGCACGGCGACGAGCTCGGCCGCACCCAGGCCGGCAACAACAACGCCTACTGCCAGGACAACGCGCTCTCCTGGGTGCACTGGCCGGAGGAGGACGGCCCGGCCGCCCGGCTGCTGGAGTTCACCCAGGGCATGATCTGGCTCCGCCGGGACCACCCGGTGTTCCGGCGCCGCCGGTTCTTCCACGGCCGCCCGGTGTCGGGCCGCCCGGCCTCGGGGGCGAGCCAGGACCTCACCGACATCGCCTGGTTCACCCCCAGCGGGGAGGAGATGACCAAGCGCAACTGGGGCGCCAGCTACGCCAAGTCGCTCACCGTCTTCCTCAACGGGCACGCCATCTCGGAGCCGGACCGGCGCGGCGGGCGGATCGTCGACGACTCGTTCCTGCTGATGTTCAACGCGCACTTCGAACCGCTGGAGTTCACCGTGCCGGCCGATCACGGGCAGGAGTGGCAGGTCGTGGTCGACACCGCGCAGCCCCGGCTGCCGGCGCCGGGGACGGGGGCCCGGGTCAAGGCCGGGGACGCGCTCTGGCTGACCGACCGCTCGCTGCTGGTGCTGCAACGCCCCGCGTGAGCGCCCGCCGCCCGTCGTCCGCGGGCCGTCGTCCGCGGTCAGGGCTCGGCGGTCGGCGCCCGGCGGTTCGTGACGGCGGGTGGTTCACCTGTTCGGATCAGCAACGGGTCTTGGTGGCGGGCTCGCGCGGGTAGTCATGGACACATGACCTCCGCCGCCGAGCCCGCTCAGCCACGCCCGGCCGCCGTACCGTCCCGCCCGGCGCCCCCGCCCCCCGAAGCGCCCACCGCCAGCTACCGCCTCCAGCTCCAGCCCGGCTTCACGCTCCACGACGCCACCGCCGCCGTGCCCTACCTCGCCGCCCTCGGTGTCTCGCACCTCCACCTCTCCCCGCTGCTGGAGGCCGCGCCCGGCTCCACCCACGGCTACGACACCGTCGACCACACCCGGATCAGCACCCGGCTCGGCGGCGAGGCCGCACTGCGCGCGCTGGCCGCCGAGGCCCACCGGCACCGGCTCGGGCTGATCGCCGACGTGGTGCCCAACCACATGGCCGTCCCCGTACCCGAACAGCTCAACCAGCCCCTGTGGCAGGTGCTGCGCGACGGCCCCGACTCGCCGTACGCGCGCTGGTTCGACATCGACTGGACCGCCCAGCCGGGCCCGACCGACGCCCCCGGGCGCGGCCGGGTGCTGCTGCCGCTGCTCGGCGACCGGCTCGGCGCGGTCCTCGGCGAGCTGGCCGTCGACGGCGGCGTCCTGCGCTACCACGACCACGCCTTTCCGCTGCGGCCCGGGACCGCCGGCCTGCCGCTGCCCGAGCTGCTCGGCCGCCAGTGGTACCGGCTCGGCTGGTGGAGGCTGGCCCGCACCGAGCTCAACTACCGCCGGTTCTTCACCGTCAACGAGCTGATCGCGCTGCGGGTCGAGGACCCGGAGGTGTTCCGGGCCACCCACGCGGTGCTGCTGCGCCTGCACGCCGAGGGCGTCCTGGACGGCTTCCGGATCGACCACCCCGACGGCCTCGCCGACCCGGCCGGCTACCTGCGCCGGCTCTCCGGGGCCACCGGCGGCGCCTACACCGTGGTCGAGAAGATCCTCACCGGGCCCGAGCGGCTGCCCGCGGACTGGCCGTGCGCGGGCACCACCGGGTACGACGCACTGCGCCGGATCGACGGGGTGCTCACCGACCGGGCCGGCGCCGGGCGGCTGGCCGAGCACTACGAGCACTTCGTCCGGGGCACCTCCGCCGCCGAACCGGGCCCCGACCCGGACACCGCCGGTCCGGGCCCCGCCGAGGCGCACCCCGCCGTCGCCGCCGCCCGGCGCGGTCGGGCCGACATGACCGGCCCCCGGGGCGAGCTGGCCGCCGAGGTCGACCGGCTGGTCCGCCTCGCGGCCCGGATCGGCGCCGCCGAACCCGCCCTCGCCGACCACGCGCCCGGCCGGCTGCACGACGCGCTCCAGCGGGTGCTCAGCGGCTACCCCGCCTACCGCCCGTACGTGCGGCCCGGCGAACCGGCCCCGCCCGACTCGGTCTCCGCCGAGCAGATGCGGGCCGCGCTGGACGGCTCGGACGACGCCACCGACATGCTGGTCGCGGATCTCGCCCTCGGCCTGCTGGGCCGCGGCCCCGAGAAGGACGAGTTCTGCGTGCGCTTCGCGCAGACCGCCGCCGCCGTCGCCGCCAAGGGCGTCGAGGACACCGCCTTCTACCGCTGGAACGCGCTGCTCAGCCTCAACGAGGTCGGCGGCGAGCCGGCCCGGCCCGGCCTGGCGCCCGCGGAGTTCCACGACTGGTGCCGGTCCGTCGAACGCGACTGGCCGCTCACCATGACGGCGCTCTCCACCCACGACACCAAGCGCAGCGCCGACGCCCGCGCCCGGCTCGCCGTCCTCGCCGAGCAGCCCGGGACCTGGGCCGCCGAGGCCGCCGCCTGGTCCACCGCGGCCGGCCCCTGGGCGGACCGGGACAGCGACTGGCTGCTCTGGCAGACCCTCGTCGCGGCCTGGCCGATCGGGCCGGACCGGCTGGTCACCGCCGTGCTCAAGGCCGTCCGGGAGGCCAAGCTGCACACCTCCTGGACGGCCCCCGACGCCCGCTACGAGCAGGCCCTCACCGACCGCGTCCGCGCCGTCCACTCCGACCCTGGGCTGCTCGCCCGGATCGAGGGGTTCGTCCGGGCGATCGCGCCGTACGCCCGCGCCAACACGCTGTCCGCCGCGCTGCTGCACCTCACCGTGCCGGGCGTGCCCGACCTGTACCAGGGCGGCGAGGAGCCGCTGTACACCCTGGTCGACCCGGACAACCGGGAGCCGGTGGACCTGGGCGCGCTGGCCGTACGGCTGACGGACTCCGCCACACCGCGCGCCGACGACCCGGCCCGGGAGAAGCTGCACCTCACCACGACCGCCCTGCACCTGCGGCGGGCCGGCCCGCTGGGGGCGTACCGGCCGCTGGCCGCCGCCGGCGCCGCCGCCGATCACCTGCTCGCCTTCGGGCGGGGCGACGGCGTGATCACGGCGGCCACCCGCCTGCCCTGCGCCCTGGCCCGGGACGGCGGCTGGCGGGACACCGTGCTGGAGCTGCCGGGCGGCGGCCGGTGGACGGACCGGCTCACCCAGCGCTCCTTCGCACCGGGCGCGGTACCGGTGGCGCAGCTGCTGGCGACGTACCCGGTGGCGCTGCTGACCAGGAGGAGCGGGGCATGAGGACGTACCAGGTGTGGGCCCCCTCGGCCGCCGAGCGGGTCGAGGTGGAGGTCGCGGGCGAGCGGCACCCCCTGGCCCCGGACGCCGGGCGGGACGGCTGGTGGCAGGGCGAGGCGCCGACCGGGGACTACGCCTTCCGGCTCGACGACGGACCGCCGCTGCCGGACCCGCGCTCACCCCGGCAGCCGCACGGCCCGGACGGGCCCAGCCGGCCCGTCGACCACGCCGCGTTCCGCTGGTCGCAGACCGGCTGGCGCGGCCGTCCGCTGCCCGGCGCGGTGCTGTACGAGCTGCACGTCGGCACCTTCACCGCCGCCGGGACCTTCGACGCCGCCGCCGAACGGCTCGACCACCTGGTGGAGTTGGGCGTCGACTTCGTCGAGCTGATGCCCGTCTGCCCGTTCCCCGGCAGGCACGGCTGGGGCTACGACGGCGTCTCGCTCTGGGCGGTGCACGAGCCGTACGGCGGACCGGAGGGGCTCAAGCGCTTCGTGGACGCCGCGCACCGCAAGGGGCTCGGCGTCGTCCTGGACGTGGTGCACAACCACCTCGGCCCGTCCGGCAACCACCTGCCCGCCTACGGACCGTACTTCACCGACCGCCACCACACCCCGTGGGGCTCGGCGGTCAACCTGGACGCCCCCGGCTCGGACGAGGTCCGGGAGTACCTGATCGGCAGCGCGCTGGCCTGGCTGCGCGACTACCGGATCGACGGCCTGCGGCTGGACGCCGTGCACGCCCTCGCCGACGACCGGGCCGTCCACTTCCTGGAGCAACTCTCCGGCGCCGTCGACACCCTGGCCGCCACCAGCAACCGCCCGCTGTTCCTGATCGCCGAGTCCGACCTCAACTCCCCGCGCACCACCGCCCCGCGCGAGGCCGGCGGCCAGGGCCTCACCGCCCAGTGGAGCGACGACCTGCACCACGCCCTGCACTGCGCCCTGACCGGTGAATCCCAGGGCTACTACGGCGACTTCGCGCGCGAGCCGCTGGCCGCCGTCGCCCGGACCCTCACCCGGGGCTTCTTCCACGAGGGCGGCTGGTCCTCGTTCCGCGGCCGCGGCCACGGCCGGCCGTTCCCTCCCGCCCACGGGCACCGGCTGCTCGGCTACCTGCAGACCCACGACCAGATCGGCAACCGCGCGCTCGGCGACCGGATCTCCACCGGGCTGCCGCCCGGCCGGGTCGCCGCCGGGGCCGCGCTGGTACTCACCTCGCCGTTCACCCCGATGCTGTTCATGGGCGAGGAGTGGGGCGCGGCCACCCCGTGGCAGTACTTCACCGACCACACCGACCCGGGCCTCGCCGAGGCCGTCCGGCAGGGCCGCCGGCGGGAGTTCGCCGAACACGGCTGGCAGGCCGAGGAGGTGCCGGACCCGCAGGAGCCGGCCACCGTGCTGCGGTCCGTCCTGGACTGGACCGAGCCCAAGCAGACCCCGCACGCCGAGCTGCTGTCCTGGTACCGGAGGTTGATCAGGCTGCGGCGGGAGCGGCCCGAGCTGGGCGACCCGGATCTGGCGGCCGTCCGGGTGGAGTACGACGAGTCGGCGCGCTGGCTGGTGGTGCACCGGGGGGCGTACCGGATCGCGGTCAACCTGGGGGCCGTCGCCGCGCGGGTGCCGCTCGGCGCGGCCGGGCGGGAGCTGGTGGCGGCCTTCGGCGACTGCGCGCCCGACGGTGCGTCGGTACGGCTGGGGGCCGACTCGGTCGCCGTCCTCCGGGTCTGAACCACCCGTCAGGGCCGGGCCCTTGGGGCGCTGTGGCGCCCCGGCGGGGGCCGGTCACCAGAGGAAGGTGCCGATCCGCTCCCGCAGCGAGGCCGCGTCCAGGCCGTAGGCGGCCAGGTGCTCGGGGATCGAGCCGTAGTGGCGGTGCTCGTCGCGCGGCACCCCGAGGCCGAGGACCCGGTGCGGGCGGTCGTTCAGTGCCGCGTGCGCCTCGTTGTTGGAGGTCCCCGCGAGGTACGGCTCGACCAGCACCACGTCCGCCCGGCCGCCGGCGGCCGCCCGCAGCCCGGCCGCGTCGAACGGCCGCACGGTGGCCGCGTACAGCACGGTCACGTCCAGGCCCACGGTGGCCGCCAGCACGGCGTCCAGCATCGGGCCGACCGCGAGCACCACACCCTTCGAGCCCTCGCGCACGGTGGTGAAGCGGCCGGGCTCGACCGGCACGGCGGCGGCGTTCTGGTGCGCGGAGAGCCGCAGGTACACGGTGCGGTCGCCGTCCGCGGCGGCGTGGCGCAGCAGCTGCTCGGCCTCGTCCGGGTGGCCGGGCACATGGACCGTCCAGCCCGGGAGGGTGTCCAGCAGGGCGACGTCCCCCGGGGCCATGTGGGTGCGGCCGCCGGCCGGCCAGTCGTAGGAGCCGGCCGCGCTCACCAGGACGGCCCCGACGCCCTGGTGGGTCAGGTCCAACTTGACCTGCTCGAAGGGGCGTTCCACCAGGAAGCTGGCGAAGGTGTGCGCGATCGGGCGCATCCCGGTCAGGGCCAGACCGCCGGCCGCGCCGATCAGCAGCTGTTCGCGGATGCCGACGTTGACCACCCGGTCCGGGTGCCGCTCGGCCGCCTCGGTGAAGCCGGAGGCGCTGATGTCGGCGAGCACCACGGCCAGCCGGGGGTCGTCGTCGAGCAGGCGGGCGGTGACGTCGAGGAAGCGGTCGCGCATGGTGTCCATCGGTGGATCCCCTACTGGTGAGCGGGTCTTGGCGGTCCCGGCCCGGGTGCCGGACGCGGACGGTGCTGGCTGTTCAGGCGGTGCGGGCAGTACGGGCAGTTCAGGCGGTGCGGCAGTGCGGGCGGTTCGAGCCGTTCGGCGGGGCTCAGGAGTTCTTGGGCTCCACCCGGGCGACCACGACGTGCGGACGGCCGGGGTGTTCGGCGGTGAACGCCGCGTGCAGCGCCTCGTGGTCGCGGCCGTCGACCGTGGCGGTCGACCAGCCCTCGGCGGCGAACCGGGCCGCGATCCCGCCGTTCCAGCCGTGCGTGGCCGAGGAGTTGTCGATGACGACCACGTGCAGCCGGTCCAGCCCGTAGGCACCGGCGAAGGCCACCGCCTCGTGGTTGGAGCCCTCGTCGAACTCCGCGTCCCCGACCAGCACCCAGACCGCCGGGTCGGCGAGCCCCTGGGCGCGCAGCCCGAGCGCCGTGCCGACACCCAGCGGCAGGCCGTGCCCGAGCGAGCCCGCGGCGATCTCCACCCCGGGGATGAGGGTGCGGTCCGGGTGGTGGCCGAGCGGCGAGTCGTACCCGCCGAAGCTCGGCAGCACCTCCGGGGAGATGAACCCCTTGGCGGCGAGCACCGCGTAGTAGGCCATCGGGCCATGGCCCTTGGAGAGCAGGAAGCGGTCCCGGTCCTGGTCCTCGGCGGTGGCCGGGGAGACCCGCAGGACCCGGTCGTAGAGCACCCAGAGCACGTCCAGCGTGGAGGTGGCGGCCGGGCCGTGCTTCTCGGCGCCGGTCATCAGGCCCATCAGGCCGGGGAGGTCGTCGAAGGCGGTTTCAACCGTTGCTGTGGTCATGCCCTGAATCCTGCAACTTGAAGTCGACTTGAAGTCAAGCGGCTACAGTGATCTCCATGACCGCCCCCGACGCCTCGCCCGGAGCCGCCACTGCGGCCAGGCCGAGCCGGCACGACCTGCTCACCATCGGCCAACTCTCCGAGCGCAGCGGCCTCGCCACCTCCGCCCTGCGCTACTACGAGAAGCTCGGCCTCGTCCACGCCACCCGCACCACGGGCGGCCAGCGCCGCTACGTGCGCGCCACGCTGCGCCGGGTCGCCTTCGTCCGCGCCGCCCAGCGGGTCGGGCTCTCCCTGGACGAGGCCAAGGTCGCCCTGGACCGCCTCCCGGAGAACCCCGCGCCCAGCGGCGAGGAGTGGGCCGGCGTCGCCGAGTCCTGGCGGAGCCGGATCGACGAACAGATCGCGGAGCTGGAGCGGTTGAAGGCCAAGCTCAGCGGCTGCATCGGCTGCGGCTGCCTCTCGCTCAACCGCTGCGCCCTCTACAACGCGGACGACCGCGCCGCCGTCGCCGGACCGGGCGCCCGCTACCTGCTCACCCGCGACCCGTCGACCGGCCCGGAGCCCGCCCCCGAGGCCCCGCGCCGGCCCGCCCGCCACCCGTCCGGGTGAGCGACCGCCGGATGCCTTCGCGTGCGCCGCACCCGCCGCGAGGATGGGTGCATCGACACCACGTTCCTGGAGGCATGAGATGGCGGACACCAGAGCCCTGCGGATCCGTGCGCGCGGCTCGCTCCTGGGGGTGCGCGGGGGCGGGGTCTTCGCCTTCCTCGCCGACGAGCCGCCGGCCCTGTTCCTGATCGGGCCGGCCGGCGACGGGACGGTCCTGATCAGGGAGAAGGACTCCGGGCGGATCCTCGCGGCCGAGGCGGCCGAGGCGGGCGGCCAGGTCGTCCTGACCCCGGCGGAGGGCGGCGCCGCGCACGCCCGCTGGGCCCTGTTCAGGCTCACCGAGGACGAGCAGCCGCTCGCCGTGGACACCGTCGACGGCTCCGGCCTCTACCTCCTCCGACTCGCGGGCACCGGGCTGCACTTCGGGCGCTCCTGGATCGAGGACAAGTCGCTGATGCCCAAGCGGGTCGTCCTCACCGACGAGCAGCAGCAGGAGCCCCTCTACGTCACCTTCGCCTGACGGCCGCCCGGAAGCAGCTGCCCGAACTCCCTTGGCCCGGCGACACCTTGGCGCCGCTGACGAGGCACGGTTCGGGCGCCCCGACCTCCCGTGCGGGGCTCAGCCCGGGCGGGCGTCCCCGCGCAGCAGGCTGTAGCGGACGATGTCGCGCCACTGGCCGTCCCGGAACACCAGGCTTCGCTGCACGCCCTCCCGGGTGAAGCCGCACTTCTCCAGGGCGCGCTGCTCCGCGAGGTTGGCGGACTCGGTGTCGGCCTCCAGCCGGACCACCGGGGAGTGCGCGAACAGGTAGTCCACCAGCAGGCGTTGGGCCTCGGTACCGATGCCGCGACCGCGGGCGTCCGGCGCCAGCTGGATCCCGACGTTCCAGTACGGCGCGGCCGGCACCACGGCTCTGCGCCGCCACGCGACGAACCCGCGGAACTCCCCGCCCGAGACCACCGCGAGCTGGGACTGATCCTCCCCTAACAGCCCGTTCTCCGCCCATCTGCGCCGCAGGCGCCCCTGGTCCGTCCAGCCGTACCACTGCAACGGCCCGACGGCCTCCGGATCGGCCAACAGCGCTTCGAGGAGCGCGAGATCGGCCTCGGAGACCGGCCGCAGGAACACCTGTTCGTGGCTCATCCGGCCACTGTAGCCACCGGCGACCGCCCCGTACGCGCCCTCTGCGGACGGCACGGGGGGACCCGGTCGGGGAGCCCCGGAACCTCACAACCCCACCCCGCAGAAGGGGGAGCGGGACGTCGGACCGGCCGACTTCCCACTCCCCCGGCCGCCCACTCCCCGCGGCTGCGCGTACCCGACGGCTCAGAGGGCCGCGGCGACTGCGGCCGCAAGGAAGGCCGCCTGGAGGACGGTACGGGCCGGCAGCGGCGTCACCGGCTTTCCGCCGAGGGTGAGCCCGTTGCGGGCCGCGTACACGTTGGCCGGGAACATCGCGATCATCAGCAGCGCCAGGCAGGCGGCGGCGAGGGGCGCGAGCGGGGGGACGAGCAGGCCGGCCGCACCGGCCAGCTCCAGGACACCGGTGAGGGTGACCAGCAGCGCGGGCCGCGGGAGCGCCGGCGGGATCATCCCGACGAAGTCCCGCCGCCAGGACGGGACGAAGTGCGGCACCCCGGTGGTGACGAACAGCAGCGCGAGGGCGCCGCGCAGGGCGGGCTGCCAGGCGTCGAGGCCGTCGATCACGAGCAGGCCGAGCAGGCGCAGCACGGCAAAGCCGCCGACGAGGGCAATGAGCGGGATCATCCCGTCCTCCAATCACTCAATCTTGTCACTGGCAAGATTGCGGCAGCCGCAGCTATCTTGTCAATGCCTAGATAGAATGGGACGGCCCCCGAACGATTGGAGAGCAGCGGTGGGACAGACCGACCAGCCGAGCTACCACCACGGCAACCTGCGACGCGCCGTCCTCGACGCCGCCCTGGCGGCCATCGCGGAGTCCGGCCCGTCCGGGTGGAGCCTGCGCGAACTCGCCCGGCGCGCAGGGGTGTCGCACGCGGCGCCGGCGCACCACTTCGGCGACAAGACGGGGGTGCTGACGGCAGTGGCCGCCGAGGGCTTCGAGCTGTTCGCGGACAGCCTGGAGCGCGCGTCCGGCGATCCGTTCGGCGCGGGCGTCGCCTATGTGCGGTTCGCCGTCGACCACCGCCCGTACTTCGAGGTGATGTTCCGGCCCGAGCTGTACCGGACCGACGACCCCGCGATGGCCACGGCCCGGGAGCGCGCGGGCGCGGTGCTGGCGGCGAGCGCCCGCAGGCTGTCGCCGGACGGGGAGGACGACCGGACGACGACGATCGCCACCTGGTCCCTGGCCCACGGGTTCGCCGGCCTGTGGCTGAGCGGCGCCCTCCCGGAGAGCGCGGACGGCGACGTCGAGGAGCTGGCCCGCACCGTGCTCCAACTGGTGTTCAGGCGGGAGTGAGGGCAGGGCTGAGAGCGGGAGCGAGCGCGGTCGCGGTCGCGGAAGCCCCGGTATGGAGCAGGAAGTCGGACCGGCCGACTTCCTGCTCCACACCGGGCCCGGTCGCCGTGGTCGGCCGGGCCGCCCCGGCCGCATGACATCCGTCATACGGGAGACGTGCAGTCAGGTCCTTCCGCCGGCGACCGGTGGACCGGCAGAGTGTGATCACCGGCGCAGGCCGGGCAGCGACCACCACCGGGGGAACACCATGAGCACCGCCGCCACCACATCCGCCGCCACCGAGCCCGCCGCCAAGCCGCTCCCCACCGTCGCGGAACTCCGGCTCCCCACCTGGTACTTCGGCTTCGAGGGCGTCATCGCCGGCGCCTTCGACCTGCTGCACGCCCTCCCCTCGGCCTGGCCCGTCCTGCTCGTCCTGGTCGCCGCCAACATCACCGTCTCGCTCACCCTGCTGCGCCGCCGCCTGCAGCTGGCCAAGCTGCTCTGGCGCGGCCGGAGCACCCGCACGATCGCGCTCACCCTGCTCGGCCTGCGGATCGGCAGCCACCTGGCCCTCGGCGCGCTCGGCCTGGCCGTCACCTCCACCCTCGGCCACGCCCTCTTCGCCGTGGCCATGGCCGGACTGACCATCACCCTGATGGCCTACGCCCAGCGCACCTCCCTGCGCGCCCTGGTCAACACCGGCCAGGCCACCGCCGGCTGAGCCCCCGGCCGGTGGGCTCAGCCGGCGTCCAGCAGCCGGGCGAGCAGCGCCGCCGGACCCTCCGGGAGGCTGCCGCGGACCAGTTCCGTCCGGTGCACCAGGCGCGGGGCGTGGACGGGGACGGCGGCGAGGCCGGGTGCGCCGGACAGGGCGGCGGACGGGAGGGCCGCGAGGCCGTGGCCGGCCGCGACCAGGGCCAGCAGGCCGCGGACATCGGTGCCGAGGTAGCGGGTCGCGCAGCGGAAGCCGTCCACCCCGGTGGCCGCACGCAGGCGGTCCGGGCGCGGGGCGAGGTCGGGGGCGTCGAGCCAGCGGGCGGCGGAGAGGTCGGCGAGGGCGAGGCCGGGGCGGCCTGCCAGCGGGTGGCCGGCCGGGAGCGCGACGGCGAGCGGCTGCTCGGCGACGGCCACCGTGCCGAGCGGGCCGACGTCGGGGAGCGGAAGCGGGTCGCTGGGGGCGGCGAGGCCGTCGATCAGGGCGAGGTCGACCTGTCCGGTGGCGACCAGTGCGGGCAGCGCCTCGTGGGCGAGCACCTGGACGACGAGGTCGACCCGCGGGTGCACCCGGCGGACCTCGGCGAGGGCCTGCGCCAGTCCGGCGGTCACCGCCAGCGGGGTGGCGCCGAGCACCAGGCGGGCGCTCGGGGCGCCGACCAGGCGGGTGATGTCGGCGCGCGCCGCGTCCAGCCGGACCAGCAGCGGACCGGCGTGCTCCAGCAGCCGCGCGCCGGCCTCGGTCGGGCCGACCGGGCGGCGGTGCAGCAGGGCCGCGCCGAGATCTCCCTCCAGCGCGGCGATCTGCTGGGAGACGGCCGACTGGGTGTAGCCGAGCTCCCGGGCCGCCTCGGAGAAGGAGCCGAGGCGGGTGACGGTGACGAAGGTGCGCAGCAGGTGCGGGTCCATGGGGACAGGAGTATCAGAGTCTCGTCATCAGATCCTCTGATCGACGGGTAAGAAATCATCGTTGGCGCTGATCCGTGGCGGAGGGCGAGGATGGCCGCATGACGTACCTGACTCCCCGCATCGCCCTGGTCGGCGACCGCTCCCCCGCCGTCCGCTCGCACGCCCGGATCCCCGGTCTGCTCGACGCCCTCGCCGAGCGCGACCAGCTCGTCCTGGACGCCTACTGGATCCCGACCGAGGACGCCGGGACGACCACCGCGCTCGACGGCTTCGACGCGATCTGGCTGCTGCCCGGCAGCCCCTACCGCAGCGAGGCCGGCGCCCTGGCGGCCGTCCGCACGGCCCGCGAGCGCGGCATCCCGTTCCTCGGCACCTGCGCCGGCTTCCAGCACGCCGTGCTGGAGTACGCCCGCAACGTCTGCGGCATCGGCGGCGCCGCGCACGGCGAGTCCCACCCCGAGCGGGACGAGCTGCTGATCGTGCCGCTCACCTGTTCCCTGGTCGGGCACGAGGGCGCGGTGGAGATCGCCCCCGGCTCGCTCGCCGAGCGCGTCTTCGGCACCACCCGGACGCTGGAGCGGTACCACTGCGCGTACGGGCTGAACGCCGACTACCTGGAGCGGCTGCGCGAGCGCGGGCTGCGGTTCAGCGGCACGGACGACTCCGGTGAGATGCGCGTCCTGGAGCTGCCCGGCCATCCGTTCTTCCTGGCCTCGCTGTTCCAGCCCGAGCTGGCGGGCGACGGCACCCGGGCCCACCCCGCCGTCCGTGCGCTCGCGGCCGCCGCGGTGGAGCACGCCGCCGCCGCGGAGCGCGCGGCGGCCGTCCGGGCCTGACGCGGCCCGGCCCGGCAGGTTCGGTCCGAACCCGGGCTCACATGGGCAGCGAGCGGAGCCGGACGGCGCCCGCGGGCCAGTCGGCGCCGTCGCGCAGGGGCGTCCACATCGTCCGCAGCGGCATCACCACCACCCGCCCCTCGGGCTGTTCCACCGCCACCTCCCCGTCCAGCTCCCGCCAGCCGAGCCGCCGGTAGAGCGCGACCAGCGGCGGGCGGCAGAACAGCAGCGCGTGCCGCGGACCGAGCGTGCGGGCATGGCCCAGGGCCGCCCCGACGACCGCGCGTGCCAGGCCGCGCCCCCGCAGGTCGGGGGCGACGGCCACGCCGCCGACACCCACCACCTCGGTGTCGAGGCCGCCCACCGTCAGCGGCAGCCGCCGAAGCCCGGTGTGGGCGACCAGCCGGCCGTCCTGCTGCCGGATGCCGAAGTGGATCTCCTTGGGCAGCCAGGTCAGCCCGGTGTCCGCGACGCCGAACGGGTCGGCGCCGGAACCGAGGATCTCGTCCTGGTCGGCCCTGGTGTACTGCGCGAGCGGTGTCACCACCGGGGGCATGGAGGCAAGGTGATCGGTCATCGGACCATGATCCCCCACCGGCCACGCCCTGACCAGGTCAGGCCTGACGCCCCTTCAGCTCCGCCCAGAGCTCCGCGACCCGGGGGGCCAGGTCCTCCAGCGGGCCGCTGTTGTCGATCACCAGGTCCGCGATGGCGAGCCGGTCGGCCCGGGTGGCCTGGGCGGCCATCCGGGCCCGGGCCTCCTCCTCGGCCATGCCGCGCAGCCGGACCAGCCGGTCGATCCGCACCGGGTCCTCCGCGTCGACCACCACGACCAGGTCGTAGAGCGGGCCGAGCCCGTTCTCGGCGAGCAGCGGGACGTCGTGGACGACCAGCGCGTCCGGGGCCGCGGCCGCCTCCAGCTCGGCGGACCGGGCCCGGACCAGCGGGTGCACGATCGCGTTCAGGGCCTTCAGCCGCTCAGGGTCGGCGAAGACCACGGCCCCGAGCGCCGGGCGGTCCAGCGAACCGTCGGCCTGGAGCACGCCGGGCCCGAACTCGGCGGCCACCGCCGCCAGGCCCGCCGTCCCGGGGGCGACCACCTCGCGGGCGATCACGTCCGAGTCCACGATCACCGCGCCGTGGGCGGCCAGCAGCCGCGACACCTCGCTCTTGCCGGCACCGATGCCGCCCGTCAGTCCGATCTTCAGCATGGCGTCAGGCTACCGGCGTCCACGGCCCCCGGTCAGCCCAGGTCGAGGCTCTCGCCGGCGGCCAGCGCCGACACCTCCGCCCCGGTGCCGGGCCCGCCGGGACCGACCAGCCGGGTGTGCACCGCGAGGCCCGCCGGGCTGAGCACCGCGTCGTGGATCGGCAGCGCCCGGCTCGGGCCCGCCTCCCGGACGTAGTCGACCAGCTCGGACACCTTGGTCCAGGGCCCGGCGATCGGCAGCAGCAGCGTCTCCACCGCGTGTGGCGGCACGGTCAGCGCGTCCCCGGGGTGGAAGACCCGGCCGTCGACGAGGAAGCCGATGTTGCGCACCAGCGGGATCTCGGGGTGGATCACCGCGTGCCACTCGCCGTGCACCGAGACGCCGATCCCGCCGATCTCGAAGGCGTCGCCCTCTCCGACCACGGTGACCCGCTGCGCCACGCCGTCCAGCTGCTCGGCCACCGCGCGGTTGGTGAACACCCGCAGCTCCGGGTCCGCCGCCAGGGCGGCACGCAGGGCGGCCGCCTCGAAGTGGTCGGCGTGCTCGTGGGTGATCAGCACGGCGTCCGCGCCGGCGAGCGCGGCGGGCTCGGTGAACATCCCGGGGTCGATGACGAGGGTGGTGTCGCCCTGTTCCAGGCGAACACAGGCATGTCCGAACTTGGTCAGTCGCATGAGCCAGACAATACAGCAAGGCTGTACAGCCATGCTGCACAGTTTCCGAGTAGGATTCGGCCATGACCGAAGAGCCGAACAGCACCCCGGGCCCCGAGGCCCTGGAGCTCGCCGCCGACCTGCGCACCGCCGTCGGCGAGCTGGTCCGCGCCCTGCGCTCGGACGACGCGCTGCCGCAGAACCAGGCCGCCGTCCTCGGCCTGCTGGTCCGCGACGAGCGCGCGTACACCGTCGCCGAGCTGGCCGCCCGCCAACACGTCCGCCACCAGTCGATGGCCCGCACGGTCACCCTGATGACCGGATCCGGGCTGGTCGTCCAGCAGCCGCACGCCACCGACGGCCGCAAGCTGCTGATCGCCGCCACCGAATCCGGCCGGGCCGCGCTGTTCGAGCAGCGGGCCCGACGGGAGGCACGGATCGCGGCGGCCATCGAGGCGCGGCTCACCCCCGAGGAGCGGCGGACCCTGCGCAACGGCGTCGAACTGCTGCGCCGACTGCGCTGAACCGGTTGCCCCTGGGCTACTGCGCCGAGGCCGCGGGCCCCGCCCCCGCCAGAACGGGCGCCGGGCGCGGCCCCGGCACCACGGCCGGCTCGATCGTCGGCAGGTCCACGTGCTCGCTCAGCCCGAACCGGTTGTGCAGGCGGCGCAGCGGCGCCGGGGCCCACCAGTTGAACTCGCCGAAGAGGCTCATCGCGGCCGGTACGAGCAGGCAGCGCACCAGTGTGGCGTCGACGGCCACGGCGACGGCGAGCGCGATGCCCATCTGCTTGACCATCAGCATGTCCCCGAGCGCGAAGCCGGCGAAGACGATCACCATCAGCAGCGCCGCCGAGGTGATGATCTTCCCGCTGCGCTGGACGCCCAGCTCCACGGCCCGCGTACAGCTGTGGCCCTTGTCCCGCAGCTCCTTGATCCGGGCCAGCAGGAAGACCTCGTAGTCCATCGACAGCCCGAACGCGAAGGCGAAGACCAGCACCGGTATGAAGGTCTCCAGCCCGCCGGTGGGGCTGAAGCCGAGCAGCCCGCTGAAGTACCCGTCCTGGAAGACCAGGGTGAGCGCGCCGAGCGAGGCGCCCAGCGAGAGCAGGTTCATCAGCAGCGCCTTGACCGGCATCACCACCGAGCCGGTCATCAGGAAGAGCAGCACCAGCGTGCCGAGCGCCACCAGGCCGAGGGCGATCGGCCCCCGGGTGAGCAGTTCGTGCTGGAAGTCGACGATCGAGGCGGCTCCGCCGGTGACGTGGGTGGTGAGACCGCCGCGGTCGGCCCGCAGTTCCTCGACCACCTTCTTGGCCTCGCCGCCCTGCGGGTCGCCGTGCACCAGCACGTCGATGGTGGAGACCTTGTCGCTCACCGGGCTCACGGCACGGACGGCGCTGACGCCGGGCAGCTTGGCCACCACGTCGTCCGCGTAGGCCTGGGCGACGGGGGCGCCGCCCTCGACGACCACGGTGATCGGGGCCGCCGAGGCCAGCGGGAAGCGCTGGTCGACGGTCTCGGCCACCTGTCGGCCGGCCGAGGACGCGGGCAGTACGGCGGCGCCGGAGCTGCGCATGTCGGCGTGCAGGAACGGCGCCCCCGCGGCCATCAGCAGGGCGACGCAGGCGAGCGCGACCGGCACCGCGCGCTTGCTCACCCGGCGGACGGTGCGGCTGAAGAAGCCCTCGTCGGGGACGGGCGCGGTGGGGGTCTTGATCCGGCTGCCGGCGAAGCCGAGCAGTGCCGGGACGAGTGTGAGCGCGGCGGCGACGGCGATCACCACCACGCTGACCCCGGCGGCGGCGACCGCACCGAGGACGGGGCTGGTGAAGACGAACAGGCCGGAGAGCGCGACGGCGACGGTCAGTCCGGAGAAGGCGACCGTCCGGCCGGCGGTGGCGGCGGTCCGCTCGACGGCCGCGGCGATGCCCGCGCCGTGGCCGCGTTCCTCGCGGAAACGATTCACCATGAGCAGCGCGTAGTCGATGGAGAGGCCCAGGCCCAGCACGGTGGCGATCGGCAGCACGCTGGTGTCGATGTCCATGATCTTGCTGAAGCCGAACATCGCGAGCAGCGCACCGCCCACCGAGGCGACGGCGCCGATCACCGGCAGGCTGGCGGCGGCCAGACCGCCGAAGACCAGGACCATGACGATCAGGGTGAGCGGCAGGGTGACGATCTCACCGAACCTGGTGTCCCGCTCGGTCTGCTTCTTCACCTCGTCCTGGAGCACGAGGTCGCCGCCGACGGTGACGTGCGCGCCGTCGGCGCCGATGTCCGCAAGGCGCTGGGTGACGGCGTCGGTCTGGGCGGTGGTGCTGTCGTCGGCCATCCGGACCGAGACCAGGCTCGCGGTGCCGTCCGCCGAGCGGAGCGCGGCGCCGGCCGGGCCGGACCCGTAGGCGTCGGTGGCCGAGGAGACCCCGGGCAGGGCCGCGATCTCGGCGGTGGCCCGGGTGACGGCGTCCCGGACGGCCTGGTCCTCGACGGGTCTGCCGTCCACCACGGCCGTGACGGTGCCCTTGGCCGGATCCGCCGCGGTGACCACCGCGGCGCCCCGGTCCGCCTCGGAGGCGGCCGAGGAGGCCCCCGCCACCGAGCCCTCGAACACCCTCCCGCCGATCAGCACGCCGACGACCAGGACCACCGCCCAGAAACCGAGCACCCAGCGCCGGTGCCGGAAGCAGAACCGGCCGAGGGCGGCAAGGCGTCCGGCGACCTTCGGGTCGTCGGACGTACGGGGGGAGGGGGTCACTGCGGTGCTACGGCGCATGTGTGGGGGGTGCCTAGCGTGTGGGGCCGGGTGAGCGACCCATCGGGCAACTCATCCCAAGGTAGGCGCCAGCACCTAAAACACCCAGGGACATCCAATGAGCCCCTTATCACAAAAAACCATTCACATAGGGGATAAATAAGTCAAGGGAAAAAACAATGGCCCCCACCCGGAAATCCGGGTGGGGGCCATTGGTGACGCTATGCGCTAGGCGCTAGCAGAAGGGGCAGAGCCTCAGCTCTGGCCACCCGCCAGCTTCTCACGCAGGGCGGCCAGGGCCTCGTCCGAAGCGAGAGCGCCGGAGCCCTCGTCGCTGCTGGAGGAGTACGAGCCACCGGCGGCGGCGGCAACAGCGTCGCCACCCTCGGCAGCGGCCTCGGCGTCGGCCTCGCGGCTCTTGATGACCTGGGCCTGGTGCTGCTCGAAGCGGGTCTGCGCCTCGGCGTACTGGCGCTCCCACTCCTCACGCTGCTTCTCGAAGCCGGGCAGCCAGTCGTTCGCCTCGGGGTCGAAGCCCTCCGGGTAGATGTAGTTGCCCTGGTCGTCGTACGAAGCGGCCATGCCGTACAGGGTCGGGTCGAACTCGACCTCGGCCGGGTTGGCACCGAGGGCCTCGTTGGCCTGCTTCAGCGAGAGGCTGATGCGACGACGCTCGAGGTCGATGTCGATGACCTTGACGAAGATCTCGTCGCCGACCTGGACGACCTGCTCCGGGATCTCCACGTGGCGCTCGGCCAGCTCGGAGATGTGGACCAGACCCTCGATGCCCTCGTCCACGCGGACGAACGCACCGAACGGAACCAGCTTGGTGACCTTACCCGGGACGACCTGGCCGAT
Source organism: Kitasatospora sp. NPDC048239 (assembly GCF_043202015.1). Taxonomy (NCBI): domain Bacteria; kingdom Bacillati; phylum Actinomycetota; class Actinomycetes; order Kitasatosporales; family Streptomycetaceae; genus Kitasatospora; species Kitasatospora sp. NPDC048239. The sequence continues at coordinate 651,417 of NZ_JBICZP010000001.1, read as the reverse complement.
CTGGTGGGTCCGGGCGAACTGCTGCCACGGGTCCTCCTGGGTCGCCTTCAGCGACAGGGAGACGCGCTCGCGGTCCATGTCAACGTCGAGAACCTCGACGGTGACCTCCTGGCCGACCTCGACAACCTCGGACGGGTGGTCGATGTGCTTCCAGGACAGCTCGGAGACGTGGACCAGACCGTCGACGCCGCCGAGGTCCACGAACGCACCGAAGTTGACGATCGAGGAAACGACGCCGGAGCGCACCTGGCCCTTCTGCAGGGTGGTGAGGAAGGTCTGGCGGACCTCGCTCTGGGTCTGCTCCAGCCAGGCACGGCGGGACAGGACCACGTTGTTGCGGTTCTTGTCCAGCTCGATGATCTTGGCCTCGAGCTCCTTGCCCACGTAGGGCTGGAGGTCGCGAACACGACGCATCTCGACCAGCGAGGCCGGGAGGAAGCCGCGGAGGCCGATGTCGAGGATGAGACCACCCTTGACGACCTCGATGACGGTACCGGTGACGATCCCGTCCTCTTCCTTGATCTTCTCGATCGTGCCCCAGGCACGCTCGTACTGAGCGCGCTTCTTGGACAGGATCAGACGACCCTCCTTGTCCTCCTTCTGGAGAACCAGGGCCTCGATGTTGTCACCGACGGAGACGACCTCGTGCGGGTCAACGTCGTGCTTGATCGAGAGCTCACGGGACGGGATGACGCCCTCGGTCTTGTAACCGATGTCGAGGAGCACCTCGTCACGGTCGACCTTCACGATGACGCCCTCGACGATGTCGCCATCGTTGAAGTACTTGATGGTCTCGTCGATCGCCGCGAGGAACGCCTCAGCGTCGCCGATGTCGTTGACCGCGACCTGCGGGGTGGTGCTGGTGGAGGAGTCGGTGGGGCTCGTCATTAGGAAAAGGGCTCCGGTACGGACATGAAGTCGTAGGTAATGCCACGCGGAGGGCCCGTATCGCTCCCACCGAAAGCCGGACAGCCAAGAACACGGCGCACCGGGGAATCCCGCACAGCGGGAAATTCGGTGTCCGTCTTGCGACCGTGGGGTCTTCGACAGATGCGAGCGCGACCTGCTCCGTCCGAGGCGCGCAGGCCCGCAGCGCAACTTGTAGCATACGGGGACGGCCAGGCACGGTCAACGCCAAGGGCGTCAAGACGGTGGAGGCCGGTATGGATCAGGCCATATCCTCCGACTGCGCACCTCATGGTGGCGGCCGCAGGATGCCCTTCCCCGGATGCCACCGCCAGGATCCGGGCCCTTGACGGGCCGGTTCGCGGCAGCGGCGCTTCCGCAGACCACACCCTACGCGATGGGCATTATCACCGTGGCCACCACCCCCCAGTCCGACCTGCATGATCTTGACGATGACGGCGACGACGCGCTAAGGCGCGAGGCCGAGGCGGGCGAGAGCAGCCGGGCCAGCCGGCACTGGTGGGACCGCAACGCGGACGAGTACCAGGACGAACACGGCGAGTTCCTCGGCGACGACCGGTTCACCTGGTGCCCGGAGGGCCTGGACGAGGCCGACGCCAAGCTGCTCGGCGACCCGGCGGAGCTGGCCGGCAGGGACGTGCTGGAGCTCGGCGCCGGCGCCGCCCAGTGCTCGCGCTGGCTGGCCGGGCGCGGCGCCCGGGCGGTGGCGCTGGACATCTCCTTCCGCCAGCTCCAGCACTCCCGGCGGATCGACCTCTCCCGGGGCCTGGCCCCCGTCCCGGTGGTGCAGGCGGACGCGGCGGTGCTGCCCTTCGCGGACCGCTCCTTCGACCTGGTGTGCTCGGCGTACGGCGCGGTGCCGTTCAGCGCCGACACCGCCGCCCTGATGCGCGAGGTGCACCGGGTGCTGCGGCCCGGCGGGCGCTGGGTCTTCTCGGTGACCCACCCGATCCGCTGGGCGTTCCCGGACGAGCCGGGCGTCGAGGGGCTGACCGCCACCGCGTCCTACTTCGACCGCACCCCGTACGTCGAGCAGGACGAGCAGGGCCGGGCCACCTACGTCGAGCACCACCGCACGCTCGGGGACCGGGTGCGCGAGCTGGTCGGCGCCGGGTTCCGGCTGCTGGACCTGGTCGAGCCGCAGTGGCCGGAGGGCCACGAGCAGGAGTGGGGCGGCTGGTCGCCGCTGCGCGGACGGCTGATCCCGGGGACGGCGATCTTCGTCGCGGAGCGGGACTGACGGGACTGACGGGCGGGACTGACGGGCGAGTCGCCGGGCGGGTACGGCCGGCGGGCCCGCGGGTGTGACCCGTGGGCGCGACCGGCCGGCGGGGCCAGCGGGTCGGGGAGACTGTCCGGGTGAACCCCGCCTGGCGCGAACTGCCCGTCCGTACCGCCCTGCCCGCCCTGCACCGCGCGCTCGACGAGCACGGGACCGCCGTGCTGGCCGCCCCGCCCGGCACCGGCAAGACCACGCTGGTGCCGCTGGCGCTGGCCGGCCTCCTCGGCGACGGCCGCCCGCCCCGCCGGGTACTGGTCGCCGAGCCGCGCCGGCTGGCCGTCCGGGCGGCCGCCCGGCGGATGGCCTGGCTGCTCGGCTCGGCCGTCGGCGCCGAGGTCGGCTACACCGTGCGCGGCGATCGGAGGGTCGGACCGGGGACGGTCGTCGAGGTGGTCACCACCGGCGTGCTCCTCCAGCGGCTCCAGCGCGACCAGGAACTCCCCGGCGTCGACGTCGTCGTCCTGGACGAGTGCCACGAGCGGCACCTGGACGCCGACACCGCGCTCGCCTTCCTGCTGGACGTCCGGGCGGCGCTGCGACCCGAGCTGGGCATCGTCTGCGCCTCGGCCACCTCCGACACCGAGGCCTGGGCGGACCTGCTCGGCGGCGCCGAGGTGGTGGAGGCGCACGGCACCGCCCACCCGGTCGGGACCGTCTGGGCCCCGCCGCCGCGCGCCGTCCGCCCCGCACACGGCACCCGGGTCGACCCGGCGCTGCTCGAACACGTCGCCGCCACCGTCCGGCGGGCCCTCGCCGAACGCGACGGCGACGTGCTCTGCTTCCTGCCCGGCGTCGGCGAGATCACCCGCGTCGCCGGGCTGCTCGCCGGGGCGCCGGCCGAGGTGCTGCAACTGCACGGCCGCGCACCGCAGGCGGTGCAGGACGCGGCGCTGGCCGCGGGCGACGGACGGCGGGTGGTGCTGGCCACCGCCGTCGCCGAGTCCTCGCTCACCGTGCCGGGCGTGCGGGTCGTGGTCGACGCCGGACTCGCCCGCGAGCCGCGCACCGACCACGCCCGCGGCCTGGCCGGCCTGGTCACCGTCCGCGCCTCGCTGGCCGCCGCCCGCCAGCGCGCCGGCCGGGCCGGCCGCGAGGCCCCCGGCACCGTCTACCGCTGCTGGGCCGAGGCCGAGGACGCCCTCGCCGCCCGCTACCCCACCCCCGAGATCGCGCTCGCCGACCTCACCCCGTTCGCCCTCCAGGCCGCCTGCTGGGGCGATCCGGACGCCACCTCCCTCGCCCTGCCCGACCGGCCGCCGGCCGGCGCGATGGCCGCCGCCCGGCAGACCCTGCAGGCCCTCGGGGCCGTCTCCGCCGACGGCCGGGCGACGGCGCGCGGCGTCCGCCTCGCCCGCACCGGCCTGCACCCCCGGCTCGCCCGCGCCCTGGTCGACGGCGCACCCGCCGTCGGCGCCCGGCGGGCCGCCGAAGTGGTCGCCCTGCTCTCCGAGGAGCCGCCGCGTGCGCTCGGGGACGACCTGGGCGCGGCCTGGCGCCTCGTCCGCACCTCCCGCGACCCCTACGCCGGACGCTGGCGCGACGAAGTCCGCCGACTCCTCCGCGCCACCTCCGACCAGCCGGCCACCGACCTCTCCGACGCCACGGCCGCCGGCCTCGTCGTCGCCCTCGCCTTCCCCGAACGCATCGCCCGCGCCCGCGTCGACCGGCCCGCCCCCGGCGAGCGCAGCCCCTACCTGATGGCCTCGGGGACGGCGGCCGAGCTCGCCCCCGGGACCGCCCTCGGCGCCCTCCCCTGGCTCGCCGTCGCCGCCGCCGACCGCCCGGCGGGCGCGCACTCCGCCCGGATCCTGCACGCCGCCGCACTCGACGAGGACACCGCCCTGACCGCAGGCGCGCCGCTGCTCACCGACCGCGCCGAAGTCCACTGGGACACCCGGCGGGGCGAGGTCGTCTCCCGACAGGTGGAGTCCCTCGGTGCCATCGAACTCACCGAGAAGCCGCTCGGCCGCCCCGACCGGGCCCTCGTCCGCGCCGCCATCCTCGAAGGGCTCACCCGCGAAGGCGTCGGCACGCTGCTGACCTTCCCGTCCAACCTGCGCGAACGCCTCGCCTTCCTCCACACCGCCATCGGCGACCCCTGGCCCGACGTCTCCGACACCGCCTTGCTGGAGCGCGCCGAAGAGTGGCTGGAACCCGAACTCTCCCGCGCCCGCCGCCGCGCCGACCTCGCAAGGATCAACACGACCGACGCCCTGCAGCGCCTGCTCCCCTGGGCGAGCGGCCAGGCCGGCCGCCTGGAGGAGTTGGCCCCCGAACGCATCACCGTGCCCACCGGCTCGAAGATCCGGGTCGACTACAGCACCGGGCGCCCGGTGCTGGCCGTCAAGTTGCAGGAACTCTTCGGCTGGAAGGCCGCCCCGGCCCTGGCCGGCGGACGAGTACCGCTCACCGTGCAGCTGCTGTCCCCCGCCGGCCGCCCCGCCGCCGTCACCGGCGACCTGGAGGGCTTTTGGCAGAACGGCTACCAGGCCGTCCGCGCAGACCTCAGAGGCCGCTACCCCCGCCACCCCTGGCCCGAGGACCCCACCACGGCCGAGCCGACCAAGCGCACCAACGCCCGGAAGTGAGCCGCGGCCAGCGCACCACGGGGAGCGCTCCGAAGCCCCGGTCGGCAGGCCCCCTGCGGATGTCCGAGCGCACCGGCAGCCCGTCCGTCTCGGCCACCCGCCCTCCGTGCACAGGAAGTCGGCGCCACCGACTCCCTGTGCGGCGCCGGCACCGCGGCCCGCGCATCACGGCGATGCGGGCGGGCCGGCGGGCTCCGGTGCTACGCCGTCCCGGACGGCGAGGCCCACCAGGTCGAGGGCGATGCCACGGTGTAGCCCAGCGACTCGTACAGCGGGCGGCCCAGTTTCGAGGCGGTGAGGGTGGCCGGGCGGTCCGCCAGGTGGGCGAGGGCGCCGAGCATGACGGCGCGGCCCACGCCGCGGGAGCGGAAGGCCGAGGAGGTGGCGATCCAGTAGTGGCTGGCGACGCCGTCGGCCAGGACGCTCACACCGGCTCCCGCGGCCACGCCGTCGACCGAGGCGATGAACACGTCCACCCCCGGCTGCTCGATCAGCGTGGTCGGGAAGAGCTCGCCGGGGCGGTGGGGCTCGAAGCCGTCCAGTTCGAAGCCTTCGATCACGACCCGCTCGGCCACCTGGAGGTCCTCGGGTCGCCGTATCCGGGTCACGTCCAGTGCCGGGTCGGCGACGGGGCCGGGCAGGCGCAGCATGATCGGCATCTGCCAGGTGCGCATGCCCAGGTGGCTCAGGTCCGTCGAGCCGAACGGGTCCTCGACGGTCACGTGGCCCGCGGCGCGGCGGGTCAGCTCGCTCAACTCGGCCGCCTCGCCCGGGTCGAGGTCGGGCTCCTGGACCAGGATCCGCAGGCCCGCGCGCTCGTCGCCGTCGACGGCGACGAATCCGCGGCGCCGGATCACCGCGTGCCCCCGGCTTCGGCCGGTCGCGGTCCAGAAGGCGGCGGAGTTGCGGGCCTGGAGCGTCGGTGCCCCGGCCAGGGAGGCGGGCCGGTCGATCGAAGTCGATTCCATGGTCATCGTGCCCACGGTAGTACGAAATCGCCCCCGCCACACAGGTCTTCAGCCGCCGGGCCGACGAAGCGCACCGATGCGCGACGCCGGCCCGGCAGGGGAGGTGCGACGGTTCAGAGCTGGCTGACCCAGTACGGCTCGACGGTCATCCAGCCGTTTCCGCGGGCGCCGTTGAGTCGGCCCGTGCTGTTGCGGGCGAGGGTGTACCAGGACTCCACGTAGTCCGGGTCGTCGGTCCACCAGGAGGCGGGCAGGGCCGCCAGGACGGCGTTGACCAGCGGGATGTAGGCGCCCTGGTCGGCGATGGTGAGCAGGACGGCGGCCACGGCCTGGGCGAGGGCCAGGTAGTTGGTGTCGCCGTCGTCCTCCATCAGGACGACGTCGGCCAGGTTGTACTTGTAGTTCGACCAGTTCACCAGGATCTGGTTCGGGTAGTACACCGTGCCGTCGTACTGGAGGTACGGCATGGCGACCGAGTCGACCCGGACCTTGCCGTCCTGGCCGAAGCCGCTCACCAGGCTGAACATCTCGGCGGCGCCCTTGAACCAGGGCTCCTCGTCGTCGTTCACCCGGACCGAGGTGATCTTGGTGCCCCACCAGCCGCCGGCGGCCTGCGCCGCGTCGGGGCCCTTGGCGGCCAGGCCGGTGGCGTCGAGCCCGCGCGCGCCGAACTCCCGCTGCAGGACGGCGATTCCGGCGGCCAGCGTCTTGGCCGTGTCGATGTCCACCAGGTAGACCGGCTGCCCGGGCACCGCCCCGGCGTCCAGGGCGTGGGCCCGGCCCGCGGTGTCGTAGGCGCGGATGGTGCGGGCGTGGTCGTCGGCGACGGCGGTGGCCACCAGCGGCGCCGCGCCCGCGTCCAGGGCGGCCCGCATCGACGGATCGGCCAACTGGACCCGCAGCAGCGGGCCGAGCTCGGCGCCGAGGCCCTTGGCGGCGGCGATCCGGCGGTCCGCGTTCGCGGCGGTGGCGGCGAGCCCGCGGGCGGCGGCGGCCAGCGGGCCGAGGTCGGCGGCGCCGGCCGGCGCACTCGCGGTCGCGGACCGCAGCCGGTCGCGCAGCGCGGAGTCGGTGAGGGAGGTGGCCAGCGTGCGGGCGACCTCGTCCTCGATCGCGGACACCTGGGTGGCGGACGCCCGGGTGGAGGCCGCGAGGGCGGCGGGAGCGGTGGGGGCGGGTATCGGGGCGGCCACGGCCTGGCCCGCGGCGAGCGCGAGCAGGGGCAGGGCCGCGAGCGCCACGAGGGCGCGCCGCGAGCGGGGCAGGGTCATGAGGGGTCTCCAGACTCGTCGGGTGAGGCGTCGGAGCATCAGAGCGGTCGAGCAGGCGGAGCGGTCGAGCAGGCAACGCAGTCGAGCAGGCACAGCGGCGACGCAAGACAGCCGAACGGCGCCACGCCGTGATCATGCGCGTCGGTGCCATGACAAGTGAAGGGGTTCCCTGACGCCGGATCAACCCCCGGGGCGCACCGCCCTTTCCGGAAAGCGCTCAGGTCCCGTCCTCCGGCCCGGGGCGCGGGCCGGGCGCCGGAATCGGCGGGCCCCCTCGGCGCCGGACGTACCGCGCGGTGCCGATCTCGACCGACAGGCCCACGGGCCCCAGCAGGTCCCGGACTTGCCCGAAGACCGGCCGCGGATCCCCGGGGACGTCGTAGGCCGACAGCGGCGCCCTGCGGAGTCCGGTCGCCCTCCGCTCGACCGTGAAGGTCTCGCGGCAGGGCCGCGGATCCCCGTCCACGGGCTCGGTGATCCGGTGGGCCACCCGCACCCCGCCCAGTTCCGCCACCGGGCGCCACCGCCCGGGCAGCCCGAGCCTGACGGCGCGCACCCGCACCGGCGCCTGCGGCGGCGAGAACTCCAGCCGGCTCGGCCGCGTGAGGTCCGTCCAGCCGGACAGGACGCCGGTGACCACGACCTCCAGCAGCGACACCGCCCCGACCGCCCGGGCCGCCGCTGCGGCGTCCACGCCGAGGGCCAGATGGGCGACCACACCGGCGACCGCGCCCAGCGGCAGCCAGAGCACCTGCATGCCCAGCGCCGACAGCATCTCCCCGCCCAGGATCCCGGCCGCCTCGCGCACCCGGTCCCGCCCGGTGCCGGGCACCAGCACCGCCGACTCCGACCCCACCCGCACGGTCACCCGGCCCGTCACCGCCCCAGCATACGGTCCGGCCTCAACCCCCCGCCTGCGGTTCGGTGTTGGGGCGAACTCCGGGGCGGAGGCGACGTGGGCCGCGAAGGCCCGTGGGCGCCCGACCGGTCCGGTCGGGCGCCCACGGGCCGGCGGGGTGCCGTCAGTGCGCGGCGGCCTCCCAGTCGGCGCCGACGCCGACCGAGACGTCGAGCGGGGCGCGCAGCGGGTAGGCGCCGGCCATCTGCTCGCGGACGACCGCCTCGACCTGCTCGCGCTCGCCGGGGGCGACCTCCAGCACGATTTCGTCGTGCACCTGGAGCAGCATCCGGGAGTTCAGGCCGGCCGCGGTCAGCGCCTCGTCCACCCGCAGCATGGCGATCTTGACGATGTCGGCGGCCGAGCCCTGGATCGGGGCGTTGAGGGCCATCCGCTCGGCCATCTCGCGGCGCTGGCGGTTGTCGCTGTTGAGGTCCGGCAGGTAGCGGCGGCGGCCGAGCAGGGTCTCGGTGTAGCCGGTGGCGCGGGCCTCGTCGACGACCCGGCGCAGGTAGTCGCGCACGCCGCCGAAGCGCTCGAAGTAGGTGTCCATCAGGCCCTGCGCCTCGCCGGGCTTGATGCCCAGCTGCTGCGAGAGCCCGTACGCGGAGAGGCCGTACGCCAGGCCGTAGGACATCGCCTTGATCTTGCGGCGCATCTCGGCGTCCACCGCGTCGCCGGGGACCTCGAAGACCTGGGAGGCCACCGTGGTGTGCAGGTCCTCGCCGGTGGCGAAGGCCTCCAGCAGGGCCTCGTCCTCGGAGAGGTGGGCCATGATGCGCAGCTCGATCTGCGAGTAGTCGGCGGTGAGCAGCGACTCGTAGCCCTCGCCGACGATGAAGGCCCGGCGGATGGCCCGGCCCTCCTCGGTGCGCACGGGGATGTTCTGCAGGTTCGGGTCCTGCGAGGAGAGCCGGCCGGTGGCGGCGACCATCTGGTTGAAGGTGGTGTGGATGCGCCCGGCCGGGGAGACCGTCTTGAGCAGGCCCTCGACGGTGGTGCGCAGCTTGGCCTGGTCGCGGTGGCGCAGCAGGATGACCGGCAGTTCGTTGTCGGTCTGGGTGGCGAGCCAGGTGAGGGCGTCGGCGTCGGTGGTGTAGCCGGTCTTGATCTTCTTGGTCTTGGGCAGGGCCAGCTCGCCGAAGAGGATCTCCTGGAGCTGCTTGGGCGATCCGAGGTTGAACTCGTGGCCGGCGGCGGCGTGCGCCTCCTCCACCACGCGCTGGATCTCGGTGGCGAACTGGGCCTCCAGGCCGGTCAGCCAGGCGCGGTCGGCGGCGATGCCGGTGCGCTCGATGCGGGCCAGCAGGGCGGCGATCGGCAGCTCCATGTCGCGCAGCAGCTCGGTGGCGCCGGCCTCGGCGAGGCGGGTGTCGAACAGCGCGGCGAGGTCGAGCACGGCACGGGCCTGGAGCATCAGCGCGTTGGCGCCGGCGGTGGCGTCCTCCTCCGGTGCGTCGAAGGAGAGTTGGCCGCTCTCGGCGGCGGGGGCCGGGGTGAGCGAGCGGGCCAGGTACTCCTCGGCGAGCACCTCCAGGGTGAAGGTGCGCCGGCCGGGCTTCTCCAGGTAGGCGGCGAGGGCGGTGTCGGCGACGACGCCCTCGATCCGCCAGCCGCGCTCGGCGAAGGCCCGCATGACCTGCTTGGCGATGTGCAGGGCCTTGGGGGCGGCCGGGTCGGCGAGCCAGTCGGCGAAGGCGCGCTCGTCCTCCTCGGCGAGCAGCGCCGGGTCGAACCAGGCGGCGGCCTCTCCGGCGGCGAGGGCGATCTCGGTGACCTCGCCGGTGCCGAGCGACCACCGGTAGACGGCGGCGAGCGCGACCGGCGCCTTGCCGGCCGCGTGCTCGCGCAGCCAGCCGGCCAACGTGCCCGGGTCGGTGAGGAGTTCGCCGTCGACGTCGACGCCGGGGGCGAGCTCGGCGGCGGCCTCGGGCTCCGCGGCGGCCGGGTCGATGCCGTACACCCGGTCGCGGAAGTTGGCGTTGCGGAACTCCAGCGACTCCATCAGGGTCGCGACGGCCTCGCGGTCGAACGCGGCGCGGCCCAGGTCGGCGACGCCGAGCGGGAGTTCGACGTCGCGGACCAGCTCGGTGAGGACCCGGTTGCGCTTGACGGAGTCGAGGTGCTCGCGCAGCTTCTCGCCGATCTTGCCCTTCACCTCGTCGGCGCGGGAGACGAGTTCCTCGAAGGAGCCGAACTGGTTGACCCACTTGGCGGCCGTCTTCTCGCCGACGCCGGGGATGCCGGGGAGGTTGTCGGACGGGTCGCCGCGCAGCGCGGCGAGGTCGGGGTACTGGCGGGGCGTGACGCCGTACTTCTCGGCGACCTTCTCCGGGGTGTAGCGGGTCAGCTCCGAGACGCCCTTGGTGGGGTAGAGGACGGTGATGTGCTCGGTGACCAGCTGGAGCGAGTCGCGGTCCCCGGTGACGATGTCGACGTCGAAGCCGGCCGCCTCGGCGGCGGTGGCCAGGGTGGCGATGATGTCGTCGGCCTCGAAGCCCTCGGCCGTCAGCCGCTGGACGTGCATGGCGTCCAGCAGCTCGCCGATCAGGCCGACCTGGCTGCGGAACTCGTCCGGCGTCTTGGCGCGGTTGGCCTTGTAGTCGGGGAACTCGACGGAGCGGAAGGTCTGCCGGGAGAGGTCGAAGGCCACCGCGAGGTGGGTGGGCTGCTCGTCCCGGACGGTGTTGGCGAGCATCGAGGCGAAGCCGTACACCGCGTTGGTGGGCTGACCGGTGGAGGTGTTGAAGTTCTCCACGGGCAGCGCGTAGAACGCCCGGTAGGCCATCGAGTGCCCGTCGAGCAGCATCAGCCGGGGCCGCGCCCCGCCGCCACCCGCCGCGCCCTTGTCCGTACTCTGCGTAGCCACGTCAACGTCCGTTCCTGCCGATTCCACTACCGGCCACCGATCCTATGGCCCGGCACCGACAAAAGGGGCGCCGTGCAGGCCGGGCACGGGGCGGTCGGCGGGGCGGGCCCGCACAGCGGCGGGTGACGCGCGGCGGGCCCGGCGCACGGCGGGTGCGGAGCGTGGCGCGCGCCGGGTCCGGAACGGGCGCCACGCCACCCTCCGACGCGATCACTACCGCCGAGTAGGACGGTCGTACGATCACTGGCAGCACGATGACGTGACCCCGAGCGGCAGGAGCTCCCCCATGACCGAAGCGGCCCCCGACGCGACCCCCGCCGGCGCCCCCGTCCTGAAGGTGCCGCAGGAGGTGCTGGACCACTTCGCCAAGCTCGGCGTCGACCCGGCCACCTTCTCCGGCGGCCACCTCGGCGAGAAGCTGGGCATCCGGATCGTCGAGGCCTCCCCGGACCGGGTGGTCGGCACCATGCCGGTCGAGGGCAACCAGCAGCCGTACGGGCTGCTGCACGGCGGCGCCTCGGCGGCGCTCGCCGAGACGCTCGGCTCGGTCGGCGCGATGCTGCACGCCGGCCCGGGCCGGTACGCGGTGGGCGTGGACCTGAACGCCACCCACCACCGCTCGGCCACCTCCGGCCTGGTCACCGCGGTGGCGACCGCCGTCTTCAAGGGGCGCACCGCCGCCACCTACGAGATCGCGATCACCGACGACACCGGCAAGCGGATCACCAGCTGCCGCCTGACCTGCATGCTCCGCGACCTCTGAGCAGCGCCCCGCACAGAGGTCCGGGCAGGGACCCGGACAGAGGTCCGGGCAGGGACCCGGACGGACACCCGGACGGGGACCCCGGCGGCAGCGATCCGGGCAGAGATCCTTGCAGAGATCCGAGCAGGTTCGACCGGATCTGATCGGATCTGCCCGCAAACCTGACACCGTGTCGTCGGCGAGGACGGCCACCCGATGCAGGGTCAGCCACCCGACCGATCATCAAATCCCTTACCCGCCCCCTTGTTTGACCTTCGACTGCCCTGGGCAGGCGTTGGTCCAGACAAGGGGGCGGTGGCATGTCTACTCACTTTTGGAAATGTAACACTGCGTAACAGCTAGGAAATCCAAGCTTTTGGCGACTCCCGAGCCCCGGTCACTCGGGAGCGGACGGTCATTCCGACAATCGTCCGATATTCGGACGCACACGCCCGAAACCAGCACGGCGGATAGTCGTGTCCGATTATCGGAGAGGCCAGGAGTAACGCCCATTTCTGGGCCTTACAGCCACCTACCAGCGAGTAGAACCCCGACAGCGCAGGGTTCTTCGAGTCAGAACGACCACATGCTGAGACAACTGCTCCGTGTGCTCATAACAAGAGAATCACAGCCTCGCCGCACCACTGCCAGAGCCGCCCAGGGGCATCTAGAGTCACGGCCAGTCACCGCGCCACCGGATTGGGCCAGGCCCATCGCGCATCCCGGCTCCCGCCACTCCGGCGCGGCGCCTACCTGAACCGAAGGGGACCCTCGTGCGTCATCGTTCAGCTGTTGTCGTGAGCATTGCCGTGATCGGCGCCCTCAGCCTCACCGCGTGCGGCTCCCGCGGCGAGAAGAAGTCGGGCGACGGCAACAACGCCGGGGCCACCACCACCGTCACCATCGGCATCGACGCCCCGCTCAGCGGCGACCTCTCCGCACTCGGCCTCGGCATCCGCAACTCCGTGGAGCTCGCCGTCAAGCAGGCCAACGAGAAGAACGAGGTGCCCGGCGTCAAGTTCCAGATCAAGGCCCTGGACGACACCGGCAAGCCCGCCCCCGGGCAGCAGAACGCCACCCAGCTGGTCGCCGACAAGGACGTCATCGGCGTCGTCGGCCCGCTGAACTCCAGCGTCGCCCAGTCCATGCAGCAGATCTTCAACGACGCCAACCTCGTCCAGATCTCCCCCGCCAACACCGGCGTCGCCCTCAGCCAGGGCGAGAAGTGGGCCAGCGGCGTCAAGGCCCGCCCCTTCAAGTCCTACTTCCGCACCGCCACCACCGACGCCGTCCAGGGCCCCTTCGCCGCCGACTTCCTCGCGAAGGACGCCAAGAAGACCAAGGTCTTCCTCATCGACGACCAGAAGACCTACGGCGCCGGCCTCGCCGCCACCTTCAAGGCCCAGTTCATCAAGAACGGCGGCACCATCGTCAACGAGGAGCACGTCAACCCCGACGACCGCGACTTCGCCGCCGTCGTCACCAAGGTCAGGTCCTCCGGCGCCGAGGCGGTCTACTACGGCGGCGAGTACCCCGCCGCCGGCCCGCTCTCCCTCCAGCTCAAGGAGGCCGGCGTCAACATCCCCCTGATGGGCGGCGACGGCATCCAGAGCGGCGACTTCATCAAGCTCAACCCCAAGAGCCAGGGCGACTACGCCACCGCCGTCGGCCTGCCCGTCGAGCAGCTCCCCACCGCGGCCAAGTTCATCGCCGACTACAAGAGCGCCGGCTACAAGGACGCCTACGAGACCTACGGCGGCTACTCCTACGACAGCGGCTGGGCCATCATCCAGGGCGTCAAGGCCGTCGTGACCGCCAACGGCGGCAAGCTCCCCGACAACCCCCGCGCCAAGGTCGTCGAGGCCGTCCAGAAGGTCGCCTTCGACGGCGTCACCGGCAAGGTCTCCTTCGACGAGTTCGGCGACACCACCAACAAGCAGCTCACCGTCTACGCCGTCAAGGACGGCAAGTGGGCCGTGGAGAAGTCCGGCACGTTCAACGGCTGAACCTGACCACACGTCAGAACCGGCCCAGCACGTCGGAACAACCCCGCGCGGGGGCGCCACCAGTGCCCCCGCGCGTGCCCACATCCCCCACCCACGCGGACCCCACGCAACGCACAACGGAGGCCCAGCGGTGCACGACCTACCGCAGCAGCTGGCCAACGGCCTGATCCTCGGCGCCCTCTACGGGCTCGTCGCGATCGGCTACACGATGGTCTACGGCATCGTCCAGCTCATCAACTTCGCCCACGGCGAGATCGTCATGGTCGGCGGCTTCGGCGCCCTGACCGCCTACCTCGCCCTCCCCGGCGGCACCACACTCTGGCTGGCCCTACCGCTGATGCTGCTCGCCGGCATCCTGGTCTCCACGCTCACCGCCGTCGCAGCCGAGCGCTTCGCCTACCGGCCGCTGCGCACCGCACCCCGACTCGCCCCGCTGATCACCGCGATCGGCCTGTCGATCCTCCTCCAGCAGCTCGTCTTCTCGTTCTACCCCGACGCCAAGAAGGCCCGGGTCTTCCCGAAGATCCCCGGCGACCCGTTCTCGCTCGGCTCCGTCACCATCCAGCGCAGCGACATCTTCCTGCTCATCGCCGCGCCGCTCTGCATGATCGCCCTCGGCTGGTTCGTCACCCGCACCCGCTCCGGCCGCGCCATGCAGGCCACCAGCCAGGACCCGGACACCGCGAAGCTCATGGGCATCGACACCGACCGGATCATCGTGATGGCCTTCGCGATCGGTGCCGCCTTCGCCGCCGTCGCCGCCGTCGCCTACGGCCTGCGCAGCGGCCAGGTCGACTTCCGGATGGGCTTCATCCTCGGCCTCAAGGCCTTCACCGCCGCCGTCCTCGGCGGCATCGGCAACATCTACGGCGCCATGCTCGGCGGCCTCGCCCTCGGCCTCGCCGAGAGCCTCGCCACCGGCTACATCCAGCACCTGCCCGGCATGCACCTCTTCGGAGGCGGCGCCTGGAAGGACGTGTGGGCCTTCGTACTCCTCATCCTCGTCCTGCTGGTCCGACCCCAGGGCCTGCTCGGCGAACGCGTCGCGGACAGGGCGTGAGCACCATGACGACCACCAGCACCACGGAAACCACCCCCGTCATCACGCTCCCGCCCCGCGCCGGCGCACTCGTCACCGGCCTCGGCGCCCTCGCCACCACCGCGTCCGCCCTGATGTCCTGGACCTGGACCGCGGACTTCCCCGGCGACCTCACCTACTACGGCTCCCCCGCCGGACTCCAGTGGCTCGCCCTCACCGGCGGCCTGCTCACCCTCGTCCTGCTGCTCGCCACCCAGGGCGTCCCCGGCCTGCGCTGGGCCGCCCCCAGCCGCAGCAACAACGCGGTGCTCGTCGCGGCCGCCGGCGCCTTCGCCGTCAGCTGGTTCTCCGTCATCGCCATCGCGGTCGACCTCGGCGGCCTCGCCAACCTCGACCCCGGCGGCTGGGTCGCCGCCCTCGGCTCCCTGCTCGCCCTCGCCGGCACCCTCGCCCTGCCGCTCGACCGGCGCACCCGCGTCCCGCTGCGCATCCTCGACCGGCGCCTCTTCCTGCTCGTGCCCGTCGCACCGCTGGTCTGGTTCGGCGCCCACGCCGTCCCCGAGGACAAGCCCGTCGCCCCCGTGCTGACCGCCATCGCCGGCGGCCTGCTGATCGCCACCGGCGCCGTCCTGCTCGTCCAGCTCGGCCACCTCGCCAACAGCTGGCTGCGGCTCGGCACCGTCGAGCGCCCCGTCGCCACCCCCCGCGAACTCCCCTCCTGGGCCGAGATCCTGCTGATCGTCGCGGCCTTCGCGATCGGCCTGTTCGCGATCACCTTCGGCATCGACACCGAGTACGGCGAGCTGTTCACCGGCTACCTGCTGCTGGCCGCCGCGGTGGCCGCGGCCCTCGCCAAGGCCGGCCTGGTGGCCCGGCTGCGCGCCCTGACCGTCAAGTACCGGCCGGTCACCACCGGCGCCGCCTTCGCCGCCGCCGCCAGCTTCCCGTTCACCCAGACCAGCGACCAGTACACCTCGGTCGCCACCAACATCCTGATCTTCGCCACCGTCGCCCTCGGCCTGAACATCGTCGTCGGCCTGGCCGGCCTGCTCGACCTCGGCTACGTCGCCTTCCTCGGCGTCGGCGCCTACGCCGCCGCCCTGGTCTCCGGCTCGCCCGCCTCCCCCATCCACGTCCAGTTCCCGTTCTGGGCCGCGATGCTCACCGGCGCCGTGGTGTCGATGGTCTTCGGCGTACTGATCGGCGCCCCCACCCTGCGGCTGCGCGGCGACTACCTCGCCATCGTCACCCTCGGCTTCGGCGAGATCTTCCGCATCACCATGCTGAACCTCAACGGGACCACCGGCCCCAAGATCACCAACGGCTCCAACGGCATCCCGCGGATCCCCGACCTGCAGATCCTCGGCTTCGACCTCGGCAAGCCGCACGTCGTCGCCGGCGTCGAACTCGGCCGCTTCTCCAACTACTACCTGCTGATGCTGCTGGTCACCGCCCTGGTCGTGCTCGTCTTCGCCCGGGTCGGCAACTCCCGCATCGGCCGCGCCTGGGTCGCCATCCGCGAGGACGAGACCGCCGCCGAGGCCATGGGCATCAACGGCTTCCGGCTCAAGCTGCTCGCCTTCGCCCTCGGCGCCTGCCTGGCCGGCCTGGCCGGCACCGTCCAGGCCCACGTCAGCTACACCGTCACCCCCGACCAGTACACCTTCGCCGAGGCCCTGCCGCCCAACTCCGCCTTCCTGCTCGCCGCGGTCATCCTCGGCGGCATGGGCACCATCAGCGGACCGCTGGCCGGCGCCACCCTGCTCTTCCTCATCCCGAAGAAGCTCGAGTTCCTCTCCGACTACCAGCTGCTCGCCTTCGGCATCGCACTCATCGTGCTGATGCGGGTCCGCCCCGAGGGCCTCATCCCCAACCGGCGCCAACAGCTGGAGTTCCACGAGGCCGCCATCCCGGCGCAGCCCTCCGGCGACGCCGTCGCCCTCACCAAGGCAGGGGCGTGACCAGCCAGATGACCACCACCACCGCCCCCTCGCAGTCCGACACCCCGCCCACCCCGGCCAAGCCGCTGCTGGAGGTCTCCGGCGTCACCATGCGGTTCGGCGGCCTCACCGCCGTCAACAACGTCTCGCTGACCGTCGGCGAGGGCGAGATCATCGGCCTGATCGGCCCCAACGGCGCCGGCAAGACCACCTTCTTCAACTGCCTCACCGGCCTGTACGTGCCCACCGAGGGCCGGGTCGCCTACCAGGGCACCGTCCTTCCGCCCAAGCCCCACCTGGTCACCCAGGCCGGCATCGCCCGGACCTTCCAGAACATCCGGCTGTTCGCCAACATGACCGTCCTGGAGAACGTCCTCGTCGGCCGGCACACCCGGACCAAGGAGGGCCTCTTCTCCGCCATCCTGCGCGGCCCCGGCTACCACCGCGCCGAGGCCGAGAGCCGCGCGCGGGCCATGGAGCTCCTGGAGTTCACCGGCCTCGCCGCCAAGGCCGACCACCTCGCCCGCAACCTCCCCTACGGCGAGCAGCGCAAGCTGGAGATCGCCCGGGCGCTCGCCTCCGACCCCGGCCTGCTGCTCCTCGACGAGCCCACCGCCGGCATGAACCCCCAGGAGACCCGGGCCGCCGAGGAACTCGTCTTCGCCATCCGGGACCGCGGCATCTCCATCCTCGTCATCGAGCACGACATGCGGTTCATCTTCAACCTCTGCGACCGCACCGCCGTGCTGGTCCAGGGCCAGAAGATCGTCGAAGGCGACCGCGAGACCGTCCAGAACGACGAGCGGGTCATCACCGCCTACCTCGGTGCACCGCTCGAAGGCACCACCGCCGTTACGGAGACCGACCAGTGACCGCACTTCTCGAGGTCGAGGACCTCCGCGTCGCCTACGGCAAGATCGAAGCCGTCAAGGGCATCAGCTTCACCGTCAACCAGGGCGAGGTCACCACCCTCATCGGCACCAACGGCGCCGGCAAGACCACCACCCTGCGGACCCTCTCCGGCCTGCTCAAGCCCCTCGGCGGGAAGATCACCTTCGAGGGGCAGGACCTCTCCACCGTCCCGGCCCACAAGATCGTCGCGCTCGGCCTCGCCCACTCCCCCGAGGGCCGGCACATCTTCCCCCGGATGACCATCGAGGAGAACCTGCTGCTGGGCGCCTTCCTGCGCAGCGACACGGCGGGCATCGCGGCGGACGTCGAGCGGGCCTACGGCCTCTTCCCGATCCTCGGCGAGCGCCGCAAGCAGGCCGCCGGCACCCTCTCCGGCGGCGAGCAGCAGATGCTGGCCATGGGGCGGGCGCTGATGTCCCAGCCGAAGCTGCTGATGCTGGACGAGCCCTCGATGGGGCTCTCCCCGCTGATGATGCAGAAGATCATGGCGACCATCGTCGAGCTCAAGTCGAGCGGCACCACCATCCTGCTGGTCGAGCAGAACGCCCAGGCCGCGCTCTCGCTCTCCGACCACGGCTACGTGATGGAGACCGGCCGCATCGTGCTCAAGGGCACCGGCGCGGACCTGCTGCACGACGAGTCCGTGCGCAAGGCCTACCTCGGCGAGGACTGACCGCTCCCGCCCCCGGCATGACGAAGGGGCCCCGTCCACCCGGACGGGGCCCCTTCCTCGTGTCTTCTAGCCCTCGGACCCGGCCTCCTCGGCCTTCTTCTTGTCCTGGGCCTCGCCCTCCTCGATCACGGCCTCCGCGACCGCGGCCATCGTCATCCGACGGTCCATCGAGGTCTTCTGGATCCACCGGAACGCGGCCGGCTCGTTCAGCCCGAACTTCGTCTGCAGGACGCTCTTCGCGCGGTCCACCAGCTTCCGGGTCTCCAGCCGCTGGGTGAGGTCCTGGATCTCCTCCTCCAGCGTCCGCATCTCGGTGTACCGGGAGACGGCCATCTCGATCGCGGGGACGAGGTCGCTCTTGCTGAACGGCTTCACGATGTACGCCATCGCACCCGCGTCGCGGGCCCGGTCCACCAGCTCGCGCTGCGAGAACGCGGTCAGCATCAGGACGGGCGCCAGGTGCGCCGCGTGGATCTGCTCGGCGGCGGAGAGCCCGTCCAGGACGGGCATCTTCACGTCCAGGATCGCCAGGTCGGGCCGCAGCTCCTCGACCAGCTTGAGCGCCGTCGCGCCGTCCCCGGCCTCGCCGACGACGGTGTACCCCTCCTCTTCGAGCATCTCCTTCAGGTCGAGGCGGATCAACGCCTCGTCCTCGGCGATCACAATTCGGGTGATCTGGGGCATATCGGTCTCAAGCGGCTCTGCCTGCTCGTCGGCGGTGCTCACGGGGCTCCTCGTTCCGGCGGGGTACTGCATGCACGAGGGTACCCAGACACGGTATGTTTGAGTTCAAGCAGGGTCGGGGGCAACCTTCGAATCTGTGGATGCCCCGGTAGCCCAGAGGTTAGAGGCAATGGTCTCAAACACCATCCAGCGTGGGTTCGAATCCCACCCGGGGTACTTTTCCTTCGATTACAAGGTCGCCTAAATCGCAAAATGATTGGCGATCTTCATTATTTCGAATGAAGATTCGCACGACTTTCGGATGTCGTGCCGTTGGCACTGCAGGCTCGGCCGCATGTACGACACGGCCACACGGCAGCGAGCCATCGACCTCCATGGGTCCGGGCTGACCTTCAGCGAGGTGAGCCGGGCCACCGGAATCTCCCGATTCGCGATCCGCGCGTGGACTTCGGGAACAATGCCGGCCCCGCGCCCAGTGGCCGACTGCCCGATACGCCGCGGCAGTCCTGACCCGAGGCTCCCGCACTCCGACTACGCGTATCTCCTGGGCCTCTACCTCGGCGACGGCTGCATCAGCGAGGGCCGCCGCAACGTCCACGCCCTCCGGATAGCCTGCGGCGACGCGTGGCCCGGACTCATCGACGAGTGCGCGCGGGCTGTCGCCGCCGTCATGCCGTACAACAAGGTCATGCGCGTCCGCGCCACAGGGCACACCAGCGTGGTCAGCACGAGCAAGCACTGGCCCTGCCTCTTCCCCCAGCACGGACCGGGCCCGAAGCACCGGCGCCGGATCACCCTCGCGGTCTGGCAGCGGGAGATCGTGGACGCCCACCCATGGGAGTTCCTGCGCGGCCTGATCCACTCCGACGGCTGCCGCATCACCAACTGGACCACCCGCACCGTCGGCGGCGTCCCGAAGCGCTACGAGTACCCGCGGTACTTCTTCACCAACACCTCGACCGACATCATCGGCCTCTTCACCGGCGCGCTCGACAGCGTCGGCGTGCAGTGGAAGTCCGTCACCCGCCCCACCGGCACAGTCAACGTCTCCGTCGCCCGCAGGGCGTCGGTGGCCCTGATGGACGCCCACATCGGGCCCAAGTACTGACGCCTGCGCCTCCGGGCGGAGGCGCAGGCGTGGTCGGGGTCAGTTGTCCAGGGTGCCGACGTGGTGGACGCGGACCAGGTTGGTGGAGCCGGCGAGGCCGGGCGGGGAGCCGGCCGTGATGACGACGATGTCGCCCTTCTGGCAGCGGCCCAGCGAGAGCAGTGCCGCGTCGACCTGCTCGACCATCTCGTCCGTGGTGGGGGCGAAGGGGCCGAGGAAGGTCTCCACGCCCCAGGTGAGGGCGAGTTGGCTGCGGACGGCGGGTTCGTAGGTGAAGGCGAGGACGGGGATCGGCGAGCGGTAGCGGGTGAGGCGGCGGGCGGTGTCGCCGGACTGGGTGAAGGCGATCAGGTACTTCGCCCCCAGGAAGTCGCCGATCTCCGCGGCCGCGCGGGCGACGGCGCCGCCCTGGGTGCGCGGCTTGCTGCCGGCGGTCAGCGGCGGGAGGCCGTCGGCCAGCACGTCCTGCTCGGCGGCCTCGATGATCCGGCCCATCGTCCGGACCGTCTCGACCGGGTACTTCCCGACGGAGGTCTCCCCGGAGAGCATCACGGCGTCCGTGCCGTCCAGGACGGCGTTCGCGACGTCCGAGGCCTCCGCACGGGTCGGCCGGGAGGTGTTGATCATCGAGTCCAGCATCTGGGTGGCGACGATGACCGGCTTGGCGTTGCGCCTGGCCAGCTTGACGGCGCGCTTCTGGACCATCGGGACCTGCTCGAGGGGCATCTCCACGCCCAGGTCGCCGCGCGCCACCATGATGCCGTCGAAGGCGTCCACGATGGAGTCCAGGTTCTCGACCGCCTGCGGCTTCTCCACCTTGGCGATGACCGGGACGAAGCGCCCCTCCTCCGCCATCACCCGGTGGACGTCCTCGATGTCGCGGCCGCTGCGGACGAAGGAGAGCGCGATCAGGTCGGCGCCGGTCCGCAGGGCCCAGCGCAGGTCGGCGACGTCCTTGTCGCTGAGCGCGGGCACCGAGACGGCGACGCCGGGGAGGTTGAGGCCCTTGTGGTCGGAGATCAGCCCGCCCTCGATGACCAGGGTGCGGACCAGCGGCCCGTCCACCTCCAGGACCTCCAGGGTGACCCGGCCGTCGTCGACCAGGATCCGCTCGCCGCGCGCGACGTCCGCGGCGAGGCCCGCGTAGGTGGTGCCGCAGATGTTCTGATCCCCGACGACGCCCTTGTCGGTGGAGATCGTGAACTCGTCGCCGCGTTCGAGAAGTACGGGACCTTCGGCGAAGGTCTCCAGGCGGATCTTCGGACCTTGAAGGTCGGCGAGGACACCGACGCTCCGTCCGGTCTCGTCCGCGGCCTTGCGGACCCGGCGGTAGCGCTCCTCGTGCTCGACGTGGGAGCCGTGGCTCAGATTGAAGCGGGCGATGTCCATCCCGGCGTCGACCAGGGCCTTGATCTGGTCGTACGAGTCGGTGGCTGGCCCGAGAGTACAGACGATTTTTGCTCGGCGCATACTGCTGAGAGTAGGCATTACCAGCGCGTAACAACGACGCGGGTCCGGACCTCGGGATGACCTTTGCCGGAAGGTGAGTTGAACAATCTGACACGATGTCGGACGGCGTCTGCGGCCGGGCCTCCCCGAACGGGCGAAACGCGCGGTCAGCGCATTGACGCGGCCGCCAGCAGGGAGTCGCCGAGGCGGCCCCGGGCGCCGGGTGCGACGCCCGGCAGCGTGAAGTAGTAGCCGCCGCCGAACGGCAGCACGTACCGCTCCAGTGCCTCGCCCTGGAGCCGTCGCTGGACGGTGGCGAAGCCGAGTTCGAGGTCCCGCTGGTAGCAGACGAACAGCAGGCCCGCGTTCTCGTTCCCGGTGGCGTCCCGGTCGAGGCGGTAGGAGTAGCTGCGCCGCAGGATGCGGTTGGCGTCCGACTCGGGGGTACGGGGGTTGGCCCGGCGGATGTGCGAGTCGAGCGGGACGACCCGCCCCTCGGCGTCGCCCGCGTAGTCCGGGGTGTCGGTCTCCCGGGCGGCCCCGAGCGGTGCGGCGTTGTCCTTGCGGCGGCCGATGACGGCCTCCTGCCTGTGGACGGCGTCAGCGTCCCACAGGGGCATCGCGAAGCGGATCAGGCGGACGGCCTGGTAGGTGCCCCCGGCGGTCCAGGCGGGTTCGCCGCCGCCCGGCGCCACCCAGACCTGGCGGTCCATGAGCGCGGTGTCCTCGGCCTCCAGGTTGCCGGCGCCCTCGCGGAAACCGAACAGGTTGGTGGTGAAGGCCCGGCCGCCGCGGCCGGTGTCGTTGTCGGGCCGGAACCCGGGGAGCCGCCAGAGGGGCTCCAGTCCGCCCACCGCGGCGGCGCCGCCGGCGAGTTCGGCGGCCCGCTCGGGGGTGGCCGCGCACACCTGGACGGTGAGGTCGCCGTGGCACCAGGCCGGGTCGAGCACGTCGCTGGGGAAGGCCGGCATCTCGGTGAGGCGCTTCGGGCGCAGCGCGCCGAGTCCGTACCGCTGGTCGAAGAGCGAGGCTCCGACGGAGACGGTGAGGCTCTCGCCGTCGCGGGTGCGGGCGGCTTCGGCGCCGAGGCGGTACAGCACGTCGGCGAGGCCGGTGCGGTCGGCGGCGGTGACCCGGTAGGCGGCGAGTCGGGCGGCGGCGGGTGGCGGGGTGGTGACGCCGGGCTGGTGGTGGCCGGGGGTGCCGGTCGGGCCGGGCGCGTCGTCGGCTGCGCCGGGGTGGTCCGGTCCGCCGTGGTCCGGTCCGCAGGCCGTGGCGGCGAACGCCCCGACCAGTCCGGCCAGTAGGGGGCGCCGTCGGAGCGTCACGCTGTTCCTCTCGTTCGGTGGGTTCGCAGTCGGTGGGTTGGTGTTCGGCGGGGTCGCGGCCTGTGGCTTCACAGTCGGCAGGACAGGGCCCAACCGCACACCCGCCCGGCGTCGGGCGCCGGGCGGGTGTGCGGCGGTGCGGTGTGCGGCGGTGCGTACGGGTCGTGTGCGGTCAGGCGCCGTCGAGGTACGCGGTGAGGCCTTCCAGGACGGCCTCGAACTGCCGCGCGTCGATCGTGCAGTCCTCGAACTGGCCGTACATGTCGACGATTTCGACGAGGTCCGGGCCGGTTCGCCGGGCGCCGGCGGCCGCGGTGCCGAGGCTGTATCCGGTGCCGTCCTCGGCCGCGAGGCGGTGCCACTCCTGGAGGTAGGTCCTGGGGGCGTCGCTGCTGAGGCCGAACGGGAGGATCAGGGTCTCGATCGCCAGCCGCAGGTTCTCGTCGGTGCCGGCGGGTGCCTCGACGATGACCATGTCGTCCTCGTCGGTGTGGAACTCCCACCGGGTGCTGCCGGGCCTGGTGTTCACTGCTGCGCTCCCGTTCACTGCTTCACTCCCCTGGGGAAGAAGGTCGACGGGGTGTAGCTGCCGTCCGGCTGCTTCTCCAGGAAGCCGGTCATCTTCACGCCGTTGTACTCCCCCTGGACCAGCGTCCCGCCGCGCTTGTAGGTGCCGTTCGCGAACAACTCGCGGCCGGCTGCCAGGATATCCGCCCTGGTCCAGTCCTCCGGGAAGAAGTGGTGCCCGGCCCGCGCGACCTTCTCGATCTTTTCGCCGTTCACGATGGCCCCGACGGCGCCGTCGACGACCTTCACGGAGCCGTCGGACTGGGTGACCAGCTTGCCGCTGATGTAGCGGCCCTCGGGGATGCCGCCGCTCTGCTTGGGGTGGAGGTGCCACCCGGCGAACTCGCCCTTCTTGGTGATGACTCCGTTCATGACGTGGTCGGCGGCCCCTTCGGAGATCTTGACGAAGCTCCCGGAGGAGGCGGGCTTGTTGCCGCTGGGGTCGGTGAGCGCGGTGGGGCGGTTGTCGGCGTAGGCGTGGAGGTTGATCCCGCCCTTGAAGCCGATCGGGTCCTCGCTGAGGAAGCGGTGCAGGCCGGGGCTGTAGTAGCGGGCGCGGTTGTAGTAGAGGCCGGTGCCGTCGTCCTCGCGTCCGGCGTAGCGGCGGCCGTTGCCCTTGTCGTCGCCGCTGACCGCGGTGGCGCCGAAGGGGTCGTAGAGGTAGCGGGCGGTGAGGGCGCCGGAGTCGTCGGCGAGGGCGACGACGCCGCCGAGCGGGTCGGTGAGGTAGCGGGTGGTGGTGCCGCCGGTCTCGCGCAGTTGGAGGCGGTCGGTGCCGGCGTCGACGGTGGTGGTGACGGTGGCGCCGGTCTTCTCCTGGAGCGGGTTGTCCCCGTCGTTCAGGTAGCCGGTGGTGACGCCGCCGACGGTGCGGGTGGTGCGGCGGCCCTGGGAGTCGTAGCCGAAGCTCGCCGTGGTGCCGGGGCCGTTCACCGCGCCGAGTTGGCCGCGGGCGTTCCAGGTGTAGGTGTTGGTGCCGTCGCCGGTGAGGTTGCCGTCGGCGTCGTAGCCGACGGTCCTGGCGCCGGTGCTCTTGAGCTGGTTGGCGGCGTCGTAGACGGATGTCTCGGTGGTGCCGGGGATCGCGGTACGGGCGTAGCTGCCGCCGACCCGGATGGGGAGTCCGGCCGCGTCGTAGGTGTAGGTGAGGGTGCCGAGGTCGGTGGTGCCCTTGCGGTAGGTGACGGAGCTGATCCGTCCGGCCGGGTCGTACTGGTAGTCCTGGTGGACGCCGTCGCCGGGTGCGCCGCTGCGGGTGATCCGCCCGGCGTCGTCGTGCTGGAGGGCGACCGCCTCGGTGCCGTTCTTCCTGACGGAGGTGAGGGTGCCCGTTTCGTCGGAGAGGTGTTCCAGCAGCGGCTGTCCGCCGACCAGGACCTGGCGGGTGCGGCTGGTGGCGCCGTAGGCGTAGCCGACGGTGCCCTGGGGGGTGGTCTCCTGGGTGATCCGGTCGAAGGCGTCGTAGGTGGCCGTGGTGGCACCGTTCACCGTGTCGTCGATGCGGACGACACGGCTGCCGGTGTCGTAGCCGATGGTGGTGCTGCCCTGGTCGGTGGTGCCGGAGACGCCGTAGCGGGTTGTGGTGGGGCGGTCGAGCTGGTCGTGGTCGACGGTGGTGACCAGGCCGCTGCGCGCGGTGGTCTTGACCGGGTTGCCGTTGCGGTCGTATTCCTGCCGGGCGGTGCGGCCGAGCGGGTCGGTGACGGCGGTGGCGTGGTCCATCGCGTCGAACTCGTAGCCGGTGGTGCCGCCGCGGGGGTCGGTCACCTTGGTCCGGTTGCCGTTGGGGTCGTACTCGTAGCCGGTGGTCCGGCCGAGTCCGTCGGCGGTGGTGCGGATCCGGTCGAGCGCGTCGTAGCCGGTGGTACGGGCGTTGCCGCGCTGGTCGGTGACCTGGTAGACGCGGCCGGCCGCGTCGAAGAGGCGGCGCTGTACCCCGCCGAGCGGGTCGGTGACGGCGACCGGGTCGCCGAACTCGTAGGTGTAGCCGGTCCTTCGGCCGGTGGGGTCGGTCTCGCTGGTGATCTGGCCCGCGTCGTCGGTGGTGTAGGCGGTCTTGTGGCCGAGTGCGTCGGTGCTGGAGAGCAGCCCGCCGCGGGGGTCGTACTCGGTCCGGCTGGTCTTGCCGTAGGTGTCGGTGACGGCGGTGACCTCGCCGAACGGGCCTGCCCGTTCGACGCGTTCGGTGCGGGCGTCCGGGGTGCCGGCCAGCGTCGTGGTGCGGGTGAGCTGTCCGTTGGTGTCGTATTCGAGCTCGGTGCGGCGGCCGAGTGCGTCGATGGTGGCGGTCGGACGGCCGCCGGTGGGGTCGTACTCGGTGCGGTCGGTCTGCTCGACCGGGGTGCCGAGGGCGGTGGTGCGGCTGGTGGCGAGGCCCTGGGCGTTGAAGGTGAAGCGCTGGACGCCGCCGCGCGGGTCGGTCATCCGGGTTTCGGAGATCTTGCCGTCGGTGCCGGTGGTGTAGTCGAACCGGGTGACGCCGCCGTCGGCGGCGACCTGCTGGAGGACGCGGCCGGCGCTGTCGTAGGTGTTGGTGAGGAAGACGGTGCCGCGCGCGTCGGTGATGGTCTTCATCCGGCCGGACTCGTACGTGTACTTCATCACGCCGCCGGCCGGGTTGGTGACGGTCTCCAGGTGTCCGTCGGCGGTGTAGGTGTAGCTGACGGCGCGTCCGAGGTTGTCCTCGGCCCTGACGATCCGCGGCGGGCTGGCGGTGTCGTAGGAGAACTTGATCCACTTGCCGTTGGGCGAGGTGACCTGGGTGATCGGGCCGCGCAGGCGGACCTTGCCGTCGCTGTCCGCGGGTGCGGGGGCGCGGGTGATGGTGGTGGTGTTGCCGAACTTGTCGCGGATCGCCTGGAGCGGTGCCTCGTCGCCGAGCACGTAGGTGGTGCCGTTGCGGAGTTTGACGTCCCAGCCGTTGCCGTTCCAGCCCATGGTGGCGCCGGAGAACTCGGTGGGGGTGGGGTCGGCGAGGAACAGGGCGTCCTCGTAGGTCTTCTCGCCGGGGGTGATCCGACGGAAGTGGATCTTGCTGCCGTCCGGCTGGACGAGGTCGACCTCGAGGTACCGGTAGTAGCCGATGTTGCCCGTCGACCATGGGAAGTAGCCGAAGTTGAAGTTCATCCCGACGCCGAAGGCCCGGGAGTCCTGGTCGCCCTGCTGGTAGGTGCGGCGCAGGGCGAGCGGGACGACGTCGTCGAGCAGGAGGTCGGTGTTCTCGTCGACGAGCAGGCCGGTGGCCGGGTCGACGGGGTCGCCGACCCGCGGGCCGGGCTTCGGGGCGACCGGCGGCGGGTTGTGGCCGGGGACGGCGGTCATGGCGCCGGTGAAGCGGTAGACCTTGACGTCGGCGTCCGGCACGACCTGGTTGCCGTCGGGGGTGACGGTGCCCTTGCCGTAGATGTGCCAGCCCTGGCCGTCCGGGTCGTAGTTCCAGAAGATCATCCGCGTGCCGGGGGCCTCGCGGGTGTAGTTGGGGTAGACGATCTGGGCGCCGTCGGGGAAGAGGTAGCCGCTGCCCGGCTGGACGGTGAAGTAGATCGGCACCTGGGTGGGCGGCAGTGGGAACGGCGTGCGGTCGATCGGGATCGGCGTGATGGACAGCTCGGTGGCGAGCTTGCCGTCACCGTCGCGGACCACGGCCCCCGCCGGGATGCGTACCTCCAGGCCCGGGATGGCGGGGGTCTTGAGGACGGTCGGCCCGGTGGTCGGGGAGGCGATGCGGACGGTGCTCGCGGTGTCCGTCTGCGGGATGAACACCGTGCCGGGCACCCGCAGGGTCTGTCCGGCCGGGACGTCGACGCCGATGTCGAAGACGCCGTAGCTGCGGTCGCCGCTGCTCGCGGTGCGTCCGTCGACGCGCAGCACGCGGTGGCCCGGGTCGCTGCCCTTGACCAGGAAACGGCCCTGGTCGTCGGTCCTCGCGACGGCCTTGCCGACGCTGACGGTGGCGTTCTTCAGCGGGGTGCCGGAGACGGTGCGGATCTGACCGGAGACGGCGGTGGTGCCCTTGGGCGCGTCGGCCGGGTAGGCCGGTGCCGGGGCCGCGCCGTACCGGGTGTACCAGCCCTTGCCGGCGAGGTTCTCGGCGTCCGGCTTCCAGACGGTGTCGGCGGGCTTGGGCGCCTCGCCCAGGGCCTGGCGGGGGAACCCGCAGGCGGCCCAGCCGGCCGACGGCTCGCCGGGGCGGGGGGCCTTGCGGGCGCTGCGCGGGTCGGCGGCCGGTCCGGCGACCGGTACGGCGCGGTTGGTGCCGGCCGGGGCCTCGGCGACGGTGTCGCACTGCTCGGGCGCCGCTCCGGTGGACGGTGCGGGCTGCTGCGGTGCGCCGGCCTGCGCGGTGGCGGCTTCGGTGGCTTCAGCGGCAGGAGCGGCCGGGGCGGCCGCCGCCTTGACCGGCGCCGCGGCGGCGACCCGGTCGACGCCGACCGTGGCGGAGCCGGTGGCGGCGGCCCTCGGGTCGATGAGCACCCGGTAGGCGCCGGCCGCCGCGAGCGGGGCGGAGAGCTTGTACGGGCTCTGGTCGTAGCGGGTGACGCGGTCGACCAGGGTGCTGCCGTCCGGCTTGACGACCGTCAGCTGGTAGCCGCCGCCGACGAAGGTGGTGTTGCTGAAGGTGATCTGGAGCGAGTCGCCGACCGCACCGGTGAAGGAGAGCAGGCCGTCCTGGCCCGGGCGGCTGAGCGTCAGTGCGGCGCCCGCGCCGCCGACGGCGACCTGGCCGCCGTCGAAGGCGGTGGACAGGGTGTAGGTCGCGGTGCCGGTGACTCCGGCGTCCGGGTCGTCGGTGATCTCGTAGGTGCCGGTGGCCGGGAGCGCGGGCAGCGTGTAGCTGTCGTTGGCGATGACGAAGCCGGCCGAGCCGAGCTGGCTGCCGTCCGGCTTGGTGATGCGCAGGTTGTGGTAGCGGTAGCCGGTCGTGACCGCGGTGACGGCGACGCTCAGCCGCTGGCCGGCGGTGCCGTCGAAGCGGAGCACGGCGTTCTGCCCGGCGCGGCCGACGGTGACGGTCCTGGCGGCGCCGTCGACGGCGAGCGGGCCGGCGTCGACGGTCTCCGAGAGCTGGAGCGTGTAGTCGCCGAGCGCCGAGGTGTTGGGGCTCGCGACGATCTCGTAGGTGCCGGTGGTCGGGAGCGGCGGCAGGTCGGGGCCGCCGGAGGTGCGGGAGGCGATCTGCTTGCCGTCCGGCCCGTTGACCGTGAGGGCGACGGTGCCGGTGTACCCCTTGGGCAGGGTGCCGACGCTGAGCCGCTGGCCGGCGGTGCCCTGGAAGGTCAGCCGGGCGTTCTGGGACGGCCGGGTGATGGCGACCGTCTTGTCCTCGCCGGCCGCGATGGTGCCCGCGGCCGCGTCAGAGTTGAGCCAGAGGGTGACGGTGCCGGTGGCGGCGCCGCCGCCGACGGTCAGTTCGTGGCGGCCGGTGGCGGCGAGCCTCGGCAGGTCGGCGCCCTCACCGGAGCTGGAGAGGTTGCTCTGGGTACCGTCGGGCCGGGTCAGCGAGACGCCGGGCAGGTAGGTCGTGGAGCCGATCTTGAGGTTCAGGGCGGTGTAGCCGAGGCCGAGCTGCTGGCCCTCGGTGCCGTCGAAGTTCAGCCGCACCTGCTGGCCGGGCCGGGCGAGGGTGAGCTGCTTCTCGGCGCCGTCGCGGGTGATGGTGCCGGCGTCGGTCTCCTCGGAGAGCCAGAGCCGGGCGCCGCCCACGCTGGCGTCGGTGAAGCCGATCACCAGGCGGTAGGTGCCGGGCGCGAAGGTCTTGAGCCGCAGGTAGTTGTCCAGGCTGAAGCTGCGCCAGGTGCTGAACTTGGCTCCGCCGGGCTCGTAGAGGGTGGCGGTCAGGTACTTGTACTTGACGGCGGCCGTCGCCTCGGTGAAGGCCAGCCCGTACCAGCCCTCCTTCTTTCCCTCGAAGGAGAGCTCGACGAACTGTCCGGGGGCGGCCAGGTTGAACGCGAAGCCCTGGTCGGTGGTGCTGGTGGTACCGGTGACGTTGCGGGTCAGCGCGGTGGTGAGCGAGCCGGTGCCGGTGCCGTCTGGGTCGATGACGAGCTGGTAGACGCCGCTGGTGGTCAGGGCGGGCAGCGGCACGTTGCGGCCGGTCCGGGCCTCCAGCGGCCACGGGGTGTCGTACTGGTCGGCGGCGAAGGAGCGGCCGAAGGGGTCGTACAGGCGGAACTTCGACGGGGTGCCGATGGTGTTGGCGGACATGCCGAGGCCGAGGCGGTCGCCGGCCTTGCCCTCGAACCGCAGGCCCAGGGCCTTCCCGGCGGCGATGGTCGAGGTGACCGGGGCGCCGTCGACGGTGAGCGCGCCGCCGTCGACCAGGGTGCCCAGGGCGGTGCCGGTCGGCGGGACGATGAAGTCGGTTCCGCTGGTGACGGTGCCGCCCGGGGTCCGCACGGTGATCCGGCCGGAGGAGACGGCGCCGGGCACGACGACGGTGAGGCTGGTGGGCGTCGCCTGGGTGACCTTGGCGAGTGTGCGGTGGAACAGGACCGAGTTGCGCGACGGGTCCGGGTCGAAGCCGCTGCCGGTGAGGGTCACGGTGGTGTCGGGGGCGCCGGCGGCGGGCGAGAAACCGGTCAGCGCCGGGGCGGGTCGGGCCGCGCCGATCCGGAACCGCTCGGTGCCGGTCGCGGTCGACGCGCCGACGGTGACGGTGACCGGGCCGTCGGTGGCACCCGCGGGGACGACCACGGTGAGGCGGTTCCGCTCGGCGGTGACCACCTGGGCCGGTGTGGCGGTGCCGGTGAAGACCACCTTGACGGCCGCCGGGTCGGTGGCGAACGCGGTACCGCTGATCTCGACCCGGGCGCCGCTCGGCGCCTGGTTCGGCACGGTGGACAGGACGGTCAGTTCGGCCGAGGAGGTGCGCTTGGTGGACACCGTGTTGCCTGCGGCGTCGTACTCGTAGCGGGCGCTCTCGCCGTTCGGCTGCGAGACGCCGACGAGCTGGCCGGCGGCGTCGTAGAACAGGTCGTGCGGGTCGCCGGAGGCGAACGCGTCGACGACGAAGGAGTGGGCGGCCGGGGTGGAGGCGTGACCGGCGGCGTCGAAGGCCCGCACGGTCAGGGTGCGGCGGCCGGCGGAGGTCGGGGTGAGGGTGACCGCGGCGGAGCCGTCGGCGGCGGCCGCGATCTCGGTGGCCGCGGCGTCGGTGTCCAGCTGGTAGCTGTACTTGGCGATCTGCTCGCTGCCGCCCGGCTTGAGGGCGAAGGTGCCGGACCGTCCGATGCCGCCGTGCGGCTGGTTGTCGGCGGGGTACTCGGCGGAGGAGACCAGCGGGGCGGCCGGGGCCTGGACGGCGTCCTCGTAGGTGACGGACAGCTTGGGGTCGGCGGCGAACCGGGTGAACG
Organism: Kitasatospora sp. NPDC048239; assembly: GCF_043202015.1. Classification (NCBI taxonomy): domain Bacteria; kingdom Bacillati; phylum Actinomycetota; class Actinomycetes; order Kitasatosporales; family Streptomycetaceae; genus Kitasatospora; species Kitasatospora sp. NPDC048239. Next base: position 620,811 of record NZ_JBICZP010000001.1, on the reverse strand, counting down.
CGTTCCTGTCGGCCTCGGCGGAGCTGCGCAGCGCGAAGGTGAGGCTGCTGCGTCCGTCGCTGAGGGCCTGCGCGGTGGTCGCGGTGGCGTCGATCCGACCGACCACCGGGCCCGGGTTGGCGGCGCACGGCCCCTGGAGGGTGGCGCTGCCGACCAGTTGCAGTTGGGCGGGCTGGTTGAGCCAGGTGGTGGCGGGGCTGATCGGGCCGGTGCTCCAGGCCTGGACGGTGTTGGGCAGGCAGGCCGAGGCGAAGGTCTCGGTCGCCGTCAGGTCGGCGCTCAGCACCCGCTTGCCCACCAGGCCGGCCGGGACGGCGAGTTGGAAGTACGTCCGCTGGATGCCGCTCGGCGCGGTCCAGCCCTGGTAGCCGACCCCGAGGCCGGAGCCCGACGGGGGTGCGTTGTAGAACACCGCCGTCGGGTACTGCGACTTGACCTCGGTGTAGGCCACGGTGCCGAGGGTGGCGAACGAGGGGTCGATGAACACCGGGTAGACGGTGTCCGCCGCGGTCAGCAGCCCGGCGTCGGGGGTGATCCCGATCGTGCCGTCCTGCACGCTGGTGGCGACCGCGGCCTCCCGGGCGCCGGGGCCGGGGCCGCCGGAGCCGGACCGGGCGGCGCCGGGGGCCGCGGCCGCGCCGGCGGGGCCGCCCTGAGCCTGCGGGGCCTTCGCGTCCTTCGGAGCCTTCGTGTCCTGCGGGGCCTTCGCGTCCTGGCCGCCGGCCGCCGCGGAGACCGCGGAGTCCCACATCCGGGCGGGCGGGGAGGTGAACACCGCGCGGCCCTGGGCGTCCTTGACGGTCAGGCCGTCGCCCGGCTCGGCCGCGAGGGTCAGTCCGGGGCTCGTCCGGGTGACGAGCTTGAGGGCGGCCAGCCCCGGATCGGCCGCCGCCTTCGCGTTCTTGACGACCAGGACCTCCTGGACGCCGCCGGCCGGCGTGACGGTGACGACCAGGTCGACGCCGCTCGGCAGGACGTCGGGGTAGGTCAGGGCGGCGCCGTCGGCGGTCGGCGCGGGGAGCGTGTCCGGCCAGAAGAGCTCCAGCCGCTGGCCGCCCTCGACGGTGAGCGTGGCGAGCGGGCCGGAGCCGCCGCCCGACAGCTCCACGGCGGTGGAGGTGGCCTTCGGCAGGTAGCGCCCGTCGGAGCTCCGGTGCAGGGTGGGGTCGACAGCCACCCAGCCGTCGCCCTGCCGGGTGCGGCGGGGCTGCGGGGAGATCTCGGTGGTGAAGGTGCCGTCGGGGTTGGCGAAGGTCTGCGCGGCGGCGGCGCGGGCGTCCGCGACCTCGACCCGGCCGTGCTGGCGGCGGGCCGCCCTGCTCGCGGCGGCCGCGTCGGGGGCGGCGTCGACGCGCTCGCTCTTCGGCGCCTCCGCCCGGGCGGGCTCCTGGCCGTGTGCGAGCGCCAGGAGCAGGGACAGCGAGAGGGCCGCCGCCCCCGCGACCTTGGACAGCCGGGTGCGCGCCCGCCGTCCGTCCGACCCCGGTGCTCCGGGTGGTCCGGATGCACCGGACTTCGCTGATGTGTCGTGACCGAGCGCAGGCATGGCTATGAGGCCCCCCGTCTGACTTCCCCCGGACGGCGCCGAGACGCCATCCATGATCGGCAATCACGATCTCTTCACTGAAGATGCACTGTCAAGGGGAACTCCTGTCCGGTGGCTTGATCCTGACGGTCCGACAACCGGGCGGTGCGCACCGGTACGAGTCGGGCCGGGCGGTGACGGGCGGGCCATCCGATGCGATTCCGTGAAGGGCTGTTCACCCCTGGTTCACCGTCACTTCCGTTGCCGCTCCAACCCCGGCGGGACGCTCGTCACCCGGGTGTACGCCCGGACCCGGATGCGGCGAGGGGGAAACGTTCGGCATGAGGCGTGTTTTCGGGGTACTTGCGGCGCTGGTGCTGCTTGCCGGGGTGGGGGTCGCACTGTTCTGGACGGACGGCGGCGATCCCGACGGGAAGGACAAGGTCATCACCATCTCGGGGGTGATCGGCTCGGAGAAGCGGGAGTTCTTCGCCGACCCCGACGTCGTCGCGGAGTTGCGGAAGAAGGGCCTCAAGGTCGACACCGTCACCACCGGCTCCTGGCTGATGGGGGACAGCGACCTCAAGGACTACGCCTTCGCCTTCCCCTCCAGCCTCTCCCCGGCGGAGGACATCCGCCGCCGGCGGCAGATCAACACCGAGCCGGTGCGACCGTTCTACTCCCCGCTGGTGGTGCTCGCGCACCGGCAGGTGGCGGACGTGCTCAAGGGCAACGGCCTGGCCTCGGTGTCGGATTCGGGGGTCTGGACGTTCAAGATGGACCCCTACCTGAAGGCCGTCCAGGACGGCCGCAGATGGCAGGACCTCACCGGCACCAAGGACCACGCGGAGCTCTCCGGTTCGATCTTCCTGACCACCACCGACCCGTCCACCTCCTCGTCCGGGGCGCTGCACCTGGCGGCGATCTCGTACCTGGCCAACGGACACCAGGTGGTCTCCGACGACGCCGGCGTGGCCCGGGTGGCGGGCGTGGTCAAGCAGGTGACCTCGATGCAGGGCGACCAGAAGACCAGCAGCGACGGCCCGTTCAAGGACTTCCTGTCCGGCGTGGGCAACCCGCTGGTGCTGGTGTACGAGTCCCAGGTGGCGGCGCTGAGCGCCAAGGGCACCACGACACCGGGCGGTTCGGCGGGCGATCTGGTGGTGCTCTACCCGGACACCACGGTGTCCAGCGACCACACCCTGGTCGCGCTCCAGCCCGGCGGCGAGAAGCTCGCCGCGGCGCTCCGGGACGACCCGGTCCTGCGCGACCTGGAGGCCCGGTACGGCTTCCGGCCTCAGGCCGATCCGACGGCCCTCGGCAGGGCGGTCAAGGACGCCAAGGGCGGCCCGGTCTACGCCCCCGACCTGTCGGCGGCGGGCGTCCAGCAGGCCCAGGTGCCCACGGTGGCGATCCTGAACAAGCTGATCAACGCGGCCAAGGGGAAGTGACGGGGGATGACGACGGCAATGCGTGTGAAGACCGCGGCACGGCGCGGCGGCGGGCGGGCGCTCGCGGCGGGCCTAGCCCTGCTGGTGGCGACGGCGTGCACCTCCTCCCCCTCGCCCACCCCCTCCCCCAAGCCGACCGACGCCCCCGCGCCGACCGCCCAGGCGGGCGTGCTGCGCATCCTGGCCGGGAGTGAACTCCAGGACATGGCACCGGTGTTGGAGGAGGCCCAGAAGGCCACCGGGGTGACGGTGCAGTTCGCCTGGACCGGCTCGCTGGACGGTGCCGACGCCGTCTCCTCGGGCCGTGCGGACGGCAAGTACGACGCGGTCTGGTTCCCGTCCAACCACTACCTGCGGCTCGACGACGCGGGCAAGTCCAAGCTGCTCTCCGAGACCCCGGTGATGGTCTCGCCGGTGGCGGTCGGCGTGCGCTCCTCGACCCTCAACGACCTCGGCTGGGGCGACGGTTCGAAGGTGACCTGGGCGCAGGTCGCGGACGCGGCCTCGGCCGGGAAGCTCTCCTACGGGATGTCCGACCCGTCGCGCTCCAACTCCGGCTTCTCGGCGCTGGTCGCGGTGGCCTCGGCCTTCTCGGGCGCCAACTCGGCGCTCACGGACGCGGATGTGCAGAAGGCGACGCCGTCGCTGAAGAAGTTCTTCACCGGGCAGAAGCTCACCTCGGGCTCCTCCGGCTGGCTCGCGCAGGCCTACGCCCGCGCCGAGCCGGGCCGGGTGGGGGCGCTGGTGAACTACGAGTCGGTGCTGCTGTCGCTGAACAAGACCCTGGCCCAGGAACAGCAGTTGACGGTGGTGCGGCCCACCGACGGGGTGGTGTCGGCGGACTACCCGCTGTCGCTGCTGGGCTCCTCCGCGCAGCGTGAGCGGGACTCCTTCCAGCGGCTCACCGCGTATCTGCTGAAGGACGACGTGCAGCACCGGATATCGGAGCTGACGCTGCGCCGCCCGGTGAGCTCGGGAGCGGCTCCGGCACCCGCGCTCCCCACCGACCGGCGGCGTGAACTGCCCTTCCCCGGCAGCAAGTCGGTCGCGGACGGGCTGCTGGCCTCGTACCAGAACGAGCTGCGCCGGCCGTCCCGGACGGTGTACGTCCTGGACACCTCGGGCTCGATGACCGGCGGCCGGCTGGCCTCGCTGAAGGCGGCGCTCGGCCGGCTGACCGGGGCCGAGGACACCCGGGGCGTGCGGCGGTTCCGGGACCGCGAGGAGGTCACCCTGATCGACTTCGCGTCCAAGGTGAAGTCCACGAAGACGCACCTGGTACCGGCGAGCGGCACGCAGCCGGGCCCGCAGGCCGAGTTGGCGGCGATCAACGCGGACGTCCAGGCGCTGCGGGCGGACGGCGGCACGGCGGTGTACAGCTCGCTGGAGGAGGCGTACCGGGTGATCGAGCGCCAGCAGGCGGCGGCCGCGGACGACCGGTTCACCTCGATCGTGCTGATGACGGACGGCGAGAGCAACGAGGGCGCGACGGACAAGGACTTCAAGGCCTTCTACACCGGGCTGTCCTCGGCGCAGAAGGCGGTGCCGGTGTTCCCGATCCTGTTCGGCGACGCGGCGAAGGGCCAGCTGCAGGGGATCGCGGAGACGACCGGCGGCAAGCTGTTCGACGGCACGAGTTCGCTGGACGGCGCGTTCGAGGAGATCCGTGGCTACCAGTAGCAGCGGCGGCCGACGGGTCCTGGGCTACCTGGAGTCGGCCCGGAACCTGGTCGGCTGCACGGCCGGGGCGGGCGGCCTGGTGCTGCACTTCCTGGGGATGGGCGGCCCGTGGTGGCCGGCGGTGGTGGTCGCCCTGTACGGCGCGGGCGCGCTGCTCACCCCGTCGAGGCGGCCGTCGCCCGGGGCCGCGCCGCCCGCGGGGCCGGTGGTACCGGAGCACCCGGTGGTCCCGGAGCACGAGGCGCCGCCCGCGCTCCCGGTCGAACCCGTCGACCCCTTCACGGTCGAGGTGGACGCGTTGGCCCGGAGTCTGGCGGACCTGCCGCTGCCGGCCTCGGCCCGGTTGGACGAGCTGCTGGACCGGCTGCGGATCGCCGGGCCGGACGGCGAGGCCGAGCGGATCCTGCGGGACCGGCTGCCGCTCGCGGTGGACGGCTATCTGCGGGCCCGGACCTGGCAGCGCTGGGCACCCGGTTCGCCCGATCCGGCCGTCGAGCTGGACCGCGAGGTCGGGCGGATGGCCGCGGCGCTGGCGGGCTGAGCCGACGGTCGGCGGTGAGCGGGTCCGGGTTGCCCGATCGGGCAACCCGGACCCGTCCTCGCGTCCGCGGGCCTCCGGCGCCCCGCCGGCCGGCCTTCGCGCTCAGCCCGCGAGCGTCCCCGCCAACTCCGCGCGCCGCCGCACGCCCAGCTTCCGGAAGCTGTTGGTCAGGTGCGTCTCCACCGTGCGCCGCGCCAGGTGCAGCATCCCGGCGATCTCCGCGTTGGAGTGGCCGGCCACCGCCAGTCGGCAGATCCGCAGCTCGCTGTCGGTCAGCGCCTCCGCCCCGGCGTGCTCGCCCCGGCCGATCCTCGCGCCGGAGGCCCGCAGCGACTCCACGGCCACCGCCCGCAGCCGGACCGCGCCGAGCCGTTCGGCCCGCCCGGCGGCCTCCCGCAGCGCCCGGCGGGCGGCCCCGCGCCGGCCGCCGTCGGCGAGCAGCCGCCCGTAGGTGACCAGCGCGGGGATCAGCTCGGCCTCCACCTCGCCGCTGCGCAGCAGCTCGACGGCCTCGGTGGCGAGGTCCAGCCCGTGCCGGCCCCCGGTGGCGGCGGCGAGCGCGCGCAGGGCGCGGCCCACGGTACGCGGGGTGCCCCAGATCCGGGCGAGCCGCAGCTCCTCCTCGGCGAGCGCGACGGCCGGGCCGGGTTCGCCGAGCAGGGTGTGGCAGTCGGCGGCGGCGGAGCGCCAGGGGGTGACGATCGGGCTCCAGACGCGTCGCTCGCCCTGTCGGCGCCCGCACTCCATCAGGTCGACGAGCGCCTCGGCGGGCTCCCCGGAGGCGAGCCGCAGCATTCCGCGGGCGTACAGGTACTCGTTCCACTCCCAGGAGCCCTGGGAGTGGTCGGCGACGACGGCCCGGGCCAGGCCGTGGGCCTGCCAGAGCCGGCCGGTCTCGGTGAGGGCGATGACGGCCTGGGCGACCAGGTGGGCGTTCTGCTGCCCAAGCAGCCCGGCGTAGTGGGCGCCGATCGCACCGGCCTCGCCGGGCGCGGCCGGCCCCGGATCCGCCGGATCACTCACGTGCTCCGCACCCGCCGGGGCGGGCGGCACCTCGGCCGGGGGCGCCTCCGGCTCCGCCGGGACACCGCACCACCAGGACCATTCGGGGCCGGAGGCCGGGCCGCCGCCGGGCCGGGGCGCGGGTGCGGCGGGCTCGGTGAGGGCGAACTCGTCCAGCAGCGCCTGGTACTCCCCGCGCATCACCCTCAGCTCGGCCCGGACGCTCAGCAGGCACTGGTAGCCCGGCTCCAGGGTCGGTCCCTGGTAGCCGGCCAGGCCGGTCGCCACCAGCCGGTCCGCCTCGGGCAGGAGGTCCGCCCACTGGGCCAGGGTGGCGGCGGAGACCAGGACGTAGGAGCGGCAGAGCGGGTCCACCGGGGAGTCGAGCAGCTCTCCCACCCGCTCGGCGACCTCGGCCGCGGAGAGCACCCCGCTGGTGGAGTCGAACTCGGTGAGCAGGGCCAGGGCGGCCGGGGCGAGCCGGTGCGGGGTGCGGGCGGCGAACCGCTGCAGGCCCTCCACCACCTGCAGCCAGCTGCGGCCGTCGTGCGCGGCGATCAGCGCCGCGGCGGCCTGCACGGCGTGGACGATGTCCTCCCGGTCGCCGAAGCGCTCGGCCAGCTCCTCCATCACCTCCAGCGCGGCGGGGGTGTCGCCGCGGGCGGCCAGGACGGCCCCGAGGGTGTTGGCGGTGCGGAAGACCCCCTCGTCGGACTGGTGGACGTGGACGGCCTCGGCGAGGTGGCGCACCCCTGCCGTGCGTTCGGCGGGGCCCAGGGTGACCTCCAGGCCGCCGAGTTCGGTGAGGACCAGGCCCCGGCGGCGGGCGGTGAGCGGTTCGGCGAGCAGTCGGCGCAGCAGGGTGACGGCGTCGGCGGGGCGGGCGGCGGCGGAGGCGCTGCGGGCGGCGCAGCGCAGGGCGTCGGCGGCCCAGCGCGGGGCGGGGGCGGGGGCGAACAGCAGGTGGCCGGCGACGCGTTCGTCGGGTGCGCCGTGGCGGTGCAGGAACTCGGCGGCGGCGCGGTGGATCTCGGCGCGGTGGCCCGGGCCTTGGCGGGCGAGGACGGCGTCGGCGAGCAGCGGGTGGGCGAACCTGGGCCAGCGGCCCGGGCCGGGGTTGTCGAGCAGTCCCTGGGCGGTGAGTTCGGTGAGCCAGCCGCCGACCTGGCGGGGGTCGGCTCCGGCGAGTTCGGCGAGCATCGGTGCGGGGTCGCAGTGGCCGGCGCCGGGCAGCGGTGCGGTCCGGGCGGCGGGGTGCTCCTGCATCCGGGCGAGGGCCTGGGCGACGGCGAGGGCCCGGTCGCCGCCGCCGCGCAGCCACTGTTCGACGGCGTCGGGGAAGGCCCCGCCGGGCAGCCGGGCGCAGGTGTCGGGCAGGACGTCGGGCAGGGCCTCGGGGTGCGGGCCCGGGTGGGCGGGGCGGGGCGGGCGTTCGCCCAGGTCGGCGAGGAGGGCGGTGAGCAGCAGCGGGTTGCCGCCGGTGGCCTGGACGCATTCGGCGGCGAGTGCGGGCGGTGTGCCGGGGCCGAGCCGGTGCTCGGCGAGCCGGATGGCGGCGGGGGTGTCGAGCGGGCCGAGCCGGCTGGTGCCGGCCAGGGTCGGGGGCAGGCCGCGGGCGAACCGTTCGACGGTGGCGCCGAGTTCGGACTGGCGGCGTTCGGTGGCGAGCATCAGGACGGGCAGCCGGTCGATGCGTCGGGCGATCTGCAGCAGCCAGCGGCGGGAGGGCTCGTCGGCGAGGTGGATGTCGTCGACGGCGAGCAGCAGCGGGTGGTGTGCGGCGTGCAGGCGCAGCAGCGACCAGAGGGTGGTGTCGGCGCCGGGGTGGCGGTCCGCTCCCTCGGTGCGGGTGCCGTAGGCGTCCGGTCCGGTCTCGAAGAGCTGGCGGGCGGCGGCGTGGGGGATGGCCGACTCGTCGGCCGAGCAGCGGGCCCACAGGACGGTCATGCCGTGGGCGGCTTCGCGGCGGGCGGCTTCGGCGAGCAGTGCGCTGCGGCCGGTGCCGGTGGCGCCGGCGAGCAGCAGGACGCTGCCGGTGCCGGCCCGGGCGCGTTCGGCGAGTTCGGCGATCCGGCGCAACTGCGGGTGGCGTTCGGCGAGTTGTGGTGGCGTGGGCGCGATCGGACCCGGCTGCCGGCTCCGTGTACTGACGGTCTTCATCTGCTGTCCCCTCCCCCAGGCCCTTGCCGGGGATGACCGGGCGGGCAGTCTTGGCCCTCATGCGGGGAAACGGCTTGACGCCCCTCCAGCGCCTGGGCTAGAGATGTGATTCTTGTCGCACCCCGTTCTTCGCCGTACGGCGCCCCCCGTTCTGCGGGTCATCGCGTCCGCGCGCGAGGGAGGGCGTGCGGTCCGCGCGGGTGGTCGGCCACCGGTTCAGGGCACGCCCGCGCACCTGTCCACGGGCCCGGCGGGGCGGCCTCGGCGGGCCGGCCGGTCGGCCCCGGCGGCCTGCGGCCCGGGTTCCGGCCGTCACCCGGTGGGCCCGGTACCGGCCGCGGCCGCCCTCGCGCACCGTTGCGATCGTGGTCGGTGGCCTGATCTCGTGGTTGACCACGATGGCCGCGGCCGTCCACGGCGTGGAGCATGAAGGCACGGCCGGGGCAGCACCGCACCCGGCCGCATCGACTCACCACCCACCCTCTGTCGGGTACATGCAATGCTCCCCGGCGCCGCATACCGGCCACGGGGCAGGTGGGTCGGACTTCCAGGAGGGGGCCAGATTGACTGTCCTGCACACCGAGTACGACCGCCGCGGTACGTCCTACCGCCTGCCGTCGCCGACCCAGGCACACCGCACCGTCCCGCCGCAGCGCCCGACGCCCGGCCACCACGCCACCCGGTCGGCCGCGACGGCGCCCGGCGCCGTGCGCACCGGTGTGGTCGTCCAGGCCGCGGACCCGATCTCGCGGGCCGGCGCGGAGGCGCAGCTGCGGCGGTGCCCGGGGCTGGAGCTGGCGGAGGACGCCGCGGCGGCCGCCCCGGGCACGGTCACCGTGCTGCTCGCCGAGTCCGCCGACAGCAGCACCACCGCAACCCTGCGCCGACTGGTGCGCGGTGGCGACCACCGGGTCGTCCTGGTGGTCGAGCGGATGCGCGAGGCGGAGCTGCTGGAGGCCGTGGAGTGCGGGGTCGCCGCGATCCTGTGGCGCCGTGAGGCGACCGCCGACCGGCTGGGCCGGGCGGTGCTCGCGGCGGCGCGCGGCGACGGCGACCTGCCGGCCGACCTGCTGGGCCGGCTGATCACCCAGATGGGCCGGCTGCAGCGCAGCGTCCAGGGCCAGCCGGGCTACACCCCGCCGGGGCTCTCGGAGCGCGAGGCCGACGTGCTGCGGCTGGTCGCCGACGGCTTCGACACCGGCGAGATCGCCGCCAAGCTGTCGTACTCCGAGCGCACCGTCAAGAACGTGCTGCACGGGCTGACCACCCGTCTGCAGCTGCGCAACCGGGCGCACGCCGTCGCCTACGCCGTGCGCGAGGGCTACATCTAGGCCGCTCACGGAGCTTCCGCGGCGGGGCGGGCGGGTGGTGCGGCGCCCGCCCGCCCGCGACACGAACGAGTCGCCAAGATCTCACCTGCTGGAAACGTCCGGGGACTATCAATCCGTCTGACCTCGCGGCACACTTCTACGCGCGTACCTCTACGCGCGTCACCAGCACCGTTGACGATCCGTTCGCAGTCCCCACCCGGGAGAGTCGTCCATGTCCCTGAACCGCCGTGACTTCGTCACCCGGTCCGCCGCCACCGCCGCCGGCGCCGCCCTCGTCGGCGGCACCGCCATCGCCGCCGCCACCCCCGCCGCGGCGGCCGGGCCGGACGACGCCCGTGGCAAGGGCAAGAGCAAGAAGCAGGCCTTCACCGTCATGGGCACCACCGACCTGCACGGCCGGGTGCTCAACTGGGACTACTTCACCGACGCGGTCTACGCCGACAAGGCGCACAACGAGGTCGGCCTCGCCAAGATCTCCACCCTGGCCAAGCAGGTCCGCGAGGAGAAGGGCTGGGACCGCACCCTGCTCATCGACGCCGGCGACACCATCCAGGGCACCCAGCTGACCTACTACTACGCCCGGATCGAGCCGATCGCCACCGAGGCGGACACCGCTCCCGAGCACCCGATGGCGCTCGCCATGAACACCATGGAGTACACCGCCGCCGCCCTCGGCAACCACGAGTTCAACTACGGCATCGACACCCTGCGCGCGTACGAGGAGCAGCTGGACTTCCCGCTGCTCGGCGCCAACGCGCTGAACGCCAAGAACGACAAGCCGGCCTTCCCGCCGTACGTGATCCGCAAGATCAAGCTGCCCGGCGGCCCGGCCGTCAAGGTCGGCATCCTCGGCCTGACCAACCCGGGCATCGCGATCTGGGACAAGGCGAACGTCTCCGGCAAGATGACCTTCCCCGGCATCGTGGAGACGGCCAGGATCTGGGTCCCCAAGGTGAAGGCCGCCGGCGCCGACGTCATCGTGGTCGCCTGCCACTCGGGCATGGACGAGGCCACCTCCTACGGCGACCAGCTGCCCTGGGCCGAGAACGCCTCCGTCGCGCTGGCCGAGCAGGTCCCCGGCGTCGACGCGGTCCTGGTGGGCCACGCGCACAAGGAGATCCCGCAGCGGCTGGTCGTCAACAAGCAGACCGGCCGGACGGTCGTGCTCTCCGAGCCGCTCTGCTGGGGCCAGCGGCTGACCTGCTTCGACTTCGAGGTGGAGTTCGACCAGGGCGCCTGGAAGGTCGTCTCGCTCTCCTCCCGGGTGCTGAACTCCAACACCGTCCCGGAGGATCCGGAGATCGTCGACCTGATGACCGACCAGCACAAGAAGGTGGTCGCGTACGTCAACCAGGTCATCGGCACCTCGAAGATCGCGCTGTCGATCGCCGACGCGCCCTTCAAGGACGTCCCGATCATCGACCTGATCGGCCGGGTCCAGGCCGACGTGGTCCGGGAGGCGCTGGCCGGCGGCCAGTACGCCAAGCTGCCGGTGCTGGCGCAGGCCGCGCCGTTCAACCGCACCGCGCTGATCCCGGCCGGCCAGGTCAAGCTGCGGGACGCGGCCGGCCTGTACATCTACGAGAACACCCTGGAGGCCCGCATCCTGACGGGCGCCCAGATCAAGGACTACCTGGAGTTCTCGGCCCGGTACTACGCCCAGGTCGCCCCGGGCGCGCCGATCGACCGGGCCGCGCTGACCAACGCGGGCAACACGCCGGACTACAACTACGACTCGGTGTACGGCGTCTCGTACGACATCGACATCGCCCAGCCGGCCGGCTCGCGGATCGTCAACCTGTCCTTCGAGGGCAAGCCGATCGACCCGACGGCGCAGTTCGTGCTCGCGGTGAACAACTACCGCGCCAACGGCGGCGGCAACTTCCCGCACGTCGCGGCCGCGACGAAGGTGTGGGCGAACTCGGACGAGATCCGCAACGCGATGATCTCCTGGGTGAAGGCCAGGGGTGTCATCGACCCGGCCGACTTCGCCACCGAGTCGTGGCGCCTGGTGCGCGCCGGGCAGCCGGTCTTCTAGTCCGACGGCGTCCAGGGCCGGCGGGGGTCCCCACCCCCGCCGGCCCTTCCCGTGTCCGCCCTCTCGCGTCGCCGGCAGCGCGGCGGGCGGCCCGTCGCCGACGAACCCGAACCGGCGGTTCACGGCGATCGCCGGGGCGTTGGCGGGGTGGTGCACGGCCCGCAGCCGGCGCGCGCCGCGGGACCGGGCGAAGCTGACCGCCAACAGCTTCAGGGCCGGAGAGATCCCCCGCCCGCGGTAGCCGGCCAGCAGACCCGTCATCTCGCTGAAGGCGTCCCCTCCGGGCTGGACCGACGTCATCGCCAGGCCCACCCAGGCCCCGCCGTCCAGCGCGAGAACCACACCGTACGGGTCGAAGGCCGGGGTCGCGGTGCGCCAGGCGAGGTACTCGTCGAAGGTCTGGAACTCCCCCTGCTCCGGGCTGTCCGCGGCGCAGGCCCGGTCCAACTCGTAGAGCGCCCAACGGTTCCCGGGCGTGTCCCCGAGCCCCGCCAGGGTGGTGAACTCGATCCCGGCCCGCCGGCACTCGCGCACGTACGGCTCGAACCGAACGGCCTCGAAGCCGTTCAGATCGAGCGTCAGCCGAACCCATCCAACGGCCACGAGCACCCCCGGTATCACCAGTCCCGCACACATCAGAGGCCACCCTAAGCCGCCCACCAGCACCCCTCGGCGGGCCCCCACGAGCTCGTGCAAGTTCGCGCAGGTCCGTCCGCGCCACGACTACTTACGGTGCAGGCTCTGTCACGGCAGCCGTCTTCCGGTACGAAGGAGAGCAACTACGGCATTGCACCTGCTCGGCAAAGACCCCGACAGCCCCGACGGCAAGCCTCCGACCGTCTACTACGACGACGTGACGGACACCTACGTTCTCCAGGGCTGGAGGATCACAGACCCCGAGCGGCTGGCGCAACTGGACATCCCCGCACACGAGACCGTGATCGGGTTCCCGCGCCGCATGATGCAGTTCTTCCCGGAGGTGAACGGTGGCGGCACCCACGCTCGAGGACCTCTTGCTCAACTCCAAGCACTCGGCAGTCCACTTGGAGCTGCGAGACGGCTACACGACCGACGACCCGCTCTACATCCGTTGGCTCGACGGCCACCGCCACGACCCTACCGACCGAACAGCCTGGTCACGGTCCACCACTTCTCCGGCGGTGGTGACTTCATGGACGATGAAGTCACCACCGACCCAGCCGTGGTCAAGCTGTGCGCCTCGGCCTTCGAGGCAACCTGGGACCGAGCCATCCCACACGAGGACTACCGGCCAAACTGAGCCGTATGCCCCCGCCCTCACCATCATCAAGCGTCCAACAGGCAAAGAACGCTCTCGGCCAGCTGGCACGAATCGAAGTGCTCGCGCATCGAGCACGGCAAGACACCGCCATCCGATGCCGACATCAGGGCGTGGATGCTGCACTGCGGCGCCCAGGAGCAGACGGCGGACCTAATTGCCGCAACACGGGGAATCGAAGGTACCTACGTCGAGTGGCGTCGGATGGAACGCTCCGGACTCAAGCACGCACAGGAGTCCGTGGTGCCGCTCTGGGAGCGCTCACGCCGCTACCGGTTCTACTCACCATGCCTCATTCCCGGGCCGATTCAGACACCCGCCTATATTCGGGCACTACTGACGGCGATCAGGGACAGACGCGGCCTCGCAGACGACCTCGAAGCGGCAGTGCAGATCCGCATCGACAACCAGCAGGTGCTGCATGCCGGTCATCGCCGTTTCGCCATCGTCCTTGAAGAGGGTGCTCTGCGGTACCGGATCGGCGGCGCGGAAACCATGGCCGACCAACTCGGCTACCTACTGGCCGTTGCGTCCCTGCCATCGGTCAGTCTCGGTGTCATTCCGCTGGATGCGGACCGCTCCGCACTCCGGCCGACCGAAGGCTTCTTCATGTTCGATGACGACCAGGTCAATGTCGAACTGGTCTCCGCACACCTGACGATCACCCAGCCATACGAGATCGGCACGTATGCCGAAGCCTTCGCCGAACTGTCCGGCATCGCCGTGTACGGGCCCGCGGCCAGGCGCGAGCCGCCATGACGGTGTGCGCCGCGCGGAGTGGGAAGTCGGCCGGACGACTCTCCACTCCGCCGCTCGTCCCTCCGGGCCGGGTGCCGCGTCCCGCGGCGGTGCACTGCCCGCTTCACCGCCGGTCCCTTCTCCACGGCCTCCCCGGGCAGGTAGTTTCCTCCCGTACGAACTCCCCTCCGCCCCCACCCCCGAACAGGAGACGACGGTGACCGAGATCGTCCTGATGTCCGATCCGAGAATCGCCGCCGTGCCCGTCCAGGAGTGCGGCGAACGGCTGGTGGACGTCCGGCGGGAGGGCGGGCTGCTCGTCGACGCCCGCAAGCAGGACCCGGCCGGCGCCTTCGCACACCTGCGCGAGGGTGTCCTGACCCGGCTCCTCCAGGCGCAGGACCTGCTCCCCTCCGGTCTGCGCCTGCTGTTCGTGGAGGGCTACCGGCCGCTGTCGCTGCAGCGCCGGTACTTCGAGGAGTACGCGGCCGAACTCCGCGCCGAGCACCCGCGGTGGTCCGCCGAGGAGGTCTTCTCGGCCGCCGGCCGCTACGTCTCCCCGCCCGGGATCGCCCCGCACAGCGCCGGGGGCGCCGTGGACCTCACCCTCGCCGACCCGGAGGGGCGCGAACTCGACCTGGGCACCCGGCTGAACGCGAGCCCGGAGGAGAGCGCGGGCGCCTGCTACACCGGGGCCGACGGCATCACCGCCGAGGCCCGCCGGCACCGGATCATCCTGGGCTCCGCGCTGCGCGCGACCGGACTGGTCAACTACCCCACGGAGTGGTGGCACTGGTCCTACGGGGACCGCTACTGGGCCCTGCTCTCCGGGGAGCCGGCCGCCCGCTACGGGCCGAAGGACCTCGGCTGACCGCACGACCGACCCCGCTCCCCCGGGGAAACCGGCTGGCGGGCGGTGCCGCCCGCCCGGCAGCATGGCCGCATGACGGTCACCATCAGCGCCCGCCCGCAGTACGAGTCCACCGCCGCCCGCCCGGCCTGGCGCGACCTTCCGGCCGCCGTCCGGCAGCTGGTCGTGCGGCGGGGCGGCGGGGCGGTCGCGGGGGTGACGACCGCGGGCGGCGGCTTCACCCCGGGGTTCGCCGGCGTGGTCCGGGGGCCGCACGACACGCAGTTCGTCAAGGCGGTCGACACCGCCGCCCACCCGGTGATCGCCGACTGCTACCGCCGCGAGGTCGGGATCAACCGCGCGCTGCCGGCCGGCGTGAGCGCACCCCGGGTGCGCTGGGCGCAGGAGGCGGCGGGCTGGCTGGTGCTCGGCTTCGACGCCGTCGACCGCGCCCGGATGCCCGCCGACCCTTGGCGGCCCGAGGAGTTGGCCGCCACCCTGGACGCCTGCGCGGCCTACGCCGAGGCCCTGGCGGCGCCCTCCCCGGAGCTGCTCGCCCTCGGCCTGCAGCCGATCGCCGAGGCGGAGACCTTCGACCACTGGCGTCGCCTCGCCGGCGGCGGCACCGACCCGCTGCCCGCCTGGTTCCCGCGCGAGCTGATCGCCCCGCTGGCGGAGCTGGAGGCGGACTGGGCCGCGGCCGCCACCGGTGACTCCGTCGTGCACCTGGACCTGCGCCGGGACAACGTGCTGCTGGACACCGACGGCCGCGCCTGGATCTGCGACTGGAACTGGCCCTGTCTGGGCGCGTCCTGGTTCGACCTGCCCCTGCTGCTGGCCACCGCCCACGCCGACGGCCACGACGCGGACGCCCTGTTCGCCGCCCAGCCCGTCGCCCGGGGCGTGGCGCCCGAACAGCTGGACGCCGTCCTGGCCGGGCTGGCCGGCTACTTCCTGGTGACCGGCGCCCAGCCGGATCCGCCCGGCACCACCCCGGCGCTGCGCCGCCACCAGACCTGGAGCGGCGAGGTCGTCCTGCGCTGGCTCTCCGAACGCCGCGGCCTGCCCGGCCGGTTGACCGCGTAGAACGCCGGTTGGCCGCGTAGAACCACGTGAGACCGCGTGAGGACGCGTGAGGACGCGTGAGGACGCGTGAGGACGCGTGAGGACGCGTGCCGCCCTCCTCGGCCCGAGGACGGCGGCACGCGCACACCGGACCGGAGCCCGGACCGGAACCCGGGCTAGAACGGGAAGCGGCTGCGCCCGTGCTGGATCGAGACCCACTTCACGGTGGTGAACGCGTCCACCGTGGACTCGCCGTTGAGGCGGCCCACCCCGGAGTTCTTCTCGCCGCCGAACGGCACGACCGCCTCGTCGGCGATGGTCCCGTCATTGATGTGGATCATGCCGGTCTCGATCCGCTGCGCCACCCGCACCCCGCGCTCCACGTCCGCCGTGTGCACCGCGCCGCTCAGGCCGAACGGGGTGTCGTTGGCGATCCGGACGGCCTCGTCCTCACCGTCGAAGGGGACCACCAGCACGACCGGGCCGAAGAGTTCGCGCTGCAGGATCGGCGCGTCCGCCGGCAGGCCGCCCAGCACCACCGGGTCCATCAGGCTGCCGTTGGTCTCCCCGCGCAGCAGGGCGGTGGCACCGGCGGCGACGGCCTGCTCCACCTGGGCGGTGATGGCGTCCGCCTGGACGGGGTTTATCAACGGGCCGATCTGGGTGGCCGGGTCCTTCGGGTCGCCGACCCGCAGCGAGGCGATCTTGCGGACGAACTTCTCGGTGAACTCCGCCTCGACGCTCCGGTCCACCAGCACCCGGTTGGCGGCCATGCAGACCTGCCCCTGGTGGGCGAAGCGGCTGAACACGGCCGCGTCCACGGCGTAGTCGACGTCGGCGTCGTCCAGGACGATCAGCGCGCTGTTGCCGCCGAGCTCCAGCACCGTCCGCTTGAAGTGCGAGGCGGCGACGGTCGCGACGTGCCGACCGACCTTGTCGGAGCCGGTGAAGGAGATCACCTTGGGCACGGGGTGCTCGATGAAGGCGTCGCCGATCTCGGCGATGTCCGTCACCACGACGTTCAGCAGGCCGGCCGGCAGGCCCGCCTCCTCGAAGACCTTGGCGATCAGCGTGCCGCCGACCACCGGCGTCTCCTGGTGCGGCTTGAGCACCACGCCGTTGCCCAGCGCGAGGGCCGGCGCAACGGCCTTCAGCGAGAGGAACAACGGGAAGTTGAACGGGCTGATCACACCGACGACGCCCACCGGCAGCCGGTAGAGGCGGTTCTCCTTGCCGGGCACCGGCGAGGGCAGCAGCCGCCCCTCCGCCCGCAGCGCCAGGGCCATCGACTCGCGCAGCATGTCCTTGGTGAGGGCGAGTTCGAACCCGGCCTTGAGGGCGGTGCCGCCGAGCTCGACCATGATCGCCCGGGTGATCTCCTCCTCGCGCTCCTCGACGATGCGCAGCGCACGCTCGAAGACGAGCCGGCGGGCGTAGGGGCTGGTGGCGGCCCACTCCTTCTGCGCCCGCTCGGCGGCCCGGTACGCCCGGTCGACCTCCTCGACGGTGGCGACGGTGATGGTGGCCAGTTTGTCGCCGGTGTAGGGGTCGACGTCGACTATGTCCCAGGAGCCGCTGCCGTTCAGCCACTCGCCATCGATGTACTGCAGCGCCAACTCGGAGAAGTACGACATCTGAAGCCTCTCATGCCGATTCGGAAGGCTTTGGGAGGCCTTCGCGATCAGATCTGATCGGCACTCATCGTACTTACGCCGGACAGCTCTTGGCGTACGGAGCGAAGAAGTTCCCGTGTCAGCTCGGGGGAGAGACTGTCGGCCGCCAGCGAGTCCATCGCCTCCGAGTACTCGGCGACCTCCACCGGCTTGTCCAGGTACAACGCGCTGGTGAACTGCTCCAGGTACACCACGTCCGCGAGCTCCGGCTCGGCGAAGCGCAGCACCGAGAAGGCGCCGCCCTCGGCCCGCAGGCCGCCGAAGCCGAGCGGCATCACCTGGAGCACCACGTTCGGCAGCTCGGTCAGCTCCAGCAGCCGGTCGATCTGCGCCCGCATCACCTCCGGCCCGCCCCAGGGGCGGCGCAGCGCGGCCTCGTCCAGGACGGCCAGCAGCCTCGGCGCCCGCTCGGCGGTGAGCACCTCCTGCCGCTTGAGCCGGACCTCCACCCGCCGTTCGATCTCCTGCGGCTCGGTGACGTGGCCGCCGACGGCGATCACGGCGCGCGCGTAGTCGGCGGTCTGCAGCAGCCCGTGCACGAACTGGACCTCGTAGCTGCGGATCTCCGCCGCGGCCTCCTCCAGGCCGACGTAGTTCTGGAACCAGCCGGGCAGCACGTCCCCGTACCCGTGCCACCAGGAGGTGGCGTTGGCGTCCCGGACCAGTCCGAGCAGCGAGGAGCGCTCCTGCTCGGCCTCGACGCCGTAGAGCGTCAGCAGGTCGGCGACGTCGCGCTCCTTGAAGCCGACCCGGCCGAGTTCCATCCGGCTGATCTTGGACTCGGAGGCGCGGATCGAGTACCCGGCCTCCTCCCGGCTCACCCCCCTGGCCTCTCGGAGCCTGCGCAGCTGGGAGCCCAGTAGCAGGCGCCGCACCGTGGCGCCCCCACCAGCCTGAGTCGTGCTCATCGCGTCCAACCTCCGCACCTCGCGCAGCCCCCCGGCCGTCGGCCGCAGTCTGCCACCTGACACGGACAAACAACAGTCCGTCAGCGCATGCGTTCCAGGCGTAGCAGGCCGGGCACCGCGGCCACGCTGACGACCAGCAGGAAGAGCCAGGGCCAGGCGGCACCCCGGCCGAGGAGGAGGGTGAGCAGTGCCGGGGCGACGGCCTGGCCGATGTTCCAGGAGAGTTGGTAGACGGCCAGGTAGCGGCCGCGCCGGGCGGGGTCGGCGAGGGCGACGCTGAGGTCCTCGCGGAACGGCGTGCCGACGGCCTCGGCGACGTTGTAGACGAACATCGCCAGGTAGAGGCCGGCCACCACGGCCCAGCCGGGGGCGGCGGCGAGGGCGGCGAACAGGCCGAAGGCGAGCGCGTTGAGCAGGGCGCCGGCCGCGACCACCCGGGTGGGGCGGAAGCGCTCCAGCCGGCGGGCCACCACGTTCTGGGTGAGGACCACCTGGACGCCGTTGAGCACCAGCAGCGAGCCGGCCAGCCAGGCCTCGCGGTGCAGGCCCTCGGTGAGGTAGACGGCCAGCAGCATGCTGATGATCATCGAGGCGAAGACGAAGGTGAGGTTGACTGCGACCAGCAGCAGGTACCGGCGGTCGCGCAGCACCGCGCCGTAGCCGCCCCGCTGCGCCTCGCCCGCCGCGGGCTCCGACGCGTCCGTGGCGGCGTCCTGCGCCGCGCCGGCGCCGGCGGGCCGCCAGGAGGCCAGCAGGCCTGCCGCGAGGGCGTAGCTGGCCGCGTTGAGCACCACCAGGGCCCGCAGGCTCGCGGTGCCGCCCCCGGCCACCAGGAAGGCTCCGAGCGCCGCGCCGAGGCCCATGCCGGTGTTGCGCAGCGTCTGCACCAGGGCGAACCAGCGGGTGCGCTCGCCCTCCTCCGATGCGAGCACCACCAGGCCGGTGCTGGAGGTCCAGTAGGCGACGTGGCCGATCTGGGCGAGCAGGCAGACCAGCACGATCTGCCAGGCCTGTCCGGCGAGCAGGAACCCGCCGTAGGCGACGCCGGAGAGCACGTTGCCGCAGACCGCGACCGCGCGGGCGCCGTGGCGGTCGATCAGCGGGCCGACGACGATCGCGGTGGGCAGCGCGAGCAGCCGGGCGGTGGAGACGGCGGCGCCGATCGCGGCCACGCCCAGCGTGGTGGTGCGGGCGAAGAAGACGAGGGTGAAGGCCAGGATCAGCCCGGTGCCGAGGCTGTCGATCAGGTGTGCTCCGACCAGGCGGTGGCGGCCGGTGGTGTCCGGGAGGCCGAGCCGGTCCCGGAGCGGGGGGAGTTCGACGGTGGTCATGCACCGAGCCTCTCGGCGATGATCAACCAGGCCCAGAGATTCCATCCTGGTCGAATCCTCACCCGCTTCCCGCCCCGCCACCGCCGCCCGACGAAGGAACACCGTGCTCACCTTGGACTTCTCGGCCCAGGACGTGGCCGCCACCCGGTTCGCGAGCTCACGCGTCATGGAGGTGGTGACGAGCGTTCAGGTCCTGAAGGATCCCGGCGCCAAGGCCGTCCACCTGCCCTGGGTGCGCCAGGCCCGGGAGCGGCTGGCGGCCGCCGGCGTCCGCTACGAGCTGCTGTCGCAGCTGGTGCCGATGCCGGCCTGGCACCTGCCGCACTTCCTGATCGCGACCCCGGCGGCGACGGCGCCCGGCATCGAGGCCGAGCTGGCGGTGCTGGCGGCCACCCGGCCGGAGACCGTCCGGGCCGACCTGGTGGGGGTGGCGCTGCCGCTGCCGCCCCTGGTGGCCGCCCTGCACGAGGACCCGGCGGCCGGCCTGGAGCGGCTGACCGGCGAGATCCGGGCGTACTGGACCGCGGCCGTGGAGCCGTACTGGGGCCGGATCGTGCGGCTGGTCGAGGGCGAGATCCTCTACCGGGCGCGCCGGATGGCGGCGGGCGGTCCGGCGGCGCTGTTCGACGGGCTCCACCCGAAGCTGCGGTGGGAGGACGGCCGGATGACGGTGGCGCAGCGGCGCTACGAGATCGAGCGGCGGCTGGAGGGCGGGCGCGGCCTGGTGCTGGTGCCGTCGGTGTTCGTCTGGCCGGGCCTGGTCTGGCACGCCGAGACGGAGGGGCAACCCGGTCTGATCTATCCGCCGCGCGGGGTCGCCACCCTCTGGGAGGCCTCCGGCGCCACCGCCCCCGACGGCCTGGCCAGGGTCATCGGCCGCACCCGGGCCCGGCTGCTCGCCGAGCTGGACGCCCCGGCCTCCACCACCGAACTGGCCGCCCGCACCGGGCTGTCCGCGGCGAACGTCTCACACCACCTGACCGCCCTGCGCGAGGCAGGGCTGACGGACCGCCACCGCACCGGCCGTACCGTCCTGTACCTGCGCACCGAGGCCGCCGAGCTCCTGCTGGGCGGCTGACCCCGGGAACGCAAAGGCGGCGCCTGCCCTCTACTGGTCGGGGAGAGGGCAGACGCCGCGGGGACCGCATTGGCCCGGCGACACTGGCGGGAAGCGGTTCGTGCAGCCCGGCGATGCGGCGCCGGGCGGCCTAAGGGGCCGTTCAGACCACCAGCGGGCGGTCCGTGGGCCGGATCGGGGCGGGCAGCGCGGTCTTGCCGCCCAGGTACACGTCCACCGCGGCGGCGGCCGAGCGGCCCTCCGCGATGGCCCAGACGATCAGCGACTGGCCGCGGCCGGCGTCACCGCAGACGTACACGCCGTCCACGTTGGTGGCGAACCTGCCGTCCCGCGCCACGTTGCCGCGGGCGTCCAGGTCGACGCCGAGCTGCTCGACGAGGCCGTTCTTCACGTCGGTGCCGGTGAAGCCCATGGCCAGGGTGACCAGCTGCGCCGGGATGGCGCGCTCGGTGCCGGGGACGGGCTCGAAGCGGCCGTCCTTGAACTCCACCTCGACGAGGTGCAGCTCCTGGACGTTGCCGTCCTCGTCGCCGGTGAAGTGGGTGGTGTTGACCGCGTAGACGCGCTCGCCGCCCTCCTCGTGCGCCGAGGTGACCTTGTAGGTCATCGGCATGGTCGGCCAGGGCTGGTGGCCGGGGCGGTCGTCGCCCGGCCGCGGCATGATCTCCAGCTGGGTGACCGAGGCCGCGCCCTGGCGCAGCGCGGTGCCGAGGCAGTCCGCGCCGGTGTCGCCGCCGCCGATGACCACGACGTGCTTGCCCTTGGCGGAGATGGGGGGCTCCACGAAGTCGCCCTCCTGCACCTTGTTGGCCAGCGGCAGGTACTCCATGGCCTGGTGGATGCCCCTGAGCTCGCGCCCGGGCACCGGCAGGTCGCGGGCCGTGGTGGCGCCGGCGGCCACGACGACCGCGTCGAAGCGCTCGCGCAGCTGCTGCCCGGTGATGTCCTCGCCGACGTGGACGCCGGTACGGAAGCGGGTGCCCTCCGCGCGCATCTGCTCGATGCGGCGGTTGATGTGGCGCTTCTCCATCTTGAACTCGGGGATGCCGTAGCGCAGCAGGCCGCCGATGCGGTCGGCGCGCTCGTACACCACCACGGTGTGCCCGGCCCGGGTGAGCTGCTGGGCGACGGCCAGGCCGGCCGGGCCGGAGCCGACGACGGCGACGGTCTTGCCGGAGAGCCGCTCGGGGATCTGCGGCGTGACACCGCCCCGGTCCCAGGCCTTGTCGATGATGGTGACCTCGACGTTCTTGATGGTCACCGCGTCCTGGTTGATGCCCAGGACGCACGCGGACTCGCAGGGGGCCGGGCAGAGCCGCCCGGTGAACTCCGGGAAGTTGTTGGTCGCGTGCAGCCGCTCGATGGCGCCGGTGAAGTCCTCCCGGTAGGCCAGGTCGTTCCACTCGGGGATGAGGTTCCCGAGCGGGCAGCCGTTGTGGCAGAACGGGATGCCGCAGTCCATGCAGCGGCCGGCCTGCTTGGTGATGATCGGCAGGAGGCTGCGCTCGACGTAGACCTCGTTCCAGTCCCGCAGACGCACGTCCACGGGCCGGCGCTCGGCCAGCTGCTTGCCGGTGGTCAGGAAGCCCTTGGGGTCAGCCACGTGCCGCCTCCATCATCTTGCGAGTGGTCTCGGACTCGGAGAGTCCATCGCGCTCAGCGGCGTCCTTGGCGGCGAGCACAGCCTTGTAGTCGGTCGGCATGATCTTGGAGAAGCGGGAGACCCCGCTGCCCCAGTCGGCCAGGAGCTCGGCGGCGACGGTGGAGCCGGTCTCCTCGTAGTGCTGCTGCACGGTCTCGCGCAGCCATTCGCGGTCGGCGGCGGTCGGGGCCTCGATGCCCACCATGCCGTCGTTGACGTTCGCGGGGCGAAGGTCCAGCACGTAGGCGATACCGCCGGACATGCCCGCTGCCAGGTTACGCCCGGTCTCGCCGAGGACGACGACCCGGCCCCCGGTCATGTACTCCAGGCCGTGGTCGCCCACGCCCTCGACGACCAGGGTGGCACCGGAGTTGCGGACGCCGAAGCGCTCGCCGGCCTTGCCCCGCAGGTGGACGCGGCCGCTGGTGGCGCCGTAGCCGATGGTGTTGCCGGCGATGACGTGGTTCTGGGCGTCGGCGCCGATGGCGGCGGCGTCGCGCGCCGGGCGGACGATCACCACACCGCCGGACAGGCCCTTGCCGACGTAGTCGTTGGCGTCGCCCTCCAGCCGCAGCGTGATGCCCTTCGGGACGAAGGCGCCGAACGACTGGCCGGCGCTGCCGGTGAAGGTGACGTCGATGGTGCCCTCGGGCAGGCCCTCGCCGCGGTACCGCTTGGTCACCTCGTGGCCGAGCATGGTGCCGACCGTGCGGTTGACGTTGCGGATCGGCAGCTGGATGCGGACGGCGTCGCCGTTCTCCAGCGCGTCCTGGGCCAGGTCGATCAGCTGGTTGTCCAGGGCCTTGTCGAGCGCGTGGTCCTGCGTGGTGGTGCGGTGCAGGGCCGCGCCCTCGGGCAGCTCGGGGACGTGGAAGAGCGGGGCCAGGTCGAGGCCGGCGGCCTTCCAGTGGTCGATCGCGGCGGCCGCGTTGATGTGCTCGGCGTGGCCGACGGCCTCCTCGATGGTGCGGAAGCCCAGCTCGGCCAGGATCTCCCGGACCTCCTCCGCGATGAACTCGAAGAAGTTCACCACGAACTCGGGCTTGCCGGAGAAGCGCTCGCGCAGCACCGGGTTCTGGGTGGCGACGCCGACCGGGCAGGTGTCCAGGTGGCAGACGCGCATCATGATGCAGCCGGAGACCACCAGCGGGGCGGTGGCGAAGCCGAACTCCTCGGCGCCCAGCAGCGCGGCGATGACGACGTCGCGGCCGGTCTTCAGCTGGCCGTCGGTCTGCACCACGATGCGGTCGCGCAGGCCGTTGAGCAGCAGGGTCTGCTGGGTCTCGGCGAGGCCGAGCTCCCAGGGGCCGCCCGCGTGCTTGAGCGAGGTGAGCGGCGAGGCGCCGGTGCCGCCGTCGTGGCCGGAGACCAGCACCACGTCCGCGTGCGCCTTGGAGACGCCGGCCGCGACCGTGCCGACGCCGACCTCGGAGACCAGCTTCACGTGGATGCGGGCCGCCGGGTTGGCGTTCTTGAGGTCGTGGATCAGCTGGGCCAGATCCTCGATCGAGTAGATGTCGTGGTGCGGCGGCGGGGAGATCAGGCCGACGCCCGGGGTGGAGTGCCGGGTCTTGGCGACCCACGGGTAGACCTTGTGGCCGGGCAGCTGGCCGCCCTCGCCGGGCTTGGCGCCCTGGGCCATCTTGATCTGGATGTCGTCCGCGTTGACCAGGTACTCGGAGGTGACGCCGAAGCGGCCGGAGGCGACCTGCTTGATCGCGGAGCGGCGCTCCGGGTCGTACAGGCGGTCCGGGTCCTCGCCGCCCTCACCGGTGTTGGACTTGCCGCCGAGGCGGTTCATCGCGATGGCGAGGGTCTCGTGCGCCTCGCGCGAGATGGAGCCGTAGGACATGGCGCCGGTGGAGAAGCGCTTGACGATCTCGGAGACCGGCTCGACCTCGTCGACGGGGATCGGGGTGCGGCCGAGGCCGTCCAGCTGGAACAGGCCGCGCAGCGTCATCAGGCGCTGGGACTGCTCGTTCACCCGGTCCGTGTACTGCTTGAAGATGTCGTACCGGCGGTTGCGGGTGGAGTGCTGGAGCCGGAAGACGGTGTCCGGGTCGAACAGGTGCGGCTCGCCCTCGCGGCGCCACTGGTACTCGCCGCCGATGTCCAGCGCGCGGTGCGCGGCGGGGATGCCGGAGGCCGGGTACGCCTTGGCGTGGCGGGCGGCCACCTCCTTGGCGATCTCCGTCAGGCCGATGCCGCCGAGCTTGGTGGTGGTGCCCGCGAAGTAGGCGCCGACCAGCTCCTCGGAGAGGCCGATGGCCTCGAAGACCTGCGCGCCGCGGTAGGAGGCGACGGTGGAGATGCCCATCTTGGACATGACCTTCAGAACGCCCTTGCCGAGCGCCTTGATCAGGTTCTTGATGGCCTTCTCGGGCTCGATGCCGGTCAGGAAGGTGCCCTGGGCGACGAGGTCCTCGACGGACTCCATCGCCAGGTACGGGTTGACCGCGCCGGCGCCGTAGCCGACCAGCAGGGCCACGTGGTGGACCTCGCGGACGTCGCCGGCCTCGACCAGCAGCGACACCTGGGTGCGCTGCTTGGTGCGGATCAGGTGGTGGTGGATCGCGGAGGTGAGCAGCAGCGAGGGGATCGGGGCGTGCTCGGCGTCGGAGTGCCGGTCGGAGAGCACGACGATCCGGGCGCCGTCGGCGATCGCGGCGTCGGCCTCGGCGGCGATCGCGGCCAGCCGGGCGGCCAGGCCCTCGCCGCCGGTGGCGACCTTGTAGAGGCCGGACAGGGTCACGGCCTTGAGGCCGGGCTGGTCGCCGTCGGCGTTGATGTGGACGAGCTTGGCCAGCTCGTCGTTGTCGATCACCGGGAAGGTGATGCCGACCGAGCGGCAGGCGGCGGCCTCGGCGGCCAGCAGGTTGCCCTCGGGGCCGAGGTTGCTCAGCAGCGAGGTGACGAGCTCCTCGCGGATGGCGTCCAGCGGCGGGTTGGTGACCTGCGCGAAGAGCTGTACGAAGTAGTCGAACAGCAGGCGCGGCTTCTCGGAGAGCGCGGCGATCGGGCTGTCGGTGCCCATCGAGCCGAGCGCCTCACCGCCCGTCCCGGCCATCGGCGCGAGGATGACCCGCAGCTCCTCCTCGGTGTAGCCGAAGGTCTGCTGACGGCGCGTCACCGAGGCGTGGGTGTGCGCGATGTGCTCGCGCTCGGGCAGCTTGGCGAGCTGGATCTGACCGCCCGCGACCCACTCCCCGTAGGGGTGCTCGGAGGCCAGCGCGGACTTGATCTCCTCGTCCTCGACGATGCGGTGCTCCGCGGTGTCGATGAGGAACATCTTGCCGGGCTGCAGGCGGCCCTTCTTGGCGACCTTCTCCTGCTCGATGTCGAGCACGCCGACCTCGGAGGAGAGGACGACCAGGCCGTCCTCGGTGATCCAGTAGCGGGCCGGGCGCAGGCCGTTGCGGTCCAGCACGGCGCCGATCTGGGTGCCGTCGGTGAAGGTCACGCAGGCCGGGCCGTCCCAGGGCTCCATCAGGTTGGAGTGGTACTGGTAGAACGCGCGGCGGGCCGGCTCCATGGTGGCGTGGTTCTCCCACGCCTCCGGGATCATCATCAGCACCGAGTGCGGCAGCGAGCGGCCGCCGAGGTGGAGCAGCTCCAGGACCTCGTCGAAGGACGCCGAGTCGGAGTGGTCCGGGGTGCAGATCGGGAAGATCCGCTCCAGGCCCTGCCCGTTGCGGTTGGCGGGGATGAGGTCGGTGGCGAGCTGGGACTCCCGGGCGGTCATCCAGTTCCGGTTGCCCTTGACCGTGTTGATCTCGCCGTTGTGCGCGACGAAGCGGTACGGGTGGGCGAGCGGCCAGCTCGGGAAGGTGTTGGTGGAGAAGCGGGAGTGCACCAGGCCGAGCGCGGAGGCGTAGAGCCGGTCCGACAGGTCGGGGAAGAACGGCTCCAGCTGCCCGGTGGTGAGCATGCCCTTGTAGACGATGGTGCGCGCGGAGAGCGACGGGAGGTAGACACCGGCCTCGCGCTCGGAGCGCTTGCGGACGACGAAGGCGAGCCGGTCCAGCGCGATGCCCTCGACGCCGTCCTTGGCCAGGAACACCTGGCGGAAGCGCGGCATCACCGAGCGGGCGGTGGCGCCCAGCAGGTCCGGGCTGACCGGGACGTCGCGCCAGCCGAGGACGGTCAGGTCCTCCTCGGCGGCGATGGCCTCGATCCGCGCGACGGCGGCGGCGTCGGCCTCGTCCTCGTCGGGCAGGAAGGCGATGCCGACCGCGTAGGCGCCGGCGGCCGGGAGCTCGAAGGGGACCTTGGCCCGCAGGAAGGCGTCCGGGATCTGGGTCAGGATGCCCGCGCCGTCACCGGAGTCCGGCTCGGCGCCGGTGGCACCCCGGTGCTCCAGGTTGCGCAGCACGGTGAGCGCCTGCTCGACGATCTTGTGGTCGGCGATGCCGGTCAGCGTGGCGACGAAGCCGACGCCGCAGGCGTCGTGCTCGTTTCGCGGGTCGTACAGGCCCTGAGCAGCAGGTCGCGCATCCGGAACGAGCGCGTACGGCGGGCGCGCGGCGCCGGCCTGGGGCTCGTTGGCGGAGTGCATGGATGCAGACAGCATCGGCTCTCCCGTCGTCGTCTTGAGCAATGAGCTTGTGCAATAGGGACGACGTTGGCCCTCTGCGATTTCGTGCAGGTTACATGATGCCGGAGATCCCGGGAAGTGGAATCCTGCGTCCACATCGCGGACATGACCCCAGGTCAGGGGCTATTACCGACGAGTAATGCGAGCGACGGGAGACGGAAACTCGTCCGCACGCTCACTCAAGTGTGCCCGTGCCCCGGAGGGCCGAAACAGGGGCGAAATGCCTCGTCGACAAGATCGCCACAGGTCCGCCTGCGATTCGATCCCCCAAGGCCGGTCCGACCGGGGCAATCCTCGGACCGGCAGGCCTGCGACCGATGCTAGGAGAGCCGGACAGCCGGACCCATGTGTGGAACGTCACGCACAGTAGCGCATAATCATGCAGAAGTCCGTACCATCCCACGAAGGCCCCGGGCCTCCCACCTGCCCGGTCGGCCCACCGGCCCCGGCAGCCCCGCCGACCCCGCCCGGGTATGCGGCCGTCAGCCGACGTGGCCGCCGATCAGCCAGCCCAGCAGGTAGGTCACCCCGGCCGCCGCCCCGCCCAGCACCAGCTGCCGGAGCCCGCTGTACCACCAGCTGCGCGCCGTCACCCGGGCCACCACCGCACCGCAGGCGAACAGGCCGAGCATCGAGAGCACCAGCGCCGGCAGCAGCGAGGTCGCCCCCAGCAGGTACGGCAGCAGCGGGAGCAGCGCACCGACCGCGAAGCAGACGAAGGAGGAGCCGGCGGCGACCCACGGCGAGGGCAGGTCGTTGGGGTCGACGCCCAGCTCCTCCCGGGCGTGCACCTCAAGCGTCCGGTCCGGATCGGCGGACAGCTGCCGGGCCACCTCCTGCGCCAGCCCCGGCTCCACCCCGCGCGCCACGTACAGCTGCGCCAGTTCGGCCAGCTCGCCGTGCGGGTTGCGGCTGAGCTCCAGCCGCTCGGCCTCGATCTCGGCCTGCACCAGCTCGCGCTGCGAGGCCACCGAGGTGTACTCCCCCGCCGCCATCGAGCAGGCGCCGGCCGCCAGGCCCGCCAGTCCGGTCAGCACCACCGTGCCGCTGGAGACCGCGCCGCCGGTGACCCCGGTCATCAGCGCGAAGTTGGAGACCAGCCCGTCCATCGCACCGAACACGGCGGGCCGCAGCCAGCCGCCGTTCACATCACGGTGGTGCCCCGCGGCGGGAATGCGGGGGTGGTTCCCGGCCTCGGGTTCAAGGGTGGTCGCACTCACGGTTGTCGGGCCTCCGTCCGATCGTCTGAATGAATCGAACGTAGTCCGCGCGGCCTGGGCATTTCCAGCAAAGTAAGGCTGTCCGAACAGCATTCCGGCCGCCCTCCACGCAATGCGGAAGGGCGGCCGGAGGCGAGCGGACTCGCAGGTCAGGTGAGGTTCTTGGCGTTCTTGTCGGCCTGGTCCGCGGCCGTGTCGGCCGCGTCGGCGTCCGCCTTTTCGTCCACGGGCCGAGACGGCTCGGCGCTCTCGTCCGAGGCGCCCGGGGCACCTGCGGCACCCGGGGCGTCGGAGGCCGCCGGGACGTCCGAGGAGTCGGTCGCCATCGGGTCGATGCTGGCCGGATCCTCCCGCCCCGGGCGCTTCCTGCCCACGATCACCAGGTAGGCGACGGCCCCGAGGAAGACCAGGATCGCGACCCAGTCGTTGATCCGCAGGCCGAGGACGTGGTGGGCCTCGTCGATCCGCAGCCACTCGGTCCAGAACCGGCCCACCGTGTACGCGGCGACGTACAGCGCGAAGGCCCGGCCGTGGCCGAGGGTGAACCGGCGGTCCGCCCAGATCACCAGCAGCGCGACCCCGACGCACCAGAGCGACTCGTAGAGGAAGGTCGGGTGGTAGATCCCGGTGACCACCTCGCCGCTCGGCAGCGTCTTGTCGATCTCCAGGCCCCACGGCAGGGTGGTCTCCCGGCCGTACAGCTCCTGGTTGAACCAGTTGCCCCAGCGTCCGAGCGCCTGGGCGAGCGCGATGCCCGGCGCGATCGCGTCGGCGTAGGCGGGCAGCGGCACACCCCGGCGGCGGGCGCCGATCCAGGCGCCGACCGCGCCGAGCGCGATCGCGCCCCAGATCCCGAGGCCGCCCTCCCAGATCTTGAGGGCGTTCCAGGGGTTGCGGCCCGCACCGAAGTACAGCTGGTGGTCGGTGATCACGTGGTAGAGCCGGCCGCCGACCAGGCCGAACGGCACAGCCCAGACGGCGATGTCGCCGACCGTGTGCTTGCCACCGCCCCGGGCGACCCAGCGCTTGCTGCCGAGCCAGACGGCCACGACGACACCGAGGATGATGCAGAAGGCGTAGGCGCGCAGCGGGATCGGTCCGAGGTAGAGGACGCCCCGCGACGGGCTGGGAATGTAGGCGATATCCATGGCAGCTCCGACGCTACAGGGTCTTCGGCCCGCCCCGGGCACCCCGTGGGTCACAGATGCCGAACAACGGCCGGCGGGCCGGGCCTGGTGCGCGGCCCCGGCCGGGGTTTCACCCGTGGTTGCAGCCTGGATCGCAGGCGGGGTTGCGCCGCCCCCTCCGGACGGGGAGGGGGCGGCGGCGGCCGACCGGGGGCTGGGCCTAGCCGGCGTTCGGCGAGGGGTTGTTGCTCTCCGAGGCGGTGCTGGTCGGCGCCGGGGTCTGGCCGTTCGAGCCGGGGGTGCCGAGCTGCTTGCCCTGGTTGGCCGCGTCCACCCACTTCACCAGGTTCGCCGGGCTGATCTCCTCGCTGCCGTTCTTCGGGTAGATCGGCTGGCCGTTGAGCAGCACCGTCGGTGTCGACTTGTAGCTGGACTTGTCGAAGTCCTGCTGGACCGCGGACACCCACCCGCCGAACTTGTTGTCGTTGACGCAGGCCTCGAAGGCGGGTGTGTCCAGGCCGTTGACCTGCTTGGCGAGGCTGATCAGCGTCGCCTTGTCGCCGAAGGCGTCGTTGGTCTCGTCCGGCTGGTTGCGGTAGATCACGTCGTGGTAGTCGCGGAAGTGCCCGGCGTCCTGCGCACAGGCCAGCGCGTTGGCCCCGTACTTGGAGCCCTTGCCCGGGACGGCCCGGTCGATGAACGACACGATGTGGTAGTTGGAGTAGATCTTGCCCGCGTCCTCCAACTGGTCGATGGTCGGTGCGAAGTCACGCTCGAAGGTGCCGCAGGCGGGGCAGCGCGGGTCCTCGTAGACGGTGAGGACGGACGGGGCGTTCGCGGCACCGACCGGGATGACCAGGTTCTTGTCGCCGATCGCGCCGGCCGGGGCCGCGGTCGGGGTCTCCGGCTTGGAGCGCTGGTTCTGCACCACCACGCCGGTGACCACGGCGGCGGCGATCACCGCCAGCACCACCCCGCCGACCACCAGCTTCTTCTTGCGCCGGGCGCCGGCCTCGTCGGCCGCCCGCTCCGCCAGCATCCGCTCGCGGGCGGTGCGCTTGCCTTCTCGGTTCTTCTCGCTCATTGCCTTGGACATCCAGGTCGGGGGTGGGGGCAGGGTCGGGGGTGGGGGTGCGGCCGGTCGGGCCGGCCGGGCCCGGTCCGGTCGGCTAGCTCGCCAGCCAGCCGTCCACCGAGAGCCTGGTGCGGGGCCGCCAGAGCAGCCAGCCGGCCAGCAGCAGGAACCCGGTGTCGCGCAGGATCTCCTGCAGGTACTCGGTCTGCGAGGCGTCCACCGCCCCGCCGCCGCCGAAGCAGCCGCAGTCGATCGAGATGCCGCGCGCCCAGGCGGAGGCGATCCCGGCGATGAAGGCGAGCAGCAGCAGCGCGGAGACCGCGGCCACCAGCCGGACGCCGAGCCCGATCACCAGCAGCAGCGCGAGCGCCAGCTCCAGGAAGGGCAGCGCGTAGCCGACCGGCTTGACCAGCGACTCGGGCAGGATCTCGTAGGCGCGCACCGCCTGGGCGGCCTCGGCCGGGTCGGCGATCTTGGCCAGACCGGCCCAGCCCCAGACCACGGCGAGGCCGAGCCGGGCGGCCGTACCGATCCACTCCGTCCACGCCGGCCACGGCGCCCGCGCGGTGCCACCGCGCCGCGCCGGGCCGGGCCGCGCCGGGTCACCGGGCTGCACTGGGTCACCGGGCTGCGCTGCCGGGCCGGCCATCGGGAAACCCCCCTCGGGAAACACGTTCACTTCCTGATGAACCGTAAGGGATGAAGGGCGGTTCCTCCATATTCAGGAATTAAGCCGTATGGGTGACACCTGATGACGATGTGTCCGAATACGTTCCCACCGCGTTCTAGCGCCCGTTCGGGACGCATCCCGGCGGCCGCCCCGGGTCGTACAGGTCCTGCCGGCCCTCGTGCTCCGAGCGGGTGGCCCGGACCGCCGCGTCCACCCGGGCCGCCTCGGCGCAGACGTACGCGTCCCGCTCGGCCCGCTCCGCACCCCGCCTGGCCAGCGCGTGCCCGACCGCGGTGTCCGCCCCGACGGCGGCGCACAGGGCGAGGACGGCCGCGGCCGCCCGCAGCAGGACGGCTCGCTGGAGACACGGCACCGGCAGACCCCTTCGCTCGCTTCGCGCCCGCCTCTGGCCCCGGGCTCGTCGTTCGTGCACTCGTCCCTCCACTCAACGCCGGTCAACCCCGGCTGATGCGTGTCCCCGCCAGTGTTCACCCGTTCGGGGTGGCCGGGCCGCCTCCGGGAACGGCCGACGGCCCGCCGCCCCCGGTACTGCGGGGCGACGGGCCGTCGGACGGAGCGTGGTGGAACGCGGTCGAGCAGGGCGGACTACCGGCGGCGGACTCCCGCGGCCAGCTCGCCGGCCAGGCCGCGGACGGCGTCCAGCGCGGCCTGCTCGTCCCCGTCGGCGTCCAGGATCCGCTGGACGAAGGCCGAGCCGACGATCACACCGTCCGCGAAGCCGGCCACCTCGGCGGCCTGCACCGCCGTCGAGACGCCGAGGCCGACGCAGACCGGCAGGTCGGTGGTGGCCCTGGTCCGGGCGACCAGGTCCTCGGCGAGGTTGCCGACCCGGGCCCTGGTGCCGGTCACGCCCATCACGGCGGCCGCGTACACGAAGCCGCTGCCCGCCGCGGTGACCTCGGCGAGGCGCTTGTCCCGGCTGCTCGGGGCGACCACGAACACGGTGTCCAGCCCGTGCTCGTCCGCCGCCTTGCGCCACTCCTCGGACTCCTCCACCGGCAGGTCCGGCAGGATGCAGCCCGCCCCGCCCGCCGCGGCCAGGTCCGCGGCGAAGCGCGCGGTGCCGTAGCGGTCGACCGGGTTCCAGTACGTCATGACCAGGACCGCCGCCTCGGGGTGCGCGGCGGCCACCTCCTGGACGGTGCGCAGCACGTCCTTGATCCGCACGCCGCCGCGCAGCGCGATGTCGTCGGCGGTCTGGATGGTCGGGCCGTCCAGCACCGGGTCGGAGTGCGGCAGGCCCACCTCGACGATGTCGCAGCCGCCCTCGATCAGCGCGTTGACCGCGCGCACGCCGCCGTCCACGCTCGGGAAGCCGGCCGGCAGGTAGCCGATCAGCGCGGCGCGGTTCTCCGCCTTGGCGGCGGCCAGGATGCCGCTGAGCTTCGAAGCCATGGTCACTTACCCCCGTCAGCGGCGCCGTTGGCAGCCTCGTCGTACAGGCCGAAGTACTCGGCCGCGGTGTGCATGTCCTTGTCGCCGCGCCCGGAGAGCGAGACCAGGATGGTGGCCTCGGGCCCGAGCTCGCGGCCCAGCTCCAGGGCGCCGGCCAGCGCGTGGGCGCTCTCGATGGCCGGGATGATGCCCTCGGTGCGGGACAGCAGCCGCAGCGCCTGCATGGCGGCGTCGTCGGTGACCGGGCGGTACTCGGCCCGGCCGGTGTCCTTCAGCCAGGCGTGCTCCGGGCCGACGCCCGGGTAGTCCAGGCCGGCCGAGATCGAGTGCGACTCGATGGTCTGGCCGTCCTCGTCCTGCAGGACGTAGGTCCGCGAGCCGTGCAGCACACCCGGGTCGCCCTTGGTGAGGGTGGCGGCGTGCTTCGGGGTCTCGGCGCCCTCGCCGGCCGCCTCGCAGCCGATCAGGCGCACCCCGGCGTCCGGGATGAACTCGTGGAAGATGCCCATCGCGTTGGAGCCGCCGCCCACGCAGGCGACGACGGCGTCCGGCAGCCGCCCGGTCCGGTCCAGCACCTGCCGGCGGGCCTCGACGCCGATCACCCGGTGGAAGTCGCGGACCATCATCGGGAAGGGGTGCGGGCCGGCCACGGTGCCGAACAGGTAGTGGGTGGAGTCCACGTTGGCGACCCAGTCGCGGAACGCCTCGTTGATGGCGTCCTTGAGCGTGCGGCTGCCGGACGTCACCGAGACCACCTCGGCGCCGAGCATCCGCATCCGGGCGACGTTCAGCGCCTGCCGCTGGGTGTCGACCTCGCCCATGTAGATGGTGCAGTCGAAGCCGAACAGCGCGCAGGCGGTGGCGGTGGCCACGCCGTGCTGGCCGGCGCCGGTCTCGGCGATGATCCGGGTCTTGCCCATCCGCCTGGTGAGCAGGGCCTGGCCCAGCACGTTGTTGATCTTGTGCGAGCCGGTGTGGTTGAGGTCCTCGCGCTTGAGCAGGACGCGCGCGCCCCCCGCCTCGGCGGAGAAGCGGTGGACGTCGGTCAGCGGGCTGGGACGGCCGGTGTAGTCCTTGAGCAGCCCGTCCAGCTCGGCGGCGAACGCCGGGTCGGCCTTGGCCTTCTCGTACTCGTCGGCGACCTGTTCGACGGCGGCGACCAGCGCCTCCGGAATGAAGCGGCCCCCGTAGGCACCGAAGTAGCCGCGGGCGTCCGGCACCTCGGCGCCGGGCAGGTAGTCCTTCTCGGACATGGTGGAGTCCTTCTGGAAGATGACGACAGTGACGTCGGAACGGCTGGCTCAGCCGTGCGACCTGCGCCATCGACGGCCGGGCACCTGTCCGGGCTCGCAACCGATCACGTAGCGCACCCGCCTGCCCAGCACCCGGCGTGCGGGCGCGCGGCAGCCGCGCGGGCGGCAGCCGGGGGCGAGACGGGAGGCTAGTTTCATGGCGGCGGGGTCAGTCCTTGTGCCGCAGCGCGGGGTGCGCGCCGGCCGCGACCAGGTCGGCGACGGCCGCCCGCGGGTCCTTGCCGGTCACCAGGGACTCGCCGACCAGCACCGCGTCGGCGCCGAGGTTGGCGTAGGAGATCACGTCCAGCGGGCCGCGCACACCGGACTCGGCGACCTTGACGACGTGGTCCGGGATGGCGTGGACGACGTTGCCGAAGGTGTTGCGGTCCACCTCGAGGGTCTTGAGGTTGCGGGCGTTGACGCCGATGATGCGCGCCCCGGCGTCGACCGCGCGGGCGATCTCCTCCTCGTCGTGCACCTCCACCAGCGGCGTGAGGCCGATCGACTCGGCGCGCTCGATCAGCGACACCAGGGCCGGCTGGTCGAGGGCGGCGACGATCAGCAGCGCGAGGTCGGCGCCGTGGGCGCGGGCCTCCCACAGCTGGTAGGCGGTGACGATGAAGTCCTTGCGCAGCACCGGGGTGTCCACCGCGGCGCGGACGCTGTCCAGGTCCGCGAGGGAGCCGCCGAAGCGGCGCTGCTCGGTCAGGACGCTGATCGCGGCGGCGCCGCCGAGCGCGTAGTCGCGGGCCAGCGCGGCCGGATCGGCGATCGCGGCCAGCGCGCCCTTGGACGGGCTGGAGCGCTTGACCTCGCAGATCACCCGGACACCGTCGCCGCGCAGGGCCGCCACGCCGTCCTTGGCGTCGGGGGCCTTGGCGGCGATCTCCTTGAGCTCGTCCAGGGAGACCTTGGCCTGGCGCTCGGCGAGGTCCTCGAGGACCCCTTCGACAATCGTTTCGAGCACAGTCATACGCCCACCTCGCTCCGCTCGGCAGGCGCTGCGCGCAACACGCACCTGACACTTGTTCGCTCGCTCACGCGGGCGCCCCCATCATTTCTGCCGGCTCGGCCGGCCAGGGGCCGGGCGGCCAAACGGCCAGCCGGCCCTTCGATGGTATCGGCACCGGGGAGCGCGGGGCGCATCCACCCGGCGTGCGTCTCGCGGACCGGACGCCCCCCGAGGCGGCTCCCAGCTGCGGTTTCACACCTTTTACACCGGCTGTCGGACTCATACCAGCGGTGGCGCCAGCCCCGCCCCGACGGGCAGGTTGCGCACGACCGTGAACACCAGCACCAGCAGCGCGATCAGCGCCCAGCGCCGCGCCCCCGGCGCGATCCGCGGCGCCGGGCCGCCGACCGACACGGCCCACAGCCAGCGCAGCCAGAGCACCGCCAGCACCGCGAACAGCAGCACGGCGGACGCGTTGTCGTGCAGGGCGCCGGAGAGGTCCCCGTGGGCGAGCGCGTGGACGCAGCGCAGGCCGCCGCAGCCGGGGCACCACCAGCCGGTGGCCGCCAGGAAGGGGCAGTCGGGGTAGTGGCCGGGGGCGTTGGGGTCCACCGCGGCGATGTACACGGCGGGGACGGCCACGGCGGCCAGGGCGGCCAGCGGCGGGCCCAGCCTGCGCAGCACGGGCGGCCGGGTGGAGGCGGTGGGAGCGGCGTTCACGCCCATGATTGTGCCCGCCCGGCGCAAGCGGGGGGCAGAACGAAACGGCGGGCGTGGCGCCCGCCGTTCGGCCGTACGAGGGGTCGCGCGTCAGGCGGTGACGGCGGCGGCCGCCGCAGCACGGTCCTCAAGGGTCTCCACGTGCGGGCTGGGCTGCTTGCCCATCCCGGCCATCGACATGGCCTTGCCGACCACGCCGCCGAGCACGACGACCGCCAGGCCGGCCCAGACGATCAGCACCGACGGGAGGATCATCGCCACGCCCGAGATCGCGAAGCCGACGAACGCGATGGTCACGCCGGTCCAGGCGGCGGGGTTGTGGCCGTGTGCTGCTGCCGACATCTGCGGTGCTCCTTGGTTCTCCGGGGCCCGGCCGGGCCCGCGGGCCCCTGGCGGGTTGACGTGTTCCATTGTGCCGGGCCACACGGCGCTCCCCCAAAGGGGGTGCTCGTCTATCGGGTCACACCCGTGCAGGCCCGCCCGCGGCGCTCAGCCCGCGGTCGGGTCCTCGCCCCGGTCCAGCGCCTTCCACAGGTCGGCCGGGCTCTCGGCGGCCTTTGCGGGCGCCTTGCGGGTCGGCGCGTCGTAGCGGCTGCCCATGGTCGGCCAGCCCCGGCCGTACCGGACGGTCAGCAGCCCGGCCAGCGCCAGCAGCAGCCCGCCGAGCAGCGCCAGCCAGGGCCAGGCGGTGTGGCTGATCCCGGTGGCCCGGGCGCCGGACAGCGCCAGCTTGCGGGCCGCCTCGGCGTGCAGTGCCGTGCTGTCGCCCGCCCCGGCCGCCGCCGTGGCGGCCACCCCGAGGCCGGACAGCAGCGTGAGCACACCGACCGCGATCCGTCCGGCGCCGCGCACCGCGAACACCGCGACCGCCGCCGCCAGCGCCACCAGGGCCAGCCCGCCGGGCAGTTCGGAGATCCGGCTGCCGGTGGCGGACACCTCCAGCGTCCCGGCGGCCGATCCGGCGACCCGGCCCTCGGCCCAGACCCGGCCGACGGCGGTCAGCACCAGGACGGCGCCGAGCGCGGTCAGCAGCAGCATCACGCCGAGCATCCGCCGCCCGACCGCGGCGGGGGCGGGGGCGGTAGCTGCGGGGGCGGCTTCGGCACGGGGCTGGGTAGGAACGCTCACCCGTCCACTATCCACGACCCTGCGCGCCGCCCCTACCTCGGGTCCGCCGGGAACCCGTCGGTGGACAGCACCAGGGTCCGGTCCGCCAGCGGCAGGAACAGGTCGTTGCCGAAGGGCACCCGCTCCGCCTCCCGGTAGTTCCCGGTGCGCTGCGGGGCGCTGTGCACCGTGCAGACCGCCTCGGCCGGGTCCACCACGACGTAGAGCGGGATCCCGCACTGGGCGTACGTCCGGACCTTCCCGAGGTGGTCCTCGTCCCGGCCCGAGGGCGAGGCCACCTCGATCACCGCTTCGAGGTCGTGCCACTCGAACCGGTGACGGGCGTTGCGCTCCGCCCCCGGGGCGACGACCGCCAGGTCGGGGGCGTAGCCGAAGCGCGGCGAGGGGAAGTCGATCATGACGTCCGACAGCACCCGGCCGTGTCCCGCGAGCTGCGCCCTGATCTGCGGCGCCGCGCTGAGGACGACCTCCCACCGGCTCTCCCCGTGGGGCGTCATGATGATCTTCCCGTCCGTGATCTCCACCCGGTAGCCGCGCGGAGGGTTGACACCTTCGAGCGCGTCCCAGGCGCTCTCCGTGCTCGCCGACGTCATCCCGGCCGCCTTCCCTCAGCGGTTCAACGCGCCCGTCGTCCTCACGATAGCGGCGTGCGCAGCGTGTTCGCGGTGGCCACGGCCCGCAGGACGGCGGCGGCCTTGTTGCGGCACTCGGTGTCCTCGCCGTGCGGGTCGGAGTCGGCGACCACGCCCGCGCCGGCCTGGACGTAGGCGGTGCCGTCCCGCAGCACCGCGGTGCGGATGGCGATCGCGGTGTCGGAGTCCCCGGCGAAGTCCAGGTAGCCGACGCAGCCGCCGTACAGGCCCCGGCGGGTGGGCTCCAACTCCTCGATGATGCGCATCGCGCGCGGCTTCGGCGCGCCGGAGAGGGTGCCGGCCGGGAAGCAGGCGGTGAGCACGTCGAAGGCCGTCCGCCCGGGGGCGACCCGGCCGGTGACGGTGGAGACGATGTGCATGACGTGGCTGTACCGCTCGATGTGCATGAAGTCGACCACCTCCACGCTGCCGGGCTCGCAGACCCGGCCGAGGTCGTTGCGGCCGAGGTCGACCAGCATCAGGTGCTCGGCCCGCTCCTTGGGGTCGGCCAGCAGCTCGGCGGCGAGCCCGGCGTCCTCCTGCGGGGTGGCGCCGCGGTGCCGGGTGCCGGCGATCGGGTGCAGCATCGCCTCGCCGTCGGTGACCTTGACCAGCGCCTCCGGGCTGGAGCCGACCACGTCGAAGCCGCCCGCCGCGCCGCCGTCCGGGCCGGGGAACCGGAACAGGTACATGTACGGGCTGGGGTTGGTGGTGCGCAGCACCCGGTAGACGTCCAGTGCGGAGGCCGGGCAGGGCGCCTCGAAGCGCTGCGAGGGCACCACCTGGAAGGCCTCGCCGGCCCGGATCCGCTCCTTGATCTCCTCGACGGCGGCCCGGTAGGGCGCCCCGCCGAACGGCGAGTGGACGTCGCCGGCGCCGGCCGGGGTGAAGGTCGCCAGGCCCGGGTCGACCGGCTTCAGCAGGTCGGCCTCCATCGCGTCCAGCCGGGCCACCGCGTCCGCGTAGGCCTCGTCGGCGCCGCTGGCCAGGTCGTTGTGGTTGACGGCGTTGGCGATCAGCAGCACCGTGCCGTCCACGTGGTCGAGCACGGCGAGGTCGGTGGCGAGCAGCATGGTCAGCTCGGGCAGCCGCAGGTCGTCCGGGTTGAGGTCGGGCAGCTTCTCCAGCCGGCGGACGACGTCGTAGCCGAGGTAGCCGACCAGGCCCCCGGTGAGCGGCGGCAGGCCGTCGTCGGCGCGGCGCGGGGTGTGCAGGGCGTCCAGGGCGGCGCGCAGCACCTGCAGCGGGTCGCCGGAGGTGGGGATGCCGACCGGCGGGGCGCCGAGCCAGCGGGCGTTGCCGTCCTGGTCCGCGGTGAGGGTGGCGGCGCTGCGCACGCCCACGAAGGAGTACCGGGACCAGCTGCGGCCCTGTTCGGCGGACTCCAGCAGGAAGGTGCCGGGGCGCTCGCCCGCGAGGCTGCGGTAGAGGCCGATCGGGGTGAGGCCGTCCGCGAGGAGCCTGCGGGTGACCGGGATGACCCGGGTGTCGACGGCGAGCTTGCGGAAGGCTTCGAGGTCCATGAAGAGCGGCACCTTCTGGTCGTGGCGGGGTGTGGGGGTCAGGCGAGCGGGAGCACGTCGGCGTCGAAGCAGGTGCGGTCGCCGGTGTGGCAGGCGGCGCCGGTCTGGTCGACCCGGACCAGCAGGGTGTCGCCGTCGCAGTCCAGGGCGACGGACTTGACCTGCTGGACGTGGCCCGAGGTGTCGCCCTTGACCCAGTACTCGCGCCGGCTGCGGCTCCAGTAGGTGCAGCGGCCGGTGGTCAGGGTGCGGTGCAGGGCCTCGTCGTCCATCCAGCCGAGCATCAGCACCTCGCCGGTGTCGTACTGCTGTGCGACGGCCGGGAGCAGGCCCTCCTCGGTGCGCTTGAGGCGGGCGGCGATCTCGGGGGCCAGGGCGGTGCTGCCGGGGGCGGCGGGTGTGGTGGACATGGCCCCATTGTGTCAGTCCGGTCCGGCCCGCCGGGCGCGTCCGAGGCCGGTCCGATCGGCCGGACCGGCGGGACGGGCCCTACGGGCGCTCGCAGCCCGCCGGCCAGATCCGGTGGACGTAGAGCCCGGCCTGCTGGGCGAGCCCGGCGACCCGGGCGGGCTCGCCGTCCGGGGTGCCGTCCCAGACCGCGATCACCTCGTCGACCATGCCGACCAGGGCGCGCCCGGTGTCGTCGCCGAGGCCGCCGTGCTCGACGGCGGCGAGCCGGTGGACGGCGTTGGCCTCGTTCATCAGCCGCAGCCTCGCCCCCCGGTGGTGGTCGTCGGCGCGGCCGACGACGGACGCCCCGGCGGGGACGAGCACCTCCAGCTTGCCGCCGTGCTCCAGCACGGACCGGGCGAACCAGCTCTCCGGGCCCTCGTCGATGCAGCTGACGCCGACCAGCTCGTACGGGCCGAAGGTGGTGACCAGCCGCCAGAGCTCCCCGCGGACCAGCATCTCGGTGATGCCACCCGACAGGCCCCGGTGACCGGTGATTCCGACGCGCATCCGCATACTCCTGGGATCGTGTCGTGCCACGGGGAGCCTATCCGACCAGTGCGACAGGTCCGCTCGTACGAGTTGTGCCAACCGCCTGCCGAGACGGCCCCGGTTGGGCCATCCTCGTGCCCATGAGCACCGAGCAGCCGCCCGAAGCCGCCTCCCGTCCCTCCCGCGGGCTGGTCATCGCCGTCGCGGCGGTCCTCGCCGTGCTGCTGGCCGTGGTCGCCACCGTGCTGCTCTGGCCGGAGGACCGGCCGGTCGCGCTGCCTCCGCCGCAGCCCTCCCCCACCGCGACCACCCCGAGTCCGACGCCGACGCCGAGCCCCACGCCGACGCCGACCCCGACCAGGGTGGTTCCGTACCCGTTCCTCCCGCTCGGCGCCTGCTTCGACCACCCGCAGCTCAGCAAGGGGATCACCAGGCCGGAGGCCCGGCCCTGCGAGGGCGAGCACGACGGCGAGTCGATCGCGGCCCTGCTGCTGCCGGACGGCCTGACCGCCGAGAGCCAGATCACCAAGGCCATGCGGGACGCCTGCAAGGAGCCGCTGGCCGCCGCCGAGGCCCGCCAGGGCGGCGGCGGCCCCTACTACGGCTTCCCCTTCGGCCCGGCGATGACGGTCTACCAGCAGGGCTGGCGGGACTTCAGCTGCACGATGACGGCGAGCAACCGCCAGGGCGGCACCAGGCTCACCGGCCACCTGCGCTGAGCCCCCGTCAGCCCCCCGGGTGCTTCCTCACCCTAGGCTGGGCCGCATGTCGAACCATGCCCTCGCCGAGCGCCACCGACTGGCCGAACTCCTGGCCGCCGCCGGGCCGGACGCCCCCACCCTCTGCACCGGGTGGTCCACCCGGGACCTCGCCGCCCACCTGGTGATCCGGGAGCACCGGCCGGACGCGGCGGCCGGCATCCGGATCGGCCCGCTGGCCGACTGGACCCGCCGGGTGCAGAGCGGCTACGCCGAGCGCCCGTACGAGGAGCTGCTGCGGTTGTTCCGGGCCGGCCCGCCGGTCCTCTCGCTGTTCGCGCTGCCCGGCGCCGACGAGGCGGCGAACACGGTGGAGTACTTCGTGCACGCCGAGGACGTCCGCCGGGCCGGCGGGTCCTGGCAGCCGCAGCCGGTGCCGCCCGGCCGGGCCGCGGCGCTCTGGCGGCGGCTGCCGATGCTGGCCAGGCTGGAGGCGGGCCGCCGTTCCCCCGTACGGCTGGAGCTGCGCCGTCCGGACGGCCAGGGCGTGACCGTCGGCCCCGCCGGGGCCCCGGTCGTCCGGATCACCGGCGAGCCGGGCGAGCTGGTGCTCTTCGTCTACGGCCGGGGGGCCCGCACCGAGCTGGCCGTGGACGGCCCGCCGGACGCGGTCACCGCGCTGCGCCACGTGCTGCCGCTGCCCTAGGACCTGGACCGGTCCCGGCTGCGGATGTCAGTGGCGGGGTGCAGACTCGCAGATGGTCGGGGAGGGGTGCCCGAGCGCCCTCGACAAGCCGCCCGGCCGCTCTTTTCCGTCGTTAGGAGCACCACCTCATGCTCACCACCGACTTTCCCACCGGCTCGCCCTGCTGGATCGACCTCGGCAGCCCGGATCCGGCCGCGGCCGCCGCCTTCTACGGGGCGGTGTTCGGCTGGACGTTCCAGCAGCTCGGCCCGGAGGCCGGCGGCTACGGCTTCCTCCAGCTGGACGGCAAGACGGTGGGCGCCGTCGGGCCGCTCACCGAGGAGGGCGCCCGGTCCACCTGGACGACGTACTTCAAGACGCCGGACGCGGACGCCACGGCCAAGGCCGTCGAGCAGGCCGGCGGCACCGTCCGGGTCGCGCCCTTCGACGTGATGGACGCCGGGCGGATGGCCCAGCTCACCGACCCGCAGGGCGCGCAGTTCGCGATCTGGCAGGCCGGCTCGACCACCGGGCTGGACGTGGTGTCCAGCGACAACGCCCTGGTCTGGTCCGAGCTGCACACCACCGACCAGGAGGCGGGATTCGGCTTCTACCGGACGGTGTTCGACTGGCGCTCGGAGAAGTTCCCGGCCCCCGGTATGACGTATCTGGTGGTCTCCACCGCCGAGGGCGACCAGCAGGCCACCAGCTTCGGCGGCATCGCCCCGATCATGTCGGAGGGCCAGCCGCCCTCCTGGACGCCGTACTTCGCCACCGAGCAGGTCGACGAGCTGGTCCGCCGGGCGCAGGAGGCCGGCGGCGCGGTGCTGATGGCCGCCGAGGACGTCCCCGAGGTCGGCCGGATCGCCTGGCTGGCGGACCCGTCCGGCGCGCCGTTCGCCCTGATCAAGGGCGAGCCGCGGCAGGGGTCCTGAGGCCCGGCCCCGGTGCTGTCCGCGGGCGCGGACAGCACCGGGCGCAGCTCAGCGCACCGGGTGCCCGGCCTCGCGCAGCGCGTTCTTGACCTCGCCGATCCGCAGGTCGCCGAAGTGGAAGACGCTGGCCGCCAGCACGGCGTCCGCGCCGGCCTCCACCGCGGGGGCGAAGTCGGCGAGCCGGCCGGCGCCGCCGGAGGCGATCACCGGGACGGAGACGGTCTTGCGGACGGCCCCGATCAGCTCCAGGTCGTAGCCGTCCTTGGTGCCGTCCGCGTCCATCGAGTTGAGCAGGATCTCGCCCGCGCCCAGCTCCGCCGCGCGGCCCGCCCACTCGACGGCGTCCAGGCCGGTGCCCTGCCGTCCGCCGTGCGTGGTGACCTCGAAGCCCGAGGCGGTCTCGGTGCCCGGGGGGCAGCGCCGGGCGTCCACCGAGAGCACCAGCACCTGGCGGCCGAAGCGCTGCGCGATCTCCCGGATCAGCTCGGGGCGGGCGATCGCCGCGGTGTTGACGCCGACCTTGTCGGCGCCGGCCCGCAGCAGCTTGTCGACGTCCTCGACGGCGCGGATCCCGCCGCCGACGGTCAGCGGGATGAACACCTGCTCGGCGGTGCGGCGGACCACGTCGTAGGTGGTCTCGCGGTCCCCCGAGGAGGCGGTGATGTCGAGGAAGGTCAGCTCGTCGGCGCCCTCGGCGTCGTAGAGCTTGGCCATCCCGACCGGATCGCCGGCGTCGCGCAGGTTCTGGAAGTTGACACCCTTGACCACCCGGCCGGCGTCGACGTCCAGACAGGGGATGACACGTACGGCGAGGGTCACGGCTGTTGGCCTTCCAGAGTGCTTGCGAGCCCGGCACGGTAGGCGTCGAGTTCGACCTCGACCATCATCCGGGAGTCGATCAGGCCGTCGACGACCACCATGGTGGCCGCCGGGCGGGTGTCGGCGAAGAGGGTGCGGTGCGCGCGGCCCACCTCGTCGGCGTCGCGGGCGTGGGTGATGTACATCCGGGTGCGGACCACGTCGTCCGCCGTCAGTCCGTACGCGGCCAGGGCCGTGAGGCCGACGCCGAAGGCGGCGAGGGTCTGCCCGTACGGGTCGCCCTCGTGCTCGATCCTTCCGTCGACCCAGGCGGTGGAGCCGGCCACGTGGACGTGGTCCCCGGCCGCCACCGCCCGCGCGTAGCCGAACTGGTCCTCCCAGGGGGAGAATCCGCCGACCCGACCGCGTACGATCTGACGTTCCGTCATCCTGAAACCGCCTCCAGGGCCTCTTCGAGGGTGAACTTCTGCTCGTAGAGTGCCTTGCCCACGATGGCCCCCTCGACACCCTCGCCGACCAGGGTTGCGATGGCCCGCAGGTCGTCGAGCGAGGAGACGCCGCCGGAGGCGACCACCGGCTTGTCGGTGGCGGCGCAGACGTCGCGCAGCAGCTGGAGGTTGGGGCCGGTCAGGGTGCCGTCCCGGTTGACGTCGGTGACGACGTAGCGGGCGCAGCCCTCGGCGTCCAGGCGGGCCAGCACGTCGAAGAGCTGGCCGCCGTCGCGGGTCCAGCCGCGGCCGCGCAGGGTGGTGCCGACCACGTCCAGGCCGACGGCGATCTGGTCGCCGTGCTCGGCGATGACCTTGGCGACCCACTCGGGGCTCTCCAGGGCGGCGGTGCCGAGGTTGACCCGGGTGCAGCCGGTGGCCAGGGCGGCGGCCAGCGACTCGTCGTCGCGGATGCCGCCGGACAGCTCGACCTTGATGTCGAGCGCGCCGGTGACCTCGCGCAGCAGGTCGCGGTTGGTGCCGGTGCCGAAGGCGGCGTCCAGGTCGACCAGGTGGAGCCACTCGGCGCCGGCGTTCTGCCAGGCGAGGGCGGCGGCGAGCGGCTCGCCGAAGGAGGTCTCGGTGCCGGAGGCGCCCTTGACCAGGCGGACGGCCTGGCCGTCGCGGACGTCGACGGCGGGGAGCAGTTCGAGGCGACTCATCGTTGTGACAACTCTCAGACGGTCAGAGGGTGTTGACCCAGTTGGTCAGCAGGGCGGCGCCGGCGTCGCCGGACTTCTCGGGGTGGAACTGGGTGGCCCAGAGCGGGCCGTTCTCGACGGCGGCGACGAACGGCTGCCCGTGCGTGGCCCAGGTGACGAGCGGGGCGTGCATCCGGGCGCTGTGGACCTCCAGCTCCCAGCGGCGCACGCCGTAGGAGTGCACGAAGTAGAAGCGGGTGTCGGCGTCGAGCCCGGCGAAGAGCCGGCTGCCCTCGGGGGCGTCGACGGTGTTCCACCCCATGTGCGGGACGACCGGGGCCTCCAGCGGCTCGACGGTGCCGGGCCACTCGTCGCAGCCGGCCGTCTCCACGCCGTGCTCGACCCCCTTCTCGAAGAGGATCTGCATGCCGACGCAGATGCCCAGCACCGGTCGGCCGCCGGCCAGCCGGCGGCCGATGATCTGCTCGCCGCGGACGGCCCTCAGCCCGCGCATGCAGGCCTCGAAGGCGCCGACGCCGGGGACGAGCAGGCCGTCCGCGTCCAGCGCGGTCTGGAAGTCGGAGGTGACGGTGACGTTCGCCCCGGTGCGCTCCACGGCGCGCTGGGCCGAGCGGAGGTTGCCCGACCCGTAGTCGAGTACGACGACGTTCTTGCCCAT
The DNA here is from genome assembly GCF_043202015.1 of Kitasatospora sp. NPDC048239. NCBI lineage: Bacteria > Bacillati > Actinomycetota > Actinomycetes > Kitasatosporales > Streptomycetaceae > Kitasatospora > Kitasatospora sp. NPDC048239. The sequence goes on along the minus strand of NZ_JBICZP010000001.1, from coordinate 576,262 downwards.
GTTCAGGTGTCCAAGTCTCTCAGCGGGTCCTAGCGGCTCTCGTCGCACCGGGCCGTGTCCGACACGGCCCGGTGCCGGACGGGCCTAGAGGCGCATGGCTCCGGAGGCCAGGCAGAGCACCGAGCCGATGGCGAGCACGGCGATGACGCCCTTCGGGAGCTTCTGCTTCCAGAACGAGATCACCCCGCCGGCCAGGAAGAGTCCGACGAAGAGGAGGACGATCGCGGACTTGCTCACAGCGCACCCTTGGTAGACGGGAGGATGCCGGCCGCGCGCGGGTCGCGCTCGGCGGCGTAGCGAAGGGCCCGGGCCAGCGCCTTGAACTGGCACTCCACGATGTGGTGCGCGTTGCGCCCGTACGGCACGTGGACGTGCAGGGCGATCTGGGCCTGGGCCACGAAGGACTCCAGGATGTGCCGGGTCATGGTGGTGTCGTAGGCGCCGATCATCGGCGCCATGTTCTCCGGCTCGGTGTGCACCAGGTAGGGGCGGCCGGAGAGGTCGACGGTGACCTGGGCGAGCGACTCGTCCAGCGGCACCGTGCAGTTGCCGAAGCGGTAGATGCCCACCTTGTCGCCGAGCGCCTGCTTGAAGGCGGCGCCCAGCGCGAGGGCGGTGTCCTCGATGGTGTGGTGGGTGTCGATGTGCAGGTCGCCGTCGGTCTTCACGGTGAGGTCGAAGAGGCCGTGGCGGCCGAGCTGGTCGAGCATGTGGTCGTAGAACCCGACGCCCGTGGAGATGTCGGTCCGGCCGGTGCCGTCGAGGTCGATCTCGACCAGGACCGAGGTCTCCTTGGTGGTGCGCTCGATGCGTCCGATACGGGACATACGGGGTTACAGCTCCTTGATCACAAGTCGGACGGCGTCCAGGAAGGCGTCGTTCTCGGCGGGGGTGCCGGCGGTGACGCGCAGCCACCCGGGGACACCGTTGTCGCGGACCAGGACGCCGCGGTCGAGGATGGCCTGCCAGACCGCGCGGGTGTCGTCGAAGCGGCCGAACTGGACGAAGTTGGCGTCCGAGTCGGTCACCTGCAGCCCGAGGCCGCGCAGCGCGTCGACCAGGCGGTCGCGCTCGGTCTTGAGCCGGCCGACGTAGCCGAGCAGGGTGTCGGTGTGCTCCAGGCAGGCCAGCGCGGTGGCCTGGGTGACGGCCGACAGGTGGTACGGCAGCCGGACCAGCTGCACCGCGTCCACCACGGCCGCGTCGGCGGCCAGGTAGCCCAGGCGCAGCCCGGCCGCGCCGAAGGCCTTCGACATGGTGCGGGTGACCACCAGGTTGGGGCGGCCCTCCAGCAGCGGCAGCAGCGAGGCGCGGTGCGAGAACTCGACGTACGCCTCGTCGACGACCACCAGGCTGGGCCGGGCGGCCTGCGCGGCCTCGTACAGCGCCAGCACGGTGTCGGCGGCGACGGCGGTGCCGGTCGGGTTGTTCGGCGAGCAGACGAAGACCACGTTCGGCCGGTGCTCGGCGATCGCCCCGACGGCGGCGTCGAGGTCGATGGTGAAGTCCTCGTTGCGCGGCCCGGAGATCCACTCGGTGCCGGTGCCCCGCGAGATCAGGGCGTGCATCGAGTACGAGGGCTCGAAGCCGAGCGCGACCCGGCCGGGGCCGCCGAAGGTCTGCAGCAGCTGCTGGAGCACCTCGTTGGAGCCGTTGGCGGCCCAGACCTGCTCGCGGCTGCGGGCGAAGCCGGTGGTCCGGGTCAGGTACCCGGCCAGGCCCTCGCGCAGCTCGACCGCGTCCCGGTCGGGGTAGCGGTTGAGGTTGCGGGCGGCCTCGGCGACCCGCTCGGCGATCCGGGCGACCAGCTCCTCGGGCAGCTGGTACGGGTTCTCGTTGGTGTTGAGCTGGACGGGGACGTCCAGCTGCGGCGCACCGTAGGGGGACTGCCCGCGCAGCTCGTCGCGGATGGGGAGGTCGTTCAGGTTCATGCGCCGGGCACACTCCAGTCGCTCTGCCAGTTCTTTTCGTCTCCGACGAAACGCGCCTTGATGGCATCGCCGTGGCCCGGCAGGTCCTCGGCGTCCGCGAGGTTGACGACGTGCGCGGCGATGCCGGCCAGTGCCTCGCGGTCGTACTCGACGACCTGGACCCCGCGCAGGAAGGTCTGCACGGACAGCCCGGCCGAGTGGCAGGCGCAGCCGCCGGTCGGCAGCACGTGGTTGGAGCCGGCCGCGTAGTCGCCCAGCGAGACCGGGGTGTAGCGGCCGATGAAGATCGCGCCGGCGTTGCGGACCTTGGCGGAGACCGCGTGGGCGTCCCGGGTCTGGATCTCCAGGTGCTCGGCGGCGTAGGCGTTCACCACGGCCAGGCCCTGCTCCAGGTCGTCGACCAGGATGATGCCGGACTGCCGGCCGCCCAGCGCCTCGGCCACCCGCTCGCCGTGCTTGGTCCGGGCGGTCTGGATCTTCAGCTCGGCCTCCACCGCCTCGGCCAGCGCGGGCGAGTCGGTGACCAGCACCGAGCCCGAGGTCGGGCCGTGCTCGGCCTGGCTGATCAGGTCGGCGGCGACCTCGGCCGGGTCGGCGCTGTCGTCGGCGAGGACGGCGATCTCGGTCGGACCGGCCTCGGAGTCGATGCCGATCCGGCCCGCGAAGTAGCGCTTGGCCGCGGCCACGTAGATGTTGCCCGGGCCGGTGACCATGTTCACCGGCTCGCACTCCTCGGTGCCGAGCGCGAACATGGCGACCGCCTGGGCGCCGCCGACCGCGTACACCTCGGTGACGCCGAGCAGCGCGCAGGCCGCCAGGATCGTCGGGTGCACCCGGCCTCCGAAGGCCTTCTGCGGCGGCGAGGTCACCGCGATGCCGGCCACCCCGGCCTCCTGCGCGGGCACCACGTTCATCACCACGGAGGACGGGTACACGGCGAGGCCGCCGGGCACGTAGAGGCCGACCCGGTCCACCGGGACCCAGCGCTGGGTGACCGTGCCGCCCGGCACGACCTGGGTGGTGTGCCCGCTGCGGCGCTGGTCCGCGTGGACCAGCCGGGCGCGGCGGATCGACTCCTCCAGCGCGGCGCGGACCTTCGGGTCCAGCGTCTCCAGGGCCTCGGCGATCTGCTCGGCGGGCACCCGGGTGGACTCCAGCCGCACACCGTCGAACCGCTCGGTGATCTCGATCAGCGCCGCGACCCCGCGATGGTGCACGTCCTCGGCGATCGGCCGCACCGTCTCCAGGGCGGCCGCGACGTCGAACTCGGCACGGGGCAGCAGGTCACGCGGGTCGTCGAGCGAGCCGCGGAGGTCGATTCGAGAGATCACGCCACCCAGTGTAAGGAGTGGCCGGAACCGGCGGCCCCGCATTTCAGTCCGTGATACGAAAGGCGAGACGACCGGGGGAGACGGGGGAACGATGGCGGATCGCGCGCCGGACGGCTGGACGCAGGTGGAGCAGGGTCTCTGGGAGGCGTTCCGGCAGGGCGAGGTGTACGACCGGCGCACGCGTGACGCCGAACAGGACGACCCATTCGGCGACGCCGTCTGGGGCCCCGGGCGCACCGTCCGCGCCGAGGTGCTGGCACACCTGCTGCTGGGCGGGCCGACGGCCGCCCCGGGCCGGGTCGCCTCGCTGCGGCTGAGCGGGGTGCTGGTCACCGGATCGCTGAACCTGGCCGGCGGCGCCATCGACCACTACGTCGAGGTGCACGACTGCCGCTTCGAGCAGAAGATCCTGATCTCCGAGGCGGAGGCCGGCACGCTGCGCTTCGTCAACTGCCGGATACCCCGGCTGGAGGCCTCCCGCCTGGCCACCTCCGGCGACCTGCACCTGGCCCGCTGCCGGATCCCGCAGGGGCTGCGGCTGACCGACGCCCGGATCGGCACCGACCTGCTGCTCAACCAGGCCGTCCTCGGCGGCGACCGCTTCGGCCGGGCGCTGTCCGCCGACGGCATGGCCGTCAGCCAGGACTTCGAGGCCGACCGGATGGAGTCCCGCGGCGAGGTGAGCCTGCGGACCGCCCGGATCGGCGGCCGGCTCTCGCTGCGCGGCGCCCAGCTGCACGCCGTCCCGGAGAACCCGACCGTCCTCAACGCGGTCCGGATAACCGTCGGCCACACCGCCTACCTCAGCGGGTCGGTGGACGGCGGCTGGCACAGTTCGCAGACCTACTACGGCTCCGGCTACGGGCAGACCCCGCCGCCCGGCGCGCCGACCACCCCGTTCCGCGCCCACGGACAGGTCCGGCTCTCCGACGGCCGGTTCGAGGCCGCCTGTCTGCTCTCCGACGCCGAGTTCCACCTCCGCCCGGGCGACGAGCTCGCCCTGCGCCGCATCCAGACCCCCGAGCTGCGGTTCACCTGCCGGCTCCCGGCCGGCGGCGCCGTCTCGCTCTCCCGCGCCCGGGTCGGCAACCTGGTCGACGCCCCCGGCTCCTGGCCGCACGGCAGGTTCCTCGGCCTCACCGGCTTCACCTACGAGTGCCTGCGCCCGGCCGTCCCGTTCACCATCCAGCAGCGGATCGCCTGGCTGGAGGACTCCTCGGTGGAGTTCCAGCCCGAGTCGTACGAGCAGCTGGCCTCCGCGCTGCGCCGCGACGGCGCCGACGACGACGCCCGCGAGGTGCTCTACGCCAAGCAGCGCCGCCGCCGGCAGAGCCTGCCGCTGCCGGCCCGGCTCTGGGGCCGGATCCAGGACGTCACCGTCGGCTACGGCTACCGCCCCGGCCGGGCCGCCCTGTGGCTGCTGCTCGCCTGGGCGCTCGGCAGCGTCTACTTCGCGACCCACGAGCTGCAGCCGCTCAAGGCCGACGAGCGGCCGCACTGGAACCCGGTGCTGTACGCGCTCGGCCAGCTGCTGCCGGTCGTCGACCTCGGCCAGCAGGGCTGGAACCCCGGCGGCGCCGCCCAGTGGGTCGCCTCCGGACTGGTGGTGGTCGGCTGGATCCTGGCCACCACGGTCGCCGCCGGCGCCTCCCGGATGCTCCAGCGCGGATAACCCGGCGGCATTCGCCCGGTCCGGGGAACTACGCTGTCCGCCGTGACAGAACGGCTGCCGCTCTTCCCGCTGAACACCGTGCTCTACCCGGGGCTGGTGATGCCCCTGAACGTCTTCGAGGAGCGCTACCGCCGTCTGGTCGCCGACCTGCTGGCCGGCCCGGAGGACCGGCCGCGCCGCTTCGGCGTCCTCGCCATCCGGGACGGCCGCGAGGTCGCCCCGGTCCGCCCGGGCGAGGGCCCGGCCGGACCGCTCGACGGCCTCGGCACCGTCACCGGGGATCCGCTGGAGGCTATGCACCACATCGGCTGCGTGGCCGACATCGCCTCGGTGCAGGAGCAGCCGGACGGCCGCTACGAGCTGCTGGTCACCGGTACCACCCGGTTCCGGCTGCGCTCGGCGGACACCGGCGGACCGTACCTGACGGGTGAGATCGAGCCGATCGAGGAGGTGCCCGGCGAGGGCGCCGGGGCGCTGGCCGCCGGCGTGGAGCGGGCCTTCCGGGCGTACCAGAAGCGGCTCGCCGGGGCCCGCGAGGCCAGCACCGTCGGCCGCCAGGACCTGCCCGACGACCCGCAGGTGCTCTCCTACCTGGTCGCGGCCGCCTCGGTGTTCGACACCCCGGTCAAGCAGCGGCTGCTGGCCTGCCCCGACACCGCCCAGCGGCTGACCGCCGAGCTGGAGCTGCTGCGCCGCGAGACGGCCGTGCTGTCCTGGCTGCCGTCGCTGCCCGCCGTCGACCTCACCCGCCAGGCCTTCAGCCCCAACTGAGCCCCCTACCGAGGACCTCCATGGCCAGGAAACCCAAGAAGGGCGGCCAGGGCACCCCCGCCACCGTCGCCCTGGAGAACGCCACCGTGGCCTTCACCGTCCACGCGTACGAGCACGACCCGGCCGCCGCCTCCTACGGCGGGGAGGCCGCGCAGGCCCTCGGCATCCCGGCCGACCGGGTGTTCAAGACCCTGGTCGCCGAGGTCGACGGCGTCCTGACGGTCGGCGTCGTCCCGGTGGCCGGGCAGCTGGACCTCAAGGCCCTCGCGGCGGCCGTCGGCGGCAAGCGGGCGGCGATGGCCGACCCGGCGGCCGCGGAGCGCAGCAGCGGCTACGTGCTCGGCGGGATCTCCCCGCTCGGCCAGCGCCGCGCCCTGCGCACCGTGGTGGACGACAGCGCGCTCGCCCACCCCACGGTGTACGTCTCGGCGGGCCGGCGCGGCCTGGAGGTCGAACTCTCCCCCGCCGACCTGATCGCCCTCACCGCCGCCCGGACCGCCCCGATCGGCCGCTAGGCCGCTTAGGCCGTGGGCCTGTCCGGCCGGTGGTCCTGGGGCGGAGCGGCCTGGGGCGGAGCGGCCTGGAGCGGCTGCCCGTCCTGGCCGGGCGCCGGGGCCGCGTAGGGCCCGGCCCAGTACGGCGGCGGGTCCTCCTCGCGCTTGCCGAACGCGGCCGAGAAGGCCAGCAGCGCCACCATCGCGACCATCGGCCAGACCAGCAGCGCCCCGTGCGCGCCCAGCTCCAGGGCCGCGTCGAAGTGTCCGCCGTTGCCGGCCTTCGAGGCCTGCGCGATCAGGTCGTCGCCCGGCCCCATCCAGATGCCCAGCCGCCACGCGGCCACCGACCCGAGCAGGCCGCCGAGCGCCAGCCCGACCGCGACGGCGATGCCGCCGCCGCGCCGCCGGGACAGCAGGAAGGCGCCCAGCGCGGTCACGATGCCCGCGCCCAGCCCGATCAGCGCGAACACGGAGTCGGCGCCGGCCCGCTGCTCGCCCTCGGGGTCGCCGTAGAGGATCCGGTTGCCGTCGACCACAAGCGGCACCTTCGGCGCCAGCCACACCCACAGCGCCGCCACGACCAGGCCCAGCAGGACGCAGACCAGGGTGATGAGCACGCCCAGCCGCAGCTCGGGCAGCAGCCGCTGCAGCCGCTCCCGCCCGGTCGGCCGGCCGAGCGGCGCCAGATCCAGGGCGGGCGGCGGCCCGTACGGGTTCGGGGCGGCGTCCGGGCGGCGCTCGACGACGGCGTCCGCATCGGTGCCCGCCGCGGCACGCGCGGGATCCGGAGGTGTGTTCGGTACGGTCACAGGGCCATCGTTTCACGATCGCCACCCGGACGACCGCGCCACCCGCACACCGGCCGCCCGGGCGGTCGGCCGGGCGAGGTGCCGGGCCCGGACACGGCCTAGCGGGTGGTCGCCCGCCGGTACGCCCAGGTGGCGACGGCCAGCGAGACCACGCCGACCCCCGCGCAGACCGCCAGGTCGCCCATCACCCGGGTCCAGTCCGGATCGGGCGTGAACGTACGGGCGAAGGCCTCCACCCCGTACGTGGACGGCAGCAGGTCCCGCAGCCAGAGCACCGGCTGCGGCAGGTTGTCCACCGGGAGCACCCCCAGCAGCAGCGCCGCCGACATCCCGAGCTGCCCGAGCATGGTGGCGATCTCCTGCCGGGGCGCGAGCAGCCCGCAGGCCGCGCCGAGCCCGGAGAGCGCCGCACCGGCCAGCGGCACCACCGCGAGCAGCATCCACAGCTGCGCCATCGACAGCCCGAACATCCAGGCCCCGACGGCGGCCGTCACCAGCGCCCCGGGCAGCGTGAAGGACGCGTACGCGGCGGCCGCGCCGAGCACCACCGAGGCGGCCGGCACCGGCAGCGTCGCGTAGTGGTCGAGCCCGCCGGTGGCCCGCAGCCGGCCGAAGTACTGGGCGAGCAGGTTCAGCGCCACGAAGGCCACCACCAGCACGCTGGAGCCGGCCACCACCGAGCGCGCCGCCGAGGTCTCCCCCGGGTCGACGACGCCCCGCATCATCACCAGGATGCCCAGCGACTGGAAGGTGGCCACGAACAGCAGCGGGATGCGCGCCACCTTGGCCCGCGCCAGCTGCGCCCGGTAGACGGCGGCCAGCGCGGGCAGCAGCCGCGCGGCGGGCGCCAGCGGGGCGGGCCCCTCGTCCGCCGCGGCCGTGGCCTGCGGGGGCGCCGAGAGCAGGGTCATCGCCGGGCACCCCCTCGCAGGCTCCGCGGGCACCTCGGCCCGCTCCGGCCGCCGGGGCCGCTCCGTGCTTGCAGCGTCACTTCGCCAGTCCTCCGTGGCGGCCGCCCAGCTTGAGGTAGGCGTCCTCAAGGCTCGGGGTGGCCAGGGTGAAGTCGTCCAGGGCGGCGAAGGCCGGCCCGGTGGTGACGGCGGCGACCAGTTCGCGGGCCTGCTCGGGGCTGGTCCGCACGGTCCAGCGGCGGCCGGTGCGCTCGGCCCGCCCGGCGAGCGCCGCCACGGCCGGCACGTCCATCGGCGCCTCGGTCCGCCAGACCAGGTCCAGCCGGACGTCGCCGTCCACCAGGGCCTTGAGGCCGCCCGGCGTGTCGCAGGCGATCACCCGGCCCTCGTCCATCACGGCGACCCGGTCCAGCACGGTCTCCGCCTCGATCACGTTGTGGGTGACCAGCAGCACGGTCGTCCGCCGCTCGGCCCGGCGCCGTTCGACGGCGCTCCAGACGGCCCGGCGGGCAATCGGGTCCATGCCGGTGGTCGGCTCGTCCAGGACGAGCAGCGGCCGCTCCCCCACCAGGACGGCGGCGAAGCAGGCGAGCCGGCGCTGTCCGCCGGAGAGCTTGGCGAGCGGCCGGTCGGCGAGCGGTTCGAGGCCGAGCTCGGTGAGCACCTCGCCGGCCTCGGCGCGGGCAGCGGTACGGCTCAGACCGCGCAGCCGGCCGGTGGTCTCGGCGGCGAGCGCGACGGTCAGCTCGTCCAGCGCGGTGGACTCCTGGCCGAGGTAGCCGAGCAGCCGGGCGGCCCGGTCGGGGTGGCGGACCACGTCGTGGCCGAGGATGTCGATCGCGCCGGAGTCGGGGCGCAGCAGTCCGGTGAGCTGGCGGACGAGGGTGGACTTGCCGGCGCCGTTGGGGCCGAGCAGCCCGAAGATCTCACCCCGGCGGACGGTCAGGGTGACGCCGTCGTTGGCCCGGATCCCGGTGGCGGAGGCGCCGCGCCCGGAGCGGTAGGTCCTGACCAGGTCGCGCACGGAACAGCACGGCGGGGCCTCCCGGGGTGCCCGCCCGGTGCCCTCGCTCATGCGGTCGCCTCGCGGAAGGCGCACCGCGGGACGGTTCGCCCGCTGCCCTCGCTCATGCGCCCGCCGCCCCGCTCCGCTCGGCGGTCGCTTCGCGGTGCGCGCCCCTTTCGACGGTTCGCCCGTTGCCCTCGCTCACGAGCGAAGACTCTACGCGGTGGAGCCCCCGAACCGGACAAGGGGGCCTGATCCCCCGAATCCAGTCAACCGGGATCAGTCGTCGACGACCAGGTCGCCGCCGGGCACCCTGGCGGCGAGCTCCTTCCAGAAGCCGGCCCGGATCGCGTACCGGTCGTGCTCGTCGATCTGGTCGTCCTTGTGCGCGAGCAGCCCGAACCGGGCGGCGTAGCGGAGCAGCTCCCCGTCGACCCGGTGCGGGATGCGCGGGTAGTCGGGCCAGAGCACGGTGAGCCGTTCGACGTCGCCGAGCCGTTCGGTCCACCGGCGGGCGAAGACCTGGCCGACCTCGTGGGCGTCGCCGCCGATGGTGGTGATGTCCTCCTCGCGGTCGGCCCACCGCTGTTCGGCGGTGGTGAGCTGGGCGAGGGTGGGCAGGGTGTCGCCCGCGGTGACGGCGGGCTCGGGGACGGGCCGGTCGACCCAGCCCCGGTCGGAGGACCAGCGCAGGACGGGGCCGCCGCCGTTGGCGGCGGTGACGGGGTGCGGGGCGACGACGCGCCCGGCGAGGTCCTTCGGGGTGGGGACGACCTTGAGTGCGGCGGCGGGCTGCGGGCGTCCGACCGGCCCGGCGACGGCCGCGACGGCGGCGGGTGCGGGGGCGCCGTTGGCGGTCCGGCCGGCGGCGGCCACCGCGGCGGCGGGCGGGGCGGCGAGGATCTTGGCGATCTCGTGGCGCGGGCCGGGGGCCGGGAAGACGGTGGCGGCCTCGCGCAGGCTGAAGGAGCCCTCGATCCACTCGCGGTCCAGCACCCGGCGCTCGTCGGCCTCGCCGACCAGGTCCTCGGACTGGTTGAAGTCGCCGTCGGCGGCCTGCAGCGCCCAGAGGTGGACGACGACGCCGTGCTCCTTGGCGGACATCATGCCGGGCAGCAGGTCCCCGTCGCCGGTGATCAGGACGACGTCGGCGCAGGCCCGGTTGCGGGCGAGCTCGGACAGCTCGGCGTGCATGGCGGCGTCCACGCCCTTCTGCACCCAGCGGCCCTCGGCCCGGGTGAGCGCGCCGAGCCGGACGGTGACCCGGGGCAGTACCCGCAGCCGGCGGTGCTCGGGCATCGGCCGGCGGTCGGGGGCGGCGTCGAACCAGTAGATGCGCAGCAGCGGCAGGCCGGTCTCGGCCTCGGCGCGCTCGCGCAGGGCGGTGATCAGCGCGGTGTGGTCGACCGTCACCCGGGAGCGGGACGGGTCCCCGGCGAGCAGGCTGGCGGCGGCGCCCAGTAGGTATCCGGCGTCCACCAGGACGACACAGCGGTCCATCGCGCACCTCTTTTCGCTCGCCCTCGGGGCCAGGCGCCACCGGTTCGGCGGTACCGGGTGGGCGCGGTCCGCCCGGCGCTCGGGCCCAGGTGGGGCGAGGGGGTACCCGCAGCCGCCCGATCGTTGGGTCACCTTTACCCCTGGTTCGCTTGCCGAACCTCGGCGTTTGTCGCGGTCCGGCAACGGCCTGCCCGGGATAAACACGAAGCGGGCCCCGTCCGTGGACGGGGCCCGCTCCGGAGGTCGCGAGGTCAGCCCCTGAGCTCGGCGGCGACCAGTTCGGCCAGCTGGACGGCGTTGAGCGCGGCGCCCTTGCGGAGGTTGTCGTTGGAGACGAACAGCGACAGCCCGTGCTCCACCGTCTCGTCGGCGCGGATCCGGCCGACGTAGCTCGGGTCCCGGCCGGCGGCCTGGAGCGGGGTGGGGATGTCGCTGAGCTCGACGCCGGGCGCGGCACCGAGCAGCTCGGCCGCCCGCTCGGGGCTGATCGGGCGCTCGAAGCGGGCGTTGATCTGCAGCGAGTGGCCGGAGAAGACCGGCACGCGCACGCAGGTGCCGGCCACCTTCAGCTCAGGGATGCCGAGGATCTTGCGGCTCTCGTGGCGGAGCTTCTGCTCCTCGTCGGTCTCGTTGGAGCCGTCGTCGACGATCGAGCCGGCCAGCGGCAGCACGTTGAAGGCGATCGGGCGCTTGTAGACCTTGGGCTCGGGGAACTCGACCGCGGAGCCGTCGTGGGCGAGCGCGGAGGCGCCGTCCACCACCTTGGCGGCCTGGTCCTGGAGCTCGGCGACACCGGCCACGCCGCTGCCGGAGACGGCCTGGTAGGTGGAGACGACCAGCGCGACGAGGCCGGCCTCCTCGTGCAGCGGGCGCAGCACCGGCATGGCGGCCATGGTGGTGCAGTTCGGGTTGGCGATGATGCCCTTGGGGCGGTCGGCGATCGCCTGCGGGTTGACCTCGGAGACGACCAGCGGGACGTCCGGGTCGCGGCGCCAGGCGGAGGAGTTGTCGATGACGACGGCACCGGCGGCGGCGGCCTTGGGGGCGAGGGCCTTGGAGGTGGAGCCGCCGGCCGAGAAGATCACGATGTCCAGACCGCTGTAGTCGGCCGTGGCCGCGTCCTCGACGGTGACCTCGGTACCCTGCCAGGGCAGCGTGCGGCCGGCCGAGCGGGCCGAGGCGAACAGCCGCAGCTGCTCCACGGGGAGGTTGCGCTCCGCCAGGATCTCGCGGACGACGCCGCCGACCTGGCCGGTGGCACCGACAATGCCGATCTTCATTCCGACTACTCCTCTTGATGGTGCTGTCCACAGCCGCACTCCGCCCATCATGCCTTGTCACGGGGGCGGGGCGACCTGCTGTTCCACGGTGTGAGAGCGAGACCTAGTGGTCCAGACCAGTAACCAGCTCCAGTGCGGCCGCGACCTCAGCCGCGCCCGCCGGCAGCAGCGGTAGCCGCACGTCCGGGGTGGGGATCCGGCCCTGGGCGTGCAGCACGCCCTTGACCACGCCCGGGTTGGGCGCGGCGAAGACGGCGTTCGCCAGGGCGGTGAGCCGGCGCCCCAGCGCGCGGGCCCGCGGCACGTCCCCGGCCGCCCAGGCGGCGGCCAGCTCGACGAACCGGGCGGTGGCCAGGTGGGCGGAGGCCAGGATGCCCCCGGCGGCGCCGAGCGCCAGCATCGGCGAGAGGAAGGCGTCCTCCCCGGCCAGCACCGCGAATCCGGCCGGTCCGGCGGCGAGCAGGTCCACGGCGTCCTGGTCCAGCCCGCCGGTCGCGTACTTGACGCCGGCCACGCCCGGGACGGCGGCCAGCCGGAGCAGCGCGGCGGCGCTCAGCGGCTGCCCGGTGCGGTAGGGGATGTGGTACACGATCAGCGGCAGCGGGCCGGCCTCGGCGAGCGCGCGGAAGTGCGCGAGCGTCCCGTCCTCGCCGGGCCGCAGGAAGCCGGGGACGGTCACCAGCGCCGCCGCGGCCTGCGGCGCCCGCTCGCCGAGCTCGGCCAGCGACCGCGCCACGCCCCGGGTGTCGGCGCCGCCCGCCCCGACCACCAGCTGTGCGCCGTGCTCGGCGCAGACGGCCGCGCAGACCCCGACCACCGCGCGCTTCTCGGCCGCGCTCAGCGCGGCGGGCTCCCCGGTGGTGCCGAGTGCGACCAGCCCGGCCGCCCCCTCCTCCAGGACGGATCGGGCCAGCTTGTCCAGCGCGTCCAGGGCCACCGAGCCGTCCTCGGCGAACGGGGTGACCAGGGGGACGTAGACGCCCCCGAGTTCCACGGCTGCGGGTTCCACCACTGCGAGTTCCATAGGCGTGATCCTGCGACCCGCCGATCCCCCAGGTCCAGTTCACATTTCCGAGGCTTCTCGTAAGCTGAGCCGATGCTCGACGTACGACGCCTGCGCCTGCTGCGCGAACTCGCCCATCTCGGGACCATCGCCGCGGTCGCCGAGGCCCTCTCCTTCAGCCCTTCGGCGGTGTCCCAGCAGCTGTCCGTCCTGGAGAAGGAGGCGGGCCTGCCCCTGCTGGAGCGCACCGGCCGACGGGTGGCGCTGACCCCCGCCGGGGCGAACCTGGTCCGGCACGCCGAGGCGGTGCTGGAGCGGCTGGAGCAGGCGGACGCCGAACTCGCCAACGCCCGGCAGGGGCTGGCCGGTCCGCTGCGGATCGGCACCTACCCCTCGGCGGCCCGCGCGGTCATCCCGGCGGTGCTGGCCGAACTGGCGGGCTGGCACCCGGGCCTGGAGCCGATGGTCACCGAGGTGGACCCGGCGGGCGTCGCGGCGGCGCTGCGCGCGGGCGAGCTGGACGTGGCCCTGGTGCACGAGTACGACCTGGTGCCGGCCGACCCGGAGCCGGGCCTGGCGGTGACCCGCCCGGTGTTCACCGAGCCGATGTACCTGGCGGCCCGCGCGGCGGCCACCGTCGCCGAGCAGCGCACGGCGCCGTGGATCATGTCACCGCCGGGCACGCTCTGCCACGCGATGGCCGTCCGGGCCTGCGAGAGCGCCGGCTTCGCACCCCGGATCCGGCACCAGATCGACGACTTCGCGACGGTGCTCGCGCTGGTGGCGGCCGGTCAGGGGGTGGCGCTGGTGCCGCACCTGGGCATCGCGGGGGCGCCGCCCGGCGTGGTCCTCACCCGGCTGCCGATGTACCGCCGCACCCGCGCCGCCTTCCGCGCGGGCGCGGGCTCGCACCCGGCGATCTCGGCCTTCGTCTCGGCCCTGCACTCGGCCGTCCCGCCGGGCCTCGGCGGCGGGGCGTAGCAGCCCCCGCCGCCGCGGCCCGGGGACCGGCTCAGCCCGCCAGGCAGCTCGGCCCGAGCAGCTGCTTGAGGTCCCCGAACAGCGCCGGGTCGGACTTCACCCGGTGCCGGTCCAGCCGCAGCACGGTGGTGCGCCGGTTGCCCTCCAGCCGCAGCCGGACCTCGGTGGTGCCCCGGTGGCTGTTGAGTACCTCGCCGAGCCGGGCGACCAGCGGCGGGGTGATCTTCACACTGGGGATGTTGATGATGATCGGCGCCTCGGCGTGCGCGTTGGAGAGGTCCGGGACGGACAGCTCCATGCCCATCAGCCGCGGCACGTCCTCCCGCTTGTCCAGCTTGCCGCGGACGAACACCACGGCGTCCTCGACGAGTTGGGAGGAGACCAGCTGGTAGCTGGCGGGGAAGAACATGCAGTCGATGGAGCCCGCGAGGTCCTCCACGGTGGCGATCGCCCAGGCGTTGCCCTGCTTGGTCATCTTCCGCTGGAGGCCCGAGATGATGCCGCCGATGGTGACGATGGTGCCGTCCGGCCGCTCGGCGAGGTCGGCGACCGCGCAGTCCGCCTTGTCGGCGAGCACGTGCTCGATGCCGTGCAGCGGGTGCGAGGAGACGTACAGGCCGAGCATCTCCCGCTCCTGGGTGAGCAGGAAGGACTTCTCCCACTCCTCCTCGGAGAAGACCACGTCCAGGCCGAAGCTCGGCTCGTCGCTGACCGCGTCGCCACCGAAGAGGTCGAACTGCCCCTCGGCCTCCTTGCGCTTGACCCCGACGACGTTGTCGATCATCGGCTCGAACTGGGCGGTCAGGCCCTTGCGGGTGTGCCCGAGCGAGTCGAACGCACCGGCCTTGATCAGGGATTCGACGGTCCGCTTGTTGCAGACCACCGACTCCACCTTGTCCAGGAAGTCGGGGAAGGAGCTGAACTTCCCCTTGCCCTTCCGGGTGCGGATCATCGAGTCCACCACCGGACCGCCGACGTTGCGGATGGCGGTGAGGCCGAACCGCACCAGCTCGTCACCGTGCGGGGTGAAGTCGGAGTCCGACTCGTTGACGTCCGGCGGCAGCACCTGGATGCCCATCTTGCGGCACTCGTTGAGGTACACCGCGGACTTGTCCTTGTCGTCCTTGACGGACGTCAGCAGGCCGGACATGTACTCGGCCGGGTAGTTGGCCTTGAGGTAGGCCGTCCAGTACGAGACCAGCCCGTACCCGGCGGTGTGCGCCTTGTTGAACGCGTAGCCGGAGAAGGGGACGAGGACGTCCCACACCGCCTGGATCGCCGCGTCCGAGTAGCCGTGCTCGCGGCAGCCGCGCTGGAAGGGGACGAACTCCGCCTCCAGGATCTCCTTCTTCTTCTTGCCCATCGCGCGGCGCAGCAGGTCGGCCTGGCCGAGCGAGTAGCCGGCCAGGATCTGCGCGGCCTTCTGCACCTGCTCCTGGTAGACGATCAGGCCGTAGGTCGGCTTGAGGATCTCCTCCAGGGGCTTCTCCAGCTCCGGGTGGATCGGGGTGATCTCCTGCTGGCCGTTCTTGCGCAGGGCGTAGTTGGTGTGCGAGTTGACGCCCATCGGGCCCGGCCGGTACAGCGCGAGAACGGCGGAGATGTCCTCGAAGTTGTCGGGCTTCATCAGGCGCAGCAGCGAGCGCATCGGCCCGCCGTCGAGCTGGAAGACGCCGAGCGTGTCGCCGCGGGCGAGGAGTTCGTAGGTGGGCTTGTCGTCGAGCGGCAGCTTGAGCAGCTCGATCTTCTCGCCCTTGTTCTTCTCGATCGCCTTGACGGCGTCGTCCATGATCGTCAGGTTGCGCAGGCCGAGGAAGTCCATCTTGAGAAGGCCGAGGCCCTCACAGGTGGGGTAGTCGAACTGCGTGATGGTGACGCCGTCGGTGTGCCGGGTCCAGACCGGGATGTGGTCGGTCAGCGGTTCGGCGGACATGATGACGCCGGCCGCGTGCACACCGGGCTGGCGGATCAGGCCCTCGATGCCGCGGGCGGTGTCGATCACCTTGCGGACGTCCGGGTCGTTCTCGTAGAGCCCGCGGATCTCGCCGGCCTCGCCGTAGCGCGGGTGCGAGTTGTCGGTGATCCCGGAGAGCGGGATGCCCTTGCCCATGACGTCCGGCGGCATCGCCTTGGTGATCCGGTCGCCCATCGCGTAGGGGTAGCCGAGGACCCGCGAGGAGTCCTTGATGGCGGCCTTCGCCTTGATGGTGCCGTACGTGACGATCATGGCGACCTTGTCGGATCCCCACTTCTCCGTCACGTACCGGATCACGTCACCGCGCCGGCGCTCGTCGAAGTCGATGTCGACATCGGGCATGGAGATGCGCTCGGGGTTGAGGAAGCGCTCGAAGATCAGGCCGTGCGGGATGGGGTCGAGGTCGGTGATGCCCATCGCGTACGCGACCAGCGAGCCGGCCGCCGAGCCACGGCCCGGGCCCACCGCGATGCCCTGCTCCTTGGCCCACATGATGAAGTCGGCGACCACGAGGAAGTACGCCGGGAACCCCATCTGGATGATGGTGTCCATCTCGTACTCGGCGAGCTTCTTGTGCTCCTCGTCGTACCCGTCCGGGAAGCGCCAGTCCATGCCCTTCCACACCTGGGCCTTGAAGAAGTCCGACTCGGACTCGTAGCCCTCGGGGATCGGGAAGCGCGGCATGAGGTTCTTGAACTCGAACATGCCCGCGGTGTCGACCCGCTGGGCGATCAGCAGCTGGCTGTTGCGGCAGCCCTCCTGCCAGGCGTCCGAGGAGTCCAGCGCGTACATCTCGGCGGCCGACTTGATGTAGTAGCCGGTGCCGTCGAAGCGGAAGCGGTCCGGGTCCGAGAGGTTCTTGCCGGTCTGCACGCAGAGCAGCAGGTCGTGCGCCCCGGCGTCGCTCTCGGTGGTGTAGTGCGAGTCGTTGGTGACCACCGGCGGGATGTTCAGCTTCCTGCTGATCTCCAGCAGCCCGTCGCGGACCCGCTTCTCGATGTCCAGGCCGTGGTCCATCAGCTCAAGGAAGTAGTTCTCCTTGCCGAAGATGTCCTGGTAGTCCGCGGCGGACCGGACGGCCTCGTCGAACTGGCCGAGCCGCAGCCGGGTCTGCACCTCTCCGGACGGGCAGCCGGTGGTGGCCATCAGGCCGGCCGCGTGCTCGGAGATGATCTCCTTGTCCATCCGGGGCCACTTCACCAGCCAGCCCTCGGCGTACGAGCGCGAGGTCAGCTTGAAGAGGTTGTGCAGGCCCTGCTTGTCCCGGGCCCAGATGGTCTTGTGGGTGTAGGCGCCGGACGCGGAGACGTCGTCCTTCTTCTGGTGCGGCTGGCCCCAGAGGATGCGCTTGGTGTTGGAGCGCGACTCCGGCGCGACGTACGCCTCGATGCCGATCACCGGGGTGATGCCGGCGGCGGTGGCCTGCTTGTGGAACTCGGCCGCGCCGTACATGTTGCCGTGGTCGGTCATCGCGACATGGGTCTGGCCCAGCCGCTCGACCTCCTTGAACAACTGCTTCAGCCGGGCGGCACCGTCCAGCATCGAGTACTCGGTGTGGACGTGCAGATGCGCGTACGGCTGGTCGCTCAAGGCGGGGCCTCCGGAGGCTCGTGCTGTCTGGTTGGCCGGCGAACGCGCAGGTCACGACGGTGCCTGGAAACAGATGAGGCCCGAGCCACTGCCAGGGCCCGGACCAGCTCTCACACGTTCACGCTCCTACTCTAGCCTCCAGTCACGACCGTCCCCCCGCACCCACTCGCCGCAAGGAACCCGACACCATGCCCCACCAGCAGTCCACCGCCGATCAGCGCGCCGAGACCGTCCTGGGCGTCTTCGACTCGGCCTTCGGCGACCTGCTCGCCAAGGACCCGGCCGCCTTCCGGGTCAAGTTCCGCAAGATGGCGGCCTCCGCCTTCGCCTTCTACCGGGGCACCGCCGCCCTGTACTACGCCGACCTCGTCGACGGCCCGTTCGCCGGCCACGGCGGCACGTTCCTGGACGAGCGCACCAGCCGGGTGTGGATCCACGGCGACCTGCACGCCGAGAACTTCGGCACCTACCTGAACGCCGAGGGCCGCCTGGTCTTCAACGTCAACGACTTCGACGAGGCCTACGTCGGCGCCTTCACCTGGGACGTCCAGCGCCTCGCCGCCTCGCTGGCGCTGATCGGCTACGCCAAGGCGCTCTCCGACGAGACGATCACCCGGCTGGTCACCTCCTTCGCCGCCGCCTACCGCACCCGGATCGCCGCCCACGTCTCCTCGGGCGACGCCACCCCGTTCACCCTGGACAGCGCGACCGGCCCGATCCTGGACACCCTGCGCCGGGCCCGGCTGCAGACCCGGGTCGCCCTGCTGGACGGCGACACCGTCGTCGAGGGCTACGACCGCCGCTTCCGGCTCGGCGGCGGCGCGATCGAGCTCGACGAGCCCACCAAGGCCGAGGTGCTGGCCGCCTTCGACGCCTACCTGGCGACCCTGCCGCCGGCCTCCCGGACCCGCCCGGAGTCGCTGAAGGTCAAGGACGTGGTCGGCCGCCGGGGCATCGGCATCGGTTCGGCGGGCCTGCCCTCGTACAACCTGCTCCTGGAGGGCCACACCGACGCCCTGGAGAACGATGTGATCATCTACATGAAGCAGGGCCAGACGCCCGCCGTCGCCCGCCACGTCACCGACCCGGCGATCGCCGGCTACTTCGAGCACGAGGGCCACCGCACGGTCATCTCCCAGCGCGCCCTCCAGGACCACAGCGACCCGTGGCTCGGCCACACCACCCTGCACGGCCGCGGCCAGCTGGTCGCCGAGGTCTCCCCGTACGCGGCCGACCTCGACTGGACGGACCTCAACGAGCTGCCCGAGCTGCTCGCCGTCACCGAGTACCTCGGCCACGCGACCGCCACCATGCACGCCGCCGCCGACGAGTCCTCCAGCGGCCACACCCTGGTGCCGTTCTCCACCGAGCACGCCATCGACGCCGCGATCTCCCGCGACGAGGCCGGGTTCACCGCGATGCTGGTCGACTTCGCCCACGCGTACGGGGCGCGGGCCCGCGCCGACCACCAGCTGTTCGTCGACCTCTACCGCAACGGCCGCATCCCCGGCCTGTAGGCGCTACCCGCTCAGGGCCGCCAGCCGCTCCCCGGCGGCGGCCCTGACCTCGGGCTCCTCCATCGGGTCGTCCCGCAGGTACGCCAGCCGCCCGCCGATCCCGGGCCCGTCCGGGGCGTGCGCGATCCCCAGCAGCCGGGCGTCCGCCTCGCAGTCCCAGAGGCACTCCGGGTACACCGCGTCCAGGCCTGTCGGATCGATGGCGGCCAGCGCCTCCAGGTAGGCCGCCCGCTCGTACGAGTGCGGCGTCCACAACCAGAACCGCCGCAGCAGCGAAACGGCCTCCCCGGCCCCGGGCCCGAACCGCCGCAGCCCCTCAGCCGTCCGCTTCGGCCCGCACCACCGCCGCTCCACCCAGTCCCGCTCCAGCCGGGCGACCAGCACGGGGGTGTCCTGGACGGTGCCGTGCCCGGCGAGCACGCCGTACCCGAGCCCCGCCAACCAGCCCTTCTCCGCCCTCGCCCATTCCCGCGCGTCGGGCACCGCGAGCGCCCCGAGCTTCTCGACGACCCCGATCAGCGGCCACAGCAGGTGCTTCCCGTCGGCCTTCCCCAGCGACGGCACCAACGGAATCACCCCGGGCTCCGGCCCCCGGTCATCGATCACATCCAGTGCGGCGGTCCTTCTCTCCTCCGTCTCCCCGGGATCCGCCAACAGCCGAAGCAGCCCGGCGTTGTCGACCTCCGCCAGCGGCTTCGGCCCCCGGGGCCCGCGCACCGGGCGCGGCCCGGCCAGCCCCCAGCGGTCCCACGGCTCCCCCCACAGCTCCGCCCGGTCCCGACCCCGGAGCCGCTCGCGAGCCATGCCCGCCAGGTCGTCCCACCACTCCACCGGCCAGGCCGCGGCCACGGACTCCAGCACGTCCTGCCAGTGCTCGCCGTCCCGGACGTACCCGCGCAGCGCCTCCCGCGCCTGCGCCGAGCCGTCGAGCGCCAACAGCTCCAGCACCCGGGTGGCCCGCTCGCAGGCGTCCGCTCCGGCCGCCAGCAGCTCGACCACCGGCCCGAGCGGCAGCGCCAGGTCCCGGACGAGCCGCGCCAGGTACAGGGCCCGGTCATCGGCCTGCCGGTCCCACCGCCACTCCCAGCGGATGCACCCGTACACCAGCTCGGCGGCCGCCGCCGGGTCCTCCTGCGCCATCCGCGCGCCCAGCCCCCGCCCGCGCTGCAACAGCCCCGGAAGCGTGTGCGCGGGCGCGTGCTCGTATCTCCGCTCTGCCACGCCCCCATCGTCCCCCAGCCCCCGCCCCGCACGGGCGGCGGGGCCATCGGACTCCGCGGATCCGACGAGGGCCACACCTGACCCACCAACGCAGGAGGTCGGCCCACCCGACTTCCTGCGCCACCCCTCAGCGCGCCCGCCCGCGCCCTACCCGGCCGCCGCGGCGCTCCCGCCGGACTGCGCGAGGACGCGCCGCAGCCAGCGGATACGGGCCTCCCGGGCGTCCCGGGTGAGTGCCGCGTCCGGGGCCAGGCTGTCGAAGCCGTGGAAGGCGCCGGGCCAGACGTGCAGTTCGGCCTGGCCCCCGGCCTGCCAGATCGCGTTGGCGTAGGCCACGTCCTCGTCCCGGAAGGTCTCGGCCGACCCGACCTCGATGTAGGCCGGGGGCAGGCCGGACAGGTCGGTGGCGCGGGCGGGGGCCGCGTAGGGCGACAGGTCCGCCGCGCCCACCCGGTCGCCGAGCAGCGCCTGCCAGCCGGTGGCGTTGGAGGTCCGGTCCCAGAGGTCGACGCCGGCCATCTGGTGGCTGGAGAAGCTGTCGTTGCGGTCGTCGAGCATCGGGCAGAGCAGCAGCTGCCCGATCGCCGCGGGGCCGCCCCGGTCGCGGGCCAGCAGGGCGATCGCCGCGGCGAGTCCGGCGCCGGCGCTCTTCCCCCCGAGGATGATCCGGTCCGGGTCGATGCCCAGGGCCCGCGCGTTCGCGGCCGTCCAGACCAGTCCGGCGTAGCCGTCCTCCACCGGCCCGGGGTACCCGGCCTGCGGTGCCAGCCGGTACTCGACCGAGATGACGGCCAACTCCAGGGCGAGGGCCCACTCCTGAAGCGCCTGCCGGAGCACGGACCAGGCGTTGCCCACGACCATGCCGCCGCCGTGCAGGTAGTACAGCACCGGCAGCGGCCCCCGGAGCCCGGCGGGCCGCGCACTCACCAGGGTGACCTCGGGCGCGCCCGCCGCACCCGGCGCGCGCAGCTCCTCGACCTCGAACCGGCCGTCGGCCCGCAGCTCCCGAAGCGTCGGCCTCGGCCGGGTCGCGGCGTCCCGCTGCTGCCGGTCGGCGAGGTTCTCCGGGGTGAACGGCTCCCGCAGCGCACGCCCCCGGGCACCCCCCAACGCCGCCAGCGCCGCCCCCAGCTCGGGATCGAACGCGGGCACCGGCGGCACCCCCTCGGGGCTCACGACCGCCCGCCCGGCCGGGCGCCCACAGGCCGGCCAGCACGGGCCTTCGGCACATCCGTACCGGTACGAAACGCCCGCGCAAGGTCCATACGACGCATGTCAACCACCCCCCACCACACCCCGAACGACAAAGCCGACAGCCCGTCAGCACCGCCCGCCCGGTCAGCCCGCCTGGTCGTCCAGCTCCGCCAGGAAGTCCAGCGCCACCGCCCAGGTCTGCTCGGCCGCCTCGGCGTCGTAGTCCGGCAGGTCCGGGTCGGTGAAGACGTGGCCCGCACCCCGGTACCGGTGCACCTCCACGTCCGCACCGGCCTTGCGCATGCCCAGATACCAGGCGTTCAGC
This sequence comes from Kitasatospora sp. NPDC048239, assembly GCF_043202015.1. NCBI lineage: Bacteria > Bacillati > Actinomycetota > Actinomycetes > Kitasatosporales > Streptomycetaceae > Kitasatospora > Kitasatospora sp. NPDC048239. The sequence continues at coordinate 554,748 of NZ_JBICZP010000001.1, read as the reverse complement.
CAGTCCTCGGGCTCGAACGGGTCGGGCTCGGCGATGTGCAGCTGGACCGGGATCGAGGTGGCCGCGTCCTCCCGGATGTCCGAGGTGCCGTGCAGGAGCAGCAGCCCGAGCGCCTTCTCGTCGGCCAGCGCGAGGTTCTGCGCGAGCGAGCCGCCGAGCGAGAAGCCGGCGTAGACGAGCGCGGCGTCCGACCCGAGCAGCGGCGCGGCGGCGGTGACGGCCCGGCGGAGCAGCTCGTCGCTGCCGAGCTCCTCCTTGTACGCCATGCCCTCCTCGACGTCCTCGAAGGTCCTGCCGTCGAACAGGTCGGGGGTGTGCACGGTGTGTCCGGCGGCCCGCAGCCGGTCGGCGGCGGCGTGGACGGCCGGACGCAGCCCGTAGACGGAGTGGAGGAGCAGGATCTGGGCCACGGTCGGACTTCCTTGCAGCGGTGGTCGGGGGGTGTCCCCATCATCGCTCATGACCGCCGGGTGACCTCGCGCACCCGCACCGGTGGCGGGACGTCACACGCCGGTGAATCAGCGACAAACAGTCAGTTCAACATATGGAACGCATCATTACCGCCCGGTAGCCTGTCCGCCGTGACTGACCTTGTCGATGACATGACCGCTGCCCGCCCGCACCGCCGCCAGGTGCTGAAGGCCACCGCCCTCGTGGCCGGCGCCGCCGCCCTCCCGCTCGCCCTCGGCACCACCGCCGAGGCCGCGACCGCCCCGCAGTTCCTCCACGGCATCGCCTCCGGCGACCCGCTGCCCGACGGCATCCTGCTCTGGACCAGGGTCACCCCGACTCCCGAGGCCGTCCCCGGCTCCGCCACCGGCCCGGACACCGACGTCCGCTGGGAGCTGGCCACCGACAAGGCCTTCACCCGGATCGCGGCGAGCGGCACGGTGACCGCCACCGCCGCCGCCGACCACACCGTCAAGGCCGACGTCCGCGGTCTGACCCCGGACACCGCCTACTGGTACCGCTTCAGCGCCGGCGGCACCGTCTCCCCCGTCGGCCGCACCCACACCACCCCGGCCGCCAACGCCGCCCTCGCCCGCCTGCGGTTCGGCGTGGCGTCCTGCGCCAACTGGGAGGCCGGCTACTTCTCCGCGTACCGCCACCTCGCGGCCCGGGGCGACCTCGACGCCTTCCTCTTCCTCGGCGACTACATCTACGAGTACAAGACCGGCGAGTTCTGCGCCCGCGGCACCGTCGTCCGCCCGCACGCGCCCACCCACGAGATCCTCGACCTCGCCGACTACCGCACCCGGCACGGCCGCTACAAGACCGACGAGGACCTCCAGGCGCTGCACGCGCAGATCCCGACCATAGCCATCTGGGACGACCACGAGTTCGCCAACGACGCCTGGTCCGGCGGCGCCGAGAACCACACCCCCGGCACCGAGGGCGACTGGTCGAACCGGATGGCCGCCGCCAAGCAGGCCTACTTCGAGTGGATGCCGGTCCGCCCGTCCGTCGCCGGCACCACCTACCGCCGGCTGCGCTACGGCAAGCTGGCCGACCTGCACCTGATGGACCAGCGCTCGTTCCGCTCGCAGCAGGTCAAGGTCGGCAACGGCGACGTCGACTCGGCGGACCGCACCATCACCGGCCGCGCCCAGATGGACTGGCTGAAGGCCGGGCTCACCGCCTCCGACACCACCTGGCGGCTGATCGGCAACGAGGTGATGATCTCCCCGGTCGCCTTCTTCTCGCTGCCCGACTACATCCTGCGCCCGCTGGCCAAGCTGCTCGGCCTGCCCGGCGAGGGCCTGGCGATCAACACCGACCAGTGGGACGGCTACACCCACGACCGCCGCGAGCTGCTCGGCCACCTCACGTCGAACGGCATCAACAACACCGTCTTCCTGACCGGTGACATCCACTCCGCCTGGGCGTCGGACGTCCCGAACGAGGCCGCCACCTACCCGCTCTCGGGCAGCGCCGCCACCGAGTTCGTGGTCACCTCGGTCACCTCCGACAACATCGACGACATCCTCAAGGTCGCACCGCAGACCATCTCGCTGGCGGCCGCCGCCGCGATCAAGGCCGCCAACCCGCACATCAAGTGGGTGGACCTGGACTCGCACGGCTACGGCGTCCTGGACATCACCCCGGGCCAGACCCAGATGGACTACTACGTCCTGTCCGACCGGACCCGCAAGGACGCCACCACCAAGTGGACGCGCTCCTACCGCACCCGTACCGGCACCCAGCAGATCGAGCGGGTCTACTCGCCGGTCAAGTGAGCCCGCCCGGGTGGGGCCGCCCCGGCCCCACCCGGCGTCCGGCAGCCACCCGGCGTCCGGCAGCCACCCGGCGTCAGGACACCACGTCCTTGCGGGCGAAGCCCCGGAAGGCCAGCGCGAGCAGCACCACCGCGTAGGAGAGCGACAGCGACACGCCCTGCACCATGCCGCCCCACTCCAGCTGCGGCTGCAGGGCGTCCGCCCACGCGTACTGCCAGTGCGCGGGCAGCCACTCCCGCAGGTCGCCGAGCGCGGTCACGGCGTCCAGCACCCCGGTGATGATCGAGGCGAACACCGCCCCGCCGACCGCGCCGAGCGGCGCGTCGGTGGCGGTGGAGAGCCAGAACGCCAGCGCGGCGATCACGATCTCGCTCAGGAACACGAAGGCCACCGCGACCGCCAGCCGCGGCAGCGCCTCCCCCGCCGACAGGCTCGCCCCGGCCGGGAGCCGCAGGTCCCCCCAGCCGTACGCGGCGGTGCCGACCAGCAGTCCGATCGCCGGCAGCAGCACCACGGCCGCCGCCGAGAACGCCAGCCCCACCGCGAACTTGCGGGCCAGCAGCCGGGCCCGCGGCACCGGCGCGGCCAGCAGGTAGCGCAGCGAGGACCAGCTCGCCTCGGAGGCCACGGTGTCCCCGCAGAACAGCGCGACGGGGATCACCAACAGGAAGCCGGTGCCCATGAAGAGCATGGTGGTCGCGAAGTTGGGCCCGGAGGCGGTGGCCAGCTCGATGAAGGTGGTCCGGTCGGCCCGGCTCGGGGTGCCGCCGATCTGGAACGCCGCCAGGATCACGAACGGCATCGCCGCCAGCACCCCGCCGATCACCATGGTGCGCCGGCGCCGCAGCTGGCGCATGGCCTCGATCCGCAGCGGGAGCGTGCGGCCCGCCCGGTACCCGGGCGCGTGGTCCGGCGAAACGGCCGTCGTCATGCGGCACCTCCGATCAGCGACAGGAATGCGTCCTCCAGCCGGCGGTGCGGACCGGCCCGCTCCACCGGCACCCCCAGCCGGACCAGTTCGGCCAGCAGCTCACTGGCCGGCATGCCGTCCAGCCGGACGAGCAGCCCGCCCTCGACCGCGTCCACCGAGCCGACGCCCGCCAGCTCGCCCGCCTTGTCGGCGGCCACCGCCAGCTCCTGCGGGCCGTACGAGGCGGGTGTGCCGATCAGCAGCAGCTCGCCACCGCCCACGATCTCGGCGACCGCGCCGGTGGTGACCAGCCGGCCGTGGTCCATCACCACCAGGTCGGTACAGCTCTGCTCCACCTCCGACAGCAGGTGGCTGGAGACGATCACGGTCCGTCCGGCGGCCGCGTAGCGGATCATCACCTCGCGCATCTCGCGGATCTGCGGCGGGTCCAGCCCGTTGGTCGGCTCGTCCAGGATCAGCAGGTCCGGCAGGCCGAGCATGGCCTGGGCGATCGCCAGCCGCTGGCGCATGCCCTGCGAGTAGGTGCGCACCGCCCGGTCCAGCGCCTCGCCGAGGTCGGCGATGGCCAGTGCCTCGTCGAGGTGCGCGTCCTCGGTCGGGCGGCCGGTGGCCTGCCAGTACAGCCGCAGGTTGGCCCGGCCGCTGAGGTGCGGCAGGAAGCCCGCGCCCTCGACGAAGGCGCCGACCCGGGAGAGCACCGGCGCGCCGGGGCGCACCGCGTGCCCGAAGATCCTGATCTCGCCCTCGTCGGGCCTGATCAGGCCCATCAGCATCCGCAGCGTGGTGGTCTTGCCCGCGCCGTTCGGGCCGAGCAGGCCGAGCACCTGGCCCTGCTCCACCCGGAAGCCCAGCTCCCGGACGGCGTACCGGTCGGCGGCGCCCTTGTAGCGCTTGCTGAGGCCGGTGATCTGCAGCGGGACGCCGGCCAGCGCCGGGTCGAACGCGGGCCCGCGCGGCCGGCCCCGCCGCCGCAGCCGGGGCACCAGCAGCAGCGCCGCCGCCACCGCGACGGCCACCAGCGGCAGCAGCCAGGTCCGGGCGGGCAGCGGCGCGGCCTCGGTGACCAGCGCGTCCACTGTCGGCACGGTGAGCGCCCCGGCCACGGCGGCCTTGTACGCGGCCGGCTCGGCGGGCGAGGCGTACGCCAGGTCGGTGCCGGCCAGGACCAGCCGCAGCCGGTGCCCGGCGGCGAAGGTGTGGTCGACGGCGGGCAGGGCGACGGTGACGGTGCGTCCGCCGGGGGCGTCGGCGCCGGTCACCCGCAGCGGGGCGACCAGCTGCTGCGGCAGCGTCTGCCTGCCGTCCGGCCCGACGTCGTAGAGCTTGGCGAACAGCACCGCGTCCGGCCGGTCGGCCTGGACCTTCACCGCGACCGTCGGCTGCCCGGTCAGGTGCAGCGCGCCGTCCAGCGCCGCGGAGTCGAAGGTGGCGTGCTGTCCGGGGAAGTCCAGCGAGATCCCGGCCCCCAGCGCGGCGGCCTGGCTGAGCGCGCCGATGCCGGGCAGCGTGGAGATGTTCGGCGGGGCGCCGCCGGGCGGATTGGCGAAGGCCTGCTCGGGGCCGGTCAGCGGCACCGTGCGCGAGCCGGTGCCGCCGAGGCCGGGGTAGGCGTCGGCGGTGGCGCCGCGCAGCACGGCCTGGAATCCGGTGGAGTCGACGCCGCCGGTGCGGGTGACCCGGAACGCCGGACCGGTGTCGCCGCCCGCGCCCGGGGCGGCGGGGTTCTTCAGGTAGCGGTCGAACCAGGCGCCGACCCGGTCGTCCACCCGCTCGCTGGTGTCGGTGCCGCCGTCGTGGCCGCCCGCGAACCAGTCGACGGCCACCGGTGCGCCGTTGGCGGCGACGGCCCGGGCGATCGCGTCGCCCTGGTCGAGCGGGAACAGCGAGTCCTGCTGGCCCTGGACGACCAAGGTGGGCGCCTTGAGCCGGTCGGCCACCGAGCTCGGGCTGGAGCGGTCCAGCAGGGCGACGGCCTCCGCGTCGGCGTGCCCGGCGGTGGCGACCCGGTCGTACATCCGGCACAGCGTGTCCAGGAACCGCCCGCAGCCGACCGGGCCGTCCGGGGCCGGCTCCGGCGGGGTGCCGCCGCGCGGCGCGCCGCCCGAGGGGCCGAGGTCGCCGGCCGCACCGGTGGTGAAGAAGATGCCGGCCCAGAGCTTCTTGAACACCCCGTCCACGGCCCCCGAGCCCTGCACCCCCTGCGGGAACAGCGCGTCGGCCAGGTTCCACCAGGTGATCTGGGAGGCGACCGCGTCGATCCGCTGGTCGTAGGCGGAGCCGAGCAGCGCCACCGCGCCGCCGTACGAGGCGCCGGTGATTCCCACCCGGGGGTCGCCTGCGGCGTCCAGGCGCACCTCGGGCCGCTGGGCGAGCCAGTCGACCAGGTGCCGGACGTCCTCCACCTCCCGGTCGGGCGCGTTGAGGCCGATCCGGCCGCCGGAGCGCCCGAAGCCGCGGGCCGACCAGGTCAGGACGGCGTAGCCCTGCCGGGCGAGCTGTTCGGCCCGCTCCCGCTCGCCCTCCTTGGACCCGCCGAACCCGTGGGCCAGCAGGATCGCCGGGCGCGGGCCCGCGCCCGCGCCCGCGGTGAAGAAGGAGGTGTCCAGCTGGACCTGCTGGTCGCTGCCGGGGGTCTCCGGCATGGCGAGGAAACGATCCTCCTGGCGGACCGCCTGCTCCCCGCCGGCCCCCACGGCCACCGCCGTACCCACCCCGGCCACCAGCACCAGGGCCGCGGCACCGGCCAGCAGCCTCCGTCCGGCCGTCGTCCCACGGCCGCGCCACCGGCGCCACGCCCCACCGAGCTCCATGGTCGGTGATCGTATCCGCCGGGCCGGTAGGCGTCCGATAAAGGCCGCCGGAACACCCCCGGGCCACCCGTGGGCCGCCCGCACCACACGCCGCCCTCCCCCGCCCACGGACGGAGGAGGGAAGGGGACGGGACGGGACCTAGGGGCTTGAAGACAGGCCCTAAAGGACCCGGGTCATGGTCCGGTGCGGGATCCCCGCGTCGTCGTAGACCGGCCCCTCGGCGGCGTAGCCGAGCCGCTCGTAGAAGCCCAGCGCCTGGACCTGGGCGTGCAGCTCGACCTCACGCGCTCCCCGCGCGCGTCCGGCCGCCTCCACCGCCCGCACCAGCTCGGCGCCCAGCCCGGTGCCGCGCGCCGCCTTCACCACCGCGAGCCGGCCGAGCAGCACCCGGCCCTCGATCCCGCCGGTGAGCTTGAGCGCCTGCTCCCCGTGGATCAGCCGGGCGGTGCCGAGCGGCTCCCCCTGCGGGCCGACCGCGAGCAGGTGCTCGGAGGTGGCGTCGAGGTCGTCCCACTCCTCGTCCTCGGGGATCTCCTGCTCGACGATGAACACCGCGCGCCGCACGCCGTGCACCAGCGCCAGGTCGTCCTCGCCCCCGGCCACCCGGATCCGCGCCGCGAAGGCACTCATGGCCGCACCCCTCAGCTCTCGGAGGAGATGATGTCCAGCGCCTTGCGCAGGTCCGCCGGGTACTCGCTGGAGAACTGCACCCACTCGCCGTCGGCCGGGTGCTCGAAGGCCAGCGAGACGGCGTGCAGCCACTGCCGGCTCAGCCCGAGCCGCTTGGACAGCGTCGGGTCGGCGCCGTAGGTGAGGTCGCCGACGCAGGGGTGGCGCAGCGCGGACATGTGCACCCGGATCTGGTGGGTGCGGCCGGTCTCCAGCTTGATGTCGAGCAGCGAGGCGGCCCGGTAGGCCTCGATCAGGTCGTAGTGGGTGACGGAGGCCTTGCCGTCCTTGGTGACCGCCCACTTCCAGTCGGAGCTGGGGTGGCGGCCGATCGGCGCGTCCACGGTGCCGCTCATCGGGTCCGGGTGGCCCTGCACGAGGGTGTGGTACTTCTTCTCGGTCACCCGGTCGTGGAACTGCCGCTTGAGGTCGGTGTAGGCGCGCTCGGACTTGGCGACCACCATCAGACCGGAGGTGCCGACGTCCAGGCGGTGCACGACGCCCTGGCGCTCGGCGGCGCCCGAGGTGGAGATCCGGTAGCCGGCCGCGGCCAGGCCGCCGATCACGGTCGGGCCGGTCCAGCCGGGGCTGGGGTGGGCGGCGACGCCGACCGGCTTGTCGACGAGCACGATGTCCTCGTCGTCGTGGACGATGCGCATGCCCTCGACGTGCTCGGCGACGATCTGCACGGGCGCGGCGGGGGCGGGGATCTCGACCTCCAGCCAGGAGCCGGCCGTCACCCGGTCCGACTTGCCGGCCACGGCGCCGTCGAGCGTCACCTTGCCGTCGGCGGCCAGCTCGGCGGCCTTGGTCCGAGAGAAGCCGAACATCCGGGCGAGGGCGGCGTCGAGGCGCTCGCCCTCAAGGCCGTCGGGAACGGGGAGGCTGCGGATCTGCGCTGCGGTACTCACCCGTACGAGTATGCCGGACTGCGGGGCCCGCCCCCGACGCCCGGCGGCGGCCGGCCCCGGGGACGGCCGCTACTCGCCCTTGGCCGGCTGGTGGACGGTCCCGTCCGGGTTGCTGCCCCGGAAGGAGAGCAGCACCACGAGGATGCCGCCGCAGACGATCGCCGAGTCGGCCAGGTTGAAGACGGCGAAGTGCTGGACGGAGATGAAGTCCACCACGTGGCCCCGGAAGACGCCCGGGGCGCGGAACAGCCGGTCGGTGAGGTTGCCGAGCGCCCCGCCGAGCAGCAGGCCGAGCGCGATCGCCCAGGGCAGGCTGTACAGCTTGCGGGCGATCCGCCAGATCACGACGATGACGGCCGACGCGATCATCGTGAACACCACGGTCAGCGCCTGGCCCATGCCGAAGGCCGCGCCGGAGTTGCGGATCACCTGGAAGGTCATCACATCGCCGATGACCTTGATCGGCGCGTGGTTCTCCAGCCGGGCGACCACCAGCAGCTTGCTGCCGAGGTCGATCAGGTAGGCGAGCAGGGCGACGACCAGCAGCACGCCGATCCGGCGGCGGCCCTTCGGCGCCGCCGCCTCCCCGGTCGCGGCGACCGCCTCATCGGGCTCGGCCACGGCCTCCTCGACAACGTCGGCGGGGGTCGGGACGGACTCGTCCCGCGTCTGAGGGGAACCTTGCGTACTGATGATCCGCTCCGCTGCCGATGGGGGTCCCCCCGGTCGAAGGGTGGGGGAGTGTGGGCCGACGATCGTCGATCGCGACGAGTCGGGCGACGTTACGGGGTCGAGCGTACGGCAAGCCCGACCCCCCGCGTCGCCCCGGTCAGCGGCGTTCCTGCTTGGCCTTGCACTGGACGCAGAGCGTCGCCCGGGGGAAGGCCTGCATCCGCGCCTTGCCGATGGCCTGGCCGCAGGATTCGCAGGTGCCGAAGCCGACACCCTCCAGCCGGGTCAGCGCGCGCTCGGTCTGGGCGAGGCTGTCCCGGGCGTTGTTGGCCAGCGCCAGCTCGCTCTCCCGCGAGATGTTCTTCGTACCGGCGTCCACCTGGTCGTCGCCGGCTCCGTCGTTGGAGTCGCGCATCAGCCCGGAGATGGCCGCCTCGGAGGCGTCGATCTCGTTCTGCAGCCGGTCCAGCTCGCTGATCAGCTCGGCGTGCAGCTCGTGCACCTCCTCGGAGGTCCACGGGTCCTCGCCCGGGCGGACCGGCAGCTCGGCCGGGTCCACCGACTCGGCGCCGCCGCGGGCCCCGGTCACCACCGGTGTCCGGACCCGGCTCGCCGCCACCCGGGCGCTGTCGGTGCTGGTCTTGTGCCGTGCGGTAGTGGTCACGGTCCCCTCCCCTGGATCGCCTGCCACGGCCTTGCGTGCCCGCTTGGTGGCGGTGCCCGCGCCGGTTGCCTTCTCAGCCATGGCTTCGACCCCATCTACGAACGAATCGAGCCGCCGGTTCCCGGCGGCTTCCAGTGCCGGAACGATAATCCCCATCAAAACCGGTCACAACCTGACATACCGGCGCCTCACAATGATCCCACCCAGGCAGCCGTCACAGCCGCCCCGCCCCGCGCGCTGACCTGAGTTGTGCCCAGAACACCCCCGGCTAACCGCACCCCTGCGCGCCGGGCAAACCGACTTGCCGCGGCCGATACACTGGGCCTGCAAGGCGCAGATGGGACGAGTACCGACGCACGCAGCCAGCAGAGACCCGGGGACGGTGTGAGCCCGGGGGCGTGCGCGGCGGGAAGATCACCCCGGAGCCGCCGGAAGAACGGCCACCGGCCTACTAGACCCGGCAGCAAGCCCAAACAAGAGGGCCGCGAGCAGTACTGCGGCCAAGGAGGGTGGTACCGCGGGGCGGCATGCCGTCTCGTCCCTCCGTCGGATCCCGTCCACATCCGCCGGAGGTATGACAACCGCGATGACCACCTACAACTCCGTCCCCGCACAGGTCGATCTGCCTGTGCTGGAGCACCAGATCCTCTCCTTCTGGCAGGACAACAAGGTCTTCCAGCGCAGCCTGGAGCAGTCCGAGGGCCGCCCCGAGTGGGTCTTCTACGAGGGCCCGCCGACCGCCAACGGCATGCCCGGCGCCCACCACATCGAGGCCCGCGTCTTCAAGGACGTCTTCCCGCGCTACCGGACCATGAAGGGCTACCACGTCGCCCGCAAGGCCGGCTGGGACTGCCACGGCCTCCCGGTCGAGCTGGCCGTCGAGAAGGAGCTCGGCTTCTCCGGCAAGCAGGACATCGAGGCGTACGGCATCGCCGAGTTCAACGCCAGGTGCCGCGAGTCGGTGACCCGCCACACCGACGCCTTCACCGAGCTGACCACCCGCATGGGGTACTGGGTCGACCTCGACGAGGCGTACCGCACCATGGACCCGTCCTATGTGCAGTCCGTCTGGTGGTCGCTCAAGCAGATCTTCGACAAGGGCCTGCTGGTCCAGGACCACCGGGTCGCCCCCTGGTGCCCGCGCTGCGGCACCGGCCTGTCCGACCACGAGCTGGCCCAGGGCTACGAGACCGTCGTCGACCCCTCGGTCTTCGTCCGCTTCCCGCTGACCGGCGGCCCGCTGGCCGGCGAGGCCGCGCTGCTGGTCTGGACGACCACCCCCTGGACCCTGGTCTCCAACACCGCTGCCGCCGTCCACCCCGAGGTCGTCTACGTGGTGGCCACCGACGGCAACGAGCGGCTGGTCGTCGCCGAGCCGCTGCTGGCCAAGGCCCTCGGCGAGGGCTGGGAGGCCACCGGCCAGTCCTTCACCGGCGCCGAGATGGAGCGCTGGGCCTACCGGCGCCCGTTCGACCTGGTCGAGATCGAGAACGCGCACTACGTCCTCAACGCCGACTACGTCACCACCGAGGACGGCACCGGCATCGTCCACCAGTCCCCCGCCTTCGGCGCGGACGACCTCGCGACCTGCCGCCGCTACGGCCTGCCCGTGGTCAACCCGGTGCTCGCCGACGGCACCTTCGATCCGGCCGTCCCGCTGGTCGGCGGCCAGTTCTTCAAGAAGGCCGACGAGGCGCTGGTCGCGGACCTCCAGGAGCGCGGCCTGCTCTTCCGCCACCTGCCGTACGAGCACAGCTACCCGCACTGCTGGCGCTGCCACACCGCGCTGCTCTACTACGCGCAGCCGTCCTGGTACATCCGGACCACCGCCGTCAAGGACGCGCTGATCCGCGAGAACGAGGCCACCAACTGGTACCCGGAGACGGTCAAGCACGGCCGCTTCGGCGACTGGCTGAACAACAACATCGACTGGGCGCTGAGCCGCAACCGCTACTGGGGCACCCCGCTGCCGATCTGGCGCTGCGAGGAGGGCCACCTGGCCTGCGTCGGCTCGCTGGCCGAGCTCTCCGAGCTCACCGGCACCGACCAGAGCGGCCTCGACCCGCACCGCCCGTTCATCGACGACGTCACCTTCGACTGCCGCGAGTGCTCCGGTACCGCCACCCGCGTGCCCGAGGTGATCGACGCCTGGTACGACTCGGGCTCGATGCCCTTCGCCCAGTACGGCTACCCGTACCAGAACAAGGAGCTGTTCGAGAAGCGCTACCCGGCGCAGTTCATCTCCGAGGCGATCGACCAGACCCGCGGCTGGTTCTACACGCTGATGGCCGTCGGCACCCTGGTGTTCGACAAGAACAGCTACGAGAACGTCGTCTGCCTGGGCCACATCCTGGCCGAGGACGGCCGCAAGATGTCCAAGCACCTGGGCAACATCCTGCAGCCGATCCCGCTGATGGACCAGCACGGCGCCGACGCCGTCCGCTGGTTCATGGCGGCCGGCGGCTCGCCCTGGTCGGCCCGCCGGGTCGGCCACGGCACCATCCAGGAGGTGGTCCGCAAGACCCTCCTCACCTACTGGAACACCGTCGCCTTCCAGGCCCTGTACGCCCGGACCTCCGGCTGGGCCCCCTCCCCGGGCGACCCGGCCCCGGCCGACCGCCCGCAGCTGGACCGCTGGGTGCTCTCGGAGCTGAACACCCTGGTCCGGGAGACCGACGCGGCACTGGAGGCCTACGACACCCAGCGGGCCGGCAAGCTGCTCTCCGCCTTCGTCGACGACCTCTCCAACTGGTACGTCCGCCGCGGCCGCCGCCGCTTCTGGCAGGGCGACGCGGCCGCGCTCGCCACCCTGCACGAGGCCCTGGAGACGGTCACCCGGCTGATGGCCCCGCTCACCCCGTTCATCACTGAGCGGGTCTGGCAGGACCTCGTCGTCCCGGTCACCCCGGACGCCCCGGCCTCGGTCCACCTGGCCACCTGGCCGCAGGCGGACGAGACCCTGATCGACACCGACCTCTCGCGCCACATGGCGCTGGTGCGCCGGCTGGTCGAGCTCGGCCGGGCCACCCGCGCCGAGTCCGGGGTGAAGACCCGCCAGCCGCTCTCCCGGGCGCTGATCGCCGCCCAGGGCTGGGAGGAGCTGCCCGCGGACCTGCGCGCGCAGATCGCCGAGGAGCTCAACGTCTCCGCCCTGGAGTCGCTGGCGGAGGTCGGCGGCTCGCTGGTCGACACCACCGCCAAGGCCAACTTCCGCGCGCTGGGCAAGCGCTTCGGCAAGGGCGTGCAGGACGTGGCCAAGGTGGTCGCCGCCGCCGACGCCGCCCGGCTCGCCGCCGAGCTGCGCTCGACCGGCACCACCGGCGTGGAGCTGAACGGCGAGCGGATCGAGCTGGGCCCGGACGAGGTCGTCATCACCGAGACCCCGCGCGAGGGCTGGGCGGTCGCCAACGAGTCCGGCGCCACCGTCGCGCTCGACCTGCACATCACCCCGGAGCTCAAGCGCCTGGGCGTCGCCCGCGACGCCATCCGCCAGATCCAGGAGGCCCGGAAGAACTCCGGCCTGGACGTCTCCGACCGGATTGTGCTGCGCTGGCGGGCCGCCAACGAGGAGACCGCCGAGGCGATCGCCGAGCACGGCCCGCTGGTCGCCGAGGAGGTGCTGGCCACCGACTTCGCGGCCGGCGCCGCCGACTGGGAGTCGGAGACCTTCTCCGACGAGGCCCTCGGCCTCGCCTTCCAGCTCCGCAAGGCCTGACCGGAAAGCCCCGAAGCCGCCGTCACCCCCGGGTGGCGGCGGCTTCGCCGTACCCGGCCCGAGCGCCGGCCCGCCCCTGGGGAACCGCCCCCGGCCCGACCGCCCCCGATCCGGCCGAACCCGGACACACCGACGAGGGCGCCCCCGCCATGACCCGGAAGGTCAGACGGGGGCGCCCTCGAAGTGCCCGGCTACAACCTCAGTTGTCGCCGTCCTCGTCGATCAGGAACCCGCGCATCGGCGCCGGCGCCTGCTGCATCGGCTGCGGCGGCTGCGGGCGGACGGCGGCCATCGGCTGGGTCATCCCGGCCGGGGCCATCTGCGGCGCACCGGAGTTGCCACCGGAGGACTGCCCGCCGAAGCTCGGCGCACCGTTGTTGCCACCGAAGGAGCTCTGCCCGCCGAACGACGGCTGGTTGCCACCGAAGGACGGCTGGTTGCCACCGAAGCTCGGGGCACCGCTGCTCATCGCGGACGCACCGGCCGGAGCCATCGACGACGCGGCCGGCGGCAGCGAGGCGGTGGCCGGGATGCGCGGCGGGGCGAGCGAGTCGTCCGCCTGCGACTCCAGCTGGCGCAGCTGGGTCTCCAGGTAGGACTTCAGGCGCGTCCGGTACTCACGCTCGAACGCCCGCAGGTCCTCGACCTTGCGCTCCAGCGTGGCCCGGGCGGACTCCAGGGAGCCCATCGCGACGCGGTGCTTCTCCTGCGCGTCCCGCTCCAGGGCGTCGGCCTTGGCACGGGCGTCGCGCTCCAGGCCCTCGGCTCGGCTGCGCGCCTCGCCGACGATCTTGTTGGCCTCGGAACGGGCCTCGGAGATCGCCTGGTCGGCGGTCTGCTGGGCGAGCGCCAGGACGCGGGCGGCACTGTCGCCACCGGGGCCCTGCTGCTGCATCGGGCCGCCCATCGGGCCGCCCATCTGCTGCTGGCCGCCCATCGGGCCGCCCATCTGCTGCATCTGCTGCTGGCCCATGCCCTGGCCCATGCCCTGGCCCATGGGGTTGCCCTGGCCGGGACCCTGCTGGCCCATCGGGCCGCCCATCGGCTGGAGCATCTGACCGCCCATCGGCTGGACCAGCTGCTGCTGGCCGCCCATGGTCTGGTTCATCTGCTGCTGCGGGCCGCCCATCGGGCCGCCCTGCCCGGACGGGAGCTGCGGCGCGCCGGACGGCAGGCCGAGCGGCTGGTTGCCCATCTGCTGCTGCTGCTGCGGGCCGCCCATCTGCTGCGGACCGCCGGGGCCACCCATCTGCTGCGGGCCGGGGCCCTGCTGCCCGGGGACCGGCGGGCCGGATATGGCGGCCGGCACGGGGGCGCCGGGACGCGAGTCCTGCGGCGGCTCCTTGCGCATGTTGGCCTGGTTCTGCGCGGCGGCACGGGTCGCGGCGGCCAGCTTGGCGCGCAGGTCCTCGTTCTCGCGGAGAAGGCGGGTCAGCTCCGCCTCGACCTCGTCGAGGAAGGCATCGACCTCGTCCTCGTCATAGCCTTCGCGCAGGCGGACGGTCGTGAACTGCTTGTTCCGAACGTCCTCGGGGGTCAATGGCATCTCTTCACCTCAACGTGATCGTCGGCACACCGGCATCCTGTCGCATCGCTCACCTACGACTAGGGCCGCACAAGCGAGATCAGGACATACACAATGATCATCAGTACGAAGAAGGACAGGTCGAGCGCCACGCCCCCGAGACGCAACGGCGGGATGAACCGCCGAAGAAGCTTGAGCGGCGGATCCGTGACAGTGTACGTGGCCTCCAGGACCAGGACCATGGCCTTGCCGGGCCGCCACGAACGCGCGAACTGGAAGACCCAGTCCATCACCAGCCGCACAAGCAGGAACACCAGGAAGACGGTCAGCGCGTAGTAGAGCACCGCCCACACGATCCCCATCGCGCTTCCCTCTCCCCTGTACTCGGGCCATTCGGCCTGTCGCCTGTCGTTAACTCACTGTCGATCAGATCCACACGTAAAGTCGTGGCCGGGTCAGCTCTGGTTGAAGAACCCACCCTCGGCGATCCGAGCCTTGTCCTCCGCCGTGACATCGACGTTAGCAGGAGACAGCAGGAACACCTTCTGCGTCACGCGCTCGATACTGCCGTGCAGACCGAAGACGAGTCCAGCGGCGAAGTCTACGAGCCGCTTCGCATCGGTGTCGTCCATCTCGGTCAAATTCATGATCACAGGGGTGCCGCCACGGAACTGTTCCCCGATCGTACGGGCCTCGTTGTAGGTCCGGGGGTGCAGCGTGGTGATGCGGTAGGGCTCTCGTTCGTTCACTACCTTGGGCATGATCACCGGGGCGCTCTTCTCCAGGTTGTGGCGGCGTTCGGGTGTGATGGACGACACTGGGGCCATCCTCGGGGGCTCCTGCCGGATCGGTACCGCGGCCGGCACCGGCTGCGGCGTGATCGAGGAGACCGGGGCGGGCGCCGGCGACGCCGGGCGGGGGATGTCCTCCGTCCGCCCCGTGCGAATCGGCTCGGGGTCCGCGTCGTAGTCGTCGTCGGGGTCGTACCCCTGGCCGTCGTACGTCTCGTCCTCCACGAGGCCGAGGTAGACCGCCATCTTGCGCATTGCGCCGGCCATGCTCCTGTCTCCTCCGCTCATGCCCACCTCGCTGCGCTCGGTGGTCGCTTCGCGAACGCGCGCCGTCGATGGTCGCTCGCTCCGCCTGCTCCGTGGTGGATCGACTCCGTCCCGACGACCGGGCCGTCCGGCCCCGTCTGCGGATACCCGCGGCCCGCCCGCGACGGACCGTCAGGCCGACGGCCGGTCAGAGATCGTGGGTGGGTGCCGCGGAGCTGCGATCCACGGTTCGCTAGCGCTCTGGAAAGCTGCTAGTTTCTGTCCTATTTTGTCCTGCAGTCTGATCTACTACCCGGTGACGTTACCTGAGGGGTGACCGCACTCCGAGTACCGCCGTTCCGACGCGCACATGTGTCGCCCCGGCGGCAATCGCCTGCTCCAGGTCACCACTCATTCCTGCGGAAACCATCGTGGCAGCAGGATGGGCCGTGCGTACGGCGGTTGCGATTTCCGCCAGCCGCTCGAAGGCGCGGGCCGGGTCGCCGGCCAGCGGCCCGGCGAGCGGGGCGACGGTCATCACACCGTCCAGCCGCAGCCCGGGCGCGTCGGCGATCGCGTCGGCCAGCGCCGCGACGTCCTCTGGTGCGACCCCGGCCCGGCCCTCGCCCTCGCCGCTCTCCTTGTCCAGCGCCACCTGCACCAGGCAGCCCAGCTCCGGACGCTCCGACTTGAGCACCGCGGCGGAGAGCGAGCCGACCAGGCGGGCGCGGTCCACCGAGTGCACGTGGTTCGCGTACCGGACCACCGAGCGGACCTTGTTGGTCTGCAGCTGGCCGACGAAGTGCCAGTCCAGCGGAAGGTTTCTGCACTGCTCCGCCTTGGGCCCGGCGTCCTGGTCGCGGTTCTCCGCGACATCGGTGACGCCCAGCCCGGCCAGCAGCGCGGAGTCCTCGGCCGGGTAGGTCTTGGTCACCACGACCAGCCTGACCTCGTCCCGCGCCCGCCCCGCGGCCGCACAGGCGTCGGCGATCCGGCGCTCGACGACCTCGAGGTTGGACCCGAGTTCCTCGTACCGGGCCCGCTGGCCCTCCGTCAGGGCCGCCGAGAACTCGGCGCTGCCCGGGAACGGTCCGTAGATGTCGTTCGTCATGAGAGTTCAGAGCCCAACCAGACGTAGCTCGCGAGCCGACCCGTCCGCTGCTCGCGACGGTAGGAGTAGTGATCGGCGGATTCGAGGGTGCAGACAGATGATCGCACCAACTCGGTGACGCCCGCAGCGGCCAGCTGCGCCGCCACTCCCTCCGCCACGTCCAGGGCCGGGGTCCCCCAGGAGGTCTCGGCGTACGCGGCCGGCACCGCCTCGGCCACCTCGGCCCGCAGCGCGGCCGGCACCTCGTAGCAACGGCCGCAGACCGCGGGGCCGGTGGCGGCGGTGATCCGCCCGGGCTCGGCGCCCAGCTCCACCATCGCCCGGACCACCGCGGGCACCACGCCCGCCGCCAGCCCGGGCCGGCCCGCGTGGGCCGCGCCCACCACGCCCGCCACCGGGTCGGCCAGCAGGACCGGGGTGCAGTCGGCGGTCAGCACCGCCAGCGCCAGCGGCCGGTCGGTGACCACCGCGTCCACGGTCGGGGCCTGCCCCTGGGGCTGGCGCCCGGTCACCACCGCGACCTCCGCGCCGTGCACCTGGTTCATCCAGACCACGTCCGCCGGGTCGAGCCCGAGCGAGCGGGCCGCGATCGCCCGGTTCTCCCGGACGGCCTGCGGGTCGTCCCCCACCGCGCCGCCGAGGTTCAACTCCCCGTACGGCGAAGTGCTCACCCCGCCCCACCGGTCGGTGAAGGCGAAGTGAGCACCGTTGCGTACTGCGTGTTCCACCACGGACTACTTCAAGAAGTCCGGGACGTCGAGCTCCTCGGCGGGGCTCTCCACGAACGGCTGGCGGGCCGGCTGCACCTGCGGCGGCACCGGGGCCGCGGTCGCGGTGGCCGGAGCCTCGGCCTGCCGGGAGCCGGCCGAACCGTCGTGGTCCGAGCGGGACGTCACCGAACCGATGTTCCCGTACGGCGGCCGACCGGCCGGGCGCTCGGGCGCGGCGCTCGGCGTACCCGCCGGGGGCGTCGCCGGGGTGGCCTTGACCACCGGGTCGCGGACGATCGCGGGCGGCTGCCCGCCGTCGAAGCCGGCCGCGATCACGGTGACCCGGACCTCGTCGCCGAGCGCGTCGTCGATGACCGCGCCGAAGATGATGTTGGCCTCGGGGTGGGCGGCCTCGCTGACCAGCTGGGCCGACTCGTTGATCTCGAACAGGCCGAGGTCGGAGCCACCGGAGATGGAGAGCAGCACACCGCGGGCGCCGTCGATGGACGCCTCCAGCAGCGGCGAGGAGATCGCCATCACGGCGGCCGCCTTGGCACGGTCCTCACCCCGGGCGGAGCCGATGCCCATCAGCGCCGAACCGGCGTCCGACATGACGGACTTGACGTCGGCGAAGTCCAGGTTGATCAGACCGGGGGTGGTGATCAGGTCGGTGATGCCCTGGACACCCGAGAGCAGCACCTGGTCGGCGGAGCGGAACGCGTCCAGCACGCTGACCTGGCGGTCCGAGATGGACAGCAGCCGGTCGTTGGGGATCACGATGAGGGTGTCGACCTCTTCGCGCAGGCCGGCGATACCGTCCTCGGCCTGGTTGGCGCGACGGCGGCCCTCGAAGGTGAAGGGGCGGGTGACCACGCCGATGGTCAGGGCGCCGAGCGAGCGGGCGATGTTGGCCACGACGGGCGCGCCGCCGGTGCCGGTGCCGCCGCCCTCGCCCGCGGTCACGAAGACCATGTCGGCCCCCTTGAGGACCTCCTCGATCTCCTCGCGGTGGTCCTCGGCGGCCTTCCGGCCGACCTCGGGGTTGGCGCCGGCGCCCAGGCCCCGGGTGAGTTCACGGCCCACATCGAGCTTGACGTCGGCGTCGCTCATCAGGAGGGCCTGCGCATCGGTGTTGATCGCGATGAACTCGACGCCCTTGAGACCGACCTCGATCATCCGGTTGATGGCGTTGACACCACCGCCGCCGATACCGACGACCTTGATGACTGCGAGGTAGTTCTGCGGTGCTGCCACGTCGAAGGCCTCTCGCCTCGAATTTCCGGGTCGGCTCGGCGCCTGTGGGATGCCGTGCCGACGGATGTCGATGGGTAGGGAGCCTGGTTTCTGACTGAATGTCCGAAATGCCGACCGCCGACCCCAACCCTAAACTTGACCTTTAGGGTTAGTGCTGTGCCTCCGTCACATCGCCAGAGAACACAGTCTGGTGACACAGGACACTAGGTCGCGCCGGGCTCGTGTTTCAACGAACACGCCGAGCTTCCCTTTTTCTTTTGAGCCTATGTGATCATCAACCGGCTAATGAAACCGGGGTGACCACCTAGGTTCGGGCCGACACCCAAAGGCGTCAACCCCTCCCCCAGACAGAGAACCTACCGGATCATCCCGACACCGCCGGCGCGTCCGGAGTGCTCACATCGAAGTTCGTACCCTTCTGATGCAGCAGCGCCACCAGGACCCGGGCCTTGCGATCGCTCTGTTCCGGGCTGCCCCAGCGCACCGTCGCACCCCCGTTGAGCTGCAGCTGAATGTCGTCGTAGGAGTGCACCAGCACCGCCCCGGCCCGCTGCGCCACTTCGGCCGGAAGTCGCGCGGCCACCATCACCGCGCCCTGCACCAGCTGCGGACGGGTGATCACCGCCTCGACGTCCTTCGCCTGCTGACTGAGTTGCAGTTCCACCACCGGCACCCCCTCGGGGGCGGCCGACTCGGTGGCGAAGCTCACGCCGACCGCGTCGACCTGGGTGAACCGGCCGTCCTCCCCCTTGACGGCGGCCACCGCCTTCCGCTGGGTGATCTTCACCCGCAGGGTGTGCGGCCAGCCGCGCCAGACCTCGGCCGAGGCCACCCGGGGGATCGCCTCGACCCGCCGTCTGGCGTCCTCCAGGTCCACCCGGGCCAGCGGGCCGGAGCCGACCCCGCCGATCGCGGCGCGGACCTGGTCGGCCGTCAGCCGGTCGTCCTGGACGCCCTGCACCGCGACGCTGCGCACGTCCAGCACCGAGGAGAGGAACAGCACCCAGGTCAGCACGCCCAGCACCGCGGCGCCGAGCGCGCCCAGCACCAGGACGCCCCGCCGGGAGAGCCGAAGCCGGGGAGCGTACTCCTCGGCCTCGAACTCCACCTCGTCCCGGGGGTGTCCGCCTCCGGCCCGTCGGGCCGGAGGCGGGTCGGCGAGGCGACCGTCAGCCACGACGGCGGCCGCCCCGCGCAGCCTCGATCGCCTCGTACACCATCCCGACCAGCAGCTCGTCGGCGTCCCGGCGGCCGAACTCGGCGGCGGCGCGGCTCATGTCCCAGAGCCGCTGCGGGTCGGTGAGCACCGGCAGCACGTTCTGCAGCACCCAGTCCGGGGTCAGCTCGGCGTCGTCGACCAGCAGGCCGCCGCCGGCCTTGACCATCGGCTGGGCGTTCAGCCGCTGCTCGCCGTTGCCGATCGGCAGCGGCACGAAGGCGGCGGGCAGGCCGACCGCCGCGAGCTCGGCCACCGTCATGGCGCCGGCCCGGCAGAGCATCAGGTCGGCCGCCGCGTACGCGAGGTCCATCCGGTCCACGTACGGCACCGCGCGGTACGGCGGCATCCCGGGGATGTCGTCGACCTGCGGCAGCTCGTTCTTCGGGCCGACCGCGTGCAGGATCTGCACGCCGTACTGCTGGAGCCGCGGCGCGATGGCGGTGACGGTCTCGTTGAGCCTGCGTGCGCCCTGCGAGCCGCCGGAGACCAGCAGGGTGGGCAGCCGCTGGTCGAGGCCGAAGTAGTGGCGGGCCTCCGGGCGGGCCGCGTTGCGGTCCAGGGTGGCGATGGTCCGGCGCAGCGGGATGCCGATGTAGCGGGAGTCCCGCAGCTTGCTGTCCGGCGTGGAGACCGCGACGAAGTCGCTGTACCTGGCGCCGATCTTGTTGGCCAGACCGGGCCGGGCGTTGGCCTCGTGCACCACGATCGGCACACCGGCCCGCTTGGCGGCCAGGTAGGCGGGCATCGCGACATAGCCGCCGAAGCCGACCACCGCGTCCGCCTTGACCCGCTCGATGATCTCCTGGGCGGCCCGGACCGTCCCGCGCAGCCGGCCCGGAACGGTGATCAGCTCGGGGGTGGGCTTGCGGGGCAGCGGAACGGCCGGGATCAGTTCCAGCTGGTAGCCGCGCTCGGGTACCAGCCGGGTCTCCAGGCCGCGCTCGGTGCCCAGGGCGGTGATCCCGATGGACGGGTCGTGCCTGCGGAGGGCGTCCGCGAGGGCGAGGGCCGGCTCGATGTGACCGGCGGTCCCCCCGCCGGCGAGTACGACATGCACCGAAATTCACCGCTCCCTGCGTGCCGGCACCGGGGCCGGGCGCGCTGTGGTTCGTCGTCGTGGCAGCACCCGGACCAGTCGTTTCCTGAACCGGGAGTTTTTGCTCCGGGCGGCCAGGGCCGCCTTCGCACCCGGGGTGCTGCGTGCGAGGCACAGCAGCACACCGATCGCGCTCATGGCCGACAGCATGGCGGAACCGCCGTAGGAGAACAGCGGGAGCGGGACGCCCGCGATGGGCAGCAGTCCCAGCGCCGACCCCAGGTTGACCACGGCCTGCGCCATGATCCAGGTGGTGACGGCTCCCGCGGCGTACCTGACGAAGGGGTCCTTCGTACCGATGGCCACACGGATACCCGCGTAGCCTAGTGCCGCGAAGAGACCGATCACCGACAGCGTCCCCACCAGTCCGAGTTCCTCGCCCGTCGCGGCGAAGATGAAGTCGGTGTGCGCCTCCGGCAGCTGACCCCATTTCTCGACCCCGGCGCCGAGGCCGGAGCCCCAGGGGCCGCCGAGCGCGAACGAGTAGACGCCGTGCAGGGCCTGGAAGCAGGCGCCGTTCGGATCGAGCTTGGTGACGCCGATGCAGGAGAGCCGCTCGGCCCGGTGCGGGACGGTGACCACCAGGGCGGTGCAGACCACGACCGCGACCCCGACGGTGGCGACGAACAGCCGCAGCGGGGCTCCGACCATCCAGAGCAGGCCGAACAGCATGGCCACCAGGATCATCGAGGTGCCCATGTCGCCGCCGAGCATGATCAGCGCGAGCAGCAGCAGGGCGCCGGGCACCAGCGGGACCAGCAGGTGCTTCCACTGGTCGAGAGTGCCGTTGCGCTGTTTGCGGGCGAGCAGGTCGGCGGCCCAGAGCACCAGGGCGAGCTTGGCGAACTCGGAGGGCTGGAACTGGAAGAAGCCGAGATCCAGCCAGTTCCGGTTGCCGTTGACCTCCACCCCGACGCCGGGCACCGCGACCAGCGCGAGCGCGCCGATGACGGCGAGCAGCACCGGGTAGACGATCACCCGCAGCACCGCGACCGGCACGCTGGCGAAGCCGATCAGCAGCACCGCGCCGAGCATGGCTGCGACCAGCTGCTTGAGGAAGTAGAACTGCGCGGAGCGGTGCTGGCCGAGGGCCAGGATCTGCGAGGCGGAGAAGACCATCACCAGGCCGAGCACCACCAGCAGCAGCACCGAGCCGAGGATCAGGTAGTAGGGCGTGAGCGGCCGCTCCAGGGTGTACCGCAGCCGGGCCCGGAAGGCCTGCACACGGGCCAGCGGGCCGGCCGACTTGTAGGCGGTCGTGGTGGCCGAGATCAGTCTCAGCGGGTGGGCGGCGCCCTTTTCCGGCGCGCCGGGACCGCCCGCCCTGCCCTGACCCGCCACCACGTTCTCCTCTTCTGCGAAGCGCCCTGCGCGGGGTCGCTCCCGGCCCGGTGCCGACGGCCCGCCTGCCGCGCCCGGCGATCGGGCGGGCCGCGCGGCGGGGCTGCCGGCCGGCGGCCCCGCCCGGTCCCGCTAGCGGGGCGACAGCTCCCGGACCGCGGCGGCGAACAGGTCGCCGCGCTCGCCGTAGTTGGTGAACATGTCCATCGACGCGCAGGCCGGGGCCAGCAGCACCGTGTCACCCGATTGGGCGAGTGAGGCGGCCGTGCGGACCACCTCCGCCATCGCCACCGCGCCAGTCTGGCCCTCGGCCGCCTCGATCACCGGGACATCCGGCGCGTGTCGCGCCAGCGCCTCGCGGATCACCGCGCGGTCCTGGCCGATCAGCACCACGGCGCGCAGCCGCTCGGCCGCGCCCTGGACCAGGTCGTCGAAGGCGGCGCCCTTGGCCAGGCCGCCGGCGATCCAGACGATCGGCCGGTAGGCCGCCAGCGAGGCCGCGGCGGCGTGGGTGTTGGTGGCCTTGGAGTCGTCGATGTACGTGACCCCGTCGACCACGCCGACCTCGGCGATCCGGTGCGCGTCCGGGCGGAAGGCCCGCAGGCCCTCCCGGACGGCCTTGGCGTCCACGCCGTAGGCGCGGGCCAGGGCGGCCGCGGCGAGCGCGTTGGCGATGTTGTGCGGGGCCGGCGGGTTCACGTCCTCGACGGAGCCCAGCTCGGCGGCGTTCTTGGTCCGGTCCGGCACGAAGGCGCGGTCCACCAGCAGGCCGTCGACCAGGCCGAAGTTCGACGGGCCGGGCGCGCCGAGGCCGAAGCCGATCGCCCGGCAGCCCTCCTCGACGTCGGCCTCGCGGACCAGCGCCTCGGTGGCCGGGTCGGCCAGGTTGTAGACGCAGGCGACGACGTTGCCCTCGTAGATCCGGCCCTTGTCGGCGGCGTACGCCTCCATCGAGCCGTGCCAGTCCAGGTGGTCGGGGGCCAGGTTGAGCACGGCCGCCGCGTACGGGCGCAGCGAGGGCGCCCAGTGCAGCTGGTAGCTGGAGAGCTCGACGGCGAGCACCTCGTAGGGCTCCTCGGCGAGCACCGCGTCCAGGACGGAGACCCCGACGTTGCCGACGGCGGCGGTGCGCCGGCCGGCGGCGGTGAGGATCGAGGCGAGCATCTGGACGGTGGTGGTCTTGCCGTTGGTGCCGGTGACGGCCAGCCAGGGGGCGGGCTCGCCGGTGGACTCCAGCGGCCTGCGCAGGCGCCAGGCGAGTTCGACGTCGCCCCAGACCTCGGTGCCGGCCGCCTCGGCGGCGGCGAACAGCGGGCTGCTCGGCGGCCAGCCGGGCGAGGTGACGATCAGCCGGGTGCCCTCGGGCAGGCTGTCGCCGTCCTGGAGCCGGACGGTGATGCCCTCGGCCGCCAGCTCGTCGGCGCGGGCCTGCAGACCCGCGCCGGAGCCGCCGTCCACGACGGTGACCCGGGCGCCGAGGCCGTGCAGTGCGCGGGCGGCGCTGATGCCGGAGACCCCGAGTCCGGCGACGGTGACCGGCAGTCCGGTCCACTGGAGGTCGGTCATCCGGCAACCCATCCCGCGTAGAAGAGGCCGAGGCCGACCGCCACGCAGAGGCCCTGGATGATCCAGAACCGAACCACGATCAGGACCTCGCTCCAGCCCTTGAGTTCGAAGTGGTGCTGCAGCGGCGCCATCTTGAAGACGCGCTTGCCGGTCATCCGGAAGGATCCGACCTGGATGATCACCGAGAGGGTGATGATCACGAACAGGCCGCCGAGCAGCGCGAGCAGCAGCTCGGTGCGGGAGCAGATCGCCAGGCCGGCCAGCGCGCCGCCGAGGGCGAGCGAGCCGGTGTCACCCATGAAGATCTTCGCGGGCGAGGTGTTCCACCAGAGGAAGCCGAAGCAGGAGCCCATCAGGGCGGCGGCGACCACCGCGAGGTCCAGCGGGTCGCGGACGTCGTAGCAGCTGGCGGTGGCGGAGATCGTGTAGGCGCAGCTCTGCCCGTACTCCCAGACGCCGATGAAGGTGTAGGCGCCGAAGACCATCACCGAGGCGCCGGTGGCGAGGCCGTCCAGACCGTCCGTCAGGTTCACGCCGTTCGACATCGCGGCGATCATGAAGTACGCGAAGATGACGAACAGCACCGGGCCGATCGACCAGCCGAAGTCGCGTACGAAGGACAGGTGCTGGGAGGCCGGGGTGAGCCCGCGGCTGTCGCTGAACTGGAGCGCCAGGATCGCGAAGACCAGGGCCACGGCCGACTGGCCGACCAGCTTCGCCTTGGCCCGCAGGCCGAGCGAGCGGCGCTTGACGACCTTGATGTAGTCGTCCAGGAAGCCGACCAGGCCCAGGCCCACCGTCAGGAACAGCACCAGCAGCCCGGAGGCGGTCGGGGCCTCGCCCGTTATCGCCTTGGTCCCGAAGTACGCGATCAGCGTCGCCAGGATGAAGGCGATGCCGCCCATGGTGGGCGTGCCCTTCTTGCTGTGGTGCGCCTTGGGGCCGTCGTCGCGGATGTACTGCCCGTAGCCGTTCTTGGCGAGCAGCTTGATCAGGGCCGGGGTGCCGAGCAGCGACAGGACCAGACCGATGATGCCGGAGATGAGGACTTGCTTCATCATGATGCGGCACCGTCCGCGAGCAGTTCCTCGGCCACCTTCTCCAGACCCACCGAACGGGAGGCCTTCACCAGGACCACATCCCCCGGCTGAAGCTGACTGCGCAGCAGTTCGACCGCCGCGTCCGCGTCGGACACCAGCACCGACTCCTCACCCCACGAACCTTCGTTCCTCGCGCCCAGTTCCATACAGGCCGCCTCGCGTCCGCCGACCGCCACCAGCTTGGTGACGTCCAGCCGTACCGCGAGCCGCCCGATGGCGTCGTGCTCGGCCAGGCTCTCCTCGCCGAGCTCCCGCATCTCGCCGAGCACCGCCCAGGTGCGGCGGCGCTCCGGGCCGCGTCCCCCCATCGAGACCAGCGCCCGCAGCGCGGCCCGCATCGAGTCGGGGTTCGCGTTGTAGGCGTCGTTGACGACGGTGACACCATCGGCCCGGTCGACGACCTCCATGCGCCAGCGGGACAGCGCATCCGCCTCGCTCAGCGCTTCGGCGGTGTCGTCGACGGACATCCCGAGCTCCACCGCCACCGCAGCGGCGGCGAGGGCGTTCGAGACGTGGTGCTCACCGTACAGGCGCAGCTGCACGGGTGCGGAACCGGCCGGGGTGGTCAGCGTGAACGATGGCCGTCCGGTGGAGTCGAGGCGAACATCCTGCGCCCGGACGTGGGCCTCCCGGGACTCCCCGAAGAACACCACCCTGGCCCTGGTGCGGGAGGCCATCGCGCGCACCAGCGGGTCGTCGGCGTTGAGGATCGCCGCGCCGTCGGCGGGCAGCGCCTCGACGAGTTCGCCCTTGGCCTCGGCGATCGCCTCCTGGGAGCCGAACTCGCCGACGTGCGCGGTGCCGACGTTCAGCACCAGGCCGATCCGCGGCGGGGTGATCGAGGTCAGGTACTCGATGTCGCCCTTGTGCCGGGCGCCCATCTCCATCACCAGGTGCCGGGTGCCGGCCTCGACCCGCAGCGCGGTCATCGGGTGGCCGATCTCGTTGTTGAGCGAGCCGGGCGGGTAGACGGTCGGGCCGCGGCGCTGGAGCAGCTGGGCGATCAGGTCCTTGGTGCTGGTCTTGCCGGCCGAGCCGGTCAGCGCGACGACGGTGGTGTCGTCGGCGCGGGCGACCACGGCCCTGGCCAGCTTGCCGAGCGCGTCCACCACGCTGTCGACCAGCACGGCGGGCACGCCGACCGGGCGGGAGGCGAGCACCGCGACGGCGCCGGCCGCGACGGCGGTGTCGGCGTAGTCGTGGCCGTCCACGTGCTCGCCGACGAAGGCCGCGAACAGGCCGCCGGGCCGCACCTTTCGGGAGTCGACCTCGACCGGTCCGGTCACCACGGTGTCGGGGTCGGCGCCGTCCAGGGTGCCCCCGACTGCTGCGGCCACCTCTGCGAGGGTCAGTGCGATCACGGCTGGTCTACTCCTCCGGTGCCCCGGGCGGCCGTGGTCCGCACGATCGACTCGCGCAGCACCTCCCGGTCGTCGAAGGGGCGGATCTCGTCTCGTACGTACTGGCCGAGCTCGTGGCCCTTGCCGGCCACCAGCACGGTGTCCCCGGCCTGGGCGCGGGCGACCGCGAGCCCGATCGCCTCGGCCCGGTCGGGGACGACCAGGACGGCGCCCCGCTCGGCCTCGGGCACCGAGGCGGCGCCGGTCAGCATGGTGGCGAGGATCGCCAACTGGTCCTCGCTGCGCGGGTTGTCGCTGGTCAGCAGGGCGGTGTCGGCGAGCCGGGCGGCGATGGCGCCCATCGGGCCGCGCTTGTGCGGGTCGCGGTCGCCGCCGCACCCGACGACGACGTGCAGCCGGCCCTTGGTGACCTCGCGCAGCGAGCCGAGGACGGCCTGCAGGGCGTCCGGCTTGTGCGCGTAGTCGACCACCGCGACGAACGGCTGGCCGGCGTCCACCCGCTCCAGCCGGCCGGGCACCCCGGGTACCGCGGCGATCCCGGCGACGGCCTGCTCCAGCGGCAGTCCGGCGGTGACCAGCAGGGTGATCGCGGCCAGCGCGTTGGCGACGTTGAACGGGCCGGGCAGCGGCACGGAGGCGTCCGCCTCGGCGCCGTCGGGGCCGAGCACCCGGAAGGTGGAGCCGACCGGGCCGAGCTGGACGTCCACGGCCCGCCAGTGGGCCTCGGGCGCGCCGGTCGCGGAGAACGAGGTGATCGGGATCTTCGCCTCGGCGGCCAGCCGGCGCCCGTACGCGTCGTCCAGGTTGACCACGCCGCTCCGGGACTTTCCGGGCTGGAACAACCGGGCCTTGGCCTGGAAGTAGTCCTCCATGTCCGGGTGGAAGTCGAGGTGCTCGGGGGTGAGGTTGTTGAACAGGGAGACGTCGTAGACCACGCCGTCGGTGCGGCCGTAGACCAGCGCGTGGCTGGAGACCTCCATGGTCACCGCGTCCGCGCCGCGCTCGCCCATCACCGCGAGGATCGCGTGCAGGTCGGTGGCCTCGGGGGTGGTCCGCTCGCTCTTGATCCGCTCGGTGCCGACCCGCATCTCGACGGTGCCGATCACCCCCGGGCTGCGCCCGGCGCCGAGCAGGCCGCCCTCGACCAGGTAGGAGGTGGTGGTCTTGCCGTTGGTGCCGGTCAGCCCGATCATCAGCAGCCGCTCGGAGGGCCGGCCGTAGACGGCGGCCGCCAGCTCGCCCATCCGGGCCCGGGGCCGGTCGACCAACAGCAGCGGCAGGCCGGTGTCGGCCGCCAGCTCGGCGCCCGCCGGGTCGGTGAGCAGCGCCACCGCGCCCGCCGCGGCGGCCTGGCCCGCGAAGGCCGCGCCGTGGTGGTTGGCGCCCGGGAAGGCCACGTACACATCGCCGGGGCGCACCGCGCGGGCGTCGTGGGTGACGCCGGTGACCGGGCCCCCCTCGACGGGCGCGAGGCCCAGCAGACGGGCCAGCTCGGCGAGCGGCAGGGCCCCGGCCCGGGCGGGGCGCGGCGGGCTCACGGTGATTTGATCGGGTTTCGGCACGGCGGGAAGGCTATCCGCCGAAGGGTGTCCAGGGCCAAACCGGGCCTTCGCCGCGCCGTCGTCCAAACCGGCCCGCTTGTCGTTCATGGTCGATCACGGCTTCCAGTCGACGGCCAGGTTGGGGGCCTCGCTACCGCTCGGCGGGACCTGCAGGGTCTTCAGCGTGAACTCCATCACCTGCTTGAACACCGGCCCGCAGAGCTGGCCGCCGAAGTGGCCGTTGACCGGGTCCTGGATGGTGCAGGAGACGGTGACCCGGGGCGCGTCGGCCGGGGCGAAGCCGATGAAGGAGGCGGTGTAGCCGCGGTATCCGCCGGTCTTCGGGTCCACCCGATCGGCGGTGCCGGTCTTGCCGGCCACCCGGTAGCCGGGGATGGCGGCCTTGCCGCCGGTGCCCTGCTCGTCGGAGACCACCGACTCCAGCATCTCGGTGAGGGTCCTGGCGGTCTCCTCGCTGACCACCCGGGTCTGCGTACCGGGCGCGGCCGGGGTGTACCGGCCGTCCGGCGAGGTGGTGCCCTGGACGACGCCGGGCGCCACCCGCACACCGCCGTTGGCGATGGTGGAGTACACCGAGGTCGCCTGCATGGCGCTGACCGACAGGCCCTGGCCGAACGGGATGGTGAACTGCTTGGAGGCCTTCCAGTCCTCGGGCTTCTCCAGCAGTCCGGCCGTCTCGCCGGGGAACCCGAGCCCGGTGGTCTCGCCGAGGCCGAACTTGCGCAGGTAGTCGTAGAGGATCTTGTTGGACTCCGGCTGGGTGGCGCCGAGCTGCTCGGCGGCCTCGATGGTGCCGATGTTGGAGGACTTGGCGAGCACCCCGGCGAGGGTCAGGTACCAGGTCTCGTGGTTGACGTCGTCCTTGAACTCCTGGCCGCCGCGGACCAGCCGGTTGGGGACGGTGACCTTGGTGTCCCAGGTGGCCTTTCCGGCGTCCAGCACGGCGGCCATGGTCAGCAGCTTGGCGGTGCTGCCGGGCTCGTAGACGTCCTGGAGGGCCGCGTTGCCGAGCTGGCCCGGCTTGGCCGAGCGCAGGTCGTTGGGGTTGAGGCCGGGCGAGGTGGCCATCGCGAGGACCTGGCCGGTCTTCACGTCCTGGACGACGACATAGCCCTTCTCCGCCCCGGCGTTGGCGACCTGGTCGGTGATGGCGCGCTGGGCGGCCCACTGGATGTCCCGGTTGACGGTCAGCCGCAGGTCGGTGCCGGGCACGGCCGGGTCCAGCGAGCCCCCGGCGGTGGGCACCAGCCGGCCGCCCGCCTGGGCGTAGCTGCTCCGGCCCTCCTTGCCGGCCAGCACCGACTGGTACTGCGACTCCAGACCGCCCGCGCCCTCGCCCTCGGCGTTGACGAAGCCGACCAGGTTGGAGGCCAGCCCGTCCGAGGGGTAGACGCGCTTCTGGGTCTCCCGGTTGAAGACGCCGGCCAGCGGGTTGACGCACTCGTTGTCCAGCCTGGTCCGCCCGCCCTCCTCGGTGGACTTGTTGAGCAGCCGCCGCTGGGCGGCGCAGGCCTTGGAGCCGGCCTGCCGCTCCAGGCTCGACTTGAGGTCGCTGATCTGGTTCTTGGTGTCCGGGGTCTGCTGCGCGGCGAGCCGCTTGTAGCGGGTCTTGGGGGTGTGCAGGTCCGCGGCGATCTTCTCCTTGGGCACGCCCAGGATCGGCGCCAGCAGCGCGGCGGCCTGCTCGGGGGCGTCCGGGATGCCGGAGGCCTCCGGGGTGAACATGGCCGGATCGGCGGTGATGTCGTACGCGTCGACGGTGGTGGCCAGCGCCACGCCGTCGGCGGTCGTTATCGAGCCGCGCTCGGCCGTGATCGGGATGTTCTGGTAGCGGTTGGTGTTGGCGTCGGCGGCCAGGGCGTCCGAGTCCAGCAGCTGGAGCTGGATCAGGCGGCCGGCGAAGACCGAGAACACCAGCGACATGACCACGGTGATGACCCGCAGTCGGCGGCGCGGGTCGGCCAGTCGGATCGCCTTCGGCTGCGGGCGCAGCGGCGGGCGGGGCTTCGGACGGGCCTTGGCCGGCGCCTGGCCGCGGGCGGGCGGGCGGCCCTCCGGGCGGCGCTGCTGCGGGGTCCGCGGGGTCCGGGCGGCGGCGGCCTTCGGGTCCCGGCCCTGGGCGGGCTGGGCCTTCGGGGGCTGCTTGGCCCGGGCGGGCTGCGGCTTCGCGGGCTGGGCCTTGCCGGGCTGCGCCTTGGGGGCCTGCGGCCTGCCGGGCTGGGCCCGGTCGCCCTGGGCCCGGTCGCTCTGGCCGCGGGGTGCCTGGCGGGGCGGGGCGCCCTTGGCCACCGGACGGCGGCCGCCGGTGCCGCCGGACCCGCCGGAGGGCTGTCGGGGTGTGCTCATCGGCCAGCACCCCCGCTCGGGGCGGCCGGCGCCACCGGGTTGATCTGGACGGTGGTGTCACCGCCGGCCGGGGCGGTCGGCTGGGCGCCCGGCTTCGGCTGCCCGCCCGGCCACGGCTCGGTGGTGGAGCGCTTGACCGGTGGGTTGTCCTGGGCCGCGCCGGGTTTGCCGAGCACCGTGCCGTCCTCCTGGAGGAAGGCCATGCCGCCGGCCGGCACCATCCCCAGCTCGCGGGCCCGGCGCTCCAGCGCGTCCGGTGCGGAACCCTGGTCGATCTGGTGCTGGAGGCCCTGCTGCTCGTCCGTCAGCACGGTGGTCTGCTTCTGCAGCCTGGACAGCTCGAAGGAGCCCTCGTTGAGCGCGGTGTTCAGCGCCAGCAGTCCGAGCAGGCCCGCCGTCAGCAGGACCACCACCAGGACCGCGAAGGGCGTCCGTCCCCGGACGGGTCGCCGCCCCGGCCGGACCGTGATCCGTGCCCTGCCCTGACCGGGGAGCACGCCGCTCCCCGCCCGGGCCCGTCCGCCCCGCCCGCCCTCGGGCAGGAGGGGCCCACCGCCAACCACCGGCGCCACCACTGTGTTCTTCCTCCGCCCCTCGGACCGCCCGTTGCCTGGTCAGCGCCGGGTGCTTCGGTCCCTGATCCTCTCCGCCACCCGCAGCCGCACGGGTGCGGCACGCCGGTTCTCCTCGATCTCCTCCTCGGTGGCCATCTCGGCACCGCGGGTGATCAGCTTCAGCCAGGGCTGGTGCTCCTCCGGGACGAACGGCAGCCCGGGCGGGGCCGTGGTGGTCGCCCCGGCCGCGAAGTACTGCTTGACCAGGCGGTCCTCCAGCGATTGGTAGGACATCACGGCGATCCGCCCGCCCAGTGCCAGCACGTCCAGCGCGCCCGGGATCGCCCGGTCCAGCACCTCCAGCTCGCCGTTGACCTCGATCCGCAGCGCCTGGAAGGTGCGCTTGGCCGGGTTCCCGCCGGTGCGCCGGGTGGCGGCCGGGATGGCGTTGCGTACCAAATCCACCAGACGCGCGCTCGTGGTGAACGGTTCCTTCTCGCGCTCCCGCACGATCACCGAGGCGATCTTCCCGGCGAACCGCTCCTCGCCGTAGACCTTGAGGATCCGGGCCAGCTGGCCGTGGGTGTAGGTGTTCAGCACCTCGGCCGCGCTCAGCCCCCGGGTCTGGTCCATCCGCATGTCGAGCGGGGCGTCCTGGGCGTACGCGAAGCCGCGCTCGGCCTCGTCCAGCTGCATCGAGGAGACGCCGAGGTCGAACAGGACGCCCTGGATCTCGGGGATGTCCAGGCGCTCCAGCACCTCGGGGATCTCGTCGTAGACGGCGTGCACCAGGGTGGCGCGGTCTCCGAAGGGGGCCAGCCGCTCGCCGGAGAGCTTGAGCGCCGCCGGGTCGCGGTCCACCGCGACCAGCCGGACCTCCGGGAACTGGGTCAGCAGGGCCTCGCTGTGCCCGCCGAGGCCGAGGGTGGCATCGACCACCACCGCGCCCGGTCGCGAGATCGCCGGGGCGAGCGCGTCCATGCACCGCTGCAGCATCACGGGGACGTGCTTGGGGGCCGGATCGTTGGTGCTCATGCGCTGTGGCGCCCTTCTTCGGTGCGAAGCCGCCCGAGGTCCGGGAGCTTCGACCATTTTGGCCCACCGCGCACCGGAGCCGACGCAAGGGCCTGCGGCCGGGCGGACGCGGCCCGTGGTCCCCGCCCGCTCACTGGGGAAGATCGTGACCGCCCGGCACCGGGGAAGGTGCGCCAGGAGGCACGGGAGCGGGTGGAGGCCACGGGCCGCGTCGGCCGCCGCACCGACCGGAAAAGGCCCGGTTGACGGGCCCCGGCGGCTGTGCTCCACTGCGCCGCAACTCTATCGCCCACGCCCCGTCAGTCAATGGCCCGCTCCGGCGCACCACCCAGGCGGCGGTACGGATCACCGCAGGTCGCGGCCGTCCGGTGCGGCCCGTCGGGGGCGGCCCCCGGTCCGCGCGGCGCCCCCGCGCGCCCCTGCCCGCGCGGCCGCCGTACGCCGCCCGCACCAGGGACGGGCAAACCCGGACAGAACGCCCCACCGGGCCCGGCCGTTGTCGATATGCACTCGGTCACAGCCTCGCGCTCTGTAGGCCTCGGCCCCACCATCGGCAGCGGAATCGCACTAACGTCTCCGATATGACAGTGACCCCCGACCGGCCCACGCCGACCGCCGCTGCCGACACCACCGGATCCGACATCATCGACCGCTTCGTCTCGGCCAACCGCGAGTACGCGGTGACCTTCCGAGACGGCGGCATGGACGCCCGCCCCGTCCAGAAGGTCACCGTGGTGGCCTGCATGGACGCCCGACTCGACCTGTTCGCGGCGCTCGGCCTCGAACTGGGCGACGCCCATGTCATCCGCAACGCCGGCGGCGTCGTCACGGACGACACCATCCGCTCCCTCACCATCAGCCAGCGCGCCCTGGGCACCCGCTCGATCGCGCTGATCCACCACACCGGCTGCGGCCTGCTCGGTCTCACCGAGGACTTCCGCCGCGAGCTGGAGCAGGAGGTCGGCCAGCGCCCGCAGTGGGCGGTCGAGTCCTTCGTCGACCTCGACAGCGACGTCCGCCAGTCCATGCAGCGGGTGCGCACCTCGCCCTTCCTGCTGCACACCGACGACGTCCGCGGCTTCGTCTTCGACGTCCACACCGGGCTGCTCCGCGAGATCCACTGAGCCCGGCCGTCCCGTGGGCCCGGCCAGCGTCGTCCGGGCCTCCGCCGGGGTGATCCCCCGGCAACCCCGCCGCGCCCGACCGGCGTTGCCCGCGGATCCGCCGCCCCTCCCCGCCGTCCGGTCGACGCCTGCGCGCCGCCCCGCCGGTGTTTCCCCCGTGCTTCCGGGCCGGATGGTGACTTCTGGCCACCGGCCGGGGGAGAATGCGCCTGCCGGTCAGGCCCCGAACCACCTGGGGCGGCCAGGCCGCAGGCCACACCCCGGTACCGGCTCCCCCACGGAACCGCTCCCGGAGGGGCCGCGTCAAGCATGGGGTGGGGGCCCGCCTCGGGGTGAGGGGGGCACGGTGTGCCAGGGAGCGTACGGGTGACGAGCTACAACGATCAGGCCGGTCTTGAGGGTCGTGCGGGGGGCGACCAGGGGGCCGACGGGTACCACCGGGTCGGCCTGCCCGAGCTCGGCGCCGTCGTGGACCGGGTGCGGGCCAACATCGAGAGCGTCATCGAGGGCAAGCCGGAGGCCGTCCGGATCGCGCTGACCGTCATGCTCGCCGAGGGCCACCTGCTGCTGGAGGACGTGCCGGGCGTCGGCAAGACCATGCTGGCCAAGGCGCTGGCCAGGTCCGTCGACTGCACCGTGCGGCGCATCCAGTTCACGCCCGACCTGCTGCCCTCGGACGTCACCGGCACCAACATCTACGACCAGCAGCAGCGCGACTTCGAGTTCCGCCCGGGTGCGATCTTCGCCCAGATCGTGGTCGGCGACGAGATCAACCGGGCCTCGCCCAAGACCCAGTCCGCGCTGCTGGAGTCGATGGAGGAGCGCCAGGTCACCATCGACGGCACCAGCTACGAGCTGCCCTCGCCGTTCATGGTGGTGGCCACCCAGAACCCGGTCGAGATGGAGGGCACCTACCCCCTCCCGGAGGCCCAGCGGGACCGCTTCATGGCCCGGATCTCGATGGGCTACCCGAGCCCCGAGGCCGAGTTCGCCATGCTCGACGTGCACTCCGGCGCCAGCCCGCTGGAGGACCTCCAGCCGGTCGCGCACGCCGCCGACATCCTCAAGCTGATCGAGCTGGTGCGCACCGTGCACATCGCGGACCCGGTCCGCCGCTACGCCGTCGACCTGGTCTCCGCCACCCGCACCAGCCCCGAGCTGCGCCTGGGCGCCTCGCCGCGCGCCACCCTGCACCTGGTGCGGGCGGCCCGCGCCGCCGCCGCGCTGGACGGCCGCGACTACGTCACCCCGGACGACATCCAGCGCCTGGCCGTCCCGGTGCTCGCGCACCGGCTGATGCCGACCGCCGAGACCCAGCTCAGCCGCCGCACCTCCGAGCAGATCGTGGCCGACCTGGTCGCCCGCCTGCCGCTGCCGCGCCCGCAGGGCGGCCCGGCCGTCCGGAGGGGCTGAGGTGGGCCCGTCCGACGCACCGTCGGGCCTGCGCGCCGGCCTGCGCGGCCTCACCACCCGGGGCCGCTCCTTCCTCGCCGCCGGCGTGACGGCGGTGATCTGCGCGTACCTGCTCAACCAGGACGCGCTGCTGCGCGTCGGCGTGCTGCTCTCCGCACTGCCGCTGGCGGCCGCACTGCTGCTGGCCAACACCCGCTACCGGGTGGCCAGCGGCCGGCGGCTCAGCCCGCGCCGCGCCGTGGCCGGCCAGGAGGCCCGGGTCCACCTGCGGGTCGACAACGTCTCCCGGGTGCCCACCGGCCTGCTGCTGCTGGAGGACAAGGTCCCGTACGTGCTCGGGCCGCGCCCGCGCTTCGTGCTGGACCGGGTCGAGCCGCACGGCAACCGCGAGGTCTCCTACCGGGTCCGCTCCGACCTGCGCGGCCGCTACCCGCTCGGACCGCTCCAGCTGCGGCTGTCCGACCCGTTCGGCATGTGCGAGGTGAATCGTTCGTTCGCCGCCTCCGACGTGCTCACCGTGGTGCCGCAGGTCCAGGCCCTGCCGCAGGTGCGGCTGAGCGGCGAGTGGGCGGGGCAGGGCGACAGCCACACCCGCAGCCTCGCGCTGGCCGGCGACGACGACGTGATCCTGCGC
This sequence comes from Kitasatospora sp. NPDC048239, assembly GCF_043202015.1. NCBI lineage: Bacteria > Bacillati > Actinomycetota > Actinomycetes > Kitasatosporales > Streptomycetaceae > Kitasatospora > Kitasatospora sp. NPDC048239. The sequence goes on along the minus strand of NZ_JBICZP010000001.1, from coordinate 520,150 downwards.
GAGTACCGCCCCGGCGACGACCTGCGCCGGGTGCACTGGAAGTCCACCGCCAAGTACGGCGAGCTGATGGTGCGCCGCGAGGAGCAGCCCCAGCGGGCCCGGGCCACCGTCCTGCTGGACACCCGGGAGGCGGGCCACCGGGGCAGCGGTCCGGCCTCCTCCTTCGAGTGGGCGGTCGGCTGCGCCGCCTCGGTCGCCGTCCACCTGCTGGAGCGCGGCTACCAGACCCGCCTGCTCACCGACATCGGCCACAGCGTGCCCGGACCGGACGCGGGCGGCCGGAGCAGCGCCGCCGACACCTCGGGCCTGATCCTCGACGCGCTCGCGGTGGTCGACCTCTCCGACGGCGGCGGGCTGTCCCGCGCCGAGGAGCCGCTGCGGGCCGGGGGCGAGGGCCTGCTGGTCGCCGTCCTCGGCGAGCTCGACGAGCCGCAGACGGCCCGGCTGGCCAGGCTGCGCAACCGCACCGGCGGCGCCGTGGCCTTCGTCCTGGACACCGGCACCTGGGCCGGCCTGCGGCTGCTCGCCCCGGAGACCGGCGGCGACGAGTTTCGCGCCCGGGTCCAGCAACTGCGCGAGGCCGGCTGGACGGTCCTGCCCGTCCGCGCCGGGGACTCCGTCCCCGACCTGTGGCGGGCCGCCGACCGCACCGAGGCGCCCTCCCCCTACCGACAAGGAGCCGGTGCGTGACCGCTCGGGCCAAACTGACCGGGTACTCGGCGCTGGCCACCGCACTGGCCGCGCTCTGCCTGACCCCGCTGCTCACCACCAAGGGCTGGATCACCCACGCCTTCCTGGTGATCGCCGTCATCGCCGCGGCCGGCGCCGGCCTGCGCCGGACGCCCTTCTACCGCTGGACGGTGCCGGTCGGGCAGCTGGCCGTCCTGTTCCTGCTGCTGCTGATCGGCTTCGCCGCGGACGGCGCCCTCTGGGGCGGCCTGATCCCCGGGCCGCAGTCGCTGCGCACCCTGGACCACGTGCTCTCGACCGGCCTGGACGACATCCAGGAGTACGCCATCCCGGCACCGCCGAACGCGGGCCTGCGGCTGATCCTGGTCGCCTCGGTCGGCCTGATCGCCATCGTCGTGGACGCCGTCGCGGTGACCTACCGGCGCTCCGCGCTGGCCGGGCTCCCGCTGCTGGCGCTCTTCTCGATCGGCAACGGGCTGGCCGGCAACGGCGGCGGCTGGCTCTGGTTCGCCCTCGCGGCCGGCGGCTACCTGCTGCTGCTCTTCGCCGAGGGCCAGGACCGGATCTCCCGCTGGGGGCGGGTCTTCCGCGGCAGCTCGCGCGGTACCGAGGGCGGCGGCGCGCTCAGCCTCGGCGGCCAGCGGGTCGGCGTGCTGGCACTGGCGGTCGCGCTGCTGCTGCCGGCCTTCCTGCCGCGCTGGGACTTCGGCCTGATCCGCGGCAACGGCGGCCCCGCCGCCGCCGGCGGCCTCGGGGGCGGGGCCGTCACCACCCTCGACCCGCTGGTCACGCTCGCCTCCAACGTGACCAAGTCCAGCAACGACGAGCTGCTCACCTACACGATGGACGGCTCCCTCGCCGACACCGCCTACCTGCGCACCGGCTCGCTGGACGCGTTCGACGGCACCGAGTGGAAGCTCAGCGGGTCCGGCACGGCCGACCTCCGGGAGACCCTCCCCCTCCCCGAGGGGCAGAGCGACCTCAACGTGCTGTCCGTCCCCGGCGAGTTCCGGATCAGCGACCGGCTGGACTCGGCCTGGCTGCCGATGCCGTACCCGGCCAAGAGCGTCACCGTCCCCAGGTTCTCCGACTGGAAGCTCGACACCCTCACCGGCAGTGTGCTGCCCGCCAGGGACAAGCCCAACGCGATCAAGGGCCTGAGCTACAAGGTCACCGCCCTGGACGTCCGGCCCACCGCCACCGAGCTGCGCCAGGCCGGCGCGGCCCCGGCGAGGATCGCCGAGCGCTACACCGAGCTGCCCAAGGACCTGCCGCCGGTGGTCCGGGAGCAGGCGATCGCCGTCACCAGGAAGGCCGCGACCCCGTACGACAAGGCGCTCGCGCTGCAGGACTGGTTCACCGGCCCGGACTTCACGTACACCACCGCGATCAAGGGCGGATCCGGCAACGCGGCGATCGAGACCTTCCTGCGGGACCGCAAGGGCTTCTGCGTGCACTTCGCCTCCACCATGGCGGCGATGGCCCGCAGCCTGAACATCCCCGCCCGGGTCGCGGTCGGCTTCACCCCCGGCGAGGCCAAGGGCGCCGACCGGTACGTGGTGACCGGGCTGATGTACCACGCCTGGCCCGAGCTCTACTTCCAGGGCTACGGCTGGATGCGCTTCGAGCCCACCAAGAGCCGCGGCGTGGAGCCCCGATACACCGACCCGGTCGCCGCCCCCGTCACCGCGCCGACCCAGCAGCCGACCGCCCTCCCGCAGAGCACGGCGCCCGTGCCGGTGCCCTCCAGCAGCAGCGACTGCGACGCGAAGCTGCGCCGAACGGGTGACTGCGGGGACCAGAAGAAGGCCTCCGACGGTGCCGCCGCGGAGTCCTGGCTGCTCTCCGGGCAGGTGCTCGGCACCCTCGGCGGTGTCCTGCTGCTGATCGCCCTGCTGCTCACCCCGATGGTCTGGCGGACGCTGCTGCGCCGTCGCCGGCTCGGCGCGGGCGGCCGGCGCCGACCCGGCGCGGACGGCGCGGCGGAGCTCACCGACGCACAGGTGCTGGCCGCCTGGGAGGAGTTGACCGACTCCGCCTGGGACCTCGGCATCCCGCCGGACGACTCGCGCACCCCGCGCTCGGCCGCCCGCCGGATCGCCGAGACCGCCGAGCTCGACGAGACCTCGGCCGCCGCCGCCGGGCGGGTGGCGCTGGCCACCGAGCGGGTGCTCTACGCCCGGTCCGCCGAGGTCGCCGCCCCGCTGGCGGCGGACGTCCGGACCGCCAGGAACGGCCTGCGGGCCGGGGCCAAGCGGACCGAGCGGGTCCGCGCGGTGCTGCTGCCGCCCTCCTCGGCCAAGCTGTGGTGGCGGACGGCCGACGCGGTGCTGGCCGCCCGGCTGGCAGGCCGCCGCCGGGTCGGCCGGGTGACCGGGGCCGTCACCGGACCGGTCCGCCGGGCCTGGGGGAGGCTGCGCCGGAGCGGGCGGAAGCCCTCCTGAGCACGGCGCACGGACAGATGCCGAGGGCGGGCAGTCGAATCGATTCGACTGCCCGCCCTCGGCATCTGTCGTTCAGCGGGGTTTCAGAGACCGCTCTGCTCGTCCCGGCGGCGCTGCCAGCGCTGCTCCACCCGGTCCATCATCCCGGCCTTGCGGCGGGGCGCGGCGGCCGGGCGGGGGCCCGAGCCCTGTCCGGCGGGCCCGCGCCGCCAGCCCGTGACGGCGAAGACCGCACATCCGAGCATCACCAGGAAGCCGACGATGCTGACCCAGATCTGGTCGGGGACGACCATGCCACCCATCAGCAGGCCGACGCCGACCACGAAGCCCGCCACGGCCAGGTAGACCCGCCGACGGGTGTAGGTGCGCAGCCCGGTTCCCTCAAGCGCCGACGCGAATTTGGGATCTTCGGCATACAGCGCTCGCTCCATCTGGTCGAGCAGTCGCTGCTCGTGCTCCGAGAGCGGCACGGAGTCCTCCTACTCGTCGGTCGCGGATGCGACCGGTCCACCGCCCCGGTCGGGGTGGCAAAGTCCAATCAGCCTTCAGAACAAACGGTCGGACGCCTGTGCGGAGGACCCGGCCCGTGTCGTCCATATGCCCCATGCATCCGGCTGTCATGCTTTCCGGCTTTACCCAGATCATACGGTCCAGGGTCCCGTTGCGGGGTGGTCGGCCACGCGTGGGCCGGGCCACTTCAGCGGGTCCTGGGCTGCACTGGGCTCAACGCGGCGGCCCCCGGACAAGTGCCCGACCCGATGGAATCGGCCGGGAGCTGGGGAGCTTCCGAGGAGACGGGGAGGAGATGGTCGGGAGACCGGCCGGGGAACGGCCGCCGGACGGCCGGTGGACGGGTGTGCGAAGCGAGGGCCGCCCAGGGCTCTCGGGGCGGCCCTCGCTCGGCGGCTCAGGCCAGGGTGGCGAGCAGGTGCAGCTGGGTCGCGACGGCGTGGAAGGCGGGCTGCCCGGCGGCGGCCTCCTCCAGCTTGAGCAGGGCGTCCAGCGCGCCGGGCTCGGCGTCCACCAGTACGCCGGGCACCAGGTCGGCGAAGACCCGCACGCCGTGCACCGACTCCACCCGCAGGCCGGCGCCGGTCGCCAGGCGGGCGAGCTCGTCGCCGGTGAAGCGGCGCGGCATCGGGTCGCCCTCGCCCCAGCGGCCGTCCACGGCCTCCAGGACGGTTCGAGCATCGTTGAAGTGGCCGGCGAGCGCGCGTGCCAGCACCGCGCCGTTGCGGTTGGCCGCCAGCAGGCTGACCAGGCCGCCGGTGCGCAGGGTGCCGGCCAGGCTGCCGAGCGCGTCGGCCGGGTCGTCCACGACCTCCAGCACGCCGTGGCAGAGCACCGCGTCGACGCTCTTCGGGGCGACCAGCTCGGGCAGCGTCTGGGTGTCGCCCTGGACGGCGCGGACCAGGTCGGTCACCCCGGCCTCGGCGGCCCGGCGCTCCAGCGCGAACAGCGCGTCCGGGCTGGGGTCGACCACGGTGACGCGGTGGCCGAGCCGCGCGACCGGCACGGCGAAGTTGCCGGTGCCGCCGCCGGTGTCGACCACGTCGAGCACGGGCTGGTCCAGCTCGGCGGCCCGCTTCTCCAGGGCCGCCCGCACCACCTCCCACACCACGGCGGTACGCAGGGCGCTGCGGGGACGCGTCGGGTACACGGTGGAACTCCTTGGCACGTGCAGATCGATCTGGATGCCACCACCTTAGACCGGCCGGGCGCCCGGGCCGCGCCGCTGGTCACCGGGCACGCCCCGGGTCGGACCGCCCGGCGCCCGCTACCCCGCGCCCTCGTCGAGCGGCAGCCGCGGGGCCGGCGGCCGCGGATGCAGGCCGAGCAGGCGTTCGACCAGTCGTAGGAAGAGTGCGGAGTTGCGGATCAGGTCGTCGGCGTCCCGGGCCGAGGCGGCGCCGCGGATCCCGGCCTCGGCGGCGGCCCGGCGGCGGGCGCCGGCCGCGAAGTAGACGGCCCACTCGGCGAGCTCCGGCGCCATCTCGGGCAGGACCTCCCAGGCGCTGCGGATGGCCTTGCGCCGGCGGGGGCTCTTCTCCGGGCGGCCGCGCACCGCGAGCACCGCCGCGACGGTGCGCAGCGCCGCGAGGTGCGCGGCGGCGTAGCGCTCCAGCGGGTCCTCCAGGTCGCGGGCCCGGGCGAGGGTGCGGTGCGCGTCGGTCAGCAGGTCGAGGGCGGCGGGCGGGGCGCCGACCCGGCGCAGCACCGGGTGGACGTCCCCGGCGGGGCGGCGGTCGGCGGGTTGGGCGGCGGAGTGGAGGCGGGCGGTGACGGGCTCCGGGTGGCTGATGGTCATGGTCTCCCCCGATCCGAGGCAGCGCACGGGCCGGGTGGTCCGTACCCCTCCATCGTGAAGGGCACCACTGACAACGGGCTCCGGTGGATTCGCATGCCCGTACCGGTCTCGGACACGGGTGCGGGCGGCACCCGGCCGCCGGCTACCCCCGTCCCGGTCCCGCCGTCTGCCGCCGCCCCGAACCTGCCGCAGCGCCGTCCCCCCAGGGCGGCGCTGCGGAACTCCCCGGGTAGCCGGTCCCCCCGGCGCGCTCCGCCGCCCCGTGTCGGCGGTGCGCGGACCCTGACCGGCTCCGGTGCGGACCCCTCGATGCCCTCCGCCGGCCTTCCCCGACCGGGTGGACGACACCTGTCCGCGTCCCGGGCCGAGGCGCCCGACGCGCCGCTGTCCCGGTGCCACTACTTTCCCGTCTGCGCAGGTCGGAGGCCATCCGTTGAGGTACTCAACCGCGTTTCTGAGTATCCGTACTCAGTTCCCCCCGGTGCCCCGGCCTCCCGGTGCCCCGGTCCCCGATGCCCCGGTCCCCGATGCCCCGGGCCTGGGCCGGGAACCGGGCGGCGCCCGCCGCGCGTCCCGGTACGGTACGGCGAGACCGGGCGTACCGGTCGGCACTGCAAGGAGGGGACCGATGTCGATCCTTCCGCTGATCTTCACCAGCGGGCTGGCCAGCGGGATCAACGCGTACGCCGTGGTGCTGCTGCTCGGCCTGCTGGGCCGCTTCGCCGACGCGGAGTCGGTGCCGGCCGCGCTGGAGCGCACCGACGTGCTGATCGCCGCCGGCGTGCTGTTCCTGCTGGAGGCGGTGGCCGACAAGATCCCGTACGTGGACTCGCTCTGGGACACCGTCCACACCGTGATCCGCCCGATCGCGGGCGCCACCGTCGGCGCGCTGCTGGCCAGTGCCGACCCCGGCTCGCTCGGCGAGGTCGCGGCTGGCGCGATGGGCGGCACCACGGCGCTGGTCAGCCATCTGGTGAAGGCCTCGCTGCGGATGGCGGTCAACACCTCGCCCGAGCCGGCCAGCAACATCGCGGTCAGCCTGGCCGAGGACGTCTCGGTCGCCGCCCTGGTCACCCTGGCGATCTTCCACCCCTGGCTGGCCGCCTCGATCTCCGCGGTGCTGCTGGCCGTCGGACTGCTGCTGGTCTGGTTCGCGATCAGCCGGATCCGCCGGTTCCGGGCCCGCCGCCGCGAGCGCCGGGCCGCCCGCGCGGCGGGCACCCGTCCGGAGCAGGGGGCTTACGCGCCATAGGATCGGGTGCCATGGCACGGATCGTCATCATCGGCGCAGGAATGAGCGGGCTCGCGGCGGCCTCCCGGCTGGCCACCCTCGGACACCGGGTCACGGTCTGCGAGGCGGGCGGCACCTACGGCGGCATGGTCGGCCGGTACGAGCGCGACGGCTTCGCGTTCGACACCGGCCCTGGCCTGCTCACCCTCCCCGCGGTCTACCGCGACCTGGCGCTGAAGACCGGCCGGGAGCCGCTGGAGGAGCTGGTCGAGCTGACCCCGGTCGACCCGGAGAGCCGGCACCTGTTCCCCGACGGCACCGGCCTGCTGCTGCCCAACGCCTCCCGCGGCGGTGTGATCCAGGCCCTGGACGCTGCGTTCGACCCCGGCTCGGGCGCGCGCTGGAGCGAGGTGATGAACCACGGCCGGACGGTGTGGGAGGCCACCCGGCGCCCCCTGCTGGAGGAGCCCCTCCCCGCCGACCCGACCCCGCTCCACACCGATCCGTACCCCGCCCCGCCCCGCAGGGGCCTGGCCCGGCTGCGCCGCGCGCCCTGGACCCTCGCCGACGTGGCCGCCCGCGAGCTCGGCGGCCACCCGGGGCTCACCGCCCTGCTGCACGAGCACGCGCTGCGCTTCGGCCTCGATCCGCGGACCGCTCCGGCGAGCGCGACGGTGCTGCCGTACATGGAGCAGTCCTTCGGCGTCTGGTACGTCGGCGGCGGCATCCGCGCACTGGCGGACGCGGTGTACCGCCGGTGCGAGCAGCGCGGAGTGGCGTTCCGCTTCGAGAGCCCGGTCGAGGAGGTGCTGCTCGACGGGGGGCGCGCGGTGGGCGTCCGGTTGGCGAAGGGCGGGGAGCTGCCCGCCGACGTGGTCGTCTCGGCCGCCGACACCCGGACCTCCCGCATCACCGGCATCACCGACACCGGCCCGCAGCCCCTCGGGGAGGCGCCGCCGCCCGGCCGGCTCTGCGTGCTGCTCGCCCTGCGCGGCGCCCGGCCGGCCGGTACCGCGCACCGGACGGTGGTGCACGCCACCGACCCCGCCGCGGAGGCGGCCGCGGTCTTCGACGGCCTCCCGCCGGCGGACCGGCCGACCGTGCAGGTCCTGCGTCCTGACGATCCGTCGCTGCGGCCGGACGGTGCGCACGAGAGCGTCGTCCTCACCGCCACGGTGGGGACCACCGGCACCGACTGGTCCGACCCGGCCGTCGGCGAGCGCTGCGCCGACCGGATGGTCGCCGCCGTGGAGGCCGCCGGGATCCCGCTGCGCGACCGGATCCTGTGGCGGGTCGTCCGCACCCCCGCCGACACCGAGCGCGAGACGGGCGCCTGGCGCGGCTCCGTCCCCCGCCCCGCCCTGGCCGGCCTGCACGGCGGGTACCTCCAGGCGGCCAACGAGCCGGCCCCGGGCCGCTATCTGATCGGCGGCACCGCACACCCCGGCGGCGGCCTGGCCCGGGTCGGCATGTCCGCCTGCGTCGCGGCCAACCTGATCGGGCCCGCGTAGGGCCTGTCCGGCCCGACGTCCGTCGCGGGCCCGGGCCGGGTCAGCCCTGCTGCTGCCAGGTGGGCTGCTGCTGGTAGCCGTAGTCGTAGGCCTGCTGCGCGGGGATGCCCTGCTCGGGCTGCCACTGCTGCTGTTCCGGCTGCTGTTGCTGCTGCTCGTAGCCGTACGCGTCCGGCTGGGCCTGCTGCTGGTAGCCGCCGTACTGGTCCTGCTGCGGGGCGTAGCCTCCGTACGGATCCTGCTGGGGCTGCTGCTGGTAGCCGCCGTAGCCCTGGTCGTAGGCGAAGGCGGGCTGCTGCTGGCCCTGCCACTGCTGCTGCTGTTGCTGCTGTTGCTGCTGCTCGTAGCCGAAGGCGTCCGGCTGAGGCTGCTGCTGCTGGACGTCGTAGCCGGACTGGTAGGCCCCGGCGTAAGGGTCCTGGGCGGGCTGCTGCTGCTCGTAGTACCCGGCGGCGTAGACGCCGTCCTGGGTGAGCTCCTGCATCTGGAAGGCGGCGGTCTGCTCGACGGCCGGGACGTCCTCCGCGACCGCGACGGGAGCGGCCACCACGGCCTCCTCGACCGCGCCGACCTCGCCGATCCGGTCCGCTGCCACCGCGGCGGCCGCCACGGCCGCCGCCCCGCCGGTCAGGGCGCCGAGCAGCGGGACCTTGGCGAGCGGGCCGGGCAGGGTCCCGTCCGGCTTGCGCAGCGACCAGCCGGACCCGTAGCCGCGCTTCACGGAGAGGGTGACGAAGACCTGGCCGACCGCGAACATCGCCGCGCCCGCGCCGATCACCACGACGGAGCCGAGCGCCATGCCCCCGGCCACCCCGAGGAACCCGGCCAGGGCGAGGGCCCGCCAGTGCAGCGGGGCCCGGTTCTGCAGCAGCAGCTCGGCCACCAGCCAGAGCGCCACCACCGCCAACGCGCCGTACAGCAGCAGGTATCCGATGCCCATCCGCCCGCTACCTCCGAGTCGCGTGCCCGCGCCCGCCGCGCGTGTGCGGCGACTGTACCGGTTCAACGGCCCGGGCACCGCATCGCGTTCCCGCCCGGCTCGGGCGGGAGCCGGGCAGGCCGCGTACGGACGGCTCAGCGCTGGTGCAGGCCGAGGTTCTGGTAGATCTCCAGCGTCGCCGTCGAGTGGTTGAGCGTGATGAAGTGCAGCCCGGGTGCGCCCTCGGCGAGGAGGCGCTCGGACATCGCGGTGGCGTGCTCCATGCCGACCTCGCGCAGCGCCGCCGGGTCGTCGACCACGGCCCGCAGCCGGGACTCCAGCTCGGCCGGGAAGGCCGCCCCGCTCAGCTGGGGGAACCGGTCCAGCTGCTTGGCGTTCGTGACCGGCATGATCTCCGGGATGATCGGCGTCGCGCAGCCGGCCGCCGCGACCCGGTCGCGCAGCCGCAGGTAGTCGTCGACCTCGAAGAACATCTGGGTGATCGCGTAGTCGGCCCCGGACCGGATCTTCGCGACGAAGTGGCGGATGTCCTCGTCCCAGTCGGTCGAGCGCGGGTGCATGTTCGGCGAGGCCGCGACACCCACGCAGAAGTCGCCGATGCCCTTGATCAGCTCGACCAGCTCGTACGCGTACGTGACGCCCTGCGGGTGGCTGACCCACTCGCCCATCGGGTCGCCGGGCGGGTCGCCCCGCACCGCGAGGACGTTGCGCACCCCCTGGTCGGCGTACTGGCCGATGATGTTGCGCAGCTCGGCGATCGAGTGGTCCACCGCCGTGAGGTGGGCGACCGGGGTCAGCGTGGTCTCGGTGGCGATCCGGCCGACGATGTTGACCGTGCGCTCGCGCGAGGAGCCTCCCGCCCCGTACGTCATGCAGACGAAGTTGGGGTCGAGCGGTTCGAGCCGCCGGATGGCGTCCCACAGCCGCTGCTCGCCGACCTCGGTCCGCGGGGGCATGAACTCGAAGGAGAAGGACCGCTTGCCGGCCGCCAGGAGCTCGCGAACCGTCAGCGCGCGGTCTGGTCTGGTGGAAGCGATACCGAGTGCCATGCTGGCAGGTTAACCGTGACGCGCTGGACACGGACAACTCGGGTCCACTGATTGAGACACCTGGTGGACGGGGTTCCGCTTCTGTTCGAACGCCGGTCGGAGGCCCGCCGGAGCCCGCGCCGGACCGCCGTCCGTACGGCCGTTCCCGGCCGCCCGGCTAGGCTTGCCGCATCCCAGCGACCCCCGGAGCCTCATCGTGACCTCGTCCAGCAACCGGCCGGCCAACCCCATTGATCTGGAGGACGTGCGGACCCGCGTCAACGCCGCCCTCGCCGGGTTCATGGACGGCCAGTCGGCCCTGCTGGGGAAGATCTCCCCGCAGCTCGCGCCCGCCACCGACGCGCTGCGCGACTTCCTGCTGGACGGCGGCAAGCGGCTGCGCCCGGCCTTCTGCTACTGGGGCTGGCGCGGTGCCGGCGGACCGTCCGAAAACGACGGGATCGCACACGCGGCGGCCGCCCTGGAGCTGCTCCAGGCCAGCGCCCTGGTGCACGACGACCTGATGGACCGCAGCGACACCCGGCGCGGCCTGCCCTCCGTCCACCGCCGCTTTGAGGCGCTGCACCGGGAGAGCGGCTGGCGCGGCGACCGCGAGCAGTACGGCGCCTCGGCGGCGGTGCTGCTCGGCGACCTGCTGCTGATCTGGTGCGACGAGCTGTTCCTGCGCTCGGGCCTGGAGCCGGCCGCGGTGCTGGCCGCCAAGCCGGTGTTCGACCTGATGCGCACCGAGGTCATGGTCGGCCAGTACCTGGACGTGCTGGAGCCGGTCGCGGGCGACTCCACCGACGAGGGCGCCCTGGAGCGGGCGCAGACCGTCCTGCACTACAAGTCGGCGAAGTACACGATCGAGCGGCCGCTGCAGGTCGGGGCGCTGCTGGCCGGGGGCGGACCGGAGCTGGTCGAGGCGTACTCGGCGTTCGGCCTGCCGCTGGGCGAGGCGTTCCAGCTCCGCGACGACCTGCTGGGCGTCTTCGGCGACCCGGCGGTCACCGGCAAGCCGGCCGGGGACGACCTGCGCGAGGGCAAGCGCACACTGCTGGTCGCGCACGCGATGCGCGCCCTGCCCGCCGCCGACGCCCGCCACCTGGACGAGCGGCTCGGCGCGCCGGACCTGGCGCCCGAGGAGGTCGCCGGGCTGCGCGCCCTGGTGGAGCGCAGCGGCGCGGCCGAGAAGGTGGAGCGGCGGATCGAGGAGCTGATGCGCCAGTCGCTGGCCGCGCTGGCCGCCGCGCCGCTGGCGGACGAGCGGGCCCGCGCCGCCCTGCTGGCACTGGCCGAGGCCGCCACCGTCCGCAAGTACTAGGGCTTGTCCGGCCGAGGCCGTTTCTGACAGTGCCCAGGCCTGCGGTCGGCGGCGGCCGGGCGGTCAGGCCCGCAGCCGCCGGGACAGCTCGGCCGCGGCCGCCTGCGGGTCGTCCGCGCCGGTGATCGCGCGCACCACCACGACCCGGCTCGCCCCGGCCGCCAGCACCTCGTCGAGGTTGCCCAGGTCGATGCCGCCGATGGCGAACCACGGCCGGTCGGTGGTCTGCCGAGCCGCGTACGAGACCAGGCCGAGGCCCGGCGCGTGGCGGCCCGGCTTGGTCGGGGTGGGCCAGACCGGGCCGGTGCAGAAGTAGTCCACGCCGGGCTCGGCGATCGCCGCGTCCACCTCGGACTCGGCGTGGCAGGACCGTCCGATGACCACGTCCTCGCCGAGGATCGCCCGGGCGGCCGACACCGGCAGGTCGTCCTGCCCGAGGTGCAGCACCTCGGGGCGGGCCGCGTGCGCGACGTCGGCGCGGTCGTTGACGGAGAGCAGCCGGCCGTGCCGACGGCAGGCGTCGGCGAAGACCTCCAGCGCCGCGAGCTCCTGCCGGGCCTCCAGGCCCTTGTCCCGCAGCTGGACGATGTCCACGCCGCCGGACAGCGCCGCGTCGAGGAACTGCTCCAGGTCGCCCTGCTCGCGACGGGCGTCGGTGCACAGGTAGAGCCGGGCGTCGGCGACCCGCCGGCGCAGGGTGTCCGCCGCCATCAGATCAGCATCGCCTGGGCGCGGCGCTTCACCTCGGTGCCGCGGTTCTCCTGCAGCGCCTGGATCGGGCTGCCGGGCAGCGACGGGTCCTCGGTGAAGAGCCACTCCAGGATCTCCACGTCGTTGTACCCGCAGTCGCGCAGCACCGTCAGGGTGCCGGACAGGTGCTTGACCAGCCCGGCGCCGTCGATGAACGCGGCCGGCACCTGGAGCGACTTGTTGGGGCCGCGCCGGACGGCGATCAGGCCGCCGTTCTTGACCAGGTCGCGCACCTCGGTGACCCGGACCCCCCACTGCTCCGAGATGTCAGGCAGGTACATCCACTCGGTGACCAGGGATTCAATCTTGCTTTCGATCTCACTCACGCCACCAGACTGCCACCTCCGCGGCCCGCCGCGCACCAAACGGCCGTCCGCGCTACCCCGCGACGGCCGACTTCAGCGGTACGGCGGGGTCCGCCGCGCGGGCCGCGTCCAGTGCCGTGCCGCGCTCGATCAGCCGCCGCCCCTGGGTCAGATCGCGCGGGCGGTCCACCGTGAGCAGGGCGCGCAGCACGCCGTCGCGCAGCCAGAGCACCGCCCAGGTCGGGTCCTGCGGGGAGCCTCGGCGGACGATCTCGTCGCCCTCGCCGTGCTGTCCGGCGTACTGCACCATCCGGCCGAACTGCTCCGACCAGAAGTACGGCACCGGGTCGTACGGCGCGTCCGAGCCGAGCACGGAGGCGGCCGCCGCCTCGCCGGACTGCAGCGCGTGGTCCCAGTGCCGGACGGCCAACCGGGCGCCGGAGCGCACCGAGGGGTAGCTGATGCAGTCCCCCGCGGCGAAGACCCCGGGCAGGCCGGTGCGCAGCCGCTCGTCCACCAGGACGGCGCCGGCGGCGTCCAGTGCGACCCCGGAACCGGCCAGCCAGCCGGTCGCCGGGCGGGCCCCGATCCCGACCACGACCTCGTCGGCGGGCAGGTGCGAGCCGTCCTCCAGCAGGACCGCGCCAGGCTCCACGGCCGCGACGCCGACGCCGCAGCGCAGCCCGACCCCGGCCTCGGCGTACCAGGCGGCCATCGCCCGGCCGATCTCGACGGGCAGCGCGGCGGGCACCGGTGCCGGGCCCGTCTCGACCACGGTGACCTCGCAGCCGGCCGTCCGGGCGGCGGTGGCCACCTCGGCGCCGATCCAGCCCGCCCCGACCAGCACCAGGCGCAGGCCGGGCCGGAGCAGGGCGCGCAGCGCCAGCGCGTCGTCCAGGGTGTGCAGCAGATGGGCGCGCTCGGCGCCGGGCAGGGCGCGCGGGGCGGCCCCGGTGGCGATCACCAGGGCGCCGTACGGCAGGTCGCCGCCGTCGGTGTGCAGCGTGCCGGGGGTGAGGCCGGTGGCGCGGCGGCCGGTGAGCAGCTCGACGCCCAGGTGCGCGAGGTCGATGTCGAGGGTGGTGGCGTCGGCCTTGCCGAGCAGCACCTCCTTGGAGAGCGGCGGCCGGTCGTACGGCGCGTGCGCCTCCTCGCCGACCAGGGTGATCCGCCCCTGCCAGCCGCCCCGCCGCAGCCCCGCGGCGCACTGCGCCCCGGCCAGTCCGGCACCGACGACGACCACCCGATCCGTCCCGCTCAGCTCTCCCACGCCGTCACTGTACCCAGCCGTCCCGGACGCCCGAACCGGCCCCCGGACGGGCCCGGGGTGCGGGCGCCGTCCACCCTTCGTACGCGCCTTCGGCGGCGGCAACCCCCGGAGTTAAGGTGGGGGCACCATCACGGGAGCCCGGCGAACCGGGCTGAGAGGCGGGCTGGCACGGCCCGCGACCGTCCGAACCTGATCCGGGTCATTCCGGCGAAGGGAGAGAGCGACCTTGACACGCTTGGCTCCGGGTACCCACGCCGACGTCCTGGTGATCGGCGGGGGCGTCATCGGCCTCGCCGTCGCCTGGCGGGCGGCACAGCGCGGACTGCGCAGGATCGTCGTGGTCGACCCGCACCCCGGCGGCGGCGCCGCCCGGGTCGCGGCGGGCATGCTCGCACCGGTCACCGAACTCCAGTACGGCGAGGAGCCGCTGCTGCGCCTCGGGATGGCCTCCAACGAGCGGTACGCCGCCTTCGCGGCCGAGCTCACCGAGGCGAGCGGCGGCGAGGACACCGGTTACCGCCGGTGCGGCACCATCGCCGTCGCCCTCGACTCCGACGACCGCGAGGAGCTCCGCGAGCTGCACGCCTTCCACGGGCGGCTCGGCCTGGACTCGCACTGGCTGACCGGCCGCGAGGCCCGCAGGCTCGAACCCATGCTGGCCCCCGGGGTCCGCGGCGGCCTGCACGTCACCGACGACCACCAGGTGGACGGCCGCCGGCTGCTGACGGCGCTGCTGCGGGCCGGCGAGGCCGCGGGCGTCGCCGGCCACCGTGCCGAGGCGGTCGAGCTGCTGGTCGAGGGCGACCGGGCGGTCGGTGCCCGGCTGAGCACCGGCGAGACGGTGACCGCCGACCGGACGGTGCTCGCCGCCGGCCCCCACAGCCATCTGCTGCCCGGTCTGCCCGCGGGCGTGCTGCCCGCGATCCGCCCGGTCAAGGGCCAGATCCTGCGGCTGCGCGTCCCCGCGCCCTACCGGCCGTTCCTCTCCCGCAACGTCCGCGCGGTGGTCCGCGGCCGGCACCTCTACCTGGTGCCGCGCGAGGACGGCGAGCTGGTGATCGGCGCGACCAGCGAGGAGCAGGGCTACGACACCACCGTCACCGCCGGCGGGGTGTACGAGCTGCTGCGCGACGCCCACGAGCTGGTCCCCGGCATCACCGAGCTGCCGCTGGTGGAGACCTCTGCCGGCCTGCGCCCGGGCTCGCCGGACAACGCGCCGCTGATCGGTCCGACCGCACTGCCCGGCCTGGTCGCCGCCACCGGGCACTACCGCAACGGCGTCCTGCTCACCCCGGTGACGGCCGACCTGGTCGCCGAGTACCTGGCCACCGGCACGATGCCCGAGCTCGCCGGACCGTTCTCCCCCACCCGCTTCACCACGAAGGTCCCCGCATGAGCGAGATCGAACTCACCGTCAACGGCGAGCCCCGCCAGGTGCCCGCCGCGACCACCCTCGCCGAGGTGGTGGCCGCCCTCAGCCAGGCCAACTCCGGCGTCGCCGCCGCACTCAACGAAGCCGTGGTGCCCCGTGGTTCGTGGCCGCTCACGCGGCTCTCGGCGGGCGACCGGGTGGAGATCCTCACCGCCGTCCAGGGGGGCTGAGCGATGACCGACGCCCGCCTCGGCGACGACAAGGACACCCTGACGATCGCCGGCACCGCCTTCGGCTCGCGCCTGATCATGGGCACCGGCGGCGCCCCCAGCCTGGAGGTCCTGGAGCAGGCCCTGCGGGTCTCCGGCACCGAGCTGACCACCGTCGCGATGCGCCGGGTCGACGCCACCACCCAGGGCTCGGTCCTGGACGTGCTCACCCGCAACGGCATCCGCATCCTGCCCAACACGGCCGGCTGCTTCACCGCCGGGGAGGCCGTGCTGACGGCCCGGCTGGCCCGCGAGGCGCTCGGCACCGACTGGGTCAAGCTGGAGGTGATCGCCGACGAGCGCACCCTGCTGCCGGACCCGATCGAGCTGCTGGACGCCGCCGAGACCCTGGTCGACGACGGCTTCACCGTCCTCCCCTACACCAACGACGACCCGGTGCTGGCCCGCAAGCTGGAGGACGTCGGCTGCGCGGCGATCATGCCGCTGGGCTCCCCGATCGGCTCCGGCCTGGGCATCCGCAACCCGCACAACTTCCAGCTGATCGTGGAGGGCGCCGGCGTCCCGGTGATCCTGGACGCGGGCGCCGGGACCGCCTCGGACGTGGCCCTGGCGATGGAGCTGGGCTGCTCCGCGGTGATGCTCGCCTCGGCGGTGACGCGTGCTCAGGACCCGGTGCTGATGGCCGACGCGATGCGCCACGCCACCGAGGCCGGGCGCCTCGCGTACCGGGCCGGCCGGATCCCGCGCCGCTTCCACGCCGAGGCCTCCTCGGCGATGGCCGGCCGGGCCGACCTGGACACCCGGGAGCGCCCCGCCTTCTGACCCCCCACCCGGCCGTCGGGCGTGTCACAAGCCGGGCACAGAGCCCCCGGGGGCGGTGTCTCCCGGGACCCGTGCCCGGCCGCGCCACTACACTCGCCGGGTGGACATGGCATTGCACGACCCCCTGATCGGTACCCTGCTCGACAACCGGTACCGGGTCGAGCAGCGCGTCGCGACCGGCGGGATGTCCACCGTCTACCGGGGCACCGACACCCGGCTCGACCGGGTCGTGGCGCTCAAGGTGATGCACCCCTCGCTCGCCGGGGACGACGGCTTCACCAGCCGGTTCATCCGCGAGGCCAAGGCGGTCGCCCGGCTCGCGCACCCCAACGTGGTCAACGTCTTCGACCAGGGCGCCGACCGCGGAAACGTTTTCCTCGCCATGGAGTACGTACCCGGGCGCACCCTGCGCGACCTGCTGCGCGACCGCGGCGCGCTCTCCATCCGGGCCGCCCTGGACATCCTGGAGCCGGTGCTGGCCGCCGTCGGCGCCGCCCACCGGGCCGGGCTGGTCCACCGGGACGTCAAGCCGGAGAACGTGCTGATCACCGACGACGGCCTGGTCAAGGTCGCCGACTTCGGCCTGGTCCGGGTGCTGAACACCGCCGACGGCGCCGTCACCTCCGCCACCGACACCACCGGCACGGTGCTCGGCACGGTCTCCTACCTCGCCCCGGAGCAGATCCGCCCCGGCGCCGACACCGACCAGCGGGTCGACGTCTACGCGGCCGGCATCCTGCTGTACGAGATGCTCACCGGCCGGCGTCCGCACACCGGCGAGAACCCCGTCCAGGTCATGTACCGCCACCTGAACGAGGACGTGCCCGCGCCCTCGCTCACCGTGCCCGGGGTCGTCCCCGAGCTGGACGCGATAGTGGCCGGCGCCTGTGCGCGCGACCCGCAGGCCCGCCCGTACGACGCGGTCGAGCTGCTGGCCGCCCTCCAGCGGGTCCGCCGCACGCTCACCGCGGCCCAGCTGGACGCCGAGCCGCCCGCCTCCACCCGGCCCAGCCCGCGGTTCCCGACCAGCGAGCCGACCTCGGTGATCCAGCCGGGCGCGGTGGTCCGGCCGCCCACCGAACGCACCAGCGTGCTGGACGTGCCGCCGGAGCTGATGGAGCAGCTGCTCACCGAGCCGCGCCCGTACGACGAGCCGGCGCCGGTGCGCACCCCCCGCGCGGCGGGCCTGCTGCGCCGGCTGCCGCGCAAGCCGCTGGTCTGGGTCTCCGTGCTGGCCGCCCTGGTGCTGCTGGTCGGCGGCACCACCTACGCGCTCTCCGGGGCGCTGTACGCGGCGGTGCCCGGCGTGCTGGGCAAGGACCGCACCGAGGCGCAGCGGATCCTGGACGGCGCGGGCATGCACGGGCGGTTCACCGAGGTGTACAGCGAGAGCGTGCCGGCCGGGCAGGTGATCTCCACCGATCCGGGGGTCGGCACCCGGGCCCGCAAGAGCGACGCCGTCACCGTCACCGTCTCCCGGGGGCCGAAGCGGATCGCCGTACCGGACGTCACCGGCAAGCCGGCCGAGCAGGCGGCGTCCCTGCTGGCCGGCGCCCAGCTGTCCACGGGTGCCACCACCGAGACCTACCACGACACCGTGCCGGAGGGTTCGGTGATCAGCAGCTCACCCGTCGCCGGGGCGCAGGTGCCGGAGAACACGGCGGTCGCGCTGGTGGTCAGCAAGGGCATGGTGCCCGTCCCGGACGTCACCGGGATGTCCAAGGACGACGCGGCCAAGGCCCTGCAGGCCGCCGGATTCTCGATGCAGAGCAGCGGCGTCAACCTGTTCGGCACCGGCAAGGTCTCCAGCCAGTCCCCCGCGGCGGGTGAACGACGGCCGCAGCGCACCGTGGTGACGGTGACCTTCCCGTTCCTCTAGGACAGGGCCCGAGGTCCTGTCCGGCGGGGTGCCGGGCCCGGGCGTAGCGTGGAACCAGGCCTGCCCGGCCCCGCGTGCCGCCCCGCGGGCTGCGCCGGGACCTCCGGACGGGGCTGCGCGGCGGCCGCTACCCGAGGAGTGTGGTCGCCATGGGCGGGCCCACCGTCGAGGACTTGAGGGAGCGCGTGCGGGGTGTGGTGACCACGCCCGCGGACGAGGGGTACGAAGAGGCCCGACGGGTCTACAACGGCATGATCGACCGGCGGCCGGCCGCGGTGGTCAGGGTCGCCAACGCCGGGGACGTGATCACGGCCGTGCAGTACGCCCGGGAGACCGGGTTGGAGCTCGCCGTGCGCGGCGGCGCCCACAGCGCGCCGGGCTTCGGGACCTGCGACGACGGCCTGGTGATCGACTTCTCCGGTCAGCGCGGCGTCCGGATCGACCCGCAGGGCCGGACCGCCCGCTGCGAGGGCGGCGTCACCTGGGGCGACCTGAACTCCGCCGGGTACGCCTTCGGCCTCGGCGTCACCGGCGGGATCATCTCCACCACCGGGATCGCCGGCCTCACGCTGAACGGGGGCTTCGGCCATCTGGCCCGCGGACTGGGCCTGAGCTGCGACAACCTGATCTCGGCGGACGTCGTCACCGCGGACGGACGGTTCCACACGGTGAGTGCGGAGCAGGAGCCCGACCTGTTCTGGGCGCTCCGCGGCGGCGGCGGCAACTTCGGCGTGGTGACGTCCTTCGAGTTCCGGCTGAGCCCGGTCAAGGACGTGATCGCCGGACCGATGGTCTTCGAGCTGGAGTACGCCGGCGACGTGCTGCGGTTCTACCGCGAGTTCATCAAGGACGCCCCGGAGCAGCTGGGCCTCTTCCCCGGCTTCCACATCGCACCGCCGCTGCCGTTCGTCCCGGAGGACCGGGTGGGCGACAACTTCATCCTGCTGGTGCCCTGCTGGTCCGGTCCCCCGGAGGACGCCGACAAGGTGCTGGCGCCGCTGCGGGACGCCGCCCCGATGCTGGCCGAGGGCGTCGGCCCGGTGCCGTACCCGGCGTTCGGCGCGGCCTTCGACCCGCTGCTTCCGCCGGGCCTGCAGCAGTACTGGAAGGGCGTCTTCGCGGGCGAGCTGACCGACGGGGCGATCGAAACCCACCTGGCGCACGGCGGCCTGGTGCCGACGGTCAACTCGGGGGTGCACATCTACCCGATCAACGGCGCCTGCCACCGGGTGCCCGCCGACGGCACGGCCTTCGCCTACCGCGACGCCACCTTCGCCACCGTGATCGTCGGGGTCTGGCCGGACCCGGCCGACGACGCCGCGAACACCGCCTGGGTCCGCGACTACTACGCCGACCTCGCACCGCACTCCGAGTCGGGCGGCTACATCGGCTTCATGGACCACGACGACCAGCACCGGATCCGGGCCAACTACCGGGGCAACTACGACCGGCTGGTGGAGCTGAAGCAGCGCTACGACCCGGACAACCTGTTCCACCTCAACCAGAACATCCGGTAGGCACGGGCCCCCAGGTCCCGTCTTCAAGCCTGGCCCTAGCGGAGCGGGCCGTCGCCCGGTTCCTCCTGGTAGGAGTAGCGCTGCTCGCTCCAGGGGTCGGCGAGGTTGTGGTAGCCGCGCTCCTCCCAGAAGCCGCGCCGGTCGGCCCGCATGTACTCCACCGCCCGGACCCACTTGGGCCCCTTCCAGGCGTACAGCTGCGGGACGACCAGGCGGACGGGGAAGCCGTGCTCGGCGGTGAGCGGTTCGCCGTTGCGGTGGGTGGCGAAGATCGTCCGGGGGTCGGCGAAGTCGGCGAGCCGCAGGTTGGCGCTGTAGCCGTACTCCGCCCAGACCATGACGTGGGTGACGCCGGGCGCGGGGGGCACCCGTTCGAGGACGAGCGAGGCCGACACCCCAGTCCACTCGTTGCCCAGCATCGAGAACCTGGTCACGCAGTGGAAGTCGGCGTGCACGGTGGCGCGCGGCAGGGCGGTGAAGCCGGCGAAGTCCCAGCTGTGCTTCTCCGCCGAGGCGGTCGCGCCGAACACCTGGAAGTCCCACGTCAGCGGCTTGAAGCGGGGTACGGGCCCGTAGTGCAGGGCGGGCCAGCCGCGCTGCGGGCGCTGGCCCGGAGGGAGCCTCGGGTCAGACGGCGGAAGCGGTTCTTGTTCGGACTGACCCATGGCTCCATGGTGACAGACGGCGGACGGCGCCCAGCGCGCGCCCCTTTGAGGTGGTGTGCGCCCGCCTGAACGGGTTAATAGAGGACCAAATCGGATATTCCGACACATGTCCGACTGAGTGTGAACTTACTGGAATTTCGTCCCATCCCGGTGCCAGGATGCGGGAAGCCGGTGGGTACGGCCGTGATTCCCGGACGCAGAGCAGGAAGGCACCGCCATGAAGGGCGACGCAGAGGTCATCGAGTTCCTCAACGAGCAGCTCACCGCCGAGCTGACCGCGATCAACCAGTACTTCCTGCACGCGAAGATGCAGGAGAACTTCGGCTGGACGAAGCTCGCCAAGTACACGCGGCACGAGTCGTTCGACGAGATGAAGCACGCCGAGGTGCTCACCGACCGGATCCTGTTCCTGGACGGACTGCCCAACTACCAGCGGCTGTTCCACGTCCGGATCGGCCAGACCGTCAAGGAGATGTTCCACGCGGACCGCCAGGTCGAGGTCGAGGCGATCGACCGGCTGCGGCGCGGGATCGTGGTGATGCGGGCCAAGAACGACGTCACCTCGGCGAACATCTTCGAGTCCATCCTGGCGGACGAGGAGCACCACATCGACTACCTCGACACCCAGCTGGAGCTGCTGGAGAAGCTCGGGGAGCCGCTCTACCTCGCCCAGCTGATCGAGCAGCCGGAGTCGTAGCCGAGCACGGTCGCCCAGGCCGGACGCGGTCGCTCAGGCCGCGCGCAGCGGTATCGCGACGGCCGGGAGCGGGGCGTGCGGCTGCGGCTGCGGGGCCTGGAGCTCCTCGGCCTCGGGGTCGGCCAGGCCCAGCCGGGCCGCCAGCCGGGCCGTCGGGCAGGGGCGCGCGCCGTGCTCGCCCAGCAGCGCCTGGATCCGGCGCACGCAGGAGCCGCAGTCGGTGCCGGCCTTGCAGCCCTTGGCGATCTGGCGCGGGGTGTTGGCACCCGCGTCGATCTCCTGCTTCACCTGGGCCTCGGTGACCGCATGGCACATGCACACGTACATCGCGGTCTCTCCCGGGGTGGTGCGAGCTGGTCGGCCAAGTGATCTTGACTAAGGCTTGCCTTAGTTCACTGAGCCTCACCTTACCTGGCGATCCGGACATGAAAAAGCCCCTCCGGGCTCGGGAGTCCCGAATCCGGAGGGGCTTTCGTCACATCAACGCCTGGTGCACGCGCGGGGCCGGTGCGAGGTCAGTGACCGCCGCGGTACATCTCCGCCACCAGGAACGCGAGGTCCAGCGACTGGCTGCGGTTGAGGCGCGGGTCGCAGGCCGTCTCGTAGCGCTGGTGCAGGTCGTCGACCAGCACCTCGTCGCCGCCGCCGACGCACTCGGTGACATCGTCGCCGGTCAGCTCCACGTGGATGCCGCCCGGGTGGGTGCCGAGGGCGCGGTGCACCTCGAAGAAGCCCTTGACCTCGTCGAGCACGTCGTCGAAGCGGCGGGTCTTGTGGCCGCTGGAGGCCTCGAAGGTGTTGCCGTGCATCGGGTCGCAGATCCACACCGGCTGGGCGCCGGAGGCGGTGACCTTCTCCACCAGGGTGGGGAGGTGGTCGCGGACCTTGCCCGCACCCATCCGGGTGATGAAGGTGAGCCGACCGGGCTCGCGCTCCGGGTCCAGCCGCTCGATCAGGGTGAGCGCCTCGTCGACCGAGGTGGTCGGGCCCAGCTTCACGCCGATCGGGTTGCGGATCTTGGAGGCGAACTCGATGTGCGCCTGGTCCAGCTGACGGGTGCGCTCGCCGATCCAGACCATGTGGCCGGAGACGTCGTACAGGTCGCCGGTGCGCGAGTCCACGCGGGTCAGCGCAGTCTCGTAGTCGAGGATCAGCGCCTCGTGCGAGGAGTAGAACTCGACGGTCTTGAACTCCTCCGGCGCCACGCCACAGGCGTTCATGAACGCCAGCGCGTTGTCGATCTCACGCGCCAGCTGCTCGTAGCGCTGACCGGCCGGCGAGTTGCGCACGAAGTCCTGGTTCCAGGCGTGCACCTGGCGCAGGTCCGCGTACCCACCGGTGGTGAAGGCACGCACCAGGTTGAGCGTCGCAGCGGAGGCGTTGTACATCCGCTTGAGGCGCTCCGGATCCGGGATCCGGGACTCGGGGGTGAAGTCGAAGCCGTTCACCGAGTCGCCGCGGTAGACCGGAAGGGTCACACCGTCGCGGGTCTCGGTCGACTTCGAACGCGGCTTGGAGTACTGGCCGGCGATCCGGCCGACCTTCACCACGGGGACGGAGGCGGCGTACGTCAGCACGGCCGCCATCTGGAGCAGGGTCTTCAGCTTGTTGCGGATGTGCTCCGCGGACACGCCGTCGAACGCCTCGGCGCAGTCGCCGCCCTGCAGCAGGAACGCCTCACCACGCGCCACGGCACCGAGCCGGGCGCGCAGCTGGTCGCACTCGCCCGCGAAGACGAGCGGCGGATAGGAGGCGAGCTCCGCAAGGGTCTTGCGCAGAGCCTCTTGGTCCGGCCATTCAGGCTGCTGCGCCGCGGGCAGGGACTGCCAGGAGTGGGGATTTGTCACGGTCACACGGCAAGGCTACGGGGTGCGGCAACCAATTTGTGACCACCGCCCGATGGGTGAGACACATCTCGGACAATCACGTGACCCGGCTCACCCGGTCTGCGGCATCCGCTAGGCTCGACGCATGAACGCGCCGCACAACCACTCCTGGTGGTGGGCCAACCCCAAGGGTGGCCCACAGATCTCGCGTTCCTAGACGAACACGACGGCCGCCCCTCGGGGCGGCCGTCGGCGTCTGAGCAGTCGGCCCTCCCGGGAGCGGAGCACAGCACCGCACCCCGCATTCCACCCGGAAGGAAGCCGCCACCGTGACCACCCCCGCCGACCTGCTCGCCCGACTGACCGGCCCCGACGCACCCGCGTTCGCACTGCTGCACCGCCGCACCCCCCGCCTCGCCCCGGACACCGTCGAGGTGCTGGTGGGCACCGTCGGCGCGTACGAGCAGCTGGCCGATCTACCGGTCCGCTCGGGCGTCCCGGCCGGTGGACCGGTGCACGACCTGCTCGCCCTCGTCCCGTACCGGCAGATCCGCGAGCGCGGCTTCGAGGCGCACGACGACGCCACCCCGCTGCAGGCGCTCTCGGTGGACGAGCAGTACGCCTTCCCGCTCGCCGCGCTGGCCCCCGAACTCCCGCACCTGCCGGTCTCGCTGTCCGGCGGCGCCTTCGACATCGACGACCGGGAGTACGCCGGGATCGTCCGCCGGGTCATCGAGGACGAGATCGGACGCGGCGAGGGCGCCAACTTCGTCATCCGCCGGGACTTCACCGCGACCCTCGACGGCTTCTCCCCCGCCCTCGCGCTCTCGCTGTTCCGCCGGCTGCTGGAGCAGGAGCGCGGCGCCTACTGGACCTTCCTGGTGCACACCGGGGAGCGGGTCCTGGTCGGCGCCTCCCCCGAGGTGCACGTCCGCCAGAGCGGCGGGACGGTCGTGATGAACCCGATCTCCGGCACCTACCGCTATCCGGCCGGCGGCTCCGACATCGACTCGCTGCTCGAGTTCCTCCACGACCCCAAGGAGCTCGAGGAGCTCACCATGGTGGTCGACGAGGAGCTCAAGATGATGTGCACCGTCGGCGACCTCGGCGGCCAGGTGCTCGGGCCGCGCCTCAAGGAGATGGCCCACCTCGCCCACACCGAGTACGAGCTGCGCGGGCGCACCTCGCTGGACGTGCGCGAGGTGCTCAAGGAGACGATGTTCGCCGCCACCGTGACCGGCAGCCCGGTGCAGAACGCCACCCGGGTGATCAAGCGCTACGAACGCGGCGGGCGCGGCTACTACTCCGGCGCGCTGGCCCTGATCGGCCGCTCCGCCAGCGGCGGCCAACTGCTGGACTCCCCGATCTGCATCCGCACCGCCGACATCAACCCGGCCACCGGGAGACTGGTGGTCCGGGTCGGCGCGACCCTCGTCCGCCACTCCGATCCGGACTCCGAGGTCGCCGAGACCCACGCCAAGGCCGCCGGAGTGCTCACCGCGATCGGCGCCCGCCCCACCCCGGCCCGGGTGCCCGGTCCGAGCGGCCCCCGGCTGGCCGACGACCACCGCGTCCAGGCCGCGCTCGACGCCCGGCGCGCCAACCTCGCCCCGTTCTGGCTGCGGATGCAGGAGCCGGCCCAGGTCACCGAGCCCGAACCCACCCTGGTCGTGGACGGCGAGGACACCTTCACCTCGATGCTCGCCCACCTGCTGACCTCGCTCGGCCACCGGGTCTCCGTCGTCCGCTTCGACGAGCCGGGCCTGCGCGAGCGGGTCGCCGCCCACCGCGGCCCGCTGGTGCTCGGCCCCGGCCCGGGCGACCCGGCCGCCGCGGAGGACCCCAAGATGGCCGTGCTGCGCCCGATCGTCGCCGACGCGCTGGCTGCCGTGCGCTCGGGCGCCCGGACCGCGCCGCTGCTCGCCGTCTGCCTCAGCCACCAGCTGCTCTCGGACGCGCTCGGCCTGCCGCTGGCCCGCAAGGCCGTCCCCTACCAGGGGGCGCAGGAGACGGTCGACCTGTTCGGCACCAAGCGCACGGTCGGCTTCTACAACACCTTCACCGCGCGCTGCTCGGACGAGGACGCGGCCCGGCTGGCCGCCGAGGGCGTACAGGTCTCCCGCGACCCGCTGACCGGCGACGTCCACGCGCTGCGCGGCGCGGGCTTCGCCGGGTTGCAGTTCCACCCGGAGTCGGTGCTCACCCGGGAGGGCGTCGACATCGTCGCCGGGGTGCTGCGCGAGGCGGCGGCGCTGCGCGGCTGACCCGCCGCTCCACCGCGGGCGGGCGCGCCGGCCGGCGCGCCCGCTCAGATCTCGTCGTCGAGGCCCTGCTCGATGGCGTAGCGGACCAGCTCGACCCGGTTGTGCAGCTGGAGCTTGCCGAGGGTGTTCTGGACGTGGTTCTGCACCGTGCGGTGCGAGAGCACCAGCCGGTCGGCGATCTGGCGGTAGGACAGTCCCTTGGCGACGAGCCTCAGCACCTCGGTCTCCCGGGCGGTGAGCTGCGGGACGGCGGGCGCGGTCGGGGCGGCGGGCTCGGCGGCGAGGCGGCGGAACTCGCCGAGGACCAGGCCGGCCAGGCCCGGGGTGAAGACGGCGTCGCCGACGGCGGTGCGGCGCACCGCGTCCAGCAGCTCCTCCCGCCCGGCCGACTTGACCAGGTAGCCGGTCGCACCGGACTTCACCGCCTCCAGTACGTCCGCGTGCTCGCCGCTCGCGGACAGCACCAGCACGCGCACCGACGGGTCCTGGGCCACCACCTGGCGGCACGCCTCGGCACCGGACAGGCCGGGGAGGTTGAGGTCCAGCACCACCACCTGCGGGCTGCAGGCGCGGGCCCGGCGGACGGCCTCCTCGCCGTCGCCCGCGGTGGCCACCACGTCCAGCCCGGCCTCGGCGAGGTCGCGTGAGACGGCCTCGCGCCACATCGGGTGGTCGTCCACGACCATGACCCGCACCGGCTGGCCGGTCGGCTGGTCGGTCGGCCGGGCAGCCTGCTGGTCAGTCATCAGAACCCCTTCTCGGGACGCGCAGTTCGACCTCGACGCCCTCTCCGGGCACCGAGTACAGCTCGGCCGTGCCACCGAGGTCCAGCAGCCGCCCGCGGATCGACTGGGAGACCCCGAGCCGGCCGGCCTGCTCCGCCTCGCCGAGCCGGCCCGGTGCGAAGCCCGGACCGTCGTCGCGGATGCTGACCGTGACGGCCTCCGGCTCGTCCTCGACCAGGATCCAGGCGCTGGCCTGCGGACCGGCGTGCCTGCGGACGTTGTCCACGGCCGCGCCGACCGCGGCGGCCAGTTCGCCGGCCGCGGGGGCGGGCAGCAGCACCGGGGTGCCGGGGGCGGACAGCGTGATCCGCTCCCCCGCGTACCCGCCCAGCAGGGTGCGCAGGTCCTGCGGTTCGAGCGGCCGGCGCTGGGCGGGCAGCGGTCCGCCGCTCATCAGCGTCCGCAGGGCCCGCTCCTGCTCGCCCGCGAGGCGGCCGAGCTCGGCGAAGTCCGCGCCGCCGGGGCGGCCCCCGCCCTGCTCCCCGCCGCGGCGCTGGACCAGGGCGAGCACCTGGAGCACCCCGTCGTGGATGTCCCGGGAGAGCCGCTCGCGCTCGCGGGTGGCCGCCTCCACCTGGAGGGCCCGGGTGAGCGTCGCCTCGCTGGCGCGGGCGATCTCGATGACGTAGCCGATGGCGCAGCCCGCCACCATCAGCAGCACGATGTTGTGGATGTTGTCACCGGTCGGGCCGCCGTGGCCGAGGATGTTGGCCAGGCCTATCACCGAACCGGCCGCCGCCGCCCAGCGCCAGCCGCCCTTGCCCGCGAAGCCGAGCACGGTGCCGGCCGCCCAGATGGTGGGCAGGGTGGGGGCGCCGTGGCTGATCCTGGCCGGGTCGTCGGTCATCCCGCTCATCACGATGCCGGTGACGGCGAGGGTGAGGTCGGTGCCGAGCACGTACCAGGTGCAGCGCTGCGGTCCCGCGAAGGCGCGGGTGCTGGCGAGCGTCCAGAGGATCAGTGCGCCGAGGTAGATCCAGCCCGCGACGGGGTGCAGGAAGTGCAGGTAGGAGTTGAGGTAGCGCAGTACCGCGTAACAGAGCGCCAGGACCCGGAAGTAGGAGATGGCGCGCCAGAGCGGCAGTTCGACGGACATGCCGCCGGCCGCGAGGGTCCCGCCGACCGCCCCGGTTCTGCTGCCGTCCGACATCTGCGCTGCCCCTCCCCCGGCGGCCGGGTCTAGGCCGAGCCGTCCTTCTGTCCCTGCTCGCCCTGTTCGGCGGCCTTGGCGGCTTCGGCCTTCTCCGCCTCCGCCGCCTTCTCGGCCTTCTCGATCCTGTCCGCCTCGGCCTTCTCAGCCTTGGCGGCGGCCTGCTCGGCCTTCTGGACCGCCTTGCGCTCGGCGTCGGCGCGCTTCTTGTCGTCGGCGATCTGCCGCTTGGCGGCGGTCGCGTAGATGTCCACGTACTCCTGGCCGGAGAGCCGCATGATCTCGTACATCACCTCGTCCGTCACCGAACGGAGGATGAAGCGGTCGTTCTCCATGCCGTGGTAGCGGGAGAAGTCCAGCGGGCGGCCGATCCGGATGCCCGGGCGGATGCCGAAGTTCGGGACCACCTGGCCGGGGGGCTGGACCTTCTCGGTGTCGATCATGGCGACCGGGATGACCGGCGCACCGGTGGCCAGCGCGACGCGGGCCAGACCGCCGACCTTGCCCCGGTACAGCTTGCCGTCGGGCGAGCGGGTGCCCTCCGGGTAGACGCCGAACAGCTCGCCTTGCTCCAGCACGGCGATCGCGCTGCGGATCGCCGCCTCGCCCGCGCCGCGCACACCCGACCGGTCCACCGGCAGCTGGCCGACGCCCTTGAAGAAGGCGGCGGTCAACTTGCCCTTGATGCCGGGCGTGTTGAAGTACTCCGCCTTGGCGATGAAGGTCACCCGGCGCCTGATCAGGGCAGGGAAGAAGAAGGAGTCCGAGAAGGACAGGTGGTTGCTCGCGATGATCGCGGCACCCTCGGTGGGGATGTTCTCCTCACCCTCGATCCACGGCCGGAAGAAGATCCGAAGCAGTGGCGCGACGATCATCTTCATCAGTCGGTAGAACAACCGGGGCCTCCTGTTATGCGGACCGGTCGATCCTAATGCCCCGCGGCGCCCGCCCGCGCCCGCCCCGCCCCGCCGGATCTCCGACGAGGCGTCCGACGGGCGTACGGCGACCGCCCGAGGCCTGGTCTGCGGGTGCCCGGCCCGGGCATCCGCAAGGGGGTCCAACCGCTGCTCGGCAGGGGTGTACGACGTGGCAGGACCCGTGGGACGATGCGGTTTTCCCGCGTGTTTCCCGCACTTCTGCGGTGAACCGCGTTGCCCCCACAGCGTTTTCCTCTCCAGCGCCCCTGCCCGCTAAGGAGCCCGCCATGCCTCTGCTGCCCGGTGCCGAACCGTACCGCCACCGGGGCGGACCGGTCGGCGTGCTGCTCTGCCACGGCTTCACCGGCTCGCCGCAGTCGCTTCGCCCGTGGGCCGAGGAGCTGGCCGCCGCCGGGTTCACCGTCTCGCTGCCCCTGCTGCCCGGCCACGGCACCCGCTGGCAGGACATGCAGCTGACGCGCTGGGAGGACTGGTACGCGGAGGTCGAGCGGGAGCTGCTGGCGCTGGCCGCCGAGTGCGAGCAGGTCTTCGTCTGCGCGCTGTCGATGGGCGGCTCGCTGGCGCTGCGACTGGCCGCGCTGCACGGCCCGGCGATCTCCGGACTGGTGCTGGTCAACCCGTCGGTGCGCTCGGACAACCCCGCGAGTGTGCTGCTTCCGGCCCTGCGGCACGTGCTGCCGAGCCTGCCGGGAGTGGCCAACGACATCGCCCGCGCGGGCTCGGTCGAGGTCGGCTACGACCGCACACCGCTGCATGCCGCCTGGTCACTGGCCCGGCTCTGGAAGGACGTCCAGGGGCGGCTGCCGCAGGTGACCCAACCGGTGCTGCTGTTCCACAGCCCGCAGGACCACGTCGTCTCGCCGGCCAACTCGGAACTGGTGCTGGCCCGGATATCCTCGACCGATGTGACGGAGCGGCTGTGCCAGCGCAGCTACCACGTCGCGACGCTGGACCACGACGCGGCGGAAATATTCGAGGCCAGCCAGGACTTCATCCGACGGCTGGCTCCCGCGCATGCGGCGGGCGTCACCCGGGTCGAATCCGACGATCACCAAGGCTGAAGGGCCGGAAGTGCACGAGAGCAGCACGGCGGGCGGCGAGGACGAGGCACCCCGCGAGGACGGCGCAAAGGGCGAGCCCACCGGCCGGAAGGACCCGGGCCCGCGCTCGGGGTCCGGCGCGGGCCCCGACTCCGCTGCGAGCCCGGGCACCGGCTCCGGACCCGACGCGGGCCCGGGCACCGGCTCCGGCTCAAGCACCGGCTCCGGCACGGGCGGCGGCTCAGGCCCGGCTGCCGAGGAGCCCCGGCTCCGACGCGCGCCCGAGCGCAGCCAGGCCGAGCAGGACGAGATCTTCGCCGCGCTGGTCGCCCAGTTCGACGACCCCGTCGACCTCAACAATCCGAACTGGCCGGAAATCGAGGATCTGCGGGCGCGCGGCGAGCTCAAGGGCGGCTACAAGGAAGGGTCCGAGCAGGGCACCGGCCCGGCCGACCCGGGTGACCTCGCCGATCTGGCCCCGCAGCCCCGCCCCCGCTCCACCCGGCCCGTGATGCCGGCGGCCGGCACCGGTCCGCGCGACTTCGAGCTGACCGAGGACCCGGACGAGGGCCACTTCGTCCCGCCGGAGCCCCCGCCGCTGCCGCCCGCCGACACCACCGCCAAGTTCGCCTGGCTCGCCGTCCTCGGCGGCCCGGCGCTGCTGCTGTTCGACGCGGTCGTCTGGCGCGAGGTCTCCGGCTGGCCCGCCTGGGTCGGCGTCACCGCCTTCCTCGGCGGCTTCGCCACCCTCGTCGCCCGGATGAAGGACCGCGACGAGGACGAGCCCGAGGACCCGCACGGCGGCGCGGTCGTCTGACGGCCGGGCCAGCGCCCCTGGAGTGGGAAGTCGGCCGGTCCGACGTCCCACTCCACGGTCGTCCGGCGCCACGCCCTGACCGGCGACCGGTCGGCGCACGGGAAGTCGGCCGGGCCGACGTCTACTCCGGCGCGGCTCAGGCCCTGTCCGGTCGATCTTGGCGGATCAGCGCGCGGCGCGGGATGCCCGGCGTCGCGCGCCCGGATCGTCCTCGTACTGGACGTACTTGGATGATTCGGCGGTGCGTCCAGGTGGGGGTACCTCCGGCCGGAGGCTGGGGGAGGATGCCCGGCGTCGTGCGCGCGGCGGGAATTGTCAGACAGGCCCTAGCCCTCGGTGGGCGCCGAGCCCGCCGCACGGGCCGCGGCCCCGGTGGTCGCCCGGGCCGGCGGGATCTCCAGGGCGGCGAGGACCGGCAGGTGGTCGGTGGCGGCCCGGAGGTCGGCGTCGGTGACGCCGGGGAGCTCGTGCGGGACCCCGCAGCCGAGGACGCGGATGCCGACGGTGGCGAACACCGCGTCGATCCGCTGGTAGGGGTTCTCCGGCACGGAGGTGAAAGTCCCGCCCCAGGGCGCGGCGAGGTGGCCGTCCTGCAGCCGCTCGGACAGCAGCCGCCAGCCCCGGCCGTCCGGGTGCTCGTTGAAGTCACCCGCGATGACGCCGAGTTCGGCGAAGGCGAGCTGGTCGAGGAGCAGCTCGAACTGGGTGTGGCGCTCGTCCGCGTCCAGGCTGAGATGGCAGCTGGTGACGGTGAACGGCGCCGAGTCGGCGACCCGGACCAGTGCGCTCGCGAAGCCGCGCGCGTGCAGGCCGCGGGTCTTGGGCAGCAGCCGGTCGTGGACGGCGAGCACCTCGGTGCCGAGCCGGCCGAGCAGCAGCGGGCCCGCCGCGATCCGGCCGCCACCGGCCAGGATCACGGTGCCGGTCTGCTGCGCCAGCCAGGCCGCCTGTCCCCCGGGCCGCCAGTAGCGCGGTGACTCCTGGATGCAGACCAGGTCCGGCCGGCAGGCCCGGATCACCCGGACCAGGGCGTGCCGGTCGTCACGCAACGAGCGGATGTTGTAGCTGAGCAGCCGCACCCGGCGGCCGTCCGGTCCCGGACCGGACGGCGGCAGTGTTTCGTCGACGGCCATGGCCCTCCCCTTTCGTCCGGTGACGACCGTACGACAGGAGGAGGACCGGGCCTCGGCGGCGCGGCCGGTTCAGGCCGCAGGGGTACAGGGACCCGGATCGGATCGTCCGGATCGGACAGTCCGGGTCGGACGCTGCGGGTCAGACGGTCCGGGCCAGGTCGGCCGCGCCGGCGATCCCGGCGGCCGAGCCCATCGAGGCGAGCACGACCTCCGCACGCGGACGGTGCACGCCGCCGGTCAGGTAGTGCTCGAAGGCCTTGGCGACCGGGTCGAGCAGCAGCCGCCCGGAGTCGGAGACGCCCCCGCCGAGCACGAAGACGCCCGGGTCGAAGAGCGCGGCGAGGTCGGCCATGCCGCGGCCCAGCCAGTCGGCCAGCTCGGCGTAGCACTCCAGGGCGAGCGGGTCGCCCTCCTCGGCGGCCTCGGTGATGTGGATGCCGCGGATCGTCTCGGCGACGCCGTCGTTCAGCTCCAGCATCCGGTGGCCGCGGACCGTGTCGGCGGCGGCCTTCTCCCGGCCGTAGCGGCGCAGCGCCCGGCCGGAGCCGTACTGCTCCCAGCAGCCCCTGCCGCCGCAGCCGCAGTCCAGACCGTCCGGGACCATGTTGAGGTGGCCGATCTCCCCGGCCACGCCGAACCGCCCGCGGTGCAGCCGCCCGTCCAGGACGATCCCGCCGCCGATGCCGGTGCCGACGGTGATCAGCACCATGTCGTCGTGGGAGGCGGCGGCACCGAAGCGGAACTCGGCCCAGGCGGCGCAGTTGGCGTCGTTCTCCACCACGGTGTCCAGGCCGGTGAGCTCCTCGATGCGCCCGCGCAGCGGCTCGTCCTCCCAGTCGATGTTGGGGGCGAAGATCACCGTCGAGCGGTCGCGGTCCACGAAGCCGGGGGCGCCGACACCGGCCGCCACCACATCGGGGTACTGCTCCCTGAGCTCGCGCACGGCCTGCGCAATGGCGTCGACCGCCCATTGCGGGTCGGCCGGGGTGGGCACCCTCGTCCGGGCGAGGATCTCGCCCGCCTCGTTGACCACGCCTGCCGCGATCTTGGTCCCGCCGACGTCGACGCCGATGGTCAGAGCCATGTGTCCCTCAGCTATTCACTCGTTCCCGCTGGACGGAACGGTACCGCCCAACCACGCCCCCGTACACACCGTCGCATACATTATCCGAAGACAATTTGAGGAAAGCCCGGCCGGGACGCTTCAAAAGTCGTACATTAACCACCCGTCCGTCACGCGAAGTGACAACGACCTCACCAGCCCGTGGCGGTGTTTTCACTCCTTGTCGGACGCCCCGTCAGGCGTGTCGAGGTCGATCCGCTCGCTGCGCGCGCCCTCGCCGGCGGTCCAGCGCCGCTCGTGGCCGGTGACGGCGGCGCGGTAGGCGGCCACCAGCTCGCTCCCGGCGGCGGCCAGTCCGCTGCCCGCGGCGGCCAGGTGGCCGTAGACGTCGGGCTGCTGCTCGCGCAGGCGGTCCGCGAGGCCGGCCAGCGAGATCAGGGTGTCGGCGCTCGCCTCCTGGGCCTTCTGCCCGACGACGGTGGCGAACCGGCGGACCTCGTCCACCAGCGGGCCCAGCTCCGGCCCGAACGGGTGCTCCGCGGCCTGCTCGGTGCGGTCGTCGGCAGTGGTCATCGGGGGCGCCTCCTCAGCTGTGGCCGCACCCGCGGCCACCGGCCCCGACGCTACCGGACCGGCCGCAACCCCCCGGGTCGGCCGCCGCTGCCCGGCTCCCGGTACTCCGTACCGCGCCCGGCCCCGAGGTGCTGCGCTCAGCCCCTGGGCCAGAGCGCCGGATCGGGCGCGAACCGCACCGCGAGCACCCCGTCGTGCAGCCCCGCCCCCGCGACGGTGCAGCGGCGCAGCGCCGAGGGCAGCACCAGGACCCGCCGGTGGGCACCGAGCCCGACCACCAGCTCGTCGCCGCGCCGGACCAGGTCGAGGTCGGCCCGCTCCGCGCCGGGCAGCGGCAGGTGCCAGACCAGCAGGCCGTCCTCGGCGAGGCGGTCCTCGACGGCCCACGGCTCGGCCGTGAGCGGCCGCGGGCCGGGCCCCGCGCCGTAGAGGCGGTCGGCGACGGCCTCCAGGGTGATCTCGGCCAGGCCGGTGACCAGCACGGGGACGTCGCTCGCGGCGGTGAGCGCGGAGAGCTCCTCCTGCCGGCGGTGCGCCAGCGCGGCCAGCCACCCGTCCGGCGATTCGACGGCGGCGGCCGGCAGCGCGCCGTGCACCACGACGGCGTCCGGCCGGTGTCCGTGCAGCGCGAGCCCGGCGCGGACCCGGTGCAGCTCCCCGTACGGGTGGGCGTCGGCGCCGACCACCAGTCGGACGGAGGTGCCGGGCGCGGTGATCGCGGCCCTGGCCTCGGCGAGCACCCGGCCCGCCGTGCCGCGGGCCTCGTACAGCCAGTCGGCGGGCATCGGGACCCCGGCGAGGCCGGCCAGCAGCGGGCGCAGGGCGCGGGCGGCCTGGCGCTGCTCGGGGACGAGCCTGGCGAGGTAGCGCTCCAGCTGCTCGGGCAGGGCGAGCGCGGCGATCAGGTCGGCCGGCGGCGGCGCGAGGACGACCAGGACGTCCGCGTCGGCGGCCGGCAGGGCGCGCAGCAGGGCCAGCCGGGCGGTGCCGGGGAGCGCGGTGAGCTCCTCCGGGTCGAGCGGTTCGGCGCCGAGCAGGTCCAGGGCGGGCTTCAGCCGGCCGCCGATCTCGCCGAGGGCGTGCCGGAAGGCGGACTGTTCGTCGATCCGGGCCACGGTGAGCCCGGGCGCGTACCCGGTCGGCTCGGCCTCCACCCGGGTACCGAGGACGGCGTCCAGGGTGCGGTGCGGGTCGTCGGCGGCCAGCAGCAGGGTGCGGTGGCCCTGCCGGGCGGCGTGCAGGGCGGTGGCGGCGGCCACCGTGGGCGCCGCCGCGTCGCCGCTGACCAGGATGGTGCGCTGTGCCGTCATACCCGACCCGTCCCCGTTTCTCGGTGTCAGCCCTCGACGCGCTTCTTCAGGCCGGCCAGCGCGCGGTCGATGATGACCTTCTCCGCCTTGCGCTTGATCATCCCGAGCATCGGGATCTTGACGTCGACGGCGAGCTGGTAGGTGACCTCGGTGCCGCCCCTGCCGAGCGGGGCGAGGGTGTACGAGCCGTCCAGCGAGCGCAGCATCTGGCTGCGGACCAGCGTCCAGCCCACCTCGCGGTCGCCGTCCCAGGTGTAGGCGAGGACGTGCTCGTCGCGGATGGCGCCGGCGTCGAGCAGCAGGCGCACCTGGGCGGCGCGGCCGTTCTCGGCGGTCTCCAGCACCTCGATCTCCTTGACCTCGCCGGTCCAGGCCGGGTAGGCGGCGAAGTCGGCGATCACGGCCATCACCTCGGCCGGGGTCGCGTCGATGGTGATGCTCGACCTGGTGTGCTCCGCCATGGAATGGCCCTCCGCGTCGTCCCTTGCCTGCTGGTCCGGCCGAGCCTGCTCTGCCGGGTGCGCCCGGAGCAGGCTATCGCGCCCGGCGATCCCCTCTGTTCCACGGGCCTCCGGGCGGGTCCACGCACCGTCAGGCGGTCGGGCGGGGCCGGGCGGGGCGGGGCAGGGCGGGCTACCGGCCGGTCACCGCGGGGCTGCCGTAAGGTGCCATTCGAACGACCCGGTCACTGCCTGGTCGGAACCGGCTGGTCGGACCGGTCAGGTGTGACACTTCGAACACCGGAGCCGACCCCCCTGGTCGAATCTGCCTACCGGGCAGTAACGTCCTGCCGTCCCGCAGCGTCGCGAACGAGGAGCAGTCTTGCTCGACTTCAGCCTTCCGGCCCTCTACCAGGTACCGAGCGGCGGTAACCTCTCCGACCTCGTGCACCAGAACGCCGAGCGGCACCCCGACGTCGTGGTGCTCAGCCGCAAGGTGGACGGCCAGTGGCAGGAGTTGACCGCCGCCCAGTTCCTGGTCGAGGTGCACGCCGCCGCGAAGGGCCTGATCGCCGCCGGCATCGAGCCCGGCGACCGGGTGGGCATCATGTCCCGCACCCGCTACGAGTGGACGCTGCTGGACTTCGCGATCTGGTCGGCCGGCGCGATCACCGTGCCGGTGTACGAGACCTCCTCCCCCGAGCAGGTCGAGTGGATCCTCGGTGACTCCGGCGCGGTCGCGCTGTTCACCGAGACCGAGCAGCACGACCGGACGGTCGCCGGGGTCCGGGACCGGCTGCCGGAGCTGAAGCACACCTGGCAGATCGAGCACGGCGCCCTGGCCACCCTCGCCGAGACCGGCCAGAAGGTCACCGACGCCACCGTCACCGAGCGGCGCTCGGTCGCGACGGCCGACTCGATCGCCACCATCGTCTACACCTCGGGCACCACCGGCCGCCCCAAGGGCTGCCAGCTCACCCACCGCAACTTCCTCGCCGAGTGCGGCAACGTGGTGGAGCGCCTCGCCCCGCTGTTCCGCACCGGTGAGAGCTCCGTCCTGCTGTTCCTGCCGCTGGCCCACGTGCTCGGCCGGATCGTCGAGATCGCACCGGCGATGGCCCCGATCAAGCTGGGCCACGTCTCGGACATCAAGGACGTCACCGCCGAGCTGGCCTCCTTCCGCCCGACCCTCATCCTGGGCGTGCCCAGAGTGTTCGAGAAGGTCTTCAACACCGCCCGCGCCAAGGCCCAGGCCGACGGCAAGGGCAAGATCTTCGACAAGGCGGCCGACACCGCCATCGCGTACAGCCGGGCGCTGGACGCCGGCGGCGCCGGACTCGTCCTGCGGCTCAAGCACGCGGTCTTCGACAAGCTGGTCTACAGCAAGCTGCGCGCCGCGCTCGGCGGCCGGGCCACCCACGCGATCTCCGGCGGTGCCCCGCTGGGCGAGCGGCTCGGCCACTTCTACCGGGGCATCGGCTTCACCGTGCTGGAGGGCTACGGCCTCACCGAGACCTGCGCGGCCACCGCCTTCAACCCGTACGACAAGCCGAAGATCGGTACCGTCGGCCAGCCGCTCCCCGGCTCCGCGGTCCGGATCGCCGAGGACGGCGAGGTGCTGTTCAAGGGCCCGCAGGTGTTCACCGGGTACTGGAACAACCCCGAGGCCACCGCCGAGACCCTGAAGGACGGCTGGATCTCCACCGGCGACCTCGGCTCGCTCGACTCCGAGGGCTACCTGACCATCACCGGCCGGAAGAAGGAGATCATCGTCACCGCGGGCGGCAAGAACGTCGCCCCGGCGGTGATCGAGGACCGGATCCGGGCCCACGCGCTGGTCGGCGAGGTGATGGTGGTCGGCGACCGCAAGCCCTTCGTCGCCTGCCTGATCACCGTCGACGAGGACTTCTTCCCCAAGTGGAAGGAGCTGAACGGCAAGCCGGCCACCGCCACGCTCGCCGAGCTGCGCGAGGACCCGGACCTGCTGGCCGCCCTCCAGTCCGCCGTGGACGACGGCAACGCGGCCGTCTCGCACGCCGAGGCGGTCAAGAAGTTCCGGCTGCTGGACACCGTGTTCTCCGAGGAGAGCGGGCACCTCACGCCCTCGCTCAAGCTCAAGCGCAACCTCGTGCTGAAGGACTTCGCCGCCGACGTCGAGGCGATCTACCAGCGCTGACCGCGCGAACCGCCGCCCCGGGTGCAGCCCGGGCATGACGCGGCCCGCCCCCTGTCACCCGGGGGCGGGCCGCTTCACGTCCTGGGTCAACCCCGGGGCGCCGCCGTCACCCCGCCAGCAGCGAGGTCAGCCGGCCGGCCAGCAGGTCCCAGCGCCAGGAGCGGTCCACCCAGCGGCGCCCGGCCTCGCCCATCCGCCGGCGCAGCCCCTCGTCGTTCAGCAGCCGGACGATCCGCTCGGCCGCCGCCGCGGGCGAGCCGCCCTCCACCACGTACCCGGTCTCGCCCTCCAGCACAGCGTCCGGCGCACCGCCGGAGTCCCCCGCCACCACTGGCAGGCCGGTCGCGGAGGCCTCCAGGTAGACGATGCCCAGGCCCTCCACGTCCAGCCCGCCCCGCCTGGTCCGGCAGGGCATCGCGAAGACGTCCCCGGCCCCGTAGTGCGCGGGCAGCTCCGACCACGGCACCGCACCGGTGAAGCGCACCGAGCCGCGCACCCCGCGGGCGTCCGCGAGCTTCTCCAGCTCCCCCTGGTACGGGCCGCCGCCGACGATCAGCAGGACGGCGTCCGGCACGTCCGCGAGGATCTGCGGCATCGCCTCGATCAGGGTGTCCTGGCCCTTGCGCGGGACGAGCCGGGAGACGCAGACCACCACCGGCCGGTCCGCCAGACCGAGCCGCCGGCGCAGCTCGGCGCCGCCGGAGTCGGGGTGGAAGGTCTTCTCGTCCACGCCCGGCGGCAGCTGGACCATCCGCCCGGCCGCCTCCGGCCCGACGGCGGCGGCGATCCGGGAGCGGGTGTACTCGCCGAGGTAGGTGAGGGTGTCGGTGCCCGCCCCGATCCGGCGCAGCAGCTGCCGGGCGACCGGCAGCTGCGCCCAGGCGGCCTCGTGCCCGTGGGTCATGCCCAGCAGCCGGCCGGCCCCGGCCCGGCGCAGTGCGGGCGCCATCAGCCCCAGCGGCGCGGCGGCGCCGAACCAGACCGAGTCGCACTTCTCGGCCTTCAGGATCTCGGCGGCCCGCCGGGTGACCCGCGGTGTGGGAACCATCACCTTCGTGCGGTCCCGGATCACCGGGAACGGCTGCTCCGCGTCGAACCGGGCCACCTCGGTGCCGTCACGCCAGGTCGAGGCGTACACCACGACGCTTCCGGCAGGCTGACGAATCGCCATGTTGTGGACGAAGGCCTGGATACCGCCGGGCCTCGGCGGGAAGTCGTTGGTGACGATCAAGGTTTTGTGCATCAGGCCACGGCTCGCTCGGTCGGGGGGTGCTCGGTGTACCGCTGGGTGATCCGTACGATAGGTCAACACCATGACCCGCCGGGAACGGATCCGCGCACGGCAACCGTTTCACCCCCGGGTCTGTCCTAGTACCTAGGCAGCCGGTGGGGCCCGGCCGAACACTGGCGCCGCGCCCGACACCGACGGCCCGGGCGTCCGTCGCACGACGCCTCCGGTGGGACGTCCGAGACGAACGAGGGAGCGCAGTGGAGTTGGCCCCGGCCACCGAGTCCGGTACTTCCAGCGGCGCCGACGGCACCGGCACGGCGCTGGCCGTCCGCCAGGAGCCCCCGCAGCCCCCTGCCCGCCCCGCCGGGCGCGCCGGGGCCCTGTGCGCGCTCGGCGCGAGCTGGCTGGCCACCCGGGCGCTGCTGCTGCTCCTGGTCACCGGGGTGCTGAAGGTCGGCGGCGGGGACGTCACCGCGGACGTCGCGGTGATCTACCACGGCTGGTACGGAGTCCTGCAGACCGGCACCTTCCCGCTGGACGACGTGACCTGGCAGTACCCGCCGGGCGCCGCGCTGATCATCCTGCTGCCCGGCCTGCTGCCCTGGTCGTACATCGTGTCGTTCTGGGTGCTCTGCGGGGTCGCCGACGTGGTCGCGATGGCGCTGCTGGTGCGGACCGGGCTGCGCCGGGGGCGGGCGCTGACCGGCGCCTGGGTCTGGGTGGCCGGCGTGCCGCTGCTCGGCCCGATGATCTACAACCGGTACGACATCATCGTCACCGCGATCGCGGTGGCCGGCCTGATCGCGCTGGTCCGCCGCCCCGCGCTGGGCGGGCTGCTGCTGGGCGTGGGCGGGATCATCAAGATCTGGCCGCTGCTCGGCCTGATCGGTACGCCCTCCGGCCGGCGCACCCGCCGCGCCTGGACGTCGGCCGCGGCCACCGCCGCCTCGATCGGCTTCCTGCTGGCGGCCGGCATGAACGGCGCGTTCGAGTTCCTGACGTTCCAGAAGGACCGCGGCATCGAGGTGGAGTCGGTCGGCGCGCTGCCGCTGCACTTCGCCCGGATGGCCGGGGCCTGGGACGGCAAGGTGATGATGAACTACGGCTCGGTCGAGATGCTCGGGCCGTGGGTCACCGTGATCACCAAGGTGATGATGGCCGGCACCCTGCTGGGCTTCGGCTGGCTGCTGCTGTGGCGTTTCACCGCCAAGCGCCGCAACGCCGCGACCATGTACGACGCCGGCCTCACCGCGCTGCTGATCTTCACGGTGACCAGCCGGGTGATCAGCCCGCAGTACCTGGTCTGGCTGGTCGGCGTCGCGGCGGTCTGCCTGACCGTGCGCGGCACCAGCCAGCGCCCGGTGGCGGTGCTCGTCCTGATCGCGACCCCGCTGACCACGGCCGAGTTCCCGTTGATGTTCAGCCAGGTGTACAACAGCCAGGCCGGGGGCGTGACGGTCCTGGGCCTGCGCAACGGGCTGCTGCTGGCCGCCACCGTGCTCTCCTGCGTCCGGCTCTGGCGCTCCACCCGGGGCTCGGCCCAGCTGCCGCCGACCATCGTGCTGGCCCGCCCCGAGCCGGCCTCCGTCGGCGGCTACCCGGTGCGGCCCGGTATCGCGTACGAGCAGGACCTGCTGGACGGCATCGAGCGGCCGACCGTGCCGGCCACCCAGACCGCGCCACCGCCCCAGCGGCGGCGCTAGGGCTTGTCCGGCCCTCAACACCGGCCCTCACCTCCGACGCCGGCGCACTCTGCAAGGTCCCGCCGGGTCCGAGCCCGACTTTGCAGACACCTCCGGGCCTCTCCGGAGAACCGTTGAGGGCCGCTCGCCGGGCACCTAGCGGGCAGGACCGAGCAGCCTTGCCGTCTCGGCGATCCACAGCCTGGTGAAGGCCTCCAGCCCGAGGCCCAGCTCGGCCCCGAACACCCGGTCCAGCAGCCGGTCGCGCTCCTGCGTCCCGTCCGCCGCGCCGACCGCCCGGTAGAGGGCGACCAGCCGCTCGGGCCCGTGCCGCCGGGCGATCAGGTCGCAGGCCAGCCAGGACAGCTCGTACGCCTGGGCGATGCCGCCGGCGCCGGCGGTGAAGTCCCGGTCGGCGGGGAGCGCGGTGGGCAGCCTCCCGGCGGCGATGTCCCGGGCCAGCTCGGGGGCGATCTGCCGCGCGGTGCGCCCGGAGCCCAGGTAGCCCGTCCAGTCGGCGACGCCCTCGGAGAGCCAGAGCGGTGTCCAGGCCCGGGTGTCGGCCCGGGTCGCGACGTGCACCGCCTCGTGCGTGACCACCACCTGCCGGCCGAAGGCGCTGAGCCGCCCGTACGCCTCCGGGTTGACCAGGATGCGGTCCGCGGGGGTGTCCAAGGGCGCGCCGGGGGCGGCCGTGGTGACGGCGGCCATCCCGGCCCAGTCCGCCGCCCCGGCCTCCAGCAGTCGGGCGAACTGCTCCTCGGTGGCGGGCAGTTCCAGCAGCAGCCGCCCCGCCCAGCCGGTGCCCCAGACCGCCTCCACGGCCGGGACGGCCAGGTCCGCGAGGGCCGCCGGCTCCGCCGGGTCCGGCCCGCCGGCCAGACCGAGGACGAGGGCGCGCGCCCCCCGGGCGGCACGGACGGTGCCGAGGTCCCAGATCGGAGGGGCGCCGCCCGCGCCCTCCTCGTGCTCGACCCGCCAGCCGTCCGCGGCCCGGATCAGGGCGAGCCGGCGCGGGTACACCACCGGGTGGTCGTCGTAGCCGTCGATCCGGACCGCCAGCTCGGCGGAGACGGCGAGCCGCCCCAGCTCGCCGGCCGGGCCGGGCACCACGTTCCGGTAGACGGCCTCGGCCGCCGGCACTCCCGCGGGCAGTGTGCGCCCGGCCAGCAGCGCGGCCACCTCGGCGCGGTCGTCGGCGGCCGAGCGGACGGGGGCGGAGGCGGCGGGAGCGGCCCGCGGCAGCGAGAGCTGGGCCAGCCCGCCCACGGCGAGCAGCAGCGCGCCGCGCCGGGAGAGCCCGCGGCGGCGCACGACGGCATCGGCGACGCCCGCGGAGCCCTCCGCGACGCCGTCGGCACCCTCCGCGCCGTCGGCCCGGGTCGGATCGGTACGGCTCAGAGCCGGACCACCCCCGCGACGGGCATCGCGTTGACGCTCTCGTAGCGGACCTTGGCGCCCGGGTAGGGGGCGTGCACGATCACCCCGCCGCCGGCGTACATGCCGACGTGGTGCATGTCCCGGTAGAAGATCACCAGGTCTCCCGGTCGCGCGTCGGAGATGCTGACCCGCTGGCCGGCCGACGCCTGGGCCTGCGAGGTGCGCGGCAGGGTCACTCCGGCCTGCCGCCAGCTCCAGTACATCAGACCGGAGCAGTCGAAGGCGCGGGGGCCGGTGGATCCGTACACATAGGGCGAACCGATCATCCGCACCGCGGCCGCCAGCGCGGCGGCCCCCCGCTCGGAGGCGGGCGGCGCCGTCCCGAGGTCGAGCCGGTCCGTCCCCCGGGTGGCGCGCTGCTCGGCCTCCCGGGCGTCCTGCGCCGCCATCCGGGCCCGCTCGGTGGCCCCCAGGCTGTTGAGCAGCCGCTGCGCCTTGCCCAGCCGCTGCTGGATCTGCTGCTTGCTCTCGGCGAGGGCGCGCCGGGTCTGCTCCAGCTCGGCCAGCTTGGCGGAGGTCTCGGTGCGCCGCTGGTCCAGCCGGCGCTGACGGGCCACCACCTCGTGCAGCGTCTCGTTCTGCCGCTCGGCGGCCAGGTCCAGGGTGCGGGCCTTGGTGAGGTAGCCCTCGGGGTTCGTGGAGAGCATCAGCTGGACGGTCTGCGCCATGCCGCCGCCCCGGTACTCGGCGCCGGCGACGGTGGCGAGGTCGCCGCGCAGCTGGTTGAGCTCGTCCTGGGCGACGGCGATCTGCTGCTGGAGGGCGCCGGTCTCGCCCTGCAGCCGCTGTTGGACGTCCTGGGCCGCGTTGACCTTCTCGGAGGCCTGCTCGGCCTCCTCGTACAGCTGCTCGACCTGCGCCTTGACGTCCTTGCGGCTCGACGGCCCGTCCGGCGGCCCCGGGGCGGCCTGGGCGCTGCCGCCGGCCGTCACGCCCAGCGCGGTGGTGGCCGCCGCGGTGAGCACCAGCGCACGGGCGAGGACGTGTACACCTGACAGTTGGGGACGGCGGTGCACGGCCATGCGGTGGCGGTTCCAATCCTGCGGTCCGGCCCCGCCGCCACCCCCGGAACGGGCGGCTCGGGAAGCGGGAGTCCGGTGGCAGACGTTAGCGAGTCCCGGCGATCGAGTCCAAACCCCTCCCAACCCGAATATTTGACCCCTAATCGGACATCAGCTCGACCCGCCGGAAAAGCCGCAGGCCCGGCCTCCCGCGAGGGGAGGCCGGGCCCGTCGGAGCCGATCGGGGATCAGAGGCGCACGATGACGGAGACCGGCATGTTGGAGGCCGCCTCGTAGCGGACCGAGGCACCCGGCTTGGGGGCGTGGATGACCTGGCCGCCACCCACGTAGATGCCCACGTGGTGGTTGTCGTTGTAGAAGATCACCAGGTCGCCCGGCTGGGCGTCGGCGATGTTCGAGCCGATCCGGGTGCCGGCGCTGGCCTGCGCCTGCGAGGTGCGCGGCAGCGACACGTCCGCCTGGGCGTACGCCCAGCTGGTTAGGCCCGAGCAGTCGAAGGAGCTCGGACCGGCGGCGCCGTACACGTACGGGGCACCGAGCTTGCTCTCGGCGGCGGCGATCGCGGCGGCGGCGCGCGAGCTGTTGGCGGCGGGCGCGGCCGGCTTGGCCGGCGCGGCGGGCTTGGCCACCGGGGAGGCCGGCGCGGACGGCGCGCCGATGTCGCTGCGGGGGGCGCTGTCGCGGGAGGCCCGCTCGGCGTCCGCCTTCGCCTTCGCCTCGGCCTTGGCGGCGTCCGCCTTGGCCTTCGCGTCGGCGGCGGCCTTGATCTCGGCCTGG
This sequence comes from Kitasatospora sp. NPDC048239, assembly GCF_043202015.1. Classification (NCBI taxonomy): domain Bacteria; kingdom Bacillati; phylum Actinomycetota; class Actinomycetes; order Kitasatosporales; family Streptomycetaceae; genus Kitasatospora; species Kitasatospora sp. NPDC048239. The sequence continues at coordinate 477,500 of NZ_JBICZP010000001.1, read as the reverse complement.
CGCAGCGCCTCGCGCTCCTGCTCGGTCAGCGTGTTGAGCAGGTCCTGGGCCTTGGCCAGCTTCGCCTGGACGTCCTCCTTGGACGCCTTCAGCTGCTGGGTGGTGGCCTCGAGCTCGCCGAGCTTGCCCTGAGCCTCGTTGCGGTCCTGGTCGAGCCTGCGCTGCTGCTCCTGCAGGTCCTTCAGCGCACCGGACTGGGTGCTGCTGGCCTGGGTCAGCGCGCCGGCCTGGTTGAGGAAGTTGTCCGGGCTGGTCGAGAGCATCAGCTGGACGGTCGGCGATATGCCGCCGTTGCGGTACTGCTCGCCCGCGAGCTCGGCGAGGCCGCCCTGGGCCTCGGTCACCGAGGCCTGCTGACGCGCCACCTTGTCCTGGAGCTCGCCGACCTGCTTCTGCAGCTCCTGCTGCTTGGCCTGCGCACCGTTGTACTTCTCGGTGGCGACCTCGGCCTGGTCGTTGAGCTGGTCGACCTGCTCCTTGACCTGGTCCTTGGTCGGCGTCGGGTCGGCGTGGGCACCGGACTGCGCGGAGAGGGCGACGGCCGCGGCGGCGGCGGCGGTCAGGATCGAGACGCGGGCGCGGCCGGCGGGCTTGGGACGACGATGGGACGCCACGAAGGCGGACTCCTTCTTCCTACATCCGCCTACCGGGTGAGCTGACGGGTTCGGGCTGGAAGCGTGCCCTACGACGCCTCACCGACCGTTCCACCGGTCGACCTGGCGCCGATTCACCCCGGAGGAACGTGTGGTTCCCCGGCTCCGGTCCACAGCGCCCCCGACTACTGGGCTCCCCGTCGGGCAGAAGACCTGCCCCGCTGCTTCACGAACTCGGCGGTAACCCCCGCCGCCACCCTGAGTGGGTGATCGACTGTGCGGTGGTTCGAATCCCGACCCTAGTGACAGAACCGTGATCCGTTCAAATCCTTGTCAGAAAAAAGACGGAACAAGTCCCAAGTTCATTTGTGAATATGACCGGGCGTGATCGCCGGCATACGCGGAGCTGATCGATTCTCACCATGTGGTCGACCGGCCCCGTCGATGGCGTGTTCCACATCACAGGAGCCCGACATGGGAGTGGGCGTGTCGGTCCGTCAGTAAATGTCCGAATTGAAGGCATTGCAGGGCATTGGCCCTGCAATGCCCGAAGGATCGTCAGACCCGGCGGATCGCGTTGATCTTCATCGCGTCGGCCTTCATCACCTTGACCACGTCACCGGTGTGCGGCGCGTGCACCACCATGCCGTTGCCGATGTACATCCCGACGTGGCTGCGGTCGTCGCGGTAGATGATGAGGTCGCCCGGCTGGGCCTCGGCCAGCGAGGGCACCCGCGAGCCGTAGTTGGCCTGCGCCTGCGAGGTGCGCGGCAGCGAGACGCCGGCCTTCCCGTACGCCCAGACCATCAGCCCGGAGCAGTCGAAGGTGTTCGGGCCGACGTCGCCCCAGCCGTACGGCGAACCCTGCTTGCTCATCGCGTTGGTGACGGCCGCGCCGGCGAACCCGGAGGCCTGCGGCAGGGTGCCGAGGTCGGCCCGGGCCGCGTCGCGCGAGGCGCGGTCGGTCTGCTGCTGGGCGGCCTTGAGGGCGGCCCGGTCGGCGGCGCTGAGCGAGTTCAGCAGCGCCTGGGCGTCCCTGAGCTTCTGGTTGACGTCCGCCTTGGCCTGGTTCAGCTCCTTGGTGGTGTTGTCCAGGGAGGCGAGGACGGCCGCGGCCTCGGTCTTCTGCTGGTCCAGGCGGCGCTGCTGGTCCTGCAGCCCCTTGAGCGCCTCGGCCTGGCTGGAGCTGGCCTGCTGCACGCTGGAGGCCTTGTCCAGGTAACCGGACGGGTCGGAGGAGAGCATCAGCTGCACGGAGGGGTCGATGCCCCCGGTGCGGTACTGCGCACCCGCCACCTCGGCCAGGCCGGCCTGAAGCTGGGTCATCTGGTCCTGGCCCCGGGCCACCTGGTCCTGGAGCTGGTCCGCCTGCTTGCGCAGCTGGTCCGTCCGCTCCTTGGCGCCGTTGTACTTCTCCGCCGCCTGCTCCTGCTCCTCGTTCAGCTGGTCGATCTGCGCCTTCACGTCCTCCTTCTTGGAGGGGTTGGGCGCAGCGTGGGCACTGACCTGGGCGGAGAGGGCGACCGCGGTCGCTGCGGCGGCGGTGAGCACGGAGATCCGCGCGCGGCTCGCCTGCTTGGGACGGCGGTGGGAGGCCAAGGGGACTGCTCCTTCTTCCATCGGCCTCACCCGATTGAGTGAGAATCCGGAAAATAGGTTTGACGCCAGACCCTAGTGAAGATCACGGCTTTGCGCCACTCCCCCGATGGCGTGAACCCTCGTCCACCGCCATGACTTCACAAGACCGCCACACCCTCGCAAACCGGCGGCTGACCAGGCGTCACTCCGCTCTCCCCGGCCGTTGCAGGGCTCAGGGTCGGGCCAGCCGGTTCAGCAGCAGGACGGAGGCGACGGGGCGCGCGCCCGCCTTCCGCACGCCCTCCGCGACCTCCCGGTCGGTGGAGACCACCACCACCGGACGGCCCTGCGGCTCGGCCCTGACCAGTCGGCGGATCAGCTCGTCCGCCGTCTCCCCGGTCCGGCTGAACCGCACCCGCACCCCGCGCGGCGGCGCCATGATCACCGGGACGTCCAGGTCCTGGCCGTCGAACACACAGGTGACCTCCGCCTGGGTGCGCTGGGCCAGCATGGCCAGCCCGCCCAGCAGCCGGATCCGCTGCTGCTCCAGCGGCAGCGCCGGATAGCCGGTCTTGGTCACGTTGTAGCCGTCCACCACCAGGTGGACCTGCGGGATCGCCAGCAGCTGGTCCAGCAGCGCCGGGTCGTCCTCCGCCAGCCCCCGCCGGGCCACGTCGTGCGGCGAGGCCGAGCTCGGCACCACCGCCTCCACCAGGTCCGCCGGGCGGATCTGCGAGACCGGCAGCGCCAGCTCCCGCTGCAGGCCCTGGGCCGACTGCAGCACGGTGTCCAGCAGCAGCCTCAGCCGCATGTCCTCGACGCTGCGGCCCTCGCGGGCCGAGCGGCGGCCCTGCTCGGCGGCGGTCTCCAGCTCGGAGATCCGGTGCCGCAGCCGCCGGGCCTCGCTCTCGCCCGTGCCGCGCTCGGCCGCCGTCTGCGCCTTCAGCGCCTCCAGTTCGGCGGCCACCCGGCGGGTCTCGGCCTGCGCCCGGCGGGTGTCGCTCTCCAGCGAACGCACCTTCTTGCGCAGCGAGTCGGCCTCCTTGCGGACGTCCTCGGACTCGGCCCGCTGCCGGTCCAGGTCGACCCGCGCGGCGGCCCTGACCTCGGCCAGCTCCGCCTGCAGCTTCTCCACCAGTCGGCCCGCCTCGGCGGCCGCGCCCTCGGCGCCGGCCCGCTCGGCCTGCTCGCCGGCCTCGGCGACCAGTCGGCTCCAACCCGCCGAGCGCACCAGGTAGGCGGCGGCGGCCACGTCCATCGGGTCGGCGGCGCCGGGGACGCTGCCCGACTCCAGCGCCTTGACCAGATCCGGCTGGCCCAGCCGCAGCCGCTCCGCTATCCGCACCCGGAAGGCCGGCTCGGACTCCAGCGCGGCCGCCAGCGCGGTGGCCGCGTACTTGGCCCGCCGGGCCGGGGTGAACTTCGCGTACTGACGCAGGGACTGCGGGAGCTCCGCGGCGGGCAGCCCGCCGAGCGCGTCGGCGGCCAGGCCGACCACCCGGCGCCGGACACCCTCGGGCAGCGGCCGGTCGAGCCGCTCGGAGCGTCCTGCCGCCGACTCGTCACCACCGGACTCGTCCGCGGCGGCCGCCTCGGCCGACGCATCCGCACCGGGCGGGACGGCCTCGACCGCGTCCGGCGCCCGCCCGTCCACAGCGGGCTGCCGCTGCGGCCCGGCGGGCTCCTTCGCTGCGTCCACCACGTCCTCGGCTCCGATCCTCGTCCAGCGGGGTACGGCCCGCTGCCGCCCGCGTCACACTCCGTGCACTCTGTCTGCATTGTCCCGTGCGGTGGACGGCCGCGCCGCGCACCGCCCACCACACGGGTCGGGCGTCAGGCCTGCTCGGCGGGGGCCTCCGGGCCCTCGGCACCCGGGCGGGCCACCAGCTCGACCTGGTCGACCGCGTTGCACCAGCGACAGCGCACCGACTCGACGGTCTCGCTGTGCACCTCGGTCTCCTCGACCTTGGAGTCGCCGGCCAGGTCGAAGTGCAGGAACTCGGTCACCCGTGCGGTGCGGGTCACGTCGAAGCGGGTCAGGTTGCCGCACAGGGTGCAGCGCCACCGCGTCTCGGCGGTCAGGGCGGGGACGGTCATCGGGGGTCCTCTCGGGTGGTCCCTGGATGGGCTCAGGCGCTCCCCCCGAGGCCCCGGCGTCGGCGGCGGGAGGCGGGAATGCCCGCCCCAAGCCTATTGCCTGGGGCAACCGTCCCGACCACCGGTCAGGGCGATCCCCCGGTGCGCTTCCGCCGCCGGACCGGCCGGACGGGCCCTACGCCACATGCCGTACCGCGCGGTGCCGCCCGCGCCGGGCGGCGCGATGCTGGGCCGCATGGCGATCCCGGTCCTGGACCACACCGGAGCACTGGGCGGGCGCCCGGCCGGCCGTCGTCCCGCCGTCACCTACGCCCTGATCGCGCTCAACACCCTGGTCTTCCTGTGCGGTCCGGCCGCCGGGCTCAACCCGCTCTACGGGACCGGCCAGAGCCGGGTCTGCGCCGAGCAGCGGTACGAGCAGCGCTGGGGAGCGGTACCGGTCGAACTGCTGGCCGGGCGACCGCTGGACGCCGAGCAGCTGGCCGAGGCCCCCGATCCGGTGCCGGGCTGTCCGGCCGCCCCCACCCCGGGCAAGCACCCGGCCCTGTCGGTCCTCAGCGCGCTCTTCCTGCACGCCGGCTGGCTGCACCTGCTGGGCAACCTGCTCTTCCTCCAGGTCTTCGGCGCCACCGTGGAGGAGCGGCTGGGCCGGGGCCGCTTCGCCCTCTTCTATCTGGCGGCGGGCTCGCTGGCCACCTACGGCTACGCGCTCGCGGAGGCGCACTCCGCCGACTCGACCCGGGTGCTGATCGGCGCCTCCGGGGCGATCGCCGCGGTGCTCGGCGCGTATCTGCGGCTGCACCCGCGCGCCCGGGTGACCACCCTCGTCCCGCTGCTGCTCTTCCTTCCGCTGCGGTTCCCGGCCTGGCTGGTGCTCGGCCTCTGGTTCGCCCTCCAGTGGTGGTCGGTCCACTCGGCGGGCCCCGGCGTCGCCTACCTCGTCCACGTCATCGGCTTCTCGGCCGGCTTCCTCTACGCCTGCACCCTGGCCACCCGCCCCCCGCGACGCCCCGACTGACGCCCGATACGCTGGCGGGACCCCACAAAGGAGCCCGAAAAGTGATCACCGCCATCGTCCTGATCAAGACCAGCGTCGACCGCATCCCGGAGATCGCCGAGGCGATCGCGGCCATCGAGGGTGTCAGCGAGGTCTACTCGGTGACCGGCGGCTACGACCTGGTGGCGATGGTGCGGGTACGGCGGCACGACGACCTGGCCGAGGTGATCCCCGGCCGGCTGAACAAGGTCCCGGGGGTGGCCCAGACCGAGACCCAGATCGCCTTCCGCACCTACTCGCAGCACGACCTGGAGGCCGCCTTCGCCCTCGGCCTGGACGGCTAGGGCCTCTCTCTAGGCGTCCCGGCGGCTGTCGGCGACGCAGCGGCCGCCCTCGTTGCGGTAGGTCCAGGCCGCGCCGTCCGTGACCAGCTCGCGGACGGCGGTCAGGAAGCGGTCGATGTGCTCGTCCGGGGTCCCGGCGCCGAAGCTGACCCGGATCGCGTTCAGGCTGCGCTCGCCCGGCAGCGACGGCTCCGGCGCCCCGCACTCGGACGGCGCCACGTCCTCGTCCCCGAGCAGGGTCCGCACCAGCGGGTGCGCGCAGAACAGGCCGTCGCGCACCCCGATGCCGTACTCGGCGGAGAGCGCCGCCGAGAAGTGCGAGCTGTTCCAGCCCTGGACGACGAAGGAGAGCACGCCCACCCGGGCCGAGTCCGCGCCGAACAGGTTCAGCACCTTGACCTGCGGGACGTCCGCCAGACCCGCCTTGAGCCGGTCGATCAGCTGCTGCTCGCGGGCCTCCAGCGCGTCGAAGCCGGCCTCGGTGAGCGCCCGGCAGGCGGAGGCGATGGAGTAGACGCCGATCACGTTCGGCGAGCCGGCCTCGTGCCGGGCCGGGCCGGTGTGCCACTGCACGGCCACCGAGCCGTCGGCCTCCCGGGCCACCGTGCGGGTGGCACCGCCGCCGGCCAGGTACGGCTCGGCCGCGTCCAGCCAGTCGGCCCGGCCGGCCAGCACCCCGGCGCCGAACGGCGCGTACAGCTTGTGTCCGGAGAAGGCGATCCAGTCCACGCCCAGCTCGCGCACCGAGACCCGGTGGTGCGGGGCCAGCTGCGCCGCGTCCAGCACCACCCGGGCGCCGTGCCGGTGCGCGACCCGGGTGAGCTCGGCGACCGGCCACAGCTCCCCGGTGACGTTCGAGGCGCCGGTGACGCAGAGCAGCTTGGGGCCCTCGGGCGCCTCGGCCAGCGCGGCGTCGAGCGCGGCGACCGCCTCGGCGTGCGAGCGGGGGGCCCGCAGGTAGTCGACCTCCAGACCGGCGTGCCGCCAGGGCAGCAGCGAGGCGTGGTGCTCGGTCTCGAAGGCGAACACCCGGGTGCCGGCCGGGACGGCGCCCGCCAGCAGGTTGAGCGAGTCGGTGGTGGCCCGGGTGAAGACCACCTGGTCGCCCTCGCGCAGGTCCAGGAACGCGGTGACGGTCCGGCGGCTCTGCTCGAACAGGTCGGTGGAGAGCTGGGAGAGGTACCCGGCGCCGCGGTGCACGCTGCCGTAGTAGGGGGCGTAGGCGGCGACGTCGTCCCAGACCCGCTGCAGCGCCGGCGAGCTGGCGGCGTAGTCCAGTGCCGCGTAGGTGACCTTCTCGCCGCTGGCCAGCGGGACCTCGACGTCCTGGCCGAGGACGGCGAGCGGGGCGCAGATTTCGGTGGTGACGGACATGGGGATGCACTCCTTCGGGGTCAAGGACCCCGGGAGTGCGTGTATGCCGGGTGTCCGCGCTTGCCACGCGGACGGTTCGCCACGTGACCCGGTCCTCACCCAGGGCACCCCGCCACGGAAGGAGGGTTGCCGGACAGCAAGCTGGGGCTTGTCGCTGTCACTCATGACCTGGCACGACTCTAGGTCGCGTCCACCCGATGGTCAAACAGGGGTCCGCCATTCGGACAAGCCGAAGGGCCCGCACCGACTGTCCGGCGCGGGCCCCAACCATCGCTTCACACCCGGCTGGTGGCCTCCGACCAGCGCTTCAGCACATCCTGGGCGGCGCCCGAGTCGACGGCCGCGGCGGCCCGCTCCAGGCCGACCGCCAGCTGCTCGACGAGCGGCGCGTCGGTCAGGTCCAGCGCCACCAGCGCCGACGCGGCGTTCAGCAGGACGGCGTCCCGGACGGGCCCGCGCTCCCCGGCCAGCAGCCGGCGCGCCACCTCCGCGTTGTACGCCGGGTCCGCGCCGCGCAGCGCCTCGATGCCGACCAGCTCGATGCCGAGGTCGCGCGGGTCGAACACGGTCTCGGTGACGGCGCCGTCGCGCACGATCCAGACCCGGGACGTGGTGGTGATGGTCAACTCGTCGAGGCCGTCGTCACCCCGGAACACCAGTGCGCTGGCGCCGCGCCGGGCCAGCACCCCGGCGATCAGCCCGGCCAGCCGGGTGTCGAAGCAGCCGATCGCGTGCGCGGTCACCTTGGCCGGGTTGGTCAGCGGGCCGAGGGTGTTGAACGCGGTGGGCACCCCGAGGCCGCTGCGGGCCGGGGCGGTGTGCCGCATCGCGGGGTGGAACTTCGCCGCGAAGCAGAAGGTCAGCCCGACCTCCTCGGCGACCTCCGCGACCCGCCGGGCGGAGAGGTCCAGGTTGACGCCCAGCTTCTCCAGCACGTCCGAGGAGCCGCTCGCCGAGGAGGCCGCCCGGTTGCCGTGCTTGACCACCTTGGCGCCGGCCGCCGCCGCGACGATCGCGGCCATGGTGGAGATGTTGACGGTCTTCGCCCGGTCGCCGCCGGTGCCGACGATGTCCACCGCCGGACCGGGGATGGACAGCGGCTCGGCGTGCGCGTACATCGAGTCCACCAGGCCGACGATCTCGTCGACCGTCTCGCCCTTGGCCCGCAGCGCCACCATGAAGCCCGCCATCTGGACCGGGGAGGCCTCGCCGCTCATGATCCGGTCCATCGCCCAGGCCGTGTCGGCCCGGTCCAGGTCCTCACCGCGCAGCAGCGCCGTCAGGATGTCCGGCCAGGTGCGGACCACCTGCACGGGGTCGTTGCCGCCGTTCGCAGGGTTCACGTTCACCATGGCCGACTCCAGCTCTGCTCGGTTCCCCGGGGGGTGTCCCCGGGACTGGAGTCAGCCTATCGAGCGGCGGGGTGCCCCCGGCCCGCCCTGGCCCTACTTCTCTAGTAATGAGACGGCGCTCAGCGAGCGGCCGGGGCGCGCTTCTCCAACCGGGCCCGGAGCAGGGTCGCCGCGGCCTCGGCCAGCGCCATCGGGTCCACCGGGCGGGAGATCGCCGCGTCCGCCCGGCTCCAGGCCGCGAGCCAGGAGTCCTGCGGCCGGCCGATCAGCACCAGCACCGGCGGGCAGCCGTAGATCTCGTCCTTCAGCTGCCGCCCGAGCCCGAGCCCGCCGGCCGGGACGGCCTCGCCGTCCAGGATGCAGAGGTCCACTCCGCCCTTCTCCAGCGCGCGCAGCACCGCGGGGGTGGTCGCGCACTCCAGGTAGGACAGCTCCGGCAGATCCGACGCGGGCCGCCGGCCGAGCGCCGTCAGCACCTGCTCACGGGTGTTGCGGTCATCGCTGTAGACGAGGACGGTGAGCGTCTCGTCGGTCGTGTACGCCATGGACCCTGCTCCCTCAAGTGTGATCCGGACCACGTTCGCCTGATCCGGATGCTACTCCCGTTCCCCCGCCGCCGAGGCCGTCCCGCGCGATCGTTCTCAAGCCGCCGCGCCCACGGCTCACCCGAGCGGAGGACACCCCGTCACCCCGACCCGCGCACTCCACCCGTACGGCCGATATCCGGCCTCCCCCATAGCCCCGGCGGGCCCTGGAGGGGTGCAGCGACACGCAGGGCATCAGGGTCGTAGGGCCCTCCGAGGAACCGTCAGAAAAGGGACACGCCGCTGCTCAGCCACTATCCGGAGGCCCCGTCGGCCCCCAGGGGGGCATACCGCACGCACCGGACACTCCGAGGGACACCCCCCGGCGTGAAGACGGAATAAGGGACCGACATAATGTCCGTCGTGGCGACAGCAACAGCAGTAGAAACCGGGCACGCGCACGGATCGGTCAACCGGCCGAACATGGTCAGCGTCGGAACGATCGTCTGGCTCAGTTCCGAGTTGATGTTCTTCGCGGCCCTCTTCGCGATGTACTTCACGCTCCGCTCCGTCAAGGGAGCCGAGTTCTGGAGCGAGAAGGCGCACGCCCTCAACGTGCCCTTCTCCTCGGTCAACACCACGATCCTGGTGCTCTCCTCACTGACCTGCCAGCTCGGCGTGTTCGCCGCCGAGCGCGGGGACGTGAAGAAGCTCCGTTCGTGGTTCGTCATCACTTTCGTGATGGGCGCGATCTTCATCGGCGGCCAGGTCTTCGAGTACACCGAGCTGGTCAAGAAGGACGGCCTCTCGCTGTCCTCCGACCCGTACGGCACGGTGTTCTACCTGACCACCGGCTTCCACGGTCTGCACGTGACGGGTGGTCTGATCGCCTTCCTGCTGGTCCTGGGACGGACGTACGCAGCCAAGCGCTTCACGCACGAGCAGGCCACCGCCGCGATCGTGGTGTCGTACTACTGGCACTTCGTCGACGTCGTGTGGATCGGCCTCTTCGCGACCATCTACCTGATCAAGTAACCAGCTGATCAGGTCGCTGGCCACCGGCCCCGGGTCCCGCCCTCACCGGCGACGGCCCGATTTGCCGGTGGCGACGCTCCCACCGACCGACCGCGCGCGCAGCCCTAGAACAGGCAGCCTCGTGCCGGCCAGACCGGCCGCCGGGTGCACCCACCAGTCGACCAGATCCTGACACCGGGGTTATTCCGTGAAAAAGCTCTCCGCACGACGGCGCCACCCATTGGCGGCGCTGGTCGTCCTACTTCTCGCCCTGGCGGCAACCGGGGGGCTGTACGCCGCGTTCGCGCCCGCCGACAAGGCGCAGGCCGACGTCGCCGCGCAGTCGCTCGCGATCGATGAGGGCAAGAAGCTCTTCGCCGTGGGCTGCTCCTCCTGCCACGGCCTGAACGGCCAGGGCAGCAGCGACGGTCCGAGCCTGGTCGGCGTCGGTTCCGCCGCGGTCGACTTCCAGGTCGCGACGGGCCGCATGCCGGCCCAGCAGCCCGGCGCCCAGGTGCCGAGCAAGAAGAACATCTACTCGCAGGCCGAGATCGACCAGATGGCCGCCTTCGTGGCCTCGCTCGGCCCCGGCCCGGTGACGCCGACCTCGGAGCAGTACACCTCGACCAACCCCGAGGACATCTCCAAGGGTGGCGAGCTGTTCCGCACCAACTGCGCCCAGTGCCACAACTTCGCCGGCCAGGGCGGTGCCCTGACCCAGGGCAAGTACGCCCCGTCGCTGGAGGGCGTGGACGCCAAGCACATCTACGAGGCCATGCAGACCGGCCCGCAGAACATGCCGTCGTTCCCGGACACCACCATGCCCGAGGAGCAGAAGAAGCAGATCGTGGCCTTCGTCCGCCACACCACCAACGATGAGCCGAACCCCGGTGGTCTCACGCTCGGCAGCCTCGGTCCCGTGACCGAGGGCCTGTTCGGCTGGATCTTCGGTCTCGGCGCGCTCATCGCGGTCGCGATCTGGGTCGCCGCCCACACCACCAAGGCCAAGAAGTCATGAGCCAGGACATGTCAGAAGAGAACCTTCCGGAGTCGCACGGCTCCGCCGGGCACCACGAGGTGGCCGCCCAGGGCGATCCGTTCGCCGACCCGGGCCTGCCGGCCCACGAACCGCGTCGCACCGACATCGACGAGCGGGCCGCCAAGCGCGCGGAGCGCCAGGTCTCGCTGATGTTCGTGGTCTCGATGCTCGCCACGGTGGGCTTCATCGCCTCCTACGTGGCCATCGACCCGGACAAGATCGTCTATGTCTGGCCGCTGGGCAACATCAGCGCGATGAACTTCGCGCTGGGCATGACGCTCGGTGTCGCGCTGTTCTGCATCGGCGCGGGTGCGGTCCACTGGGCCCGCACCCTGATGTCGGACCACGAGATCCCGGCCGAGCGCCACCCGATCGAGGCCGACGACGAGGTCCGCGCGGACGTCATCGAGCAGTTCAGGACCGGCGCCGCCGAGTCCGGCTTCGGCCGCCGCAAGATGATCCGCAACACCCTCATCGGCTCGATGGCCCTGGTGCCGCTCTCCGGTGTCGTGCTGCTGCGCGACCTGGGCCCGCTGCCCGAGGACAAGCTGGAGCACACCGGGTGGGCCGAGGCCACCCCGGCGGAGCCGTTGGCGCTCATCAACATGAACACCAACCTGCCGATGAAGGCCGAGGACATCACCGTCGGCTCGCTGACCTTCGCCATGCCGCAGGGTCTGCACACCCACGACGAGGACTTCCAGCAGCAGATCGCCAAGGACGCCCTGATGCTGGTCCGCATCTCGCCAGACGACATCAAGGACGACAAGTCCCGGGAGCTGGGCTTCGAGGGCATCCTCGCCTACTCCAAGATCTGCACCCACGTCGGCTGCCCGATCAGCCTGTACGAGCAGCAGACGCACCACGCGCTCTGCCCCTGCCACCAGTCGACCTTCGACCTGGCGGACGGCGCGCGTGTCATCTTCGGCCCGGCCGGCCACCCGCTGCCGCAGCTGAAGATCACCACTGACGAGAAGGGCTTCCTGGTCGCCACCGGCGACTTCGACGAGCCCGTCGGCCCGAGCTACTGGGAGCGTGCTCGATGAGTAGCGCGAGCAGCACCACCTCCGGTGCCGCGAAGCCGACCGGCAGCACGCGTGCCAAGCCCGCCAACAAGTGGGAGCAGGCTGCTGACTGGACGGACGGCCGGCTGGGGATCTACTCCCTCGCCAAGGCCAACCTGCGGAAGATCTTCCCGGACCACTGGTCCTTCATGCTGGGCGAGATCTGCCTCTACACCTTCATCATCATCATCCTGACGGGCGTCTACCTGACGCTCTTCTTCAAGCCCAGCATGGGCGAGATCATCTACGACGGCTCGTACGTCCCGCTCAAGGGCATCCCGATGTCCGAGGCGTACGCGTCGACGGTGGACATCAGCTTCGAGATCCGCGGCGGCCTGCTGGTCCGCCAGATCCACCACTGGGCCGCGCTGGTCTTCGTGGCCGCGATGCTCGTGCACATGCTGCGCGTGTTCTTCACCGGCGCGTTCCGCAAGCCGCGTGAGATCAACTGGGTCTTCGGCTTCCTGCTGCTGGTCCTGGGCATGTTCGACGGCTTCTTCGGCTACTCGCTGCCCGACGACCTGCTGTCCGGCACCGGTATCCGGTTCATGGAGGGCGCCGTCCTGGCGACCCCGCTGATCGGCACCTACGTCCAGATGTTCCTGTTCGGCGGCGAGTTCCCCGGCCACGACATCGTGCCGCGGTTCTTCACCATCCACGTGCTGCTGATCCCGGGCATCATGCTGGGCCTGCTGACGGCCCACCTGATCCTGGTCTTCTACCACAAGCACACCCAGTGGGCGGGCCCGGGCAAGACCGAGAAGAACGTCGTCGGCATGCCGCTGATGCCGGTCTACATGGCCAAGGCCGGTGGCTTCTTCTTCCTGGTGTTCGGCGTCATCGCCGCCATCTCGGCGGTCGCCTCGATCAACCCGATCTGGGCGTACGGCCCGTACCGCCCCGACCAGGTGTCCACGGACGCCCAGCCGGACTGGTACATGGGCTTCTCCGAGGGCCTGATCCGCATCATGCCGGGCTGGGAGATCAGCCTGTGGGGCCACACCCTGAACATGGGTGTGTTCATCCCGCTGATGGTGGTCTTCCCGCTGGTGCTGGTCTCCATCGCCGCCTACCCCTTCATCGAGGGCTGGATCACCGGCGACAAGCGCGAGCACCACATCCTGGACCGCCCTCGCAACGCCCCGGTCCGCACCGGGCTCGGCGCGGCCTGGATCAGCCTGTACCTGGTGCTGCTGATCGCGGGTGGCAACGACCTGTTCGCCACCCACCTGCACCTGTCGCTCAACGACGTCACGTACGCCGTCCGGGTCGGGTTCTTCGTGATCCCGGTGCTCACCTTCATCATCACCAAGCGCTGGTGCCTCGGCCTCCAGCGCCGGGACAAGGAGAAGGTGCTGCACGGCCGCGAGACGGGCGTCATCAAGCGCCTGCCGCACGGCGAGTTCATCGAGGTGCACGCGCAGCTGCCGCAGAAGGACCTGCACACGCTCACCTCGCACGAGCAGCCGGAGCCGTTCGAGCTCCCGGCCGAGACGGACGAGAACGGCGTGGCCCGCAAGGCCGGCATCCTCACCCGTACCCGGGCGAAGCTCTCCCGCGGCTACTTCGGCGAGGGCAGCCAGATCGCCAAGCCCACCGCCGAGGAGCACCACGAGATCACCAGCGGCCACGGCCACCACTGATCCCGTACGCACCCCAAGCGTCACCCCCGAGGGCCGCCGACCAGAGTTCCACTGGTCGGCGGCCCTCGGGCTTTCCCCGTCCGACCGCCCCTCAGGAGCCTCCCGTGCAGCTGTCCGTCGACCCCGCCGCCGCCACTCCCCCGTACGAGCAGATCCGGGAGCAGATCGCCGAGCAGGCCCGGAGCGGGGGGCTGCCGACCGGGCTGCGGCTGCCGACCGTCCGGGCGCTGGCCGAACAGCTGGGCCTGGCCGCGGGGACGGTGGCCCGCGCCTACCGGGAGCTGGAGGCGGACGGGGTGGTGGAGACCCACGGCCGGCGCGGCACCCTGATCGCCGCCACCGGGGACACCGCGCACCGGCTGGCCGCGGCGGCCGCCACCGAGTACGCCGAGCGGGCCCGGCGTCTCGGCGTGTCGTCGGCGGACGCCCTCGCGGCCGTGGCGACCGCGCTGGGGCTGGCCTACCAGGAGGCCGGCGAGGAGGCCTGAGCGGGCCTGAGCGGGCCTCAGAGCTCGGGGCGGATCATCCCGGTGGCCCGGGACTGGGAGGGCGGCACGGTGGTGTTCACGGGCTGCCCCAGGGCGCTGTGCTTGACCCAGTCGGCCCACGTGACGTTCCAGTCCCCGAAGCCGTTGCCGAAGGGCTCCATGCCCGGCCCCTGGCTGTTGACCACCGTCACCAGGTCACCGACCCGGGTGTTCTGGTAGAACCACTTGGCGTTCTCGGTGCTCATACCGGTACAGCCGTGGCTGACGTTCGCCACGCCCTGCGCGCCCACCGACCAGGGGGCGGCGTGCACGTACTCGCCGCTCCAGGTCACCCGGGTGGCCCACTCGACGTTCAGGTCGTAGGACTCCGAGCTGCCGGCGGCTATCCCGATCGTCTCGCCGCTCATCCGCACCTGGCGCTCCTGGCCCAGCACCACCTTGATCCCGTTGCGGGTGTCGAAGCCGGGCTTGCCGGTGGTCACCGGGAGGGTCCGGACCACCTCGCCGTTGCGCTTGAGGGTGAGCTCGTGGGCGCCCGCGTCGACCACCGTCTCCACCCGCTCGCCGATCCGCACGGCCAGGGCGGCGCGGTCGCCGCCGTAGAGGCCGTCCGCGATCCGGCTGCCGGTGCCATCGAAGGCCAGCGCGACGGAGGTGCCGACCGGCCAGTAGTCCTCCGGCCGGAAGTGCAGGTTCTTGTCGTCCACCCAGTACCAGGAGCCGGTGACGGCGGGCTGGGAGGTGACGGTCAGGGCCCGCTCCACCTCCTGGCGGGCCTGCGGGTCCTTTACCGCCTCGGAGAGCTGGACGGTGAGCGGCTGGCCGACGCCGTAGACGCCGCTGCCGGAGGAGTCCGGGCCGAGCTTGGCGGTGAGCAGGCGCTGCGCGGCCACCGTGCTGAAGCCGGCGGTGGTCTCGCCCCGGCCGCCCTTGCCGTCGTCCGCGGCGATCCGGACGGTGTAGTCGGCGGCGGCCTTCAGCCGCCCGGTGGTCTGCCAGCTGCGCTGGTCCTCGGAGAGCACGCCTGCCACGACCCTGCCGTCCGGGCCGACCACGGTGACGTCGGTGAGCCGGCTGCCGGGGACGGCCGTCACGGTGACGGACTGGGAGGGGTCCACCTTCCCCTCCGCGGAGAGGTGGACCAGCGGCGCCGCGTCGACCCGGTGGACGGCGCCCACCGTGTCGTCGGGGCCGTCGGACGAGCAGGCGGCCAGGGGGGCCAGCACTGCGAGGGTCAGCGAGATGCCGCCGATGGTTGCGATTCCACGCCTGTCGGCCATGACCGCCTCCGAGGGTTCGCACGATTGATCAGATCGTAGGAACGGCTCAGGGTGAGCGACATCCGGGGGACCCGCCGTTGGACCACTGGAGTGAGGCCCTCACTCCGCGGACGCAACAGGGCCGGGCATCCCGTGCGGGATGCCCGGCCCTGTGCGAGGGGGAGGACCTACTGGTTCTGGTTCTCGCCCCGGTAGAACTCGAAGACCCAGCCGTACAGGCCGACCAGGATGACCGGGATCGACCAGAACAGCAGCCACCAGCCGAAGATCACGCCGCAGAAGGCGAGCGCGCCACCGATGGCCAGCGAGAGCGGCTGCCAGCTGTGCGGGGCGAAGAAGCCCAGCTCGCCGGCGTCGTCCGCGACCTCGGCCTCGGGGTTGTCACCGGCGCCGCTGTCCACCCGGCGGGCGGTGAAGGCGAGGTAGTACCCGATGAAGGCGCAGAGACCGAAGGAGAGGAACAGCGCGGTGGTACCGGCCGGCTCCTTCGACCAGAGGCCGTAGGTGATGGCCATCGCGAGAATGAAGACCGCGAAGCCCAGGAAGATCTTGCCCTGTTCCTTCATCAGGCGTCCCCACCCTTCTTACCCTTGCCGAGCTGCGGGTTGTCGTACTTCACCGGGGTCACACCGGCGAAGTGCTTGGCCGGCTCACCGTGGTTCTCCAGGTAGTCCAGCGCGGCGATCTCCGGGTGGTGGAGGTCGAAGGCCGGGGATTCGGAGCGGATCCGGGGCAGGGTGGTGAAGTTGTGCCGCGGCGGCGGGCAGGAGGTCGCCCACTCCAGCGAACGGCCGTAGCCCCAGGGGTCGTCGACCTCGACCTTCTCGCCGTACTTGGCGGTCTTCCAGACGTTGTAGAGGAACGGCAGGATCGACAGACCGAGCAGGAACGAGCCGATGGTGGAGACGGTGTTCAGCGTGGTGAAGCCGTCCGAGGCCAGGTAGTCGGCGTAGCGGCGGGGCATGCCCTCCGCGCCGAGCCAGTGCTGGACCAGGAAGGTGGCGTGGAAGCCGATGAACAGCGTCCAGAAGGTGATCCGGCCCAGGCGCTCGTCGAGCATCTTGCCGGTCATCTTCGGCCACCAGAAGTGGAAGCCGGCGAACATCGCGAAGACGACGGTGCCGAAGACCACGTAGTGGAAGTGGGCGACGACGAAGTACGAGTCCGAGACGTGGAAGTCGATCGGCGGGGAGGCGAGCAGAACGCCCGTCAGACCACCGAAGAGGAAGGTGACCAGGAAGCCGACCGTCCAGAGCATCGGGGTCTCGAAGCTCAGCGAGCCCTTCCACATGGTGCCGACCCAGTTGAAGAACTTCACACCGGTCGGGACCGCGATCAGGAAGGTCATGAAGGAGAAGAACGGCAGCAGCACCTGCCCGGTGACGTACATGTGGTGGGCCCACACCGTCACGGACAGACCGGCGATCGCGATGGTGGCCGCGATCAGGCCGGAGTAGCCGAACATCGGCTTGCGGCTGAAGACCGGGATGATCTCCGACACGATGCCGAAGAACGGCAGCGCGATGATGTACACCTCGGGGTGGCCGAAGAACCAGAAGAGGTGCTGCCACAGCAGCGCCCCGCCGTTGGCCGGGTCGAAGACGTGTGCCCCGAACTTTCGATCCGCCTCCAGCGCGAACAGCGCGGCGGCCAGGACCGGGAAGGCCAGCAGGACCAGGACCGCGGTCAGCAGCACGTTCCAGACGAAGATCGACATCCGGAACATCGTCATGCCGGGCGCGCGCATGCAGATGATCGTGGTGATGAAGTTGACCGCACCGAGGATCGTGCCGAAGCCGGAGAAGGCCAGACCCATGATCCACATGTCGGCGCCGATGCCCGGCGAGCGGACGGCGTCCGACAGCGGGGAGTAGGCGAACCAGCCGAAGTCGGCCGCACCCTGCGGGGTGACGAAGCCGGCCACCGCGATGGTCGAGCCGAACAGGTACAGCCAGTACGCGAACATGTTCAGACGCGGGAACGCCACGTCCGGGGCGCCGATCTGGAGCGGCATGATCCAGTTCGCGAACCCGGCGAAGAGCGGCGTCGCGAACATCAGCAGCATGATCGTGCCGTGCATCGTGAACGCCTGGTTGAACTGCTCGTTCGACAGGATCTGGGTCCCGGGACGAGCCAGCTCGGCGCGCATGACCAGGGCGAGGATGCCGCCGATCAGGAAGAAGGCGAACGACGTGCCCAGGTACAGGGTGCCGATCGTCTTGTGGTCAGTGGTCGTCAGCCACTTGATGATGGTCGAACCCGGCTTCCGGGTCCGCTGCGCCCCGCCGACCGTGACGGCCCCGGCGCCCCCGCCGGCCGCGGCGGGCTCGTTGAGGATGGTCACTTCTCTTCACTTCCCATGGTCGTGATGCCGGAGGGCAACGCGCCGGTCTGACCCTTGGCCCGGAGCTCCGCCAGGTGCTTGTCGTACTCGGCGCGGTCGACGACCTTGACGTTGAACAGCATGCGCGAGTGGTCGACGCCGCAGAGCTCGGCGCACTTGCCCCGGTACTCGCCCTTGACGTTCGGGGTGACCTCGAACTGGTTCACCACACCCGGCACGACGTCCATCTTCATCAGGAAGTTGATGGGCCAGAAGTCGTGGATGACGTCCCGCGAGGTGAGCCGGAACAGCACCGACTCGTTGACCGGCAGGTACAGGGTGGGCTCCTCCTGGGGGGTGCCCACGTCGTACGCCGCGTCCTTGTTGGCCGGGTCGGGGTTCTCGGTGTTCTCGTAGTTGAACGCCCAGCTCCACTGGAAGCCCACCACGTTGACGGTGTGCTGCGGCTTCTCGGAGACGGAGATCAGCCTCGACTCGTCGCGGGCGACGAAGTAGAAGAGAACCGACACGATGATGATGGGGACCGCGGTGTAGAGCGCCTCGATGGGCACGTTGTACCGGGTCTGCGGAGGGATCTGCACACCGCTGCGGCTGCGCCGGTGGAAGATCACGCTCCAGATGATCAGACCCCACATCAGTGCGCCCACTGCCAGAGCCGCGATCCAGGAGCCCTGCCACATGTGGAGGACCAGGGGCCCTTCCTCGGTGACGGGACTCGGGAGGCCAAGCCTGGGGAGGTCGTTGGCCGAGCAGCCGGTAGCGGTCGCGATGACGAGGCCCAGTGCCAGCGCCTGAGGCAGCTTCCGCCGCATCGTGCGCCGCGGCGAGCGGTCGGAGCCGTTGGGACTCACGTAGCGCCTTCCCGAAGTCTCGCCCGCCTTCGCGTCGCCCCGAGGAGGATTGTGAGCCTCCCCGGCGACCCGTCCACGGGCACGGTTTGAATGCTTATGCGGGCCAAACCCTACTCCAGCCTTATGCGCTGCTGACGGGCAGGTCCCGGTAACGCGCCGCCCGGTCGCCCGATCAGGCCCCGCAAGGGCTGCGCCGCAGGTCATCGTAGCCATTCGAGGCCCGTACGCCCGATCGGGGGATGACCTCGGACAACGTGGGTGACGGTCCGTCGGACGCGGATGAAACGGACATTCGGGGTGATCGACTGACGGACGGTGAGAGCGCGCGGCGGCCGGAATGCACCCGGGAGTGTCGTTAAATGTGAGCGTGTACTTCGATGTGGCCTCCACCGCACCGCTCCACCCCGTCGCGCGGCAGGCGCTGACCGCCGCCCTGGACGAGGGCTGGGCCGACCCGGCCCGGCTGTACCGCTCCGGGCGGCAGGCCCGGATGCTGCTGGACGCCGCCCGCGAGACGGTGGCCGGGGTGCTGGGCGCCCGGGCCGACGAGATCTCCTTCACGGCGAGCGGGACGCAGGCCGTCCAGCTGGGCGTCCTGGGTGCGCTGGCCGGCAACCGGCGGCGCGGCGGGCACCTGGTGCACTCCGCCGTCGAGCACTCCAGCGTGCTGCACACCGCCGAGCGGCACGAGGCGGCCGGCGGCGGCGTCTCGGTCGTCCCGGTGGACCGGCTCGGCCGGGTCTCCCCCGACGGCTTCGCCGCCGCGCTGCGGCCGGACACCGCGCTCGCCGTGCTGCAGTCCGCCAACCACGAGGTGGGGACGGTCCAGCCGGTGGCCGAGGTGGCCGGGCTGTGCGGCGGCGTCCCGCTGCTGGTGGACGCCGCGCAGAGCGCCGGGCGGCTGGACGTGCCGGGCGGCTGGTCACTGCTGACGGCCAGTGCGCACAAGTGGGGCGGGCCGGCCGGGGTCGGGGTGCTGGCGGTGCGCAAGGGCGTCCGGTACGCCTCGCCGCTGCCGGCCGACGAACGGGAGGGCGGCAGGGTCCCCGGCTACGTCAACGTCCCGGCGATCGTCGCCGCGGCGGCCTCGCTGCGCGCGGTCCGGGCCGAGGCCGAGCGGGAGAACGCCCGCCTGCACGCCCTGGTCGAGCGGATCCGCAGCAGGGTGCCGCAGCTGGTGCCCGAGGTGGAGGTGGTCGGCGACCCGGCGCGGCGGCTGCCGCACCTCGTCACCTTCTCCTGTCTGTACGTCGACGGCGAGGTGCTGCTGACCGGGCTGGACCGGGCCGGCTTCGCCGTCTCCTCGGGATCCTCCTGCACCTCCTCCACGCTGACGCCGAGCCATGTGCTGGCCGCGATGGGCGTGCTCACCGAGGGGAACATCCGGGTCTCGCTGCCGTTCGACGCGGCCGAGGCCGACGTCGAGCGCTTCCTCGCCGTGCTGCCCGGGATCGTCGACGGGATCCGCGCCCCGCTGGGGCTGGACCTGCCGTCGCCGGCGGCGCCGCGGGGCGCCGAGGAGGAGCGCCCCGGGGCGGACGGGCCGGTCACCGTGGTCGACGCACTGGGCAAGCGCTGCCCGCTGCCCGTGATCGAGCTGGCGAAGCGGATCGGCGCGGTGCCGCTGGGCGGGACGATCGCCGTGCTGGCGGACGACGAGGCCGCCCGGCTGGACATCCCCGCCTGGTGCGGGATGCGCGGGCAGGAGTACGCGGGCGAGGCCCCGGCCGCCGAGTTCGGCGGCGACCGGGGCTCGGCCTACCTGGTGCGGCGGACTACTTGACCAGGTGCGCGCGGACGTCCGCGGCGGCCTCGGCGCCGTAGGCGGCCTCGAAGCGCGCCAGGAAGGTGTTCGGGCGCAGCTCGTACTCCTGGGTGCCGACGGTCTCGATCACCAGGGTGGCGAGCATGCAGCCGAGCTGGGCGGAGCGCTCCAGCTCCAGGTCCCAGGACAGGCCCGCCAGAAAGCCGGCCCGGAAGGCGTCGCCGACGCCGGTCGGGTCGGCCTTGGTCTCCTCGGGGGCACAGCCGACCACGACCGGGGCCTCGCCCTTGCGGTCGATCCGGACGCCCTTGCTGCCCAGGGTGGTGACCCGGGTGCCGACGCGGGTGAGGATCTCGTCGGCGTCCCAGCCGGTCTTGCTCTCGATCAGCGCGGCCTCGTACTCGTTGGTGAACAGGTACGCGGCGCCGTCGACGATGTCGCGGATGTCGTCGCCCTCCAGGCGGGCCAGCTGCTGGGAGGGGTCGGCGGCGAAGGCGTAGCCGCGGGTGCGGCACTCCTGGGTGTGGCGGACCATCGCCTGCGGGTCGTCGGCGCCGATCAGCACGAGGTCCAGGCCGCCGACGCGGTCGACGACCGGCTTCAGCTCGATGTTGCGGGCCTCCGCCATGGCACCGGTGTAGAACGAGGCGATCTGGTTGTGGTCCTCGTCCGTGGTGCACATGAAGCGGGCGGTGTGCCGGGTCTCGGAGATGTGGACGGACTCGCAGTCCACGTTGTTGCGCTCCAGCCAGCCGCGGTACTCGGCGAAGTCCGCGCCGGCCGCGCCGACCAGGATCGGGCGCAGTCCGAGGACGCCCATGCCGAACGCGATGTTCGGGGCGACACCGCCACGACGGATGTCGAGGGTGTCGACCAGGAAGGACAGCGACACGGTGTGCAGCTGCTCGGCGACGAGCTGGTCGGCGAAGCGACCGGGGAACGTCATCAGGTGGTCGGTCGCGATCGAGCCGGCAACGGCGATACGCACGGAAGGTCTCCTCAGGATGGCGGCATGCCACTGGACAGCGGGGGCGAACCCACCCACGGTACCGGGCCGGGGGCGGGCGGCAGCAAGACCGCCTCTTTCGGCACTGCCGGGGCTCGAAGGTGTACTACCTCCGGGTAGCCCTGGTGGCGGCCCGACGGGCGGCCTAGGGTCGCTGACAGGGGCCGGTTCGAGCCCTCACAGGACCGTGGCGCCACGGCCACGGCACGGTGGATCGGAGCGATGGCCGATGATGCCCAGTCAGCACCCGATGCGTGTTCCCGCAGCTCTGCGGGGTGACGCGGACGGCGAGACGCTCGACGCGCTGGTGGACTCCTCCCGGCAGCTGCGGCGGTTCTGGCCGCTGCTGGCGACCGGGCCGGAGCCCAGTGCGCCCGCCGGCCCCGGTTTCCGGGTGTCCTCGGGGGCCCAGCGGGTGGTCGCGGGAATGGCCGAATACGGGCTGTAGGGCGTGATCCGGGGGTCCGGGGGCGCGGCGGGAACCGGAATGGTCCGGGGCACGTCACATCCCCGCGGTGCGGCCGTGAAGGCGGTGCCGCTGAACCCTCGGGAGGATGTTCAGATGGATCTGGAGACGATGCCCCGGCGTACCGGTCGTCCGCAGGCCGGCCGGCCCCGCGGACGGCGGGCGGCGGCACTGGCCGCCCTGGTGCTGGCCGCGGTCACCGCGGTGGCCGGGTGTGACGGGGACGGCAAGTCCGCCTCGGACTCGGCCGCCGCGAGCGCGACCGCGTCCGCCGCCGCCACGCCCTCTGCTTCGGGCTCGGCGTCGGCCCCGGCACCGGCCACGACGCCCGACCCCGGCTCCCCGCCGGTGTCGACCCCGCCGGCCGATCCCTCGGCGCCCACCCCCGATCCGCGGCCGGCCAGCCCCTCACCGGCGACCGTGCCACCGACGCCGCCCCAGTCGCCGACTCCGGCGCCCACGCCCCCGGGCAACGGCATCGCGGTCGGCGAGCCGGCGCCGAACGGGCCGTCGACCCATCCGGCGATCACCTACCGGGCGGACGGCAGCAGGCTGACGGTCTGGTTCTACGGCGGGATCTGCGAGAAGTACGCGCTGAAGGCGGACGAGTCCCACCCGGGCCGGGTGGACATCCGGGTGGTGATCGCGGCGCCGATCCCGGCCGGGCAGGCCTGCAACGAGATCGCGAAGCGGCAGACGGTGAGCGCCGATCTGAAGCAGCCGCTGATGGGCCGGGCGGTGACCGACCTGTCGACCGGCCAGCCCGTCCCGCTGGAGGCCGACCCGCGGATCGGCCCGGACCCGGTCGGTCCCGAGGTCGCCGGCGGGCCGCAGTAGCGGCGGACGCGCGACGGTACGACGGAAACGACGGAGGCGGCCCCGGGATCACCCAGGGCCGCCTCCGTCGTACCGCTCAGCCCTTCAGCCTCTCGGCCGCCAGGCTGGTCGGCTGCCTAGCTGAACGAGTCGCCGCAGGCGCAGGAGCCCGTGGCGTTCGGGTTGTCGATCGTGAAGCCCTGCTTCTCGATGGTGTCGACGAAGTCGACGGTGGCACCGCCGAGGTACGGGGCGCTCATCCGGTCGGTGACGACCTTGACACCACCGAAGTCCTTGATCACGTCGCCGTCGAGCGAACGCTCGTCGAAGAACAGCTGGTAACGCAGGCCGGAGCAGCCACCGGGCTGGACGGCGACGCGCAGCGCGAGGTCCTCGCGGCCCTCCTGCTCCAGCAGGCCCTTGACCTTGGCCGCGGCGGCATCGGTAAGGAGGATGCCACTCTCGACGGTGGTCTCGTCCTGGACGGTCATCTGCTTTCTCCCGGTCTTGACGACGGTCTGCCGCCAGTGCCAACCAACGACCGCCCGGATTCATTTCCCGGACGGCGGGTGTGTTTCGCACGACTTCGGCGGCGGAATTTCTCGTGGGCCGGGTGTACCACCCGCTCCCCTACGCTCCCCATGCTCGCACAACCGGCGGGGCACGGTCACCGCCCGAGCTCCGGATCCGGGCGAACCGGCCCCGCGCGGGGGCCCGGACGGCCAGGATGGACGGCATGCTCCTGCGCCAGGTCCAGGACACCGCCGCCGACGCGGAGGCCGTCCAGTCCATCGCCCGCGCCGCGCTGGCCCCGCTCGCGGATCCGCCCGGCGGCGCGTCCGCGGACGCGCCGCCGGTCTACCAGCTGGCCCGGACGAGACACCTGGTGGGCACCGACCCGCAGGGCTGCTGGCTGGCGGAGCGCGACGGCGAGCCGGTCGGCACGGTGCTGTCGCTGCGCCGCGAGGGCCTGTGGGTCCTGGCGCTGTTCGCGGTGCGGCCCGAGGTCCAGGGCAAGGGGGTGGGGCGGCTGCTACTGGAGCGGGCCGCCGCGTACGGGCGGGGCTGTCTGCGCGGGATGCTGTGCGGCTCGACGTCCCCTGCGGCGGCCCGCCGCCACCGGCTGGCCGGGTTCACCCTGTACCCGGCGATGCGGCTGAGCGGGCAGGTGGACCGCTCCGGGCTGCTCGACCCCGGGGACATCCCGGTGCACCCCGGCAACCGCGCCCACCGGCACCTGCTGGACTCGGTGGACCGACGGCTGCGCGGCGCCGCGCACGGCCCGGACCACGAGCTGATGCTGGCCCACTGCGAGGAGCTGCTGGTCGCCGACGCGCTGGCCGGCAGCGGCTACTGCTACCGGGACGGCGGCGAGGTGCGGCTGCTGGCCGCGACCTCGAAGCGGATCGCGGCCCGGCTGCTGCGCGAGGCGCTGGCCCGGGTGCCGGCCGGGGTGGAGGCGCGGGTGGAGCACCTGACCGCCGAACAGGAGTGGGCGCTGGACGTGGGCCTGGAGCTGGGCCTCACCCCGCAGACCCGGGGCTACCTCGGGCTGCGCGGGATGCGGCCGCCGGCGCCGTACCTGCCGGACGGCGCGCTGTGCTAGGCGTTGTCCGGCCCTGGACGGACGGCGGCACCCCCGCCGGGCGGGCCCGGCGGGGGTGTGCGCGGAGCCCGCAGGGGGCTCCCGGTCAGACCATGGTGTCCAGGATCTCCCGGACCATCTCCATCGTGGTGCCCGGGTGCAGGAAGGCGAAGCGGGCGACCGTCTCGCCGTCCCAGCCGGTCGGGGTGACGAAGCCGATCTGGTCCGCGAGCAGCTGCTGCGACCAGCGGTAGTAGTCCTCGCCGGTCCAGCCGGTGCGGCGGAAGCAGACCGCGGACAGCTGCGGATCGAACAGCAGCTCCAGGTGCTCGCTGTCGCGGATCAGCTGGGCGGTGTCCCGGGCCAGCGTGAGGCCGGTCTCGATGGCGTCGGTGTACGCCTCGGTGCCGTGCACGGCGAGCGAGAACCAGAGCGGCAGGCCGCGGGCGCGCCGGGTCAGGTGGTAGGCGTAGTCGGTGGGGTTCCACTCGTCGCCCTCGGTGTGCAGGACGTCCAGGTAGGAGGCGTCCTGGGTGTGCACGGCGCGGGCGAGCTGCGGGTTGCGGTAGAGCAGCGCGGCGCAGTCGAACGGGGCGAACAGCCACTTGTGCGGGTCGACCACGAAGGAGTCGGCGTGCTCGATGCCGTTGTAGCGCTCGCGCACGGACGGGGCGAACAGGCCGGCGCCGCCGTAGGCGCCGTCCACGTGGAACCAGAGGTCGCGCTCGCGGGCGACCTCGGAGAGGCCCTGGAGGTCGTCGACGATGCCCTCGTTGGTGGTGCCGGCGGTGCCGACGACCGCGATGACGGTCTCCGGGTTCGGGTCGGCGGCCAGGGCGGCGCGCAGCGCCTCGCCGGTGAAGCGGCGGTCGACGGTCGGGACCTTGAAGGCCTCCACGCCGATGATGTTGAAGGTGTTCTTGACCGAGGAGTGCACCTGGTCGGCGACGGCGATCCGCAGCCGGGCCTCCGGGCCGACGCCGAGCCTGCGGCGGGCGGTGTCGCGGGCGACCACCAGGGCGGAGAGGTTGCCCGCCGAGCCGCCGGAGACGAAGGTGCCGCCGGCCGTCTCGGGCATTCCCGCGCGGTCCGCTATCAGGCGCAGCACCTGGTTCTCGGCGGCGATCGCGCCGGCCGCCTCCAGCCAGGAGATGCCCTGCAGGGAGGCGCAGGAGACGACCATGTCGAAGAGCAGCGCGGCCTTGGTGGGGGCGCACGGGATGAAGGACAGGTAGCGCGGGCTGTCGGCGGAGATCACCGCGCGGGACAGCTCGTGGTCGTAGAGCTTGAGCACGTCGGCCGGGCTGTTGCCGTGCGGGTTGAGCAGTCCGGCCAGCTGGGCGCGCAGGTGCTCGCCGTCGCCGGGGTGGTCGAGCGGGACGGGGTCGTACTGCAGCCGCTCCCGCATGTAGTCGAATACCAGGTCGACCAGCTCGTTGTCGGGCCGGTGCATGCGGTCGGGGGCTGCGGACACGGGTGTCCCTCTCGGCTGTGGGGTGTCGGGGGGCGGCCCGGTGGCGTGTGAGGGATTCGCGGCGCGCTCCGGACGAGATCAGCCTAGGCAGCGGTGGGCCTTCCCCGCGCGTCGGAACGCGGCTGGTCAGGCAGGTTTCGGGCGTCTTCGGGGGGCCGCGCGCAGGATTCCTGCGCAGCCCTGCGAAGGGCCCGGACGAGGTCAGCCGATGAGCTGGGAGAGCACCACGGAGGAGCGGCTGCGCTGCACGCCGGGCTCCTTGCGGATGCGCTCGATGACGGCCTCCAGGTGCCGCATGTCGGGCGCCCGCAGGTGCACCAGGGCGTCCGGGTCGCCGGTGACCGTCCAGGCGGCGACCACCTCGGGGAACTGGCGCAGGCTGGCGAGGATCTCCTCGGGGGCGGTGCGCTCGCGGCAGTAGACCTCGACGAAGGCCTCGGTCTGCCAGCCGAGCACGGACGGGTCGAGGACGACGGTGAAGCCGCGGACGATGCCGCGTGCCCGCAGCCGGTCGATCCGGCGGCGGACGGCGGTGGCCGAGAGGTTCACCTGGAGCCCGATCTCGGCGTACGAGGCGCGCCCGTCACTGCCCAGCCGGGCGAGCAGCAGCCGGTCGGTGTCGTCCAGGGCTGCCCCGCCCACCTCGTGCGCTCGGCTGCTGCTCATCGGTGCGGGGCTCCACTGGTCGTACGGGATCGGCGGGGGCGGCGGCCGCCGAAACGGTTCGGCACCATTCTGGCGGATGACAGGACCGAGTTCACCGCTGGCAGATGACGGCCGGTGGTCCTCGCGCGGTCGGCTAGCCGGACATCCACTCTCCACAGCCAACGCCATCGGGCCCGGATACCGATTCGACCACGCCGGACGCCCCGTAGCGCGCCTGCGGCGGCGCCGGACGGGCCGAACCGGCAAGCGGTTCTCGTCACATCGACAGGATGGCCATCGTCAGTCTGACGCTAACCGGTTATCATAGATAGCGTCAGATAGACGAGAAGGCCTGCACCGACTGATCGGCCGCACAGAAGGGCACCCGCCCGTGACCACCACCATCACCGAGACCTACGGCGTCGACCCCACACCGACGCCGCTCGCTCTGCTGCTGCTCGGCCGTGAGGCCGACCCGAACAGCGAGCGCGGCGTCGAGTGCCCGGGCGACCTCCCGGCCGCCTCCGACCCCGACCTCGTCGAGCGCGCCCGCGCGGCCAAGGCCGCGCTCGGTGACCGGGTATTCATCCTCGGCCACCACTACCAGCGCGACGAGGTGATCGAGTTCGCCGACGTCACCGGCGACTCCTTCAAGCTCGCCCGGGACGCGGCCGCCCGCCCGGAGGCCGAGTACATCGTCTTCTGCGGCGTGCACTTCATGGCCGAGTCGGCGGACATCCTCACCACCGACGCCCAGCAGGTCGTCCTGCCGGACCTCGCGGCCGGCTGTTCGATGGCCGACATGGCCACCGCCGAGCAGGTCGCCGAGTGCTGGGACGTGCTCACCGACGCCGGCATAGCCGACGTGACCGTCCCGGTCTCGTACATGAACTCCTCCGCCGACATCAAGGCCTTCACCGGCCGGCACGGCGGCACCATATGCACCTCCTCCAACGCCGAGCGGGCGCTGGAGTGGGCCTTCGAGCAGGGCCAGAAGGTGCTCTTCCTGCCCGACCAGCACCTGGGCCGCAACACCGCCGTGCGCGAGATGGGCCTCTCGCTGGACGACTGCGTGCTCTACAACCCGCACAAGCCGAACGGCGGCCTGACCGTCGAGCAGCTGCGCAACGCCAAGATGATCCTCTGGCGCGGGCACTGCTCGGTGCACGGCCGGTTCTCGCTGGACTCGGTGAACGACGTCCGCGAGCGCATCCCGGGCGTCACCGTGCTGGTGCACCCGGAGTGCCGGCACGAGGTCGTCGCGGCGGCCGACATGGTGGGCTCGACCGAGTACATCATCAAGGCCCTGGACGCGGCCGAGCCCGGCTCCAAGTGGGCCATCGGCACCGAGCTCAACCTGGTCCGCCGGCTGGCCAAGGCCCACCCGGACAAGGAGGTCGTCTTCCTGGACCGCGCGGTCTGCTTCTGCTCCACCATGAACCGGATCGACCTGCCGCACCTGGTCTGGGCGCTGGAGTCGCTGGTCGAGGGCCGGGTGCCGAACGTGATCACCGTCGACCCGGAGACCGAGAAGTACGCCAAGGCGGCGCTGGACCGGATGCTCGCCCTGCCGTAGCCGTGCCGTACGCCGAAGGGCGGGCCCCCTCCGTGGTGGAGGGGGCCCGCCCTTGCGTCTGGCGCGAGACGGCGGCTATTCGGGAATGCCGGGGATCAGGCCGTCACCCTCGGCCCGCAGCAGCTGCCGGACCTCGTCGATCGTCGCATCGGCATCCGGAAGGATCAGGTCGGACGGCTCCAGCGAGTCGTCCGGCAGCGGGGTTCCGAACTCCTTCACCGCGCCCAGCAGCTCGCCGAGCGCTCGGTGGAAGTGTTCCTCGTCCCCCGACTCCAGTGCGGTGAGCAGCTCCTCGTCGAGCTCGTTGAGCCGGTTCAGGTGGGCGTCGCCGACCTGGAACTGCCCCTCACCCATGACCCTCATGATCATGCCGTGCGTCTCCCTGGTTCGTGGGGTGAAGCTCAGATCACTTGTTGTAGTTGATGGTGGGCGGGGTCTGCTGCGGCGGCGCGTCGTGCTGCTGCTGCTTGCCCTGCTCGATGGCCTGCGGGCCGGCGGCCGGCGAGCCACCGGTCAGCTCCGCCTTCATCCGGGCCAGCTCCAGCTCGACGTCCGAGCCGCCGGCCACCCGCTCCAGCTCCGCCTCGATGTCGTCCTTGCGGCCGAGCCCGCTGGCGTCGTCGAGCGCACCGGAGGCCAGCAGCTCGTCGATCGCGCCCGCACGGGCCTGCATCTGGGCGGTCTTGTCCTCGGCCCGCTGGATCGCCAGGCCGACGTCGCCCATCTCCTCCGAGATCCCGGAGAAGGACTCCGCGATCCTGGTCTGCGCCTGGGCGGCGGTGTAGGTGGCCTTGATGGTCTCCTTCTTGGTGCGGAAGGCGTCCACCTTGGCCTGCAGGCGCTGGGAGGCGAGCGTGAGCTTCTCCTCCTCGGCCTGGAGCTGCTGGTACTGCGTCTCCAGATCGGTGATCTGGGACTGCATGCTGGCCTTGCGGGTCAGCGCCTCGCGCGCGAGGTCCTCACGGCCGAGGGACAGCGCCTTGCGGCCCTGGTCCTCGTACTTCGCGGACTGCTGCTGGAGCTGGGTCAGCTGGAGTTCCAGGCGCTTGCGCGAGGTGGCTACGTCCGCGACGCCGCGTCGCACCTTCTGCAGCAGTTCGAGCTGCTTCTGGTACGAGTAGTCGAGCGTTTCACGCGGATCCTCCGCCCGATCCAAGGCTTTGTTCGCCTTGGAGCGGAAGATCAGCCCCATACGCTTCATGATTCCGTCGCTCATGGGCCTCGGGTGCCCCCTTCTCCGGCCTGCGGTCTCTATCTCGTTACCAGACACGACGAGTGTATGTGCAGCGAGCCCGTCGCCGCAGTGCACCTGCCTGCAACAAGACTGCTACAGCGACCCCGCCGGTGCCTCATCCCCGGGGTGGATCCGCCCCTCATTCCCCGATGCGTCCGGCGGAGTGATCCCCTACGGGAAGAGCGCCGGAAACCCTCCGACCGGCGGGGTCGACGACGATCGATATGCGTTTGGGTCCAAGGGCACCGGAAGAAGCCGCCCGGCACCCCGTACGCTGGTGGTGTGTTCCGACGCCGTTCAGATGATGCCGCCGCCTCCGCCGCCGTGCTGGAGAAGCAGGACGAGACCCAGCCGCGCGACCCGCAGGCGAAGAAGGGCCGACCCACGCCCAAGCGCAGTGAGGCCGAGGCCCACCGGCGCACCCGGGTGACCGTGCCCAAGGACCGCAAGGAGGCCTCCCGCCAGGCCCGTGACCGGATGCGCGTCGAGCGCGAGAAGCAGCGCACCGCGCTGCTGGAGGGCGACGAGCGGCACCTGCCGGCCCGCGACAAGGGCCCGGTGCGCAAGTTCACCCGGGACTTCGTCGACGCCCGCTGGTCGCTCGCCGAGTTCTTCCTGCCCGCCGCGGTGGTCATCCTGGTGCTCAGCATCGTCAAGGTGCCGGCCCTCCAGCTGCTCTCCACCGTGCTGTTCCTGCTGTTCTTCGTCCTCGTGGTGCTGGACTTCGTCCGCCTCGGCTTCGGTCTGCGCAAGCAGCTCGGCGAGCGGTTCGCGGGCCAGAACACCCGCGGCGCGGTCGCGTACGGCCTGATGCGCATCCTGCAGATGCGCAGGCTGCGGCTGCCCAAGCCGCAGGTGCGGCGCGGGGAGAAGCCCTGACCGCCGAACCGGTGGACTCCGGCTGGGCCCCACCGTCCTGGGAGGGGCCCGGCCTGTATGCACTGCCCGGTCAGGGCGGGGGCGGCCACGACCGCCTCGCCCAGGAACGCCAGTCCCATGACCGGCTGCCCTCGCGCAGCGGCTCCTTCGCCGGCGGCACCGGGCCGTGGCTGGAGCGGCTCGGGGGCCTGCGCAACCTCGTCCGGCAGGAGCTGGTCGCCCGGCAGCTCGCCGAGCAGCTGGTCGGCCGCAGCGCCCAGCGCGTCCTCGACATCGGCTGCGGCCAGGGCACCCAGGCGCTGCGCCTGGCCCGGGCCGGCCACTTCGTAACCGGCATCGACTCCGACCCGGTCGCCCTCGGCGTCGCCCAGGGCGCGCTCGCCGAGGAGCCGCCCGAGGTCCGCGGCCGGATGCAGCTGCTCAGCGGCGACGGCCACCAGTGCGGGCGCTGGTTCGGACCGCGCAGCTTCGACGTGGTGCTCTGCCACGGCGTCCTGATGTACCTGCCCGACCCGGACCCGATGATCGCCTCGCTGGCCCGGCTGCTCGCGCCCGGCGGACTGCTCTCACTGCTGGTCCGCAACCGCGACGCGCTGGCCCTGCGGCCCGCCGCCACCGGGGACTGGCGGGCCGCCCTGCACGCCTTCGAGAGCGACCGCTACTACAACCGGCTCGGCCTGGCCGCCCGCGCCGACCGGCTCGCCGACCTCGCCGTCACGCTCTCCGAGGTCTCGGTGCCGCTGCGGCACTGGTACGGCGTGCGGGTCTTCACCGACAACGCGCCCGACGACGCGGCGCCGCCGGTGGACGGGCGCCAGCTGGCCCAGCTGCTGGAGGCCGAGGACAAGGCCGGGCGCACCGACCCCTACCGGCAGGTCGCCGCGCTGCTGCACGTCTTCGGCGCCAAGTAGCGCCGACCGGCCCGACCGGCCGGGGGCCCGGGGGCCGCTCAGCCCTCGTGCAGGCTCATCGAGTAGATCTCCCGGTCGTCGTCGAGCAGTACGGCGGTGTCCACGCCGTCCTCGACCAGCTGCTTCCAGCTCTCCCCGATCCAGGTCTCGGCGTCCCCCTGGCCGGCGAACTCCTCCTGCGGCCCGCTCGGGGCCACCACGGTGCCGTCCGTCTTCTCGTACCGCCACGTCCAGACCATGCCCGGTTCCTCCCGCCGACGACGTGCCTGTGTTGCTGCGCACCTTAGCCTGCCCGGTGGGATCTTCCCTATGCCTCGCGGGGCCCGGCAGCGCGGGCCCGGCCCCACCCGCAGGGCGCCCCCTTGGCAGGATGAACCCATGGCACCCGACCTCGCACCCTCCCGCACGCTGTTCCTCGGCGGCGCGCGCTCCGGCAAGTCCACCAGGGCCGAGCAGCTGCTCGCCGGGCACCCGGACGTGCTGTACGTGGCCACCGGCGGCACCCGGGACGGCGACGGCGAGTGGGCCCAGCGGGTCGCGCTGCACCGGGAGCGGCGACCGGCGAGCTGGCGCACCGCCGAGACCTGCGACCTGGAGGCGGTCCTGGCGGACTCCGCCGACCGGGCACCGGTGCTGATCGACTGTCTGGCGCTGTGGCTGACCGCGGTGATGGACGAGTGCGGCGCCTGGGACGACCGGGTGTGGGCGGACGGCGGCGAGGCCGCGGTGCAGGCCCGCTGCGAGGCGCTGGCCCTGGCCTGGGGGGCGAGCGGACGGCGGCTCGTCGCGGTCAGCAACGAGGTCGGGATGGGTGTCGTCCCGGCGACCGCCTCGGGCCGCCGCTTCCGCGACACCCTGGGCCGGCTGAACATGGCGGTGGCGGACGCCTCGGAGCGTGTGCTGCTGGTGGTGGCGGGGCAGGTTCTGCAAGTCAAGCCCGCCGCTGGCTGAACACCGGCGACGTGTAGCCTTCCGACCGATGGACACGACCGTGGATCTCGATACGTTCTCCTCGCTCGTCGAGCGCCCCGACGAGAGCGCCCGGCGGGCCGCCGAGGAGCGCTGGCAGGCGCTGGAGCGGCCGCGCGGCGGGCTCGGCCGGCTGGAGGAGCTGGGCAGCTGGCTGTCGTCCGTACAGGGGCGCTCCCCGGTACGGCCGCTGTCGGCGCCCAAGGTGCTGCTGTTCGCCGCCGACCACGGGGTGGCGGCCCTCGGGGTGTCCCGGCTGCCCCAGGGCGGCACGGCCGCCCGGGTCCGGGCGGTCCTGGACGGCACCGCGCCGGTCGCCCTGCTGGCCCGGCGCTTCGGCGCCGAGGTGCGGGTGGTCGACATCGCGGTGGACGCGGACCCGTCGGACTTCCCCGACGACGTGGTCGCGCACCGGGTGCGGCGCGGCTCCGGGCGGATCGACGTCGAGGACGCGCTGACGCCCGAGGAGACGGCCAAGGCGTTCCGGGCCGGCATGGCGGTCGCCGACGAGGAGGCCGACGCCGGGACGGACCTGGTGGTGCTGGGCGACCTCGGGGTCGGCTCGACCACGGTGGCCGCGGTCCTGGTCGGCGCGCTCTGCGGAACGGACGCCGCCGCGGTGACCGGGCGCGGCTCGGGCATCGACGACAACGTGTGGATGGTCAAGTGCGCGACCATCCGGGACTCGCTGCGGCGGGCCCGGCCCGTGCTCGGCGACCAGCTGGCGCTGCTGGGCGCCACCGGCGGCGCCGACTTCGCGGCGATCACCGGCTTCCTGCTGCAGGCCGCCGTGCGCAAGCTGCCGGTGGTGCTGGACGGCGTGGTCTCCTCGGCCTGCGCGCTGGTCGCGCAGCGGATCGCGTTCCGGGCGCCCGAGTGGTGGCGCGCCGGGCAGTCCAGCGGCGAACCGGCCCAGGCCAAGGCCTACGACCGGCTGACCCTGACCCCGATGCAGGAGCAGGAGATCACCATGGGCGAGGGCGTCGGCGCGCTGATGGCGCTGCCGCTGCTCCAGGCCGCGGCGGACAGCCTGGCCGAGCACTCGCCCGCACCGTTCATCCCCGCGGCGCCGAAGGAGCAGCCGAAGCTGCCCTCGGCGGCGGAGCTGCTGAGCCGGGTCTGAGCCCGAACGGCTCGGGGCCCTGACCGGCGCTCCCGTCGGGGGCGGGCGGCGACCCGACCCCGACGAAGGAGCGATGAGCATGCACGGCGGCGAGGAGGCACGGGCGCCCGCCGGCTGGGGCGACGGGCTGCGGTTCGCCTTCGGGACGCTGTCCGTGCTGCGGGTACGGGTCGAGCGCTGGGACCGGTCGGCGGCGGCGCGGGCGATGGTGGCCGCACCGGTGGTCGGACTGGTCCTCGGCGCCCTGGCCGCGGGCGTAGGAGCGCTGGCGGCCTGGCGCGCGGGCGGCCTGCTCGGCGCGGTGGCGGCGGTCGGGGCACTCGCCGCCCTGACCCGGGGCCTGCACCTGGACGGCCTCGCCGATGTCGCCGACGGCCTGGGCAGCGGCAGGCCCGCCGAGGACGCGCTGCGCATCATGAAGCAGTCCGACATCGGACCGTTCGGCGTCCTGACCCTCCTCCTGGTACTGCTGGCCCAGATCGCCGCCCTGGCCGGACAGTTCGACGCCTCCCTCACGCGCGGCGCCCTCGCGGTGCTCACCTCGGCCGTCGCCGCCCGCTGCGCGCTCACCTGGGGATGCCGCCGATCGGTGCCGGCCGCCCGGCCTGGCGGCCTCGGCGCGATGGTGGCGGGCACCGTCCCGCCCGCCGCGGCACTGGCCTCCTCGGTCGGCGCGGCGCTCGCCCTGGCCGCCCTCGGCATTTCCGACGGATGGTCAGTCCTGCGGCTCCCGGCGGCAGTTGCGGTCGGCCTCGGCTGCGCCTGGCTGCTGCTGCGGCGCTGTGTACGGCGGTTCGACGGGATCACCGGGGACGTCCTCGGGGCGCTGGCCGAGACCGCGGCGGCCGGCTCGCTGCTGGCGCTCGCACTGCTGGGCTGACCACAGGCCCGCAGCGCCCCCGAAGTGCCGTATCCGACGGCGGGAGACCGGGCGGCGCGTGATCCCAGCATGCGGACTACCATGCGTGGAGCACCGCAGCCCTGCACCGTCGCAGGTCCTGCCCGGCCTCCGCGCGCTGAGGAGCCGGGGCCTCTGGTGTGTGCGACCGCCCGACCGGCGGCGCACGCGCCAGGGGCCCCGGGCCCGGCGTCCGGTGGCGGGGCGGCCACCGCGTCGGCCGCACGGGCTGCGCCGGTGCGGCAGCCGAGCCGCGACCGGCCGTGGACCGCGAAAGAACAGGACGCATTACGTGACTGCATTGTCTGTGAGCACCTCCTCCGCCGCCTCGCTGCGCGCGGACGCCCTGGTGATCGGCGTGGCGAAGGGCGCCAAGGGCATCGTGCTGGCGCCCGGTGCCGAGGCCGTGAGCGAGGCGTTCGAGGGCAAGCTGGCCGAGGTCCTCACCACCCTGGGCGCGACCGGCGCCGAGGGCGAGGCCGTCAAGGTGCCCTCCCCCGCCGGCCTGAAGGCCGCGCTCGTGCTCGCGGTCGGCCTCGGCGAGGCCGCCGAGGACGGTTACGACCTGGAGACGCTGCGCCGCGCCGCCGGTGTCGCCGCCCGCGCCCTGGCCGGTTCGAAGAAGGTCGCGCTGGCGCTGCCGGCCGAGGACGCCGAGGAGACCGAGGCGATCGCGCTGGGCGCCCTGCTCGGCGCCTACTCCTTCGGCACCTACAAGAACGGCGGCGGCAAGGAGCCGGTCGGCGAGCTGGTCCTGCTGGCCGCCCGCAAGGGCAGCAAGGACGCCAAGGCCGCCGTCGAGCGCGCCGCGGTCGTCGGCGAGGAGATGAACCGGGCCCGCGACCTGGTGAACACCGCCCCGAACGACCTGAACCCCAAGAGCTTCGCCGCGATCGCCCAGGCCGCCGGCAAGGAGCACGGCCTCAAGGTCGAGGTGCTGGACGAGAAGGCGCTGCTCAAGGGCGGCTTCGGCGGCCTGCTGGGCGTCGGCAACGGCTCGGCGAACCCGCCGCGGCTGGTGAAGGTGGCGTACACCCACCCGAAGGCCAAGGCGACCCTGGCGTTCGTCGGCAAGGGCATCACCTACGACTCGGGCGGCATCTCGCTGAAGCCGGCCGGCCACAACGAGACCATGAAGTGCGACATGGCCGGCGCCGCCGCCGTCTTCGCCGCCGTGGTCTCCGCCAAGCGCCTGGGCCTGGCCGTCAACGTCACCGCATGGCTGGCGCTGGCCGAGAACATGCCGTCCGGCTCCGCCACCCGCCCGGGTGACGTGCTGCGGATGTACGGCGGCAAGACCGTCGAGGTGCTGAACACCGACGCCGAGGGCCGCCTGGTGCTGGCCGACGCGATCGTCCGGGCCGGCGAGGAGAACCCGGACGTCATCGTCGACGTGGCGACCCTGACCGGCGCGATGCTGCTGGCGCTGGGCAGCCGCACCTTCGGCGTGATGGCCAACAACGACGAGCTGCGCGAGACCCTGCACACCCTGGCGGGCGAGGCGGGCGAGCAGTCCTGGCCGATGCCGCTGCCGGCCGAGCTGCGCAAGGGCATGACCGAGACGACCATCGCCGACCTGGCCAACATGGGCGAGCGGATGGGCGGCGGCCTGGTGGCCGGTCTGTTCCTGAAGGAGTTCGTGGCCGAGGGCATCGACTGGGCCCACCTGGACATCGCGGGCCCGGCCTTCCACGAGGGCGCGCCGTTCGGCTACACCCCCAAGGGCGGCACCGCGAGCGCGGTGCGCACCCTGGTCCGCTTCGCGGAGCGGACCGCGGCGGGCACCAAGGCCTGACCGAGGCTTCCGTGGACGGGGTCCGGCGCACTCGCGCCGGACCCCGTCGGCGTCCCACCCCGGGTTACCTGCGAGTAGGGGCCCGGCGGGAAACACACCCCTGTTCGCTGCGGGCGAAACTTTGTTCCGCAGTGCGGAACCCGCCGGTCCGCCACCCGGTGAAACCCCCGCGCCGCTTGCTGTCAACCCCGCTTTGAGCTGCGACGATGCCCTTCCGTCGGGGGTGCTGCCACCCCCGTGACCACCCTTCGGGACGCCCCAGGGGTGGACCCGGACATCAGCCGCCACGAACAAGTGCGAAGATGTATTTCCGGCACGACTGGGCGCCCCACAAAGGCTTCCGACCCACCGGACCGCGACCGGCCCGGCGACCCACCCCATTGCATGGAGGACGTGACGTGGCGAACGACGCCAGCACCGTTTTCGACGTAGTCATTCTCGGAGGCGGAAGCGGCGGTTACGCCGCGGCGCTCCGCGCCGCTCAGCTGGGCCTGAGTGTCGCCCTGGTCGAGAAGGGTGAGCTGGGCGGCACCTGCCTGCACCGCGGCTGCATCCCGACCAAGGCGCTGCTGCACGCCGCCGAGATCGCGGACGAGACGAAGGAGGCCGCCGAGTTCGGCGTGCTGGCCACCTTCCAGGGCATCGACATCAACGGCGTCCACAAGTACAAGGACGACGTGATCGCCGGCCTGTACAAGGGCCTGCAGGGCCTGGTGGCCTCCCGCAAGGTCACCTTCATCCAGGGCGAGGGCCGGCTGTCCTCGCAGACCTCGGTGGATGTCAACGGCCAGCGCGTCGAGGGCCGGCACATCATCCTGGCCACCGGCTCCGTGCCGAAGTCGCTGCCGGGCCTGAACATCGACGGCGACCGCGTGATCTCCTCCGACCACGCCCTCAAGCTCGACCGCATCCCGAAGTCCGCCGTCATCCTCGGCGGCGGTGTGATCGGTGTCGAGTTCGCCTCGGTCTGGAAGTCCTTCGGCGTCGAGGTCACCATCGTCGAGGCGCTGCCGCACCTCGTCCCGCTGGAGGACGAGAACTCCTCCAAGCTGCTGGAGCGCGCCTTCCGCAAGCGCGGCATCAAGTTCGAGCTGAAGGCCCGCTTCTCGGGCGTGGAGTACACCGAGACCGGTGTGCGCGTCTCCACCGAGAACGGCAAGCAGATCGACGCCGACCTGCTGCTCGTCGCCATCGGCCGCGGCCCGGTCTCGGCCGGCCTGGGCTACGAGGAGAACGGCGTCGCGATGGACCGCGGCTACGTCCTCGTCGACGAGTACATGCGCACCAACGTGCCCACCATCTCCGCCGTCGGCGACCTCGTCCCGACCCTGCAGCTGGCCCACGTCGGCTTCGCCGAGGGCATCCTCGTCGCCGAGCGCCTGGCCGGCCTGAAGGCCGTGCCGATCGACTACGACGGCGTCCCGCGCGTGACCTACTCCAACCCCGAGGTCGCCTCCGTCGGCATCTCCGAGGCGAAGGCCGTCGAGCTGTACGGCAAGGACAAGGTCGTCACCCTCAAGTACAACCTGGCCGGCAACGGCAAGAGCAAGATCCTGAAGACCGCCGGCGAGATCAAGCTCGTCCAGGTCAAGGACGGCGCCGTGGTCGGCGTCCACATGGTCGGTGCCCGCATGGGCGAGCAGGTCGGCGAAGCTCAGCTGATCTACAACTGGGAGGCTCTGCCGGCCGAGGTCGCGCAGCTCATCCACGCTCACCCGACCCAGTCCGAGGCCCTGGGCGAGGCGCACCTGGCGCTGGCCGGCAAGCCGCTGCACGCGCACGACTGATCACGCCGCAACACCCCCCATTCCAGTACGCAAGACTTGATAGGAGTCGCTGAAACCATGGCGGTCTCAGTAACACTGCCCGCGCTGGGCGAGAGCGTTTCCGAGGGCACCGTCACCCGTTGGCTGAAGGCCGAGGGTGAGCGTGTGGAGGTCGACGAGCCGCTGCTCGAGGTCTCCACCGACAAGGTCGACACCGAGATCCCGGCCCCGGCCTCGGGCATCCTTGCCTCGATCAAGGTCGCCGAGGACGAGACCGTCGAGGTCGGCGCCGAGCTCGCGATCATCGACGACGGCTCCGGCGCCCCGGTCGCGGCCGCCGCTCCGGTCGCCGAGGCCGCTCCGGCCGCCCCGGCCCCGGTCGTGGAGGCGCCCGCCGCCCCCGCCCCGGTCGCCGAGGCCGCCCCTGCCGCCGCTCCGGCCGCCGCCCCGGCCGGCGACGCCACCCCGGTCGTGCTGCCCGCGCTGGGCGAGTCCGTCACCGAGGGCACCGTCACCCGTTGGCTGAAGGCCGAGGGCGAGACCGTCGAGGTCGACGAGCCGCTGCTCGAGGTCTCCACCGACAAGGTCGACACCGAGATCCCGTCGCCGGTCGCCGGCGTCGTGGTGAAGATCCTGGTCGGCGAGGACGAGACCGCCGAGGTCGGCGCCCAGCTCGCGCTGATCGGCGCTGCGGGTGCCGTCGCCGCTGCCCCGGCTGCCGCCCCGGCCGCTCCGGTTGCCGCTCCGGCTCCGGTCGCCCCGGTCGCCGCCCCGGCCCCCGTGGCCCCGGCCGCCCCCGTGGCCGCTCCGGCTCCGGTCGCCCCGGCTGCCCCGGCCGCCCCGGCCCCCGTGGCCCCGGCCGCCCCGGTCGCCGCCCCGGCGCCGGTCGCCCCGGCTGCCGCTCCGGTCGCCCCGGCGGCCGACAGCGGTGACGGCTACGTCACCCCGCTGGTGCGCAAGCTCGCCTCCGAGCAGGGTGTCGCCCTGGCCTCCGTCACCGGCACCGGTGTCGGCGGCCGCATCCGCAAGCAGGACGTCCTGGCCGCCGCCGAGGCCGCGAAGGCCGCCCCGGCGCCCGTCGCCGCCGCCCCGGCCGCCGCGCCGAAGGCCGCCGCCGCGCCGTCCCCGCTGCGTGGCCAGACGGTCAAGATGACCCGCATCCGCAAGGCCATCGGCGACAACATGCTGAAGGCCCTGCACGAGCAGGCTCAGCTGACCAGCGTGGTCGAGGTGGACGTCACCAAGATCATGTCGCTGCGCGGCCGCGCCAAGGACGCCTTCGCCGCCCGTGAGGGCGTCAAGCTGTCCCCGATGCCGTTCTTCGTCAAGGCCGCCGCCCAGGCGCTGAAGGCCCACCCGGTCATCAACGCCCGGATCAACGAGGCCGAGGGCACCATCTCCTACTTCGACACCGAGAACATCGGTATCGCGGTGGACTCCGAGAAGGGCCTGATGACCCCGGTCATCAAGGGTGCGGGCGACCTCAACATCGCCGGCATCTCGAAGAAGACCGCGGAGCTGGCCGGCAAGGTCCGCGGCAACAAGATCACCCCGGACGAGCTGTCCGGCGCGACCTTCACCATCAGCAACACCGGCTCGCGCGGTGCGCTGTTCGACACCGTCATCGTGCCGCCGAACCAGGTCGCCATCCTGGGCATCGGCGCGACCGTCAAGCGCCCGGTGGTCATCGAGGCCGACGGCGGCACCGCCATCGGCATCCGCGACATGACCT
The DNA here is from genome assembly GCF_043202015.1 of Kitasatospora sp. NPDC048239. Lineage (NCBI taxonomy): Bacteria > Bacillati > Actinomycetota > Actinomycetes > Kitasatosporales > Streptomycetaceae > Kitasatospora > Kitasatospora sp. NPDC048239. The sequence continues at coordinate 438,278 of NZ_JBICZP010000001.1, read as the reverse complement.
ACCTGTCGCTCTCCTACGACCACCGCCTGGTGGACGGCGCCGACGCCGCCCGCTTCCTGGTGGCCGTCAAGGAGATCCTCGAGGCCGGCGAGTTCGAGGTCGAGCTCGGCCTGTAAGGTCCGATCGCCCCACGGAACCCCGCGTCGTCCCCGGACGGCGCGGGGTTCCGTGTTGTCGCGGACACCGTATTTTCACCGGCCGACCGGGCGTTTCGCGGCCGCTACGCATGCGCGGGCGCGGGCGAACAGGGATGCTTGAGCGGTGATGGACGAGACCGACTTCTGGCAGATCATCGACGAGACCCGGGAAGCCGCCGAAGGCGACCCCGACGAGCAGGCGGAGCGGCTGGTGGAGCGGCTCGTCCAGCTGACCCCGGACGACGTCGTCGACTTCGCCCGGCTCTTCGAGGCCCGGTTCCAGCGTGCCTACCGCACCGACCTGTGGGGTGCGGCATACCTGCTGCTGGACGGCGCCTCCGAGGACACCTTCGACTACTTCCGCTGCTGGCTGATCGGCCAGGGCCGGGAGGTCTTCGAGGGCGGGCTGTACGAGCCGGACGACCTGGCGGACCTGCTACCCGAGTTCGACGAGGAGGAGGACGGCGAGGCCGAGGACCTCGGCTACGCGGCCGACGAGGCGTACGAGCAGCTGACCGGGCTGCCGCTGCCCGACGTGGGCGAGCGGCAGCCCGCGCGGCCGTCCGGCGCCGCACTGGACTTCGACGACCCGGACGCCATGGCGAAACGGTTCCCCAAGCTCTGGGAGCGCTACGGGGACTAGTCCCCGTAGCGGGGCCGTCCCGGGCCGTCCCAGCGCGTCCCCGGGGACGGCCCGCCCGGTCGGTCAGGTGCCGGAGCCGGAGCTGCTGTCCTGCTTGATGCCCTTGATGATCTGGTCCAGCACCGTCGCGTCGGGCGCGTTCGGGTCGTCGTCCACGCCGCCCTCGAAGGCGACGAAGCCGCCGCCCTTGGCCGGCACGGCCACCATCAGGATGTACCCCTGGGTGCCGTCCGAGGTCTTGACGTGCCAGCGGACGGCGTAGCCGGAGATGCCCGCCACGGTGGTGTTCGAGGAGCCCGCGTCGGTGTGCGAGGTGATCCCGGTGAAGATCGCCGCGGCGTAGGTCGGCATCGCGGCCTCGGCGGCGGCCCTGGCGCTGGCGCCCTGGATGGTGTCCTTCTCGATCGAGAACTGGCCGCGGATGCACGAGCCGCCGCCCGGGCAGGCGTAGCGGCCGCTGCCCAGGAAGACGGTCGAGTGCGTGGTGTCGCTCTGGGCGTCCCAGCCCTCGTAGATCGGCACGGTGATGCTGTGCTGCTTGTCGGCGACGGTGTCCTTGAGGACCGGCGGCGGCGCGGTGCGCTCGGTCGGCGTGGGCGTCGGCGTCGGGCTGGGCGTGCGGCGGGTCGGGCTGGGGCTCGGGCTCGGGGTGCCCGTGGTGGTGACCGTGACGGTCGGGGTCGGGTCGGCCTTCGGGGTCCCGCCGCCGCTGGTGAGGGCGACCGCGGCCACGATGCCGACCACGGCCAGCACCGCGAGCCCGATGCCGACGGCCACCCCGGGCTTCATCCGGCCGGACGGCGGGGGCGGATAGCCGCCGGACTGCGGGTAGCCGTAGCCGGCCTGGCCCTGGGCCGGATAGCCGTAGCCCGGCTGCCCCTGGTTCGGGGCGCCGTAGCCGTACGCGGGCGGTTGGGCGGGGGCCGGCTGCGCCGGCGGCTGCCAGGCCTGGGTCGGGGCGTCGGCGAGCTGGGCGCCGCCCGCCTGGACGGGGCGCACGTCGCTCGTCCAGGCGTTGCCGTCCCACCAGCGCTCATGGCCGGCCGTGCCGTCCGCACCCGGTACCGGGTACCACCCGGGAGGCGTCGAGTTGCTCACTGCCGTACCGTACCCGGCCCGGAGGCGGTCCAGACAGGGTGGATGTGTTACGACTCTGCACCACCCGCGCAACCGATCTGACGACTCGTCAGTAGCTCTCGGCCGGCGGTGCGCAGGGCGGGTTCAGCCGGTCAGCGAGCGGGCCATCCAGATGTCGTCCACGTACCGGCCGTCGAGCAGGAACTCCTCGGAGAGCGAGCCCTCGACGATGAAACCGCAGCTCTCGTAGAGCCGGCGGGCCGGGGCGTTGTGCCCGAGCACCCGCAGGGTGATCCGCCGGGCCCCCTCGGCCTCGGCCGTCGCGCAGGCGGCCCCGACCAGGGCCCGGCCGACGCCCCGGCCGCGCGCGGCGGAGTCGACCGCCAGACCCTGGATCTGGCGCACGTGCCGGTTGCTGGCCAGCGGGGTCGGGGGCACCACCCGGACGTAGCCGACGACCCGGCCGCCGAGCAGGGCCAGCAGGAACTGGTCCGGGGAGTGGCGCTCGTCGAACACGCCGGCGTCCTCGGCCGGCTGCGGGGCGACATCGCTCAGCCAGGACCAGGCGGCCCGGTTGAGCTCGGCGAGCGCCTTCTCGTCCTCGAACCGTGCGGGTCGGATCATCAGATCTTCGTCGTGCATGCGCGTCATGCTAGTCAGCCGCGCCCCCGCCGCATCCCGAATTCCAGCTGCGAGGATGGCCGCATGCGCATCGCGATCACAGGTTCCACGGGATTGATCGGCTCGGCCCTCGTCCGCTCGCTGCTCGCGGACGGCCACGAGGTGGTGCGGCTGGTCCGGCACCGCTCCCGGACCGGGCCACAGGCCGACGGCTCGACGGCGATCGGCTGGAACCCACAGCTGGGGCAGGTCGACCGGGAGGGGCTGGCGGGGGTCGAGGCGGTGGTGCACCTGGCGGGCGCCGGCGTCGGGGACCGCCGCTGGACGGACGCCTACAAGCGGGAGATCCGGGAGAGCCGGGTGCTCGGCACCGAGACGCTGGCCGTCGCGGTGGCCGGGCTGCCGAAGCCGCCCCGGGTGCTGCTCAGCGCCTCCGCCGTCGGCCTGTACGGGCAGACCGGCGACCGGGTGATCGACGAGGACTCCCCCGCCGGGGACGACTTCCTGGCCGAGGTCTGCGTCGAGTGGGAGGCCGCCGCCCGACCGGCCGAGCGGGCCGGTGTCCGGGTGGTCCACCCGCGCACCGGAATGGTGCTCTCCACCGCGGGCGGGGCCGGCGGGCGGCTTTTCCCGCTGTTCCGGCTCGGGCTGGGCGGGCGGCTCGGGGACGGCCGGCAGTACTGGAGCCTGATCTCACTGGCCGACGAGGTCGCCGCCCTGCGCTTCCTGCTCGACCGGGAGGACCTCTCCGGCGGGTTCAACCTGACCGCGCCGGAGCCGGCCACCAACGCCGACCTGACGGCGGCACTGGGCCGGGCGCTGAAGCGCCCGACGCCGTTCCCGGTGCCGGAGGCCGTCCTGAAGACGGTCCTGGGCGAGCTGGCGGTCGAGGTCGTCGGCAGCCACCGGGTGGTACCCCGGCGGCTGTTGGAGGCCGGCTTCCGCTTCGAGCACCCGGACGTCGACGCGGTGGTGCGCGCCGCGCTGTAGCCCCCGTACGACGTTCGCCCTGGCCAAGGGCATATGCCCGGCGGGGTCGGGGCGGGGCTCCGGGAGGGGGCGCACGGGAGCACACGGCGGGCGCGCTGCACGCCCCTGGTGACCGTGCGCGCCCGTCGGCCCCCGAACCCGGCCCCCGGGCGCACAGTCCGTGACCGTGCCGCCACCCGGCGCCGCCGAACCCCTCCCCCGCCCGGATACGGGCCGATGGTCCTGTCTGACGTTCCTACTGACTGGGCATCACATCGTCGGACCGTGTCCCGGCACCCCGCTGCCTGCGTCGGCCGAAGCTCCGGGACCAGGGAGGGAGCACGCCAGTGCCCACGTACGACTTCACTCGCCGCACCCGCCGACAGTCCGATCCGGACGTCATCGTGGTGGGCGCAGGACTCGCGGGCCTGGCCGCCGCCCGCGCGCTCACCGGCCACGGCCTGGTCGTCCAGGTCCTGGAGGCGACGGACCGGATCGGCGGCCGGACGGCCACCCGCGAGCTGGACGGGTTCCGGCTCGACGACGGCAGCCACCTGCTGAACACCGCCTACCCCGAGCTGCGCCGCAGGCTCGACCTGGACCGCCTGGACCTGCGTCCGCTCGCCCCCGGCGTGCTGGTGCACAGCGGCGGCCGGCGGCACCGGACCGGGGACCCGCAGCTGACCGCCGCCCGGCAGGCCGCCGCCCGCGCCCCGCTGGGCAACCCGCTGGACAAGGCCAGGCTGGGCAGCTGGCTCAGCCGGCTGGCCGCCACCCCGGTCACCCGGCTGCAGGCCCGGCCGGAGACCACCGCGGCCCGGGCGCTCACCGACCGCGGGCTCGCCCCGCGCACCGTGGACGGCTTCCTGCGGCCACTGCTCACCGCCCTGCTCAGCGACCCGGCCCTGGGCACCAGCAGCAGGGTCGCCGACCTGGTGCTGCGCTCCTACGCACGCGGACGGCTCTGTCTGCCCGCCGGGGGCATCGCGGCCGTGCCGGCCCAGCTGGCCGCCGCCCTGCCCGCCGGCACCGTGCGCACCGGAGTGCGGGTCACCTCGATCGCCGCCGACGGGGTGGAGACCGCCGGGCACGGGCGGATCGGGGCGCAGGCCGTGGTGGTCGCCACCGACGCGCGGTCCGCCGCCGACCTGCTGCCGGGACTGCGGCTGCCGGACTTCCACCCCGTCACGACCTTCTACCACGCGGCCGACCGCTCCCCGATCGGTGAGCCGGTCCTGCTGCTGGACGGCGACCGGCCGCACGGCAACCCGCCGCTGGTCTCGCACTCGCTGGTGCTCAGCGAGCTGCACCCGTCGTACGCCCCGGCCGGGCAGGCGCTGATCGCGACCACCGTGCTCGGTCGGCGAGCCTTCGACGCGGGCGGGCCGGCCGCGCTCGAAGGGGCGGTGCGCGGGCGGCTGACCGAGCTGTACGGGACGTCCGCCGAGGGCTGGCAGTTCCTGAGCGTGCGGCACGTACCGGACGCGGTGCCGGTCATGCCGCCGCCGCACAACAACCGCCGGCCGGTGCGGCTGCTGGCCGGGCTGTACGTCTGCGGGGACCACCGCGACACCAGCAGCGTCCAGGGTGCGCTGGTCTCCGGGCGGCGGGTGGCCCAGGCCGTGCTGCGCGACCTCGGGCTGCCGGCCACCGCGCGGGAGGCGGAGGCGGCGGCGTGACGCACGCCGGGCCGGGTGCGGCGGCCCGGCGTGCGGCGGGCCAGTGCGGCGGGCCGGCGTGCGTGGGGTAGGAGTGCGGCGGGCCGGGTGCGACGACGTGGCGGGCCGGGCGCGACGGGGTAACACGCGGCGGCCGGGGTGCCGGAGCGGCCGTGGACCGCGTGCCAGTATGCCGATATGACCGCTGTTCGGATGGTTTCCCCCGTCATGTCAGGACCGGCCGTACGGTGAGCGCCGACTTCCAGGTCGAGCCGCTCGCCCTGATCCTGATCCCGGCCGCCGCCGTGGCCGCGCCGCTCCTGGCCGACCGGCTGCTGCGGTGGGTCGCCGTCCCCACGGTGGTGTTCGAGATCGTGCTCGGCGTGCTGATCGGCCCCGACGTCCTGGGCTGGACACACGCCGACGACCTGGTCGGCGCGCTCTCCGACTTCGGCCTGGCCATGCTGATGTTCCTGGCCGGATACGAGATCGACTTCGCCAAGCTGCGCGGCGGCCCGCTCAAACGGGCGGGCGCCGCGTGGCTGGTGGCCCTGGTGGTGGCGCTCGGCGTGGGCGCGATGGTCAACCGGGACCCGCTGAACGGCGCCTTCGCCGGGCTGGCGCTCACCACCACCGCGCTCGGCACCATCCTGCCGATCCTCCGCGACTCCGGTGAGCTGCCCACCCCGTTCGGCTCGCTGGTGATGGCCACCGGCGCGGTCGGCGAGTTCGGACCGATCATCGCGGTCGCGGTGCTGCTCAGCGGCAACACCCCGCTGCGGACCGCCGTCATCCTGGGCGCCTTCGCGGTGATCACGACGACCGCCGTGGCCTACGCCCGGCGGCCCCGGCCGAGCTGGATGACCCGGCTGATCCGCCGTACCCTGCGCACCTCCGGCCAGTTCGCGATCCGCACGGTGATCCTGGTGCTGGCCGTGATGGTGGCCGCCGCGATCTGGCTCGACCTGGACATGCTGCTCGGCGCCTTCACCGCCGGCATCGTCTCCCACCTGCTGCTGGCCGACGTCCCGGAGGCCGAGGAGGAGGTGATCGAGGCCAAGCTGGAGGGCATCGGCTTCGGCTTCCTCGTCCCGGTGTTCTTCGTGGTCAGCGGGATGAACTTCGACCTGGCGGCGCTGCTGGACCAGCCCGGCACGCTCCTGCTCGTACCGGTGTTCCTGGTCCTGCTGCTGGCCGTGCGCGGACTCCCGGCCGCCCTGCTCGCCCCGGCCGGGCTCGGCCGGCACGACCGCGCCGCACTCGGCCTGTACGGCGCCACCGCGCTGCCGCTGGTGGTGGTGATCACCACGATCGAGGTGGACGCCGGGCACCTGCCGTCCTCCACCGCGGCCGCGCTGGTCGGCGCGGGTCTGCTCTCGGTGCTGCTGTTCCCCCTGCTGGCGCAGCGGCTGCGCGGCACCGTCCGCCGGCCGGCCGCCGTGGAGGGCGACCGGCCGAGGGTGAACGCCGAGAGCTGGTAGCCGTACCGGTCGTCAGATCACCCCCGCCTGGCGGGCCGTCTCCTCGAAGGCGCGGGCCACCGGGCTGCCCCGGTACGGGGTCAGCCGGCGGTGGAAGTCCCGCACGTACTCCAGGGAGCGGGCCGAGCGCATCTCCCCCGCCGCCCGCAGCGCGTCGGTGGCCATGGTGCACGCCTCGTCCAGATCACCCATGCCGAGCCGGGCGGTGGCCAGCACCAGGCGGCAGAAGATCCGGCTGCGGGCGTACGCGGGCGAGCGCAGCCGCAGCGACTTCTCGGCGTGCTGGGCGGACGTCCGCCACTGCTGGAGGTCCCGGTAGCAGTGGGCGAACTCGTCGGCCAGCTGGGCCTCGTCGAAGTAGCGCGCCCAGGAGGGGAGTTCATCTCCCGGACGACCCGTACCGAGGGCCCGCTCGGAGCGGACCAGGGCGGTGGTGCAGGCCCGGACGTCCCCCAGCAGGCCGTGGCCGCGGGCCTCGGCGGCGTGCAGCAGCGACTGGACGGCGGGCGGGACGGCGGTGCCGACGCCCTGCTGGGCGACCCGCGCCAGCTGGACCGCCTCCCGGCCGTGGCCGAGGTGCACCGCCTGCTGGCTCATCGTCACCAGGATGTACCCGCCGAGCGCACGGTCCCCCGCCGCCTGGGAGAGCCGCAGCGCCTGGACGAAGTAGCGCTGGGCCAGGCCGTGCGCCGCGATGTCGAAGGACGTCCAGCCGGCCAGCCTGGTGAGGTCGGCGACCGCGCCGAACAGTGCCCGGCCGATCTGCTCGCCGTACCGGCCGCGCAGCATCGGCTCGGCCTCGCTCTCCAGGTAGCGGACCAGCGCCTGCCGGGCGTGGCCGCCGCCGTACGCGTGGTCCAGCGCGCGGAACAGGTCCCCCACGGCGCGGATGGCCGCGATGTCGCCCCGCCCGACCCGCAGGGCCGGGCGCTGCTCGCGGGCCGGGTCGGAGTACGGCGGCTCCACGGCCACCGGCGGGCGGCGGCTCTGGGTCGGCACCCGGCCCAGAGCGGTGGAGGCGGCGGTCCCCGTCCCGGCGGCCGTCCGGGCGGACGGTGCGCCGGGCACGGTGCCGCGCGCCGGGGGTGCGGCGGGCGCCCCGGGCGCGGCCGGTCCGCCGGCGGGCGCACCGGCGGCAGGCGCACCGGCGGCAGGCGCACCGCCGGCGGGATCGGGGCGGGCCAGGGTGGAGCCGTCCCGGGCGACCCGCTCGTCGGTGCGGCCGATCAGCCAGTCCCGGCTGGGCACGACCAGTCCGGCCGGGGTGAAGGCGATCCGGCGCAGCTCGGACTGCGGCCCGTTGTCCTTGCGCCACATGCTCGCCACGATGTCCACCGCCTCCTGCGGGGTCTCGGCGAACTCCAGGCCGGCGTAGACCGGGGCGCAGGCGTCCAGGCCGAGGTCCTGGGCGGTGAGGCGGCGGCCGAGGCGGCGGGTGAAGACCTCGGCGATCAGTGCCGGGGTGGCGCCGCGCGGCTGCTGGCCGCGCAGCCAGCGGGTCACGGAGGTCTTGTCGTAGCGCAGGTCCAGGCCGTGCTCCAGGCCGAGCTGGTCGACCCGGCGGGCCAGACCGGCGTGCGAGAAGCCGGCCTCCTCGATCAGGGCGGCGAGCTGGCCGTTCTGCGGGGCCGGGCCGGCCTGACCGGCCGGCGGCGTGGCCGGGGCGGTGGCTGGGACGGCGGACCCGCCCTGGGTGGCCTGCGCGGGCAGCCGCGGTTCGTCGGCGGTCGGGGCGTCGGGGGCGTCCGGAAGGGCCCGACCGACCGGACCCGGGTGCTGGTCGAGCGGGTCGAGCGGTCCGTACGCCGGACTGTCGGTTGCAGGCCGTTGGGGCATAGTCAGTCAACACCTCTCGGACGCCGCACCGGCTCCACCAGTACTTCGGCTGCCTGTGGCGGCGCCCCCTGTCGGGAATCGGCGTGAATGTAGCGAGCATTCGGGCGCTATGGGTGGTTCTGACCGAGCAATCCTCCGAACGGGTGAAGCAAGCGCGCCCATTGTGGGGAAGCCCGGACAGGATGGGTTTGGCTCTCACCGGCCGACCGGCCGTTCGACCCTCGTGGTGGTGGTCGACACATCGGAGCGGGGTGCTGTGGTGCCCCACCACATAGGAGACCGGCCCGCGGATTCCTACCGTTCTCGGCCATGGACACCACTTCAGCCCGCCCGCTCGACGGTCGTACGGCCCTGGTCACCGGGGCCGCCTCGGGCATCGGCCGGGCCTGCGCCGAGGCCCTCGCCGAGGCCGGCGCCCGGGTCTACGTCGTCGACCTGGCGGCCGGCCCGGCCAAGGAGCTCGCCGCCCGGATCGGCGGCGTCGCACACGTCGCGGACCTCTCCGACCCGGACGCGGTGGAGGCCCTGCCCGACGACGCCGACATCGTGGTCAACAACGCCGGCCTCCAGCACGTCGCGCCGGTGCACGAGTTCCCGATCGAACGCTTCACGCTGATCCAGCGGGTGATGGTCGAGGCCCCGTTCCGCATCCTGCGCCGCACCCTGCCGCACATGTACGAGCAGGACTGGGGGCGGGTGGTCAACATCTCCTCCGTCCACGGCCTGCGGGCCAGCGCCTTCAAGTCGGCCTACGTGACCGCGAAGCACGCGCTGGAGGGGCTGAGCAAGACGGTCGCGCTGGAGGGCGCGCCGTACGGCGTGACCAGCAACTGCATCAACCCCGGCTATGTGCGGACCCCGCTCGTGGAGCAGCAGATCGCCAGCCAGGCGCTGGCGCACGGCATCCGCGAGGACGAGGTGGTGGAGCAGATCATGCTCGACCGCACCGCCGTCAAGCGGCTGATCGAGCCCGACGAGGTGGCGCAGCTGGCCCTCTGGCTCTGCTCCCCGCACGCCTCGTACATCACCGGCGCCAGCCTGCCCGTGGACGGCGGCTGGACCGCGCACTGACCCCGGTCGCACCGTCTCCCCCGCCTCCCCCGTCCGACCCCCGCCGCCGCCCCCCGCGTCCCTTCCCACCCCGAGGTGATCCCGCCATGGCCAAGTCCCCCGCCACCGCGAGAGCGGACTCCCCGCTCTGGAAGGTGGTCGGTGCCAGTCTGATCGGCACCACCATCGAGTGGTACGACTACTTCCTGTACGGAACAGCCGCCGCGCTGGTGTTCGGCAAGCTGTTCTTCCCGAACACCGACCCGCTGACCGGCACGCTGCTGTCGTTCCTCACCTATGCGATCGGCTTCGCCGCCCGGCCGCTCGGCGCCCTGGTCTTCGGGCACTTCGGCGACCGGATCGGCCGCAAGAAGCTGCTGGTGGTGAGCCTGCTGCTGATGGGAGGCTCGACCACGCTGATCGGCCTGCTGCCGACGTACCACCAGATCGGCGCCGCGGCCCCGGTGCTGCTGACGGCCCTGCGACTGGTCCAGGGCTTCGCGCTCGGCGGCGAGTGGGGCGGCGCGGTGCTGCTCGTCTCCGAGCACGGGGACGCGCGGCGGCGCGGGTTCTGGGCCTCCTGGCCGCAGGGCGGCGCCCCGGCCGGCAACCTGCTGGCGGCGGGCGTGCTGTCGCTGCTGACCACCGTGCAGTCGGATGCCACCTTCCTCGCCTGGGGCTGGCGGGTGCCCTTCCTGCTCTCGGCGGTCCTGGTGGCGGTCGGCCTGTGGATCCGGCTGGCGGTGGACGAGTCGCCGCTGTTCAAGGAGGCGCTGGCGCGCTCCGAGGCGCGCCGGGCCACCCGGCAGGAGGCCGAGCAGCCGCCGCTGGTGGCCGTTCTGAAGCACCACTGGCGGGAGGTGCTGGTGGCGATGGGCGCACGGATGGCGGAGAACATCTCGTACTACGTGATGACCACCTTCGTCCTGGCGTACGCCGTGACCCAGGTGCACCTGCCCAAACAGACCGCGCTGAACGCCGTCCTGATCGCCTCGGCGATCCAGTTCGCACTGATCCCGGTGTTCGGGGCGCTCTCCGACCGGGTCGGGCGCAAGCCGGTGTACCTGGTGGGCGCGGTGGGCGTCGGCGTCTGGGCCTTCGTCTTCTTCGGGCTGGTGGACACCCGGTCCTTCGGTTCGCTGCTCCTCGCGGTGACCGTCGGACTGGTCTTCCACAGCGCGATGTACGCGCCTCAGGCGGCCTTCTTCTCCGAGCTGTTCGCGACCCGGATGCGGTACTCGGGTGCCTCGATCGGGGCCCAGTTCGCCTCGGTGGCGGCGGGCGCGCCGGCGCCGCTGATCGCGACGGCGCTGCTGAAGGACTACGGCAGCTCGACCCCGATCGCGGTGTACGTGGCGATCGCGGCCGTCCTCACCGTCCTGGCGGTGCTCTGCGCCCGGGAGACCCGGGGCAGCGACCTCGCCGAGGCCGAGGAGGAGGCCGGCGTGGAGGCCGGCGCGACGGCCGGTGCGGCGGCCGGTGACCGGACGCCGGCGGAGGACGCCTCGCTGGCCAAGCCCTCGACGGCCTGACGCACCGGTGGCCGGCGCCCATACCCCATGGGCGCCGGCCATCGGCGTTCACCCTCCCTGAACAGCTACGATCGCGCTTCCGTCCCTGGGGCCAGAGACCCACTGCCGATTGGCGGCCGTACCGTGAACGACCCCCACCCGCACACCAGCTCCGCGCCGGCGCTGCGGCGGCTGCTCGACCTGCTCGCCTCGGGTGCCGCCACCGAGGACTTCGCCGACGTGCTGGCCGACGCCCGTCGCCAGGGGGCGCCGGCCGCCGTGCTGAGCGAGATCGACGACGCCACCTGGCAGGCGTTGCGGGTGCACCGGACCCTGCGTCAGCACCGCCGCCGCGAGGCCGAGCTGACGGCGCTCTTCGACACCGCCGGGGACCTCGCCGCCTCCCGGGACCTGGACACCGTGCTGCAGGCGATCGTTCGCCGGGCCCGGCTGCTGCTCGGCACCGACACGGCCTATCTGACCCTCCCGGACGAGGCCGCCGGCGACACCTACATGAGGGTCACCGACGGCTCGGTCTCCGTCCTCTTCCAGACCCTGCGGCTCAGCCTCGGCGACGGCCTCGGCGGCCTGGTCGCCCAGACCGCCCGCCCGTACGCCACCCCCGACTACCGCACCGACGAGCGCTTCCACCACACCGGCAGGATCGACGCCGGGGTGCTCGACGAGGGCCTGGTCGCGATCATCGGGGTGCCGCTGCTGCTCGGCGGGCAGGTGATCGGCGTGCTGTTCGCCGCCGACCGCTCGCCGCGTGCCTTCTCCCCCGACGAGGTCGCGCTGCTCTGTTCGCTGGCCGCCCACGCGGCGATCGCCCTGGACACCGCCAAGTCGCTGGCCGACACCCGGGCCGCGCTGGCCGAGCTGAACGGCGCCAACGAGCTCATCCGCGCCCACTCCGCCGCCGTCCAGCGCGCCGAGCAGGGCCACGACCGGCTCACCGACCTGGTGCTGCGCGGTGCGGAGGTACCGGACGTGGCCGCCGCCGTGGCGGCGCTGCTGGGCGGGGAGATAGCCGTTCTGGACACCGAGGGCGAGCCGCTGGCCGGCCGGGCCGCGCCCGCCGCGGGGCTGGCCGAGGCGGTCGCCGCCTCCCGGGCCGAGGGCCGCTCGGTGCGGCACGGCGGCACCTGGGTCTGCGCGGTGCTGGCCGGCCAGGAACCGCTCGGCACCCTCGTCCTGCGCGGCCGGCCCGGCCTGGACGACGCCGACCGGCGCCTGTTCGAGCGGGCGAGCGTGGTGACCGCGCTGCTCCTGCTGCTGCGCCGCTCGGTCGCCGAGGCCGAGAACCGGGTGCGCGGTGAGCTGCTCGCCGACCTGCTCACCGCCCCCGAGCGGGACCCGGCCGGCCTGACCGCGCGCGGCCGCCGGCTCGGCGTGGACCTCGGCCGGCCGCACCTGGTGCTGGTCGCCGAGCCCGCCGGCGCCCCCGGCACCGCCGCCACCGACCGCGGCCGGCTGGCGGGCGCCGCCGGGCGGTACCTGTTCGGCTCCCGGGGCATCAGCGCCGAGCACGGCGAGGCGGTCGTGCTGCTGCTCCCGGACGACGGCGGAGCGGGGGGCGGTACGGCGGGCGGCGCCTCCGCGGGGAGCGCCTCGGCGGGCACGTCGGCGAGCGCCTCCGCGGGCGTCCAGGAGGCGGCCGAGCTGGCCGCCGAACGGCTCGCCCGGCTGGCCGGCTTCCCGGTCACCGTGGGCGCGGGCCGACCGGCCGCCGGCCCCGTCGCACTGGCCGCCTCGTACGCCGAGGGCCTGCGCTGCGCCCGGGCGCTGCGGGTGCTCGGGCGGTCCGGGGAGGGCGCCTCGGCCGGGTCGCTGGGCTTCCTCGGGGTGCTGCTCGGGGACGGCCACGACGTGGACGGCTTCGTCGGCGCCGTGCTCGGCCCGCTGCTGGACTACGACAACCGGCGCGGCACCGAGCTGGTCCGCACCCTGCGCGCCTACTTCGACTGCGGCGGCAGCCTGACCCGGGCCAAGGACGAGCTGCACGTCCACGTGAACACCGTGGTGCAGCGCCTCGACCGGGTGGAGGTGCTGCTCGGGCGGGACTGGAACCACCCCGAGCGCTCGCTGGAACTCCAGCTGGCCCTGCGCCTCCAGCTGCTCGCGGGCACCTGACCGGTCGGATCCGGCCCAGGCGTACAGTGGCGAGGTTGGTCTCGAACGCCTGGCAAGGAGCAGCGGTGAACGAGCGGAGCATCGAGGTCCCCCCGGTCGCGGGTCGGGCGCGGGCCCTCGGAAGGTGCGCGTTTCACGAAGCGACCACCGAGCGCAGCGAGGGGGACGCGTGAGCGGGAACGTGCGTTTCGTACGGATGGGCATAGGCGAGGGCGCGATCCCCTACCCGGAGGCCTGGCAGGAGCAGCAGCGGCTGCACGCGCTGCGGGTCGCGGACGAGATCCCCGACACCGTGCTGCTGCTGGAGCACCAGCCGGTCTACACGATGGGCAAGCGCACCAACCCGGCCGACCTGCCGCTGGACGGCACGCCGGTGGTCGAGGTCAACCGGGGCGGCGAGATCACCTGGCACGGCCCGGGCCAGCTGGTCGGCTACCCGATCGTGAAGCTGCCCGAGCCGATGGACGTCGTCGCGTACGTGCGCCGGCTGGAGGAGGCGCTGATCCGCGCCTGTGGCGAGTTCGGCGTGCGGACCACCCGCGTCGAGGGCCGCAGCGGGGTCTGGGTGCTGGGTGAGGACCTCCCGGACGCGGTGGTGGACCCGTCGCAGGTCGTGGACCTGGGCAGCCTCACGCTGCGGATGGGGCTGCCGCTGGGCATCGACCCGCGGCTGGCCGGTCCGGAGTACGCGCCGTCCAACGCGGGCCAGCGCGGCGACGACCGCAAGCTGGCCGCGATCGGCGTACGGGTCTCGCGCGGGGTCACCATGCACGGCTTCGCGCTGAACTGCGACCCCGACATGACCTGGTTCGACCGGATCGTGCCCTGCGGGATCCGGGACGCCGGGGTGGGCTCGGTCTCCTCGGAGCTGGGTCGGGACTTCCCGGTCGGCGAGGCGCTGCCCGTGGTCGAGAAGCACCTGGCGGCGGTGTTCGCCGAACTGCCGGAGCCGGCGCTCAGCCGCTGAGCATCCTCCCTTCGGGGAATCTACCGGCCGGTAGCTCTGTTGCCCTGCGATTGCGGGCCGCAGGCCCGGCGAAGGCCGTACAAGCACAGGCGTACCCTGGGGGTACCCCGTCTAGTTCTAGGAGTCGCACGTGTCCGCTGTCGCACCCGACGGCAGGAAGCTGCTCCGCCTGGAGGTCCGCAACAGCGAGACCCCCATCGAGCGGAAGCCCGAGTGGATCAAGACCCGCGCGAAGATGGGGCCCGAGTACAACGCCCTGCAGTCGCTGGTGAAGAAGGAGGGGCTGCACACGGTCTGCCAGGAGGCCGGCTGCCCCAACATCTTCGAGTGCTGGGAGGACCGCGAGGCCACCTTCCTCATCGGCGGTGACCAGTGCACCCGCCGCTGCGACTTCTGCCAGATCGACACCGGCAAGCCCGCCGACTTCGACCGGGACGAGCCGCGCCGCGTCGCCGAGTCCATCGTGACCATGGACCTCAACTACGCCACCATCACCGGCGTCGCCCGCGACGACCTGGAGGACGGCGGCGCCTGGCTGTACGCCGAGACGGTGCGCCAGGTGCACGCGCTGACGGCCGCCCGCGAGGCCGGCCGGACCGGCGTCGAGCTGCTGATCCCCGACTTCAACGCGGTGCCGGAGCAGCTGGCCGAGGTCTTCTCGTCCCGCCCCGAGGTGCTGGCGCACAACGTCGAGACGGTGCCGCGGATCTTCAAGCGGATCCGCCCGGCGTTCCGCTACGAGCGCTCGCTGGACGTCATCACCCAGGCCCGTGCGGCCGGACTGGTCACCAAGTCCAACCTGATCCTGGGCATGGGCGAGACCCGCGAGGAGGTCAGCCAGGCGCTGGCCGACCTGGTCGGCGCGGGCTGCGAGCTGATCACCATCACCCAGTACCTGCGGCCCTCGCTGCGCCACCACCCGGTGGAGCGCTGGGTCAAGCCGCACGAGTTCGTCGAGCTGCAGCAGGAGGCCGAGGAGCTCGGCTTCGCCGGGGTCATGTCGGGCCCGCTGGTGCGCTCCTCGTACCGCGCCGGCCGGCTGTACCGGCAGGCCCTGGAGCACCGGGCGAAGACGTCGGCCTGAACCGACCGGAAGTGTTGAGCCACCTGAGGGGCGAAGCCGCGGCTCCGCCCCTTCGGGTTCACCGGGCTTTGACTGACAGGTCACGGACTGGTAACACGGGGTGGTGAGGATGGAGTCGTTCGATTCCGGATCGCAATCGCACGAGGGAGCTGTTTCGACATGCAGGTCGGCATCCGGTCGGTGGGTGGCGCGCTGCGGCTCGCCGAGAGCGTGCTCCTGGCCGGCGGCCAGCGGCAGGCCCGGCGCAACGCCTGGGCGGCAGTCTGTGAGAACCGCCGGTACGCGGCGGACCGCGAGCGCGACGCGCTGCCGTCCGGCCGTCCGGCGGAGGCCGGACGGCACTGACCGCCGGTACCCCCGCGGACACCGTCCGTACCCGTACGGGGCAACCCGGGTCACGGTTCGGGGCGAACGGGTACCCGGGCTTGGATATCCCGCACCTACGGCACGTACCATGAGCGTTATGGCGAGGGAAACATCCGAGAACCCCGGGCGACTGAAGCAGATCCGCCTGGCTTACACCATGACCAAGAAGGTCGACACCAAGATCGGCCTGATCATCGGCGGCGTCGGCCTGCTGACCTTCGGCGTGTTCCTCGCCATCGGCTTCGCAATCGACCACCCCGTCTACCTGGGCATCCTGGGCTTCATCGTGGCCTTCCTGGCCATGGCGATCGTCTTCGGGCGCCGGGCCGAGCGCGCGGCGTTCGGACAGATGGAGGGGCAGCCGGGCGCCGTGGCGGCGGTGCTGAACAACATCCGACGCGGTTGGAGCGCCAGCTCCACGCCGGTCGCGGTCACCCGCAACCAGGACGCGGTCTACCGCGCCGTGGGCCGGGCGGGCATCGCGCTGATCGGTGAGGGCAACCCCAACCGGGTCCGCCAGCTGCTGGCCTCCGAGAAGAAGAAGATGGCCCGGGTGGTCGGCGACGTGCCGGTGCACGACATCGTGGTGGGCGACGGCGAGGGCGAGGTCCCGCTGAAGAAGCTCCAGATCCACCTGATGCGACTGCCGCGCGCCATCACCCCCGCGCAGGTCACCGAGACCAACGACCGGCTGCGCGCCCTGGGAGACCTGCTCTCCAAGGCGCCGATCCCCAAGGGCCCGATGCCCAAGGGCGCCCGGATGCCCAAGGGCGGCCAGGTCCGCTGACCACCCCTCCCCGTTGACACGAAACGGCCCCGCCGCGGAGATTCCGCGTCGGGGCCGTTCGACGTTCGGGGGCCGTCGCCGCTTCGGGTGCCTGGTCCGGCGGCTGCCGCTCCTGCCGCTCCGGGCTCGGCGGCTGCCGCTCCGGGCTCTACCCGGTCAGATCCGGACCTCGACCGTGCCGACCGCCTTGTCGTGCAGGCCCCGGGTGTCGCGGTCCCAGACCAGGGCCGGCACCACCAGGCAGAGCAGCACCGTGCGCAGCAGGACCTGCGGGATGGTGGCGCGGGCGCCGTCGACCCGGACCACCCGCAGGCCGAACAGCCGCTTGCCGACGGTCGTCCCCGTGGTGGCCAGCAGCAGCACGGTGACGGCGAAGAACAGCGGGGTGGTCCACATGTTGGCCGAGCCCGGGGTGCCCTTGGCGATCAGCCCGTAGGCGACCAGGGAGACCAGCCAGCCGTCGACGAACAGGGCGCCGATCCGCCGCCCCGGGCCGGCGATCGAACCGGGGCCCTCCTTGGGCAGGCCGAGGCGCTCGCCGCGGTAGCCGAAGTCGGTGCCCATCTTCTCGGCGGCCGCCTTCGGGCCGTCGATCCACGATCCCAACGCTTCTCTGGTGTCCACGAATCCACACTAACCGGACGGGCCCGCCGCTCCGCCACCGCCTCCCCCGGAGGGTGAATCCGCGTCGTCCGGGCTTTCCCCCACCTCCCCCAGTGGTCCAGACCACTCAACCGGCCCGACCCGGGCCGGGGAGGCTTTTTGTCCCATACCGTACGTCTTTGCCGCCCGTTCAACGACGGCGGTTAACATTCAGGAAACGACCGGGTCACCGGTCGGAAACGGCCCGTTCCTAGGGTGAGCCCCATTCGCACGCCGAGGAGGATGGATGTTCAACAACGCCGCCGAAGTGAAGCAGTTCATTCAGGACAACGATGTGAAGTTCATCGACGTCCGGTTCTGCGATCTCCCGGGCGTCATGCAGCACTTCTCCGTGCCCGCGGCGACCTTCGACCCGTCCGAGACCCTGATGTTCGACGGCTCGTCGATCCGCGGCTTCCAGGCCATCCACGAGTCCGACATGGCACTCGTCCCGGACCTGGCCACGGCCCGGCTCGATCCCTTCCGCAAGGAAAAGCACCTCAACATCAACTTCTTCATCCAGGACCCGGTCACCGGCGAGGCCTACAGCCGCGACCCGCGCAACGTCGCCAAGAAGGCCGAGGCCTACCTGGCCTCCTCCGGCATCGCCGACACCGCGTTCTTCGGGCCCGAGGCCGAGTTCTACGTCTTCGACTCGGTGCGCTTCGACACCAGCGCCAACGCCTCGTACTACCACATCGACTCCGAGGCGGGCGCCTGGAACTCCGGCTCCGCCGAGGGCGACGCCCGCGGCTACAAGGTCAAGTACAAGGGCGGGTACTTCCCGATCCCGCCGGTCGACCACTTCGCGGACCTGCGCGCCGAGATGTCCCTGGAGCTGGCCGCGTCCGGCCTGGAGGTGGAGCGCCAGCACCACGAGGTCGGCACCGCCGGCCAGGCGGAGATCAACTACAAGTTCAACACGCTGCTGCACGCGGCCGACGACCTGATGCTGTTCAAGTACATCATCAAGAACGTCGCCTGGCGCAACGGCAAGACGGCCACCTTCATGCCGAAGCCGATCTTCGGCGACAACGGCTCGGGGATGCACGTCCACCAGTCGCTGTGGACGGACGGCTCGCCGCTCTTCTACGACGAGCAGGGCTACGCCGGACTCTCCGACACCGCCCGCTACTACATCGGCGGCCTGCTCAGGCACGCCCCGTCGCTGCTGGCGTTCACCAACCCCTCGGTGAACTCCTACCACCGCCTGGTGCCGGGCTTCGAGGCGCCGGTCAACCTGGTGTACTCGCAGCGCAACCGCTCCGCCGCGATCCGCATCCCGATCACCGGGTCCAACGCCAAGGCCAAGCGCATCGAGTTCCGCGCGCCGGACCCGTCGTCCAACCCGTACCTCGCGTTCGCGGCCATGCTGATGGCCGGCCTCGACGGCATCAAGAACAAGATCGAGCCGCTGCAGCCGGTCGACAAGGACCTCTACGAGCTGGCCCCCGAGGAGCACGCCAACGTCCCGCAGGTCCCGTCCTCCCTCCCGGCCGTCCTGGAGGCGCTGGAGGCCGACCACGAGTACCTGCTCGCGGGCAACGTCTTCACCCCGGACCTCATCGAGACCTGGATCGACTTCAAGCGCACCAACGAGATCGCCCCGATCGCCCTGCGCCCGCACCCGCACGAGTTCGAGCTGTACTACGACCTGTAGAGGGCCCTCCGACCTGCGGAGACGCAGTTTGATCTCTCATCGTTTCCGCAGGTCGGGCACCCTTCCGACCTGCGGAAACGCTGTCTGGGGACCCGCCGTCGGCCGTCCGACGGCTCACGATGTGAAATGAGAGTGAAACCGAGGACGGGGCCCGCAGAGCGCCCGAGCCCGTCGGCTTCTCCTCTTCCTGCCTGACAGGGGGCCCTCGCCGGACGGGGAGCCGGTACCGAGGATCCTGTTGCGCCGTGCCGAGTTCGGGCTGTACCTGCGGTCGGGGGCGTAGGGCTGCCCCCTCCCGATGTCGAGGGTGGTGAGCCAGTCGATCAGTGCGCGGTCGCGGTCCAGCCACGGTTCGGCCTGCACCAGGGTGTTGAGGGTCGGGAAGTACGAGGTGTCGTGGCGGATCGTCGCGTCGTAGGGCTTGTCCAACAGGTCCACCCGGACCGTTTCGCCCGTCGCCCCGTCGGGGGTCCCCGCCGACCTCCCGGACCAGAACGACCTCGTCGTACCGGAGCGTCAACCGTTCTGGGTCCTGCGTTCGGTTTCCTCGATCCACTGCCTGGCGCGGGCCGCGGCTTCCTGCTGGGCGCCGAAGATGTCGCTGGTGGGGGGCAGGACGGCGTCCTCGCCCAGTTCCGCGGTGAGGCCGGTGCGGCGGAGGACGGTCTGGAGCCGGGGTTCGACGCCCGCGAGGTAGAGGCGGCCGCCGTGGGCGCGCAGCTCGCGTGCGTAGCGTCGCAGCAGTTTCAGTACGGCCGAGGAGGGGACGTCGGGGACACCGCGCAGGCCCAGGATCACGGCCGCGCCGCGCGCGTCGGTGGTGTCGGGCCACTGTTCGTCGATCCGGGGCGTCTCGGCGAACAGCGAGACACCGTCGTAGTGGAGGACCGTGACGGTGCCGGGTTCGATCCGGGCCGGGACGTCCGAGATCCGCCACCTGCCCTCGCCGTCCTCTTCCAGCAGGTGGAGCCGGCTCTGGCGGGCCGCCTGCACGCAGTACAGCAGGAGGGAGAGGACCGCTCCGATCACGATGGCCTGCTGGAGCGGGAGCTGGGTGGTGGCCAGGAAGGTGGCGATCATCGCGATGGCCGACAGCGGGGAGGTGCGCAGCACGAGAGCGATGTCCGGGAGGCGGCCTGCGATCAGTTCGCAGCCGATCACGATGATCAGGCCGCCGATCACCGGCATCGGGATGCGTTCGGCGAGCGAGCCCAGAGTGAGGACGAGCAGCGCGAGCCACAGCGCGGCGAAGACGCCGGTCCACCGGGTGCGGGCGCCCGCGCTGACGGCGACACCCGTGCGGGACATCGAGCCGCCGGTGGGCAGTGCCCCGAACAGGCCGCCGCCGATGTTGCCGAGGCCCTGGGCGACGAAGTCGCCGTTGACGGAGGTCTTACTGCCGTCGGGGTTGGGCACGCCGGGCCCGATGGAAGCGGCCTGGGCGAGTCCGACGAGGGCGACCGCGAAGGCCCCGGGCAGCAGCGCGCCGGCGGCCGACAGGTCGGGGGCGGTGAAGGCGGGCAGGGCGCCGGGGATCGGGGCGATGTCGCCCGCCAGTTCCACCGAGGTGCCGAGGACGCCGACGGCCACGCTGACCACGAGCAGGGCGACCAGGACGGCGACCGGCTTCAGCCGCTCCACCAGGCGCACCAGAGCCCAGACGGCGACCGCAGCGAGGGCCGTGAGGACCGCCGCCGGCTTCCAGTCGCCGATGTGGACGATCCAGTCGCCGAGCTGGAGGAGCTTGTTGTGGCCGGCCGGCTTGTAGCCGGTGGCGTCCTTGAGGGAGCCGGTGATGATCTGCAGGGCGATGCCGGTGGAGAAGCCGGTCATCACCGCGTTGGAGACGAACGACATGACCACCCCGAGCCGGAGTGCGCCGAGGAGCAGCATGACCGCCCCGGCCAGCACGGCCAGGGTGGCGACGTTGCCCGCGTCGAGGGCGTCGAGTCCGGCCTCCTTGACGACGCTCTGCGCGGTCAGGGCGAGCGCCGAGGTGAGGGTGGTGACCATCAGGACGGTGCGGGCGAAGAGGGAGCCCACCAGGGTGGGGACGACGCCGGCATAGATGCCGGCGACCGGGTTGAAGCCGCCGATCGCCGCGTACGCCATGCCCTCCGGGATGGAGAAGAGGCCGGTCACGAGACCGGCGGACACGTCCGAGGCCTTCGGCCTGCCGACCGCCCGCAGCCGGGCCCGCGCGGCCGTGGACCTCACGAGGTGGGTCCGGCCGCCCGGCCCGGGGTGAAGTGGTCGATCGCCCGCATCCAGCCGGGAAGCGCGTGATCCTGCCCTTCCCGCGGCAGGTCCTTCCACTGCTTGACGCCCATGAGCAGGAAGAGCACGCCGAGCGTGAGCTTGAGCCAGTACGTCCAGCGGGCCGGCGCGCCCTCGTCGGCGGCCCCGGCACCCGAGCCGACGAGGACGACCGCGGCGGTGACCGCCCCGAGTGCGACCATCCAGCCCAGTACGAACGCCGTGCCGTTGACCTTGCCGCGCGGGGTGGCCAGCATCAGCAGCACAGCGATCAGCGGCAAGGGGCTGATGGCGATGCCCACCGCCGACGCCAGCATCTGTCCGACGGCGTCGCCCATCGCTGCCTCCTCGGTACCGGACCCGATCCACCCCCGCCGGGCAGGCGGTAGCCCAGAGCCTTCCCGCGCACCCGGGCAACCGCAACGAAGGCTCGGCCGAACGGGTGAGCATGCCCGCGTCCTTCGGTCTGACCGGGGAGCGCGGTTGCGAGCCCACCCGGAAGCGATGAGCGTGGGATCACCCGTGTCACCGCTGGTTGCACCCGATCGGAGTCCGCATGGACGCGCAGACGTTGAAGCAGCAGATCGCCACCGCCCACGAGAAGGCCCGGGCCGACGAGGGCCACTGGCTCGGAATGGCGGCCTTCCGCTACGGCTTCCCGCTCCTGGAGATGCACCGCAGCCTGTGGGAATGGCACGTCGACACCTCCGCCCCCACGCACCTCGGCGCGATCAACGAGATCCACCACACGCCGCGCCGGGCGGAGCCCAGGGACACCTACTTCGTCACGCCGATCGTCGACGCCCCGTACTCGCGCACCTTCGTGGACCTTTCCGGCGGCGCGGTCGTCCTCACCGTCCCGCCCGTCGCCGACCGCTACTTCACCGTCCAGCTCCTGGACATGTACACCAACAGCTTCGCCTACGTCGGCACCCGCACGGGCGACACCACCGGCGGCGACTACCTGCTGGCCGGACCGGGCTGGCGCGGCACCGTCCCCGACGGCATCACCCGGGTCATCACCGCCCCCACGCCCCTGGTCTGTGTGCTGGCCCGCGTCACGATCCTCGACGACGACGTGCCCGCCGCCGTCGCCCTCCAGCAGCGAATCGCCCTGCGCCCCGCCGACCCGTCCTCCCCCAAGCCCGATCCCTCGGCCAACCCCCGGGCCCGCGACTGGCGGTCGGCCGACGGCGATCCGCTGGACTTCTACCGGATGCTCGCCGACTGCCTGAACGCGAGCCCGCCACCGGCCTCCGACGCCGGCGTCCTCGGCCTGCTCGCCCGTATCGGCATCGCCCCGCACCGCCCCTTCGACCCCTCCGGCCTGCACCCCGCAGCCGTCGACGGACTGCGGCGGGCCGTCGCCGACGGACTGCACGACCTGTACGCCGACATGCCCTTCGCCGGCCCGTCCCGCAACGGCTGGGTGATGGTCGACGTCGACACCATCGGCGACTGGGGCACCGACTACTTCTCCCGCCTGGAGATCGCCCAGCTCGGCCTGCTCGCCAACAGCGCGAAGGAGGCCTACTACATCGGCGCCATCCTCGACGGCGACGGCAACCCGCTCTCCGGCGAGCACCGCTACGAACTCCGCTTCGGCCCCGACGACTTCCCGCCCGTGGGCGCCTTCTGGTCGGTGACCATGTACCTCAACCCGCAGGGCTTCCTCGTCGAGAACCCGATCGGCCGCTACCACCTCGGCAGCCTCACCAAGGGCCTCACCTACGGACCCGACGGCTCCCTGACCCTCTACCTCCAGCGCGAGAACCCCGGCCCCGGACGCGAGTCCAACTGGCTCCCCACCACCGAGGCAGGCGTCCTGTTCCGCCTCATCCTGCGCCAGTACCTGCCCACTCCCGCCATCCTCACCGGCCGCTACGCACCCCCGGCCGTCGTTCGCGTCGACAACTGACCGCAGGCGCCACGGCTCACCGTCCGGCCCGGCTCGGGCCGGACGGTGAGCCGGACACCACGAAGCCCGCGGCCCGCACGGCTGCTTCGCGCAGCTGAGCTGTCCCGGGTCTCGCCCGGGCCCGTCCGCCCGTACCCGGACTGCCTGTCCTGCCAGTACTCGCACCCGGACAGTCCGGGAGAAGCCCCGCGCCGTGATGCCACCGAGGGGGTGGAGCTGGCCGAGTGGCCTGCTATCGGAGGCCTGTTCGAACACCGCTACGACCTGCAGGTCGGGCACCTCCGTGCTGGCGCGTCGTCAGGCCGCTTGACAACGACGAGTCTTGCCGCGCCCCCCGGGGGCGTTGGGGGTGATGGGTCAGCGGTAGTGGGGTTCGACGATGGCGCGGATCTCGTCGAGGAGGGCGGGGCCGGACTGGGGGACGGGGGGTCGGTGGGGGGCCGGGCGGATGTCCAGGAGTTGTTGGGCGGACAGGGCGAAGACCACGCGGTGGAGGCCGGCCTGTCGGATGACGGCCTCGCACATCGTGCAGGGCTCGCAGCTGGTGTACAAGGTGGTCTGCGCCGCCGTGGCCGGGTCCAACTCCCTTGCGGCCCAGCGGGCGAGCTTCAGTTCGGGGTGGGCGGTGATGTCCCGGTCGGTGAGGGTGGTGTTGCAGTCCTCGGCCAGGACCGTGCCGTCCGGCCCGGCCAGCAGGGAGCCGAACGGGGGGTTGCCACTCGCACGGGCCTTGGCCGCCAGGGCGATGGCCCGACGGAGGAGGGTGTCGGCGTCGGGTGCGGTCATGGCTGTTCCGTTCGGCGGGGGTGGAGGTGGGCGGCCACGGTGGCGAGCGCCTGCCAGGCCGTGTGGGGGTGGCGGGTCTCGTCCGGGTTGCCGTGGTAGGGGTCGAGGATGACGGACTCGGCGCCCAGCAGGCGGAGTTGGGCGAGGTCGTCGAGGATCTGCTCGATCGTGCCCACCCCGGCGAGGCGGTCCGGCCCCTCGACCGGCGCCTCGGTCAGCCTGAGGGCGATCCGGGGGGCGAAGGCGGGTACGGGCAGGTCGAGTTCGGCCGCGTCGGCAGCCAGCCGGCCGACGGCCGCGTGCAGCCACGGCATGGTGCAGCGCAGCGGATGCCAGGCGTCCCCGAGCCGCACGGCGCGGCGCCGGCCCGCGTCGCTGTTGCCGCCGACCCACAACGGGATCCGCCGGCCGCCGTAGGCGTCGGTGTCCCAGGCCGCCCGGATCGCCGCCAGGTGGTCGTCGGTCAGTCGTCCGCGCCGCTCGAACGGGATCCCGAGGGCGGCGAACTCCTGCCGGGCCCAGCCCACCCCCACCCCGAGGACCAGTCGGCCGCCGCTCAGCTGGTCCAGGTTGGCGGCCATCCGGGCGGTGAGCAGCGGGTGCCGGTAGGGGGCGATGAGGACCGTCGTGCCGAGCCGGACCCGGGTGGTAAGGCCGGCCAGCCAGGACAGGGTGGTGAAAGGTTCGTAGAAGGGCGCCGGATAGCGCTCGGCGACATCGGGTGTGATGGCGATGTGGTCCGAGACCATCAGCAGGTCGAAGCCCAGACCCTCCACGGTCCGGGCCCAGTCGCGCAGGACCCCCGGGTCGGTGCCGGGGCCGAAATTGAGGACGTTGACTCCGATCTTCACAACGCAAAGGCTAGTCAGCCGATACCGGTCGCCAGAAGGGATTCCCACCTGTTCAGGGGCGGTTCGGCCGTGGATCCCCCGGTAATCTGGGCGGATGACCGAGAGTCTTGACGCGACGGACTGGGCGATCCTGGACGAGCTCCAGCGGGACGGCCGGATCGCGTTCACGGAGTTGGCGCGGCGGGTGAACCTGAGCGCCTCGGCCACCACGGAGCGGGTGCGCCGGCTGGAGGCGACCGGGGTGGTCACGGGGTACCGGGCGGAGGTGAATCTGGAGCGGACCGGGTACGGGCTGCTGGCGGTGGTCCGGCTGAAGTACCCGGGGACCAGGCACGAGCCGCTGCGCCGGCTGCTCGGGGAGCGCTCCGAGATCCTGGAGTGCGTGCGCACCACCGGGGACGACTGCTACGTCCTGAAGGTGGCGGCCACGTCGATGGCCCACCTGGAGCAGCTCGTCGACGAGCTGGCCCAGTTCGGGAGCACGACCACCAACCTCGTGCTCAGCCGGACGCTGCCGCTGCGCGGCCCTCGGGAGCCCGGGGCGGGCCCCGCGCCGGAGTGAGGGCGCGGACCGCGGGGCCGTCGGCGGGCGGGTCGGGTCGAGGCAGGGTGGGTCGGGGCGGGTCGAGGCCGGGCGGGTCGAGGCCGGGCGGCGGTCGAGGCCGGGCGGCGGTCGAACGGGAAAACAGGGCCCCGGCGGGCGGGGTCGGTACCCTGGCGGCATGGAGATCTGGATCAACCCGCGCTGCGGGAAGTGCCGAACGGCGCTCGGGGCCCTGGAGGGCGCGGGCGCCGAGTACACCGTGCGGCGCTACCTGGAGGACCCGCCGACCGCCGTCGAGCTGGAGCAGGTCCTGGAGCGGCTGGGGCTGGAGCCTTGGGACATCACCCGGCTGGACGAGCAGTCCGCCCAGGACCTCGGAATGAAGAAGTGGACCCGGGAGCCGGGCGACCGGGCGCGCTGGATCAAGGCGATGGCCGACCACCCGATCCTGATCCAGCGCCCGATCATCACCGCGGACGACGGCCACGCCGTCGTCGCCCGGACCCCCGAGGCGCTCAAGTCCGTCCTGCCGTAGCAGCCGTCCGGGCGGGCACCGCGGCCGGCGGCGCTACAGCCGCTGGATCCGCCGGACCGGCTCGCCCGGACGCCAGGACGTGACCCACAGCTGGTCGTCGCTCACGGTGGTGTGCACCACCTGGTCCAGCTCCAGCCGGAAGGCGTGGAACGGGCCGGGCGGCGCCTGCGGCAGGTCCGCCACCCAGGCGGCCAGCTCGACCTCGTCGGTGATCTCGACGGCCCGGCCCGAGATCTTCGAATCCCCGCCCTCCATCGTCTCGTCGCCCGGATGCGCGTGCAGCGCGAAGCGGGCGTCCCGCTGGAGGTCGCGGGCCTTCATCGCCCCCTCCATCGACCCGATGGTGAGGTCGGCGCCGATGAAGTTGACCTCGGTGCCGCTCACCCGCGGTGAACCGTCCCTGCGCAGCGTCGCCAGGACATGGTGCTTGTTCGCCTCGAAACGGGCCCGTACGAGGGGGGCGAGATCCGGTGCCGCGTACTCGAAGTCCTGCCAGGTAGCCATGGCGCCAGTCTGGCACCGGGCGCCGGCAATCCCGGTGAGGCCCGGGGCGTTGTCGGCGCCCGGTGCCAGACTGGACGGGTGACCACCACGACCGAGTACATCGCGTTCCTGCGAGCCGTCAACGTCGGCGGGCGCACGGTGCGGATGGAGCGGCTGCGCGCCCTCTTCACCGAGCTGGGCCTGGGCGACGTGCGCTCCTACATCCAGAGCGGCAACGTCTTCTTCACCACCGGCGAGACCGACCGGGCCGCCCTCGCCCGGCGGATCGAACGGCACCTGGCCGAGGCGCTGGGCTTCCCCGTGCCCGTCATGCTGCGCACCCCGGACGAGGTCGAGGCGCTGCTGGCCGCCGAGCCGTTCGCCGGGATCGAGGCGACGCCGGACGTCCGGCTGATGGTGGTCTTCCTCTCCGAGCCGCTGCCGGACGACTACCCCGTCCCGCGGACGTCCGAGAAGGGCGACTTCGAGGTCGTCGGCGCCGACGCCGGTACCGCCTTCGTGGTGATCCACCTGCGGGGCGGGCGGATGAACACCAACCCGGCCGACGTCTTCGGCAAGGCCTACCAGGGGCAGGGCACCTCGCGCTTCCTGCACACCACGGCCAAGATCCTGGCGGCCGCCAGGAAGTCCTGACCCGGCACCCGGCACCCCCGCACCCCGCGCCGCTCACCTCACACCCGCACCACACGCCGCCGCGGTCCGGTGCGGTCGGCGGGCTCCGCCGCGGTCCGGCGGCTGCCGGATCCTGGACAGGCGGGTGCGGGTGAGCCGACAATCAGGCCATGACGTCACCTGAGATCCGGACGCATGTGGTCCGGCCGTCCGAGGCCGAGCGGGAGCAGGCGCTCGGGGTGCTGCGGGAGGGGGCGGGCAGCGGACGGCTGTCGCACGAGACCTTCCTCGGGCGGATGGACGTCGTGCTGCACGCGAGCAGCCGGGCCGAGTTGAACGCTGCGATGGCGGACCTGCCGGCCGGGAACCCGGTCGGACGGTTCCTGCTGCGGACGGTGGGTCAGATATCGGCGTTCGGGGTGCGGCTGCGCGGGGCCTGGCGGGTCGAGCGGCTGCCGGGGCTGAGCCTGCCGCACGCGGGGGCGGGGACGCTGACGATCGGCCGGATCCCCGGGTCCGGGCTGCGGCTGCACGATGCCTCGGTGTCGCGCCAGCACGCCGAGCTGCGGCGCGAGGGCGAGGGCTGGGTGCTGTACGACCTGGGGTCGACCAACGGCACGCATGTGAACGGCCGCCGGATCGCGGGCGGGGTGCGGGTACGGCCGGGCGACCAGGTGCGGTTCGGCAATCTGGAGTTCCGGCTCGCCCCGGGCTGAGGACCTGTCCTGCGGGCCCGGCCGGCAGGCCCTTGAGGGCCGCGGTGGACAGCTCGGCTGCCGGTGGCGGGGTTGTCGGTGGCGGGTGCGAGTATTCGACCATGAACCAGGAGACCGATCCCACCCCCGATGTGCTGCGCGACGCCCGGGAGCGCGCCCGTGAGTTGATCCGGTGCGGCTTCCAGGAGTCGGACGAGATAGCCGAGTCCCTGGCCGACGAGTTCGACGACCAGGGGCTGACGGAGGAGCAGGCGGGTCGGCTCGTCGCGCCGTTGTGGCAGGAGCGGCTGGCCGAGCAGGCGTCCTGGCCGCGGACCACGGACGTGGACCGCCTGGAGGAGGCCTTCGACGCGCTGGAGGAGCAGGACATCGTCGCGGCGATGGACTTCACCTGCTGCGGCAGTTGCGGATACGCGGAGATCGGCGGCGAGGCCGACGCGGACTCCCGCGGCTTCGTCTTCTTTCATGAGCAGGACACCGAGCGGGCGGCTGCCGGGGGCGGCCTGACGCTGCGGTACGGCGGGTTCCGGGCGGACGGCGCGCCCGCGGAGTCGACGGCGGAGGCGGAGCTCCGGACGGTGCTGATCGGCCGCGAGGTGGTGGCGGCGCTGGAGGCGGTCGGCCTGCCGGTGGAGTGGGACGGATCGCCGGGGCAGGCGATCACCGTCACTCCGCTGACCTGGCTCAACCGCCTGCCGGAGTAGCCGGAACAGGCGGACTGGCCCGAGCGGACGGATGAGGAGCAGAAGCAGGAGTAGGAGTAGGAGTCGTAGTAGCCGAGGACGGTGGCGGTCGGTCAGCGGCTGACGTGGAGTTCGGCGTAGTGGTCGCCCGCGACGGCCCTGCGCAGGGTGATCTTGGCCTGGCCGATGGCGGCCTCGGTCTTCTCGGTGAGGGTCCTGGTCTCCTCGCCGACCTTCACCTCGGCCGAGGTGTCGGTGATGTGGCTGACGGTCAGTTTCACGCTGCGATCGCCGCCGAAGACCTCCACGGTGTTGGCGGCGTCCGCACCGTCGGTCCGGACGACGACATCGCAGCTGTCGTCGTCGGTGCAGAGCGCGGCACTGGCCTTGCAGGCGGTGAGCCCGGTGGTGAGCAGGAGCACGGCACCGGCCGCGAGCAGCGCGGTGCGGGCCGTCCGGGCGGGACGGGCCCTACGGGCAGGGGGCCGGGCCGGGCGCGAAGGGGTCGCTGTGGTCATGGCACTGACGGTAGGCGGCCGTGCACGCCGGGCCATCGGCCCCGGGCGGTACCCGCCCCCTGGCCCGGCCCGGAGCGGCCGGGCCGCCCCGACCCCGAGAAGAGTGGGTCCAATCCCCTAGGGGTCCACGGCAGTTGAGGGCCGGAGGGCCAGATCCCCCTACGGGTTGGCGGCGGTTTCGGGACCGAGGACCCGCTCGACCCCGGCCACGACGACGGCGAGGCCGCGCTCGAAGCGCCGCTCGTAGTCCCCGAAGAGGTCCCGACCGGCCGCGGCGGCGAGTTCGTGTGCGGGGTCGATGCCCGCGGCGCGCTGCTCCGGGTCGTAGCCGGGGGCGCGCTCGCCGGGCCGGGGGTGGACGGCCTGCTCCTCGATGACGAAGCCGATGGTGTACGCGTACCCGGTGGTGTACGCCTGTACGGCGTCGGCGAGTTCGAAGCCGGCCCGGGTGAAGGCGGCCAGCATCACGTGCTGGCCCTCGGTGTGGCCCTGGTCGGTGAGGCGGGTGCCGCTGAAGACCTTGGCGCCGTCGCGGTAGCCCAGCAGGGCGCCGCGCAGCGTGCGGCAGGTGGCGGTGAGCGCCTCCTGCCAGGACGCCGGCGGGGTGATCGGCCCGCCGGTCATCCGGCGGAGCATCTCGGTGGCCATCTCGTCCAGCAGCGCCTGCTTGTTGGCGAAGTGCCAGTACAGCGCGGGCGCCTTGACGTCCAGCTCGGTGGCGATCCGCCGCAGGGTGAGGCCGTCGAGCCCGGTCTCGTCGAGCAGGCGCAGGGCCGTATCGACGACCTGAGCGCGGTCCAGCTTGGGTGGCATACCGGCCTTTCCGGTGGGTGTCGGCCGGCCCGCCCCACTCTTCACCTTGACAACTTAACACCGTTAAGCCCATGCTCGGACCAGTCGCCAACTTAACGCCGTTAAGGAGCTTCCCATGGAGCATGCCGTGCACCCCGGACACCCGGACGTCCTGATCGTCGGAGCAGGCCCCACCGGCCTCACCCTGGCCTGCGACCTCGCCCGCCGCGGGGTGTCCGCCCTGCTGGTGGAGAAGGCCGCGGCGCTGTTCCCCGGCTCGCGCGGCAAGGGGCTGCAGCCGCGCACCCTGGAGGTCCTCGACGACCTCGGGGTGCTGCCCGCGGTCCGCGCCGCCGGCGGCCACTACCCCCGGATGATGTCCTGGCAGGACGGCGAGCGGCAGGGCGAGTGGGACCTGATCGAGCGCAACGCGCCCGACCCGACCGTGCCGCACCCGGACATCTGGATGCTCCCGCAGTGGCGCACCCAGGAGGTGCTGTACGACCGGCTGCGGGAGCTCGGCGGGCAGGTGGCCTTCGGCACCGCGCTGACCGGCCTCGACCAGCGCCCCGACCGGGTCGAGGCCCGGCTGACCGGGCCGGACGGCATCGAGCGCACCGTCGCGGCCCGCTACCTGGTGGCCACCGACGGCGGCCGCAGCACGGTTCGGCGCGCGGCCGGCATCCCGATGGCCGGCGAGCAGGTCGACCAGCGCCCCGCCCTGGTCGCCGATCTCCGGCTGACCGGGCTGGACCGCGAGAACTGGCACATCTGGCCGAAGGCCCCCGGCGGTGCGCTGCTGCTCTGCCCGCTGCCGGGCACGGCCGACTTCCAGCTGTTCGCCCAGTTCGACGCGGACCAGGAGCCGGACACCTCGCCCGAGGGGGTGCGCCGGACGGTCGCGGCCCGCACCCACCTGCCCGCGGAGGCGGTCGGCGAGGTGCGCTGGGCCTCGGACTTCCGGCCCCGGGCGGCGCTCGCCGAGCGGTTCCGGGTCGGCCGGGTGTTCCTCGCCGGCGACGCCGCGCACATCCACTCCCCGGCCGGGGGCCAGGGACTCAACACCAGCGTCCAGGACGCCTACAACCTGGGGTGGAAGCTCGGCCAGGTGCTTCGGCACGGCGCGGCCGAGGAACTGCTGGACAGCTACGAGGCGGAGCGGCTGCCGATCGCCGCCGACGTGCTGGACATCTCCACCCGGCTGTACCGGGCGGGCGGGGTCCGGGCCGGCGCACTGAACCGGGGGCCGCGGACGGAGCAGCTGGGCCTCGGCTACGAGGGCGGGCCGCTGACCGTGGAGGCCCGCTCGGGCCTGGCCGAGGAGGCGCTGCGCGCCGGGGAGCGCGCTCCGGACGCCCCCCTGGAGGAGCCGCGGGAGGCGGGCGGGCCCGGGCGCCGGCTGTTCGACGTGTTCCGGGGGCCGCAGTTCACCGTGCTCGCCGTGGAGTGCGGGCTGCCGGTTCTGCCGACGGGCGTCGGCGCGCTGCGGGTCGACGCCGGAACCGGCGGCGGAATCGCGGCCCGGGCGTACGGACGGGGGCTGTTCGTCGTCCGGCCGGACGGCTACGTCGGGCTGGCCACCCACGATCCGGCCGATCTGCCGGGCTACCTGGCCCGGCTGGGGGTGTGCTGACGCGAGGCTGGGGCGCATATGCCTTGCGCATATGCCACGCGCGTAGATCAAAGGGCCGCAAAAGGCCCCGCGGTCACTCGCGGGAGACGCCCCAGCCGTCGGCCGGGCCCCAGAGCGGAGCGGTGCAGCGCTGGTAGGTGGCCTGCCAGTGCGGCCAGTTGCGGACCACGTCGTCGTCGCAGTCGGCCAGCAGCTGGTCGACGACCGCCGGCTCGACGCCGTCCAGCAGCCAGGCCAGCGCGTCGGCGGTGCCCGGGCCGTCGGCGGAGCGCAGCAGGTCCAGCAGCTCGGGCAGGCTGCCCAGCCGGGAGCCGGGCGCGAACACCCGCTCCATCCGGGGCATCAACTGCCGCTCCTCGATGCGCAGGTGGGTCTCCAGCCGGGCCGCCAGGTCCTCCATCGCGTAGGCGACCGGCCAGGCGCTGCCCGCGTCCCGGCTGGCGATCCGCACCAGGGTGGTGACCCGGGTGAAGGAGTGGTCCAGGTTGTGGTGGTCGGCCTCCAGCCAGTTGAGCAGCAGTCGCAGCTCGGGGGCGAAGCGGCGCACGATCGGCCAGATCCGGGTGTCCTGCTGCTCGTGGTGGCAGGTCAGCATCGCGGTGACGAAGGTCCAGTGCCGCAGCAGCGCCTCGCCCTTGTCGTCCTCGCCGGGCTGGAGCAGGCGCAGCGAGTTCGGCAGCCGGGTCAGGTCGCGGCGGAGGGCGGCGTGCACCAGCCGCAGCCCGGCGAACCGGACGGCTTGCGGCTCCTCGCCGGCGGTCCGCTCACGGTCGGAGCCCGACTGGGCGGGGACGGCGGGCGGGGACGCTACGGGAAGCAGGTGGCTCGGCATGGCTCTCTTCTCACGACTTGGCAGGCTGGTGGAAACGCGCTCCCACCAAAGTGCTCACAGTCGATCAGAGTCGAATCAATATCCGATTGACGCGCAGGTCAGGAGCCCGGCGGGCAACACCACGGCCCTCGTCCGCGAGGCGGGCGAGGGCCGTTACGTGCGGGGGCCGATATGTACAGGGGCCGATACCTGCGGGGGCCGATACGAGCCGGGGCCGGGCCGCCGCTTCAGTCGGCCGCCGGGCCCGCCAGGTTCTTGGTGAGCCAGGCCAGCGTGTCCGGGATCATCTTCTTGAAGTCGGTGGTGAGGTGCTTGCCGCCGGGCTGCTCGTAGTACTCGACGGACAGCGGCGCCACGGCCTTGGCGACCCACGCCTTGACCAGCTTCGTCTCGTACCCGTTCGCGCCGCCCGCGGTGGCGAGGATCTTCACGTCGGCCTTGCCCTGGGCGACCATCGCGTCGGGGCTGTTGGCCTGCCGCTCGGCCTCGTGGCCCTTCCAGAGTCCCGAGTCCGGGTTGAAGTAGCCGTCGATCGGGACGGCCGCCTTGAACTTGTCCGGGTGCTGGAGGGCGAGCTTCGCGCTGCAGAACGCACCGGTGGAGGCGCCCATCAGGCCCCAGCCGTCGCGGCCCTTCACGGTGCGGAAGTTGGCGCGGACGAAGTCCGGGATGTCCTCGGCCATCCAGGTGCCCATCTTGGGCTGGCCCGGGATGTCGGCGCAGTCCAGGGCGTTCTTCTCGTCGCTGTTGAAGTTCTGCACCGGCATGATCATGATGAACGGGTGCGCCTTGCCGGCCTTCGACAGCTCGGCGTCGTACTGCTGGATCGGCAGCTGGTCGTCGGTCCAGGTGTTGTAGCCGTTGCTCTGGCCGCCCGCGAAGAGGGTGAGCACGGGGAAGCCGGTCTTGGCGAACTTCGGGTCGTTGTACTCGGGCGGCAGCCAGACCCAGACCTTGCCGGAGACGCCCGACTTGGGACCGGTCAGCGTCGTCATCATGATCTGGCCGGCGACGGTGTCCCGGGACTTGGTGAGTGCGGCGGCCGGACCGGTCGGCATCAGCACCTTGCCGGAGGCGGCCGGGGTGGCGCTGGTGGGTGCGGCGGAGGTGCCGGACGCGGCCGGGCTGCTGCCCGCGGCCGACGGGGTGCCGGGAGCGGCGCTGCCCGCGGCGCCCGCCGTGCCCGCGTCGCCCTTGGCGGTGTCCCCCTTCCCGCTGCCGTCCGTACTGCCACAGGCCGCCAGCGAGGCGGCCAGGGCGAAGGCGGCGGCGCCGGTCAGGACGGCGCGGATGCGGGTGGACTGCGGCTGCACGGTGAGGACTCTCCGACCGGTGTCGCGCCCGCTCCGTCGGGAGCCGGGCGGTGGCCCCCGGGGTGGGGCCGGACAGGCCCGGGCGCGACGCGTGCTGCGGCCCCCGGGGGCGGTGCGCCGTCCCTCGCGGTGGCGCGCCGTCCTGCGATCTTATGACGTGGTGCGGGGGCGACCGGTTGCGCGAGGGCCGACGGCGGTCCAATGTTTGCTCCCGATCTCCGGTAAAGCCCTTCGCCCACCCTGCCGTCCGGCGGGGGGTGGCCCCCGCCGGACGGCGGGGAGCACAGCCGGACGGGTGTCGGCGCGCGCGCCGTTTGGTCCCTCGTACCAGTGACTGCGGGCTCCGGATCGGCGACGATCAGCTCGCCAGCACCGCCGTCCGAGGAGTCGCCATGCCCCAGCAGATCGCCGTCGTCACCGGAGCCGGCAGCGGGGTGGGACGCGCCGTGGCACTGGAGCTGGCCGCCGCCGGGTGGCTGCTGGTGCTCGCCGGGCGGCGGGAGGAGCCGCTGCGGGAGACCGCGCGGTCGAGCGGTACCGGGGCGGCCGCGGTGCCGACCGATGTCACCGACCCCGCGGCGGTGGACGCGCTCTTCGCGGCGGCCGTCGAGCGGTTCGGCCGGGTCGACCTGCTGTTCAACAACGCCGGGACGTTCGGCGCGCCGACCCCGGTGGACGAGCTGGAGGTCGCCGAGTGGAGGGCCGTGGTGGACCTCAACCTCACCGGGGCGTTCCTCTGCGCCCGGGCCGCGTTCCGGCAGATGAAGGCCCAGGACCCGCAGGGCGGCCGGATCATCAACAACGGGTCGATCTCGGCCCACGTCCCGCGCCCGCAGTCGATCGCGTACACCGCGACCAAGCACGCCGTCACCGGGCTGACCAGGTCGCTCTCGCTGGACGGCCGCCCATACCGGATCGCCTGCGGGCAGATCGACATCGGCAACGCCGCGACCGACATGACGGCGGCGATGGGCGCGGGCGTGCGGCAGGCGGACGGCCGGATCGCCGTGGAGCCGACCATGGACGTCGCCGATGTCGCCCGGACCGTGCGGCACATGGCCGAACTGCCGCTGGAGGCCAATGTGCAGTTCGCGACGGTGATGGCGACGGCCATGCCGTACATCGGCCGGGGCTGAGCAACCAGGGCTGGGCAACCGGGGCCGGGAAGCCGGGCCCGGGCCGCAGCAAGAGGCCGCATTAAGAGACTGCGGCAAGAGGCCGCGGCGGCGGGCGGCCGCCCCCCGTACGGAGGGCGGCCGCCCGGCGCGGTCAGCTGCGCCAGGTGTCGTTCAGGCTCACGGCGCCCGAGGCCGGCACGGTCGCGGTGCGGTTGGCACCGGACTCCCAGGCGACCGCCCCGGAGGCGTCCTTGCGGATGTACTTGTACTCGAACGCGGTGCCGGCGGTCATCGACACGTCCAGCTTCCAGACCGGGTACGCGGCCGAGGAGAGCGGCAGCGCCTTCCCGGTGTCCCAGGCGCCGAGCGCGGCGCTGCTGCCGACCACGTAGATGTTCTGGCCGAACACCGTGGTGGCGTTGACCGCGAAGGAGGCACCGCCGACGGCGGGCACCGTCCCGCCCGAGCCGCCCGCGCCGACGTACAGCGCGACCGCGTCGCCGGCGCCGACGGTGGCGGTGAACCGGCCGTCCGAGCCGACCGTGTAGGACGGGCCGGTGCAGCCGCCGCCGGTCGGGTCGCCGTGCTGGACGTCGCAGTACGAGCCGGCCGGCAGCGAGGTCTGGAAGGTCTGGGTGACCGCGCCCGACTCGCGGTTGATCGCCACGAAGCCCTTGCCGCCCCGGCCGAACGCGATCGCGTTGTTGCCGTTGGACCACCAGTTGGTGATCCCGGTGCCCGCGACCGCGTTGCGGAAGCCCACCATGTTGGCGACCTGCCGCCAGGCGTGGGTGCAGTTCCAGCCGTCGCTGTAGCAGGCGTTGACGGTGCCGCCGTTCGGCGGGCCGTCGTCGTGGCCGGAGAAGGCGTAGCCGGAGTAGACGTTCGGCGAGCCGTAGGGGTTGGCCAGCATGAAGACGTTGGCCAGGGTGTAGGCGCTGCCGTCCTTGTAGGTCAGGGTGGAGCCGTTGCGCTCGGTGTCCCAGTTGTCGACGAAGGTGCGGGCCTTGTCGCTCGCCAGCAGGCCGGAGCCCCAGCCGGAGAGGTCGGCCAGCCGACCGCCCTGGAAGGCGCTCTTCAGCCAGGTGCCGGAGCGGAACTCGTCCACGTCGCCGGTGCCGGTGTACTCGGAGGGCTGGATCGGCTCGCCCGCGCCGTAGATCACCTCCTGCACCCAGTAGGCGTTGGGGTTCGCCGTCCTGGCCTTGATCGCGGCGAGGTCGGCGGCGGCGATGTGCTTGGCCGCGTCGATCCGGTAGCCGTCGACGCCGAGCGAGGCCAGGTCGTTCAGGTAGCCGGCGATGGTCTGCTGGACGTAGGCGCTGCCGGTGTTCAGGTCGGAGAGGTTGACCAGCTCGCAGTTCTGCACGTTGGAGCGGTCGGCGTAGTTGCTGATCGCGGTGCGGCAGGAGTGGAAGTCCTGGTCCTGGTAGTACCCGGGGTAGGTGTACTTGGTGTAGGCGGTGCCGCCGGTGCCCGTCCCGGAGCCGGCCGACATGTGGTTGATCACCGAGTCGGCGACCACCTTGACCCCCGCCGCGTGGCAGGTGTCGATCATGTTCTTGAAGGAGGTCCGGTCGCCGAGGCGCCCGGCTATCTTGTACGAGACCGGCTGGTAGGAGGTCCACCACTGACCGCCCTGGATGTGCTCCTGGGGCGGTGAGACCTCGACGAAGCCGTACCCCTTGGGGCCGAGCGTGTCGGTGCAGGCCTTGGCGACCGAGTCGAAGCGCCACTCGAAGAGGGTCGCCGTGACGTCCTTAGTGCCGGGCGGGGAGGCATGGGCGGTGGGCGCGGCGCCGAACGCCGCGGTGAGCGAGAGCGCGAGTGCCGCCGAGGCGGTGAGCGCGCCGGCCGCGCGGGCGGACCGGCGGGTGGGGGCGGTGGTGACCACGATGTCTCCTGGGGGCTGAGGTGGGGCAGCCGGGGCAGGCTTGCAGCAGGTTTCAGAAACTTGCCGGAAACTTGCAGCGCTGAACCTAGGGCCGCCCGGAAGGGTCGTCAAGAGTCAAGGAGGAACGTTTCCGCAGCCCCGGAAAGATCGCATACGACCCCTTGGGTTGGACGAAGGCGCCCGCGCGCGCGAACGCCGGCCCCGCGAGGGGGCCGGCGCGGCAACGCGCGTCGGACGGGCGCCAACCGGACGTCAGGCGGGCGTCAGACCGCGTCCGGCCCGCGCTCGCCGGTGCGGACCCGGACGATGTCCTCCACCGGGACCGACCAGACCTTGCCGTCGCCGATCTTCCCGGTGCGGGCGGCCCGGACGATCTCCTCCATCACCCGCTCGGCGTCCGCGTCCTCCACCACGACCTCGATCCGGGCCTTGGGCACCAGGTCGATCCGGTACTCGGCCCCCCGGTAGACCTCGGTGTGGCCGTGCTGGCGCCCGTACCCGCTGGCCTCGGTGACGGTCAGTCCGTGCACGCCGACGGCCTGCAGCGCGTTCTTGACCTCGTCCAGCTTGAACGGCTTGACGATCGCGGTGATCAGCTTCATGCGGAGGGGGTCCTGTCGGACGAGTGCGTGAGCACGGAGGCGGCGGTGGCCCGGGCCACCGTGGCGTGGGCCGTCGTACCGTGGCCCAGGACGCCGTGATCGTACGCGGTCTCGGCGTGCACGGCGAGGTCCAGACCGGCGAGTTCCTGCTCCTCGTCGGCCCGGAAGCCCATCAGCCGGTCGATCACCCGGCCGATCGCGTACGTCATGGCGAAGGCGTACACCGCCACCGCCGCCACCGCCGCCAGCTGCCGCCAGAGCTGTCCGAAACCACCGCCGTGCAGCAGGCCGGCCGGGCCGCCGGTCATCGCGGTGGTGGCGAACAGGCCGATCAGCGCGGTGCCGATGACCCCGGCCACGAAGTGCACACCCACCACGTCCAGCGAGTCGTCGTAGCCGAAGCGGAACTTCCAGCTCACCGCGTACGAGCAGACCACGCCCGCCAGCAGCCCGATCACCAGGGCGCCCACCAGGTCGACGCTGCCGCAGGACGGGGTGATCGCGACCAGTCCGGCCACGGCGCCGGAGGCCGCGCCGAGCGTGGTCGCGTGGCCGTCCCGGCGCTTCTCCACCAGGAGCCAGCCGAGCAGCCCGGTGCAGCCCGCCGCCTGGGTGTTGAGCAGCGCGGACGCCGCCAGGCCGTTGGCGCCCAGCGCCGAGCCCGCGTTGAAGCCGAACCAGCCGAACCAGAGCAGTCCGGCGCCGAGCAGGACCAGCGGCAGGCTGTGCGGGCGCATCGCCTCCTTGCCGAAGCCGATCCGCGGGCCGAGCAACAGGGCCAGGGCGAGGCCGCTCGCCCCGCAGTTCACCTCGACCACCGTGCCGCCGGCGAAGTCCAGCGCACCCAGCCTCGACAGGATCCAGCCGCCGGGCGCGAACACCCAGTGCGCCACCGGGACGTACACCAGCAGCGTCCAGACGGCGGTGAAGGCCACCCAGGCCCCGAACCTGGCGCGGTCCGCGATGGCGCCGCTGATCAGCGCGGCGGTGATGATCGCGAAGGTCAGCTGGAAGGTGGCGAACAGCACGGTCGGGACGTGCCCGGTGAGCGAGGTGGGGGTGATTCCGGCCATCCCGAGGTGGTCCAGGCCCCCGATCAGGCCCCAGCCGCCGGCGTCCGGGCCGAACGCGAGCGAGTAGCCGGCCAGCAGCCAGACCACGGTGACCACGGCGATCGAGACGAAGCTCATCATCAGCATGTTGAGCACGCTCTTGGTGCGCACCATGCCGCCGTAGAACAGGGCCAGGCCGGGGGTCATCAACAGGACGAGCGCGGTGCTGGCCAACAGCCAGGCGGTGTCACCGGTGTCGAGGCCGGGTGACGGGTCAGCCAGGAACATGGGCGTGCCTTCCCAGAGGCCTGCGCGGACAGGGGTGCCCCACCCGGCGCGTCCCTGGAGGGTGGTGGCGGGCGACGGGTGGGCGGGGTCGCAGGTCGGATGGGAGAGTTTTGCGGGGACGGATTTCTTGTTGCGGACGGACACGTTTCGGCCGTGTTTCGTGTTGCCCGGCCGTTGCCCGGCGGTTGCCCGCGGGTTTCCGGAACCTCACGACGACGCAGGGCCCGGCAGCCGATGGCTGCCGGGCCCTGCTCCCTGTCTTACCTGGTTCTACTGGCCCTGGATCAGGGTCAGCTGGTGGTGATCGAGGTGTCGTCGATCACGAAGCTCGTCTGCAGCGAGGAGTCCTCGGTGCCGGTGAACTTCAGGGTGACCGTCTGGCCCGCGTAGGCCGAGAGGTCGAAGGTGCGCAGCTGGTAGCCGGTCGCCTTGTCGACGTTGGAGTAGGTCTTCAGCGCGGTGCCGTTGACCGTGACCGCCAGCTTGTCGTACACCGTGGTGCCGGTCTCGGCGGTGTCGACGTGCAGGTAGAAGCTCAGCGAGGCCTTGCAGTTCGCCGGGATGGTCACCGTCTGCGAGAGGGTGTCCGTGTGGGTGGAGCCGTAGCCGTTCATCCAGGCCTTCCAGGTACCGCCGTGCGCGGCCTGCGAGGAGCTGGAGTCGACGACGCCGCTGGAGGCGGTCCACGGGGCGGCGGTGCCGGTCTCGAAGCCGGCGTTGCCGAGCAGCTGCGCCGGGGTGCAGGTGCTGCTCCCGTCGGTGACCGCCCAGGTGAAGCTGGCGGTACCGGTCTTGTTGGCGGAGTCCTTGGCCGTGACGGTCACGTTGGACGTGCCGATGGTGGTCGGGGTGCCGGTGATCAGGCCGGTGGAGGCGTTGATCGACAGGCCGGCCGGCAGGCCGGTGGCCGAGTAGGTCAGCGGGGCGGTGCCGCCGTTGGCCTTGATGCTCAGGTTGACCGCGGTGCCGACCTTGGTGCTCTGGTTGCCCGGGCTGGTGACGGTGACGCCACCCGGGTTCTGGGGCACGGTGCCGACGTTGACGCCCGCCCAGGCGGTGCCGACCGCGAGGAGCTCGGCGCTGCCCGCGCCGTAGAGGTCGGTGGCCGCCTTCTCCGTCGCGGTGCGCGCCGCGGCGTAGTTGGTGTTGGACGTCATGTAGGTGGTCAGCGCCTTGTACCAGATCGCCGCCGCCTTGTCCCGGCCGATGCCGGTGACGGTGATGTTGCCCTGGGTCGGCGAGTTGTAGCTGACGCCGTTGATGACCTTCGCGCCGCTGCCCTCGGACAGCAGGTAGAAGAAGTGGTTGGCGACGCCCGAGGAGTAGTGGACGTCCTTGTTGCCGACCGTGGAGGACCAGTAGTCGGCGGAGCCGCCGTCCTTGGACGGCTTGTCCATGTAGCGCAGCGGGGTGCCGTCCCCGTTGATGTTGATCAACTCGCCGATGAGGTAGTCGGGGTTGTCGGTCGGGATGTTGGCGTAGAACTCGACCATGGTGCCGAAGATGTCCGAGGTGGCCTCGTTGAGGCCGCCGGACTCACCCGAGTAGGTCAGGTTGGCCGTGGCGGAGGTGACGCCGTGGCTCATCTCGTGGCCCGCGACGTCGAGCTCGGTCAGCGGGTGGGTGTTGCCGTCACCGTCGCCGTAGGTCATGCAGAAGCACTCGTCGTCCCAGAACGCGTTCACGTAGTTCTGGCCGTAGTGGACGCGGCTGTAGGCGCCGGCGCCGTCGTTGCGGATGCCGTTGCGGCCGAAGGTGTTCTTGTAGTAGTCCCAGGTGGCCGAGACGCCGAAGTGGGCGTCGACCGCGGCGGACTCGCTGTTGGCGACGGTGCCGTCACCCCAGCTGTCGCTGGACTTGGTGTACAGCGTGCCGGTGCCCGTGGTCCCGTGGTTCAGGTTGGTGGTGTACATCCCACCGCGGGTGCCGTCCTTCATCTGGTACGACGAGCCCGACTGGGTCGTGCCGATGGTGACGTTGCCGACGAACACGCCCTTGCCGGTACCGGTCTTGACGCCCTCGAACTTCAGGATGACCTGGCCGGAGGTCGCGTCGGTGACCACGTGCAGCTTGCTCGGGGTGCCGTCCGACTCGGTGGAGGAGACGACCGTCTCCCAGGCGAGCCGCGGGCTGCCGTCCGCGGCCCAGACCACCAGGCGCGGCGCGTTCTCCAGCGAGGAGCCGGACTCGGCGGCGAGCGCGGCCGACTGCGCGGCCGGCGCGGCGAGCTTCGGCGTGGTGTTCACACCGGTCAGAGAGGCCTCGGTGGCCTTGGTCACACCCTGGGTGGCGCCGGTGGCGTCCTGGTGGACGATCAGGTCGCCGCCGAGCACCGGGAGTCCGGCGTAGGTGCGCTCGTAGCGCAGGTGGCGGGCGCCGTTGGCGTCCTGGACGACGTCCTTGGTGACCAGCTTCTCCTCGCTGCCCAGGCCCAGGGTCTGGGCGAGGGTGGAGGTCTGCTGGGTCGCGGAGG
Source organism: Kitasatospora sp. NPDC048239 (assembly GCF_043202015.1). NCBI lineage: Bacteria > Bacillati > Actinomycetota > Actinomycetes > Kitasatosporales > Streptomycetaceae > Kitasatospora > Kitasatospora sp. NPDC048239. The sequence continues at coordinate 397,736 of NZ_JBICZP010000001.1, read as the reverse complement.
CGATCAGCTGGGCGCGGCTCGTCTGCTGGGCCGCGACGGCCGTCGGGGCGTCAGCGGTGGCCGCCTGCGCGATGACGGGGATGCCGGTCACCAGCAGCGCGGTGGTGGCGGCCATGACAACCGCAGCCTTCCGAGCCTGGGTGTAACGGGACATGCGGACTCCTTTTCCGACCGGCGCGGGGTTCGCGTGCGGTGGAGAGAACCTGGACCGCGGGGTTGCGGCACAGTGGGGGCCCCCGCCGCCGGTGTGCGGCGCGGGTGCGGTGTGCGGAGCTGGTTGCCTTGCCGAGGGGGTGCGCTGTACCTGGCCTGGGGCAGCTGCACCGGAGGGTGGGGCCCCCACGTCTGCAGCCGGAGGAATCGTGGCAGCAAACGAGTCATGAATGACAGATGCATGCCATGGATTGGCCGATTCGCACCAGCGACCGTTCATCCGCCGGGCCGCCAACTGTGTTACAGCCACACGAAGTTCTGGACACCGTTTTCAATAACGCCGGAAGGTTTGACCACACCCGGCGGTCACTGACCAGCACGCCGGGGCCGCGATCGGCCCGAAACCCGGACGACAGCGCCCGGTCGGCGCGGCACGTCACCATTCCGGCCGTGCCAGCGTCGGTTTCCGGCCAATCACCGAATGAAACTGCTTCAGAGGGAACCGGAACGGCACGGGCCCCGCACCACCGTGACGGCGGTGCGGGGCCCGGATCCGGCGGACCGTCAGTGCTGGACGAACACCGCCACGGTGCGGCCCGGCACGGTGAAGGTCCCGGTCGCGGCGTCGAAGCCGGACCGCCCGACCACCGGGTCCGCGCCGCCCGCCTGCACCGGGTGCAGCCCCTGGGCCGTCCCCTTCAGGGCGGCCACGGTCTGGCTCTGCGCGGTCGGCGTCGCGTTGAACACCACCGTCAGGCCCTTCTCCGCGCCCGGCAGGCCGGTGCCGTCCAGGTGCAGCGTGATCACCCCGGGCGCCTCGCCCGGGGTGCCGGACAGCGGGTAGGAGAGCCGGCGCTGCACCTCGGCCAGGGTGGGCAGGGAGAACAGCGGCGAGGACTGCTTGATCCGCAGGAACTGCTGGTACTGCGCGGTCGTCGCCGTGATCTGCGCCGCGCCGACCTTCAGCCTCGGGTTGGCCAGCAGGGACGCGGACAGCGGCCACATCCCCTTGTTGTCGGCCGCCATCGGCACGCCCCGGCCCCAGCCGTTGCCCTGGGCCGGGTCCCAGTGGATGGCGTTGAACCAGTCACCGGAGTCGTAGGAGTTGGCGTCCAGCGACTTCGAGCGCAGCAGGTCGCTGCCGGCCTGGGCGAAGCCCGGGCCCTGGGTCAGGGCGGTCAGCGAGAGCGCCAGCGCCTGCATCCGGGCCCGGTCGGCGGGATCGGTGCCCGCGGGGAGCTTGAAGGCCAGCGCGTCGAACAGGTCGGCGTTGTCGTGCGCGTCCACGTACTCCACCGACTCGCCGGGCCTGGCCGCGTAGCCGGTCGGGGCGCCGTTGTAGTCGACCCTCGCGCCGGTGACGGTCCGCCCGGAGCTGTCGGTGAAGGTGTAGCCGGCCAGGTTGCCGGTGAGGGCCACCTTCAACTGGTCCATCTGCTGGAGCAGCCGGGCCTTCTGCTGCTCCGGGGTGCCGTTGTCCGCCGAGCCGTTCGGGTCGGTGTACAGGCCCGAGGCGAAGCCCTGCTGCGGGGCGGAGGACAGCTGGAAGTTGCCGCCGCGCGCCGCGTCGCGGATCCGGTCGTCGAAGGTGGCGATGCCGGTGCCGGCCATGTTCAGCTGGGTGGCCTGCTCGAACCGGGCGTTGTTCGCGACGGCGCCGAAGTTCCAGCCCTCGCCGTAGAGGAAGACGTTCTTCCCGTCGACGCCGTCCGAGTCCGACGTCATCCTCCGCAGCGCCGCCTGCACGTCCAGCATGGTGGACTTCGGGTCCAGGCCCATCAGGTCGAAGCGGAAGCCGTCCACCTTGTACTCGCGGGCCCAGGTGGTGACGGAGTCCACCACCAGGCGGTTCATCATGGCGTGCTCGGGCGCGGTGTCCGCGCAGCAGCTGTCGGCCGTCACCTTGCCGTTGGCGTCGAGCCGCTGGTAGTACCCGGGGACGACCTTGTCCAGCACCGAGTGCTCGGCCTGCCCGGCGGCGGCGGTGTGGTTGTAGACCACGTCCAGCACCACGCGCAGCCCGGCCTCGTGGATCGCCTGCACCATCTGCCGGAACTGCACCGTGCGGGCGGTGCCCTGCGGGTCGGTGGCGTACGAGCCCTCCGGCACGGTGTAGTGCAGCGGGTCGTAGCCCCAGTTGTAGGCGTCCTCGGCGGCGACGGCGGCCACGCACTCCTGCTGCTTCTCGCTGTCCGCCGCGAGGGCGGCCAGGTCGCAGCCGGGCAGCTTCTGCTCGGCCCGGTTCTCCCGGATGGTGGCGATGTCGAAGGTCGGCAGCAGGTGGACGGTGGTCACCCCGGCCTTGGCCAGGTCCCGCAGGTGCTGCATACCGGCCGACTTCGACTCGGTGAAGGCCAGGTAGGTGCCGCGCTCGGCGGCGGGCACGGTGGTGTCCTCCACCGAGAAGTCCCGCACGTGCAGTTCCTGGATCTGCTGCCGGGCGGGCGGGACGGCCTTCGGGACGGCGTGCTCCTCCCAGCCGCGGGGCTTGAGCTCCGCGGCGGAGAGGTCCGCCACCAGGCTCCGCGCCGAGTCGGTGGAGAGCGCCACCGAGTACGGGTCGGTGACGGCGTTGGTCACCACCCGCTGGACGGCCGGCGCCCAGACCTTCACCTGGTACAGGTAGTACTTGCCGTCCAACTCCGCCTTGTCGCGGACGAGTTCCCAGACGCCGGTCTCGTCGTCCAGCTTCAGCGGCAGCGTCCTCGGGGTGCCGCCGGACGGGCCGTCGAAGACCTGGACGGACACCTCCTGCGCGGTCGGCGCCCACAGGGACAGCGCCACCTTGCCGTGGTAGTACGCCGGACCGAAGTCGACCTTCCCGGTGCGGCGCGCGTACAGGTCGTCCAGGACGCCGGGGGTCTGCACGCCGGTGGCGGCGAGCACCGCGCCACTGGGCAGGTGCTCGGTGAACAGCAGCTGGCCGCGGAGCGCCTGGGCGACCCGGCCGGCGTCCCGGGCGTCCACGGTGAAGGCCCGGTAGCCCGCCAGGTGCGGGTACGCGGCCTTCTGTGCGGCGGTCAGGCCGCCGGGGGCGGGATCCAGGCGGATCCACTGGCCGGGCTTGGAGAGCACGCCCTTGTCCGCGGTGATGCCGCCCGCCGGGTCGTACACCAGCTGGGCGCTGGTCCCGCCGGCCAGGGCCGCGTCGTTGGCGCCGTACGCGGCCGGGACGACCACCGTGCGGGCGTCGATCCACTGGGCCTTGGCCGAGCCGAGGTCCACCTGCGCGGAGGCGGTCGAGCCCTGCGGCAGCAGGTAGCCCTCCCGGCCGCCCAGGATCCAGACCTCGCGGCCGTTGACGGCGAAGTCCAGCGACTGGTCGCTCGGCAGGTCCTTGTCGTTGCCCTTGTGCAGGATGTAGCTGAGGCTGGTCGCGCCGGGGGCGAGCGGCACCTCGAAGACGGCGCCGAAGGAGTCCCGGCGCACCGGCGTCAGCGGACCGCCCCAGTCGGTGGGCTTGGCGGCGCCGGTCCAGTCGTGCAGGCCCCAGCCGTCGTAGTCGCCGTCGGCCCGGTTGTAGTGGATGACGGCGGTGTCGGCGGGCAGGGTGGCGACCGGGCCGGGGTTGGCGGTGCGGACGGTCGGGTCGCCCTCGGCGAGCCAGACCTCGCCGGTCGCGCCGACGTCGATGTGGCGGTCGGCGTCCACGTCCTTGACGCCGTCCTTCTCGACGATGAACCCGACGTCCGAGGCCCCGGCCTTCAGCTTCACGTACGCGAAGGCGCCGTACGCGTCGCGGCCGGTGAAGCCGTGCCCGGCGGGCCACTGGGTGCCCTCGCCGTCGGCCAGGTCGCCCCAGGCGTAGAGGTTCCAGCCGTCGTAGGCGTTGTCCTTGCGCTGGTAGTGCACGACCGCGTACGGGCGGGCGGTGGCGCTGGGCACCGGCTTGGGCGCGGGAGTGCCGGTGGTGAACGAGCCGGTGGCCGAGCGCAGGTGGCCGGAGGAGTCCTGGACGACGGCCTTGTAGCGGACGACCGTGCCGGGTGCGACCGCGCTCAGGTCCTGGGTGACCTGGTACGCGCCGGTGTCCGAGCTGCCGAGCACCTGCCAGCCGCCCGTGCCGATCTGCGCGGCGAAGGAGACCCGGTCGAAGCCGCCGCCGTCGACCTGCGCGCCGATGGTGACGGTGCCGGTCGAGCCGTCGGCGGGGGTCTTCAGTGCCAGCTGCGGGGCGGCGGGGACCTGCGCCAGCCTCCCGGCGGCCTTGAACACCACCGAGGAGAGCGCCGGCACGGTGACGGTGACCTTGCGGTCCGCACCGCCGGCGAGCCGCTCCCCGGCCGCCGGGTAGATCCGGTCGAAGCCCTGCCCGGCCGAGAAGGTGTCCAGGGCGACGGTCTTCGCCTCGGTGGCGTTGTTGACCGCGACCAGGTACTCGACCTGCTGTCCGGCGTCGATCCGGGAGAAGGCGTACACGCCCGCGCCGTCGGCGGCGTACCGCTGGATCTGGGCGCCGTCCGCGAGCGCCGGGTGGTCCCGGCGCAGCTTGGCCAGGCCCGCGACGCCCTGGTACAGCTCGCCGCCCTGCCCGTAGCGGTCGGCCGGGCCGGTGGCGCCGCCGAGCACCCGGTCGGCGTTGTACGACGCGGTCTTCGAGGCGAACAGGTCCTGCCGGGCGTCCTTGTCGCCGCCCGCGCCGGTGAAGCCCTGCTCGTCGCCGTAGTAGACGACGGGCTGGCCGCGGGTGAGGAACTGCAGCTCGCTGCCGAGCCGGTCCTTCCTCAGCAGGGTGGCCTCGTCGGCGCCCGGGTTGTCGGCCAGCAGGAAGGAGCCGAACCGGCCCATGTCGTGGTTGCCGAGGAAGGTCGGCAGCTCGTAGGCGTCGGTGTCGGCGGTGGTGTACCGGTAGTCCTGGCCGTACACGTCGGCGAGGCCCGCGGCCGAGCCGCCCTGGGAGACGTAGGAGCGGGCGGCGTTCTGGAACGGGAAGTCCAGCGTGGCCTGGAGCCTGCCCTTGGTGACGTAGGGCGAGGTGACGGCCGGGTCGCCGGAGTAGACCTCGCCGAACATGAAGAACCGCTTGTTGCCCTGCTTGGCCGCGAAGTCCTTGAGCGCGGGCGCCCACTGCTGCCAGAAAGCCATGTTGACGTGCTTGACGGTGTCGATCCGGAAGCCGTCCACCCCGGCGTCCTTGACCCACTGCTGGTAGACCTTCTCGAAGCCCTGGACCACCCGGGGGTTCTGGGTGTCGAGGTCGTCCAGGCCGGAGAAGTCGCCCTCGGTGGCGGACTCGCCGGCGAAGGTGGAGTCGCCCCGGTTGTGGTAGAGCGAGGGGTCGTTGAGCCAGGCCGGGGTCTTGGCGGTGGCGTCGGCCGGGTTCCGGAAGACCGGGCTGTAGGGGAAGGAGTCCCGGTTGGTCCTCGGCCAGGCCGCACCGGCGTCGGCGACGGCGGTCTCGTCGACCGGCCGGCCGTCCGCGTCCAGCACCGGGTAGGCACCGGTGGAGCGGTAGCCGTACTGCTTCTGCTGGTAGTCGATGACGTCGGCGGTGTGGTTGGTGATGACGTCGAAGAAGACCTTGATGCCCCGGGCGTGCGCCTTGGCTATCAGCTCCTTGAGCTGGTCGTTGGTGCCGAAGTGCGGGTCGACCCGGGTGAAGTCGGTGATCCAGTAGCCGTGGTAGCCGGCCGAGGCGTTCTCCCCCGTGCCCTGGACGGGCTTGTTCGTGAAGATCGGGGCCATCCAGATCGCGGTGGTGCCGAGGTCCTGGATGTAGTCGAGCCGCTGGATCAGGCCGGCGAGGTCGCCGCCGTGGTAGAAGCCCTTGTCGGCCGGGTCGAGGCCGTTCTCCAGCCGGCTGCCGGTGATGCCGCCGCTGTCGTTGCCCTGGTCCCCGTTGGCGAAGCGGTCCGGCAGGACGAAGTAGAACTGCTCGCGGGTGAGGTCGTGCCGCCCGGCGGTCGCGGCCAGCGCGGCGTCCGAGGGCGGGGCGGGCGGGGCGGCGGCGAGGGCCGCGGGGGTGGTGCCGAGGGTGGCGGCGGTCAGTGCGGCGGCGAGCAGCACGGCCGCACGGCCCGGTCTGCGCAGGGGGGTGGTGCTCCGCGGGCGGCGGGGCGGTAGATCGGCCACTGAGGGCTCCCTTGCGGGGGAAGGGGGATCGGGTGGCCAGGACGCTAGCGGGCTGCAATATGTTTCAGCAAGATGCAGAAAGCGTTTCGTGCCGGGAAAACCCGGCCCCGCGGCACTGCCCGACCCCCCGCTTGCGCCGCCCGATCGACTCGGCGTGACAATGGGACGTATGCCCGTCCCGCCGGTTCGTACCAGACCAGACAGCACCCCCTACCCCGGTGGGAGTCGCCCCCTAACCCTCAAGGGGGACATCCGGTGAAGAATCCACTTCCAGAGGATGAGCAGACGGCTACGGGACGTCTGGCAGACTTCTCGTCCATGGGGGAACCGACCGAGATCCAGCAGACCGGCGCCGAGCGCGCCGGCGCGGCGCACGGTGGCGGTTCCGGAGCAGGCCCGGCCGAGCCCGGCCGGATGCCCGACGGAGCCACCCGTGTCGCCCAGTCCCGCTCGGCCGCGCTGCGCAGCCGCATCCGCGACCAGCGCCGCTCGCCGACCCGGCCGCGGATCTGGTTCGAGCTCGCCCTGATCGGGATCAGCTACTGGGTGTACTCGCTCGTGCGCAACGCCGTGCCCGAGCAGGAGGCGATAGCCCAGAAGCACGCCTCCTGGATCTGGGACTTCGAGCAGAGCCTCGGCGTCGCGATCGAGCGCTCGGTCAACCACGCGGTCGACAAGGCCTCGTGGCTGATCGTCGGGATGAACTACTACTACGCGACGCTGCACTTCATCGTGACCATCGGCGTGCTGGTCTGGCTCTACCGCCGCCATCCGGGCCGCTACGCAGCGGCCCGCACGGTGCTGTTCGTCACCACCGGCATCGCGCTGGTCGGCTTCTACTTCTTCCCGCTGGCACCGCCCCGGCTGATGACCGACGGGGGGTTCATCGACACCCTGAAGGTCCACAACACCTGGGGCTCGATGGCCTCCGGGCCCGCGACGCACGTCTCCAACCAGTACGCGGCGATGCCCTCGATGCACATCGGCTGGTCGATGTGGTGCGGTCTGGCGATCTTCTTCCTGGCCCGCCGGGCCTGGGTCCGGGTGCTGGGGCTGCTGTACCCGCTGGCCACCCTGGTGGTGATCGTCTCGACCGCCAACCACTTCTGGATGGACGCCGTCGGCGGTGAGCTCTGCCTCCTGGTCGGTTTCCTCGCGGCCCGCTGGCTCTACCACTCCTGGCCCTACCGGTTGCCCCGGGTACCGGCCCGGGGCACGCAGGAGGAGCCGGTCACCGTCCCCGAGCAGTGGAGCGAGCCCGCGGTCGGCGCCGGGCGGCGCTGACCCCCGCTATGTGGAAGGGCCCCGCAGACCTGGTCTGCGGGGCCCTTCGGCGTTACCGGCGCGCGCACCGGCAGGCCGCTCAGCCGTCGTAGAACAGCCGCTCCACCACCGCGCGGGCCCGCCGGGTGGTGCGCCGGTAGTCGTCCACCAGCTCGCCGCTGTGCCCGGCGCCGTAGCCGAGGTAGCGGGCCACCCCGGACAGCTCCCGCGCCTCCGCGGGGAAGCTGTCGCCCGGCCGGCCGCGCACCAGCATCACCGCGGAGCGCACCCGCGAGGCCAGCACCCAGGCCGCGTCGAGCACCGCCGCGTCCTCGCTCCCGACCAGTCCGGCCTCCACGGCCGCGGCCAGCGCCGCCCTGGTCCGGGTGGTGCGCAGGGCGGGCAGCTCGTGGCCGTGCTGGAGCTGGAGCAGCTGGACCGTCCACTCCACGTCCGCCAGACCGCCCCGGCCGATCTTGGTGTGCGTGGTCGGGTCGGCGCCGCGCGGCAGCCGCTCGGCCTCGATCCTGGCCTTGATCCGGCGGATCTCCACCACGTCCCGCTCGGGCACGCCCACCCCGGGGTAGCGCAGCGGGTCGATCAGCTGCCGGAACCGCTCCCCCAGCTCCGCGTCCCCGGCCACCGGCTCGGCGCGCAGCAGCGCCTGGCTCTCCCAGGCGTGCGACCAGCGCCGGTAGTACGCCGCGTACGAGGCGAGGGTGCGCACCAGCGGTCCGTTGCGGCCCTCGGGGCGCAGGTCGGCGTCGACCAGCAGCGGCGGTTCGGTGGACGGCGCGCCGAGCAGGGTGCGCAGCTCGTGGCAGACCGCCTGGGCGGCCCGGGCGGCGTCCTGGTCCAGCGAGCCCAGCAGCGGCTCGTGGACGAAGAGCACGTCCGCGTCGGAGCCGTAGCCGAGCTCGCGCCCGCCGAAGCGGCCCATCGCGATCACCGAGATCCGGGTCGGCAGCTCGCCGTTCCGGGCCTCCCAGCCGGCGATGCAGGCGCGCAGCGCGCCCTGGAGGGTCGCGGCGTTCAGCGCGGTGAGCGCCTCCCCCGCGGCGTCCAGCGCCTCGGCCGGGTCGTCGCCGAGCCGGCCGAGGACATCGGCGGCGGCCGTCCGGAACAGCTCCCTGCGGCGCACCGAGCGGGCCGCGGCGACGGCGGTGGCGGCGGTGTCGGCCCGGCCGACGGCGGCCAGTATCTCCTGCTCCAGGGCGGGTCGGCCGCGCGGTGTCAGGCCCTGCGGGTCGCCGAGCATGGCGACCGCCTCCGGGGCGCGCAACAGCAGGTCGGGGGCCAGCCGGCCGGCCGACAGGACGCGGGCCAGCTGTTCGGCGGCGGCGCTCTCGTCGCGCAGCAGCCGCAGGTACCAGGGGGTGCGGCCGAGCGCGTCGGAGACCTGGCGGAAGTTGAGCAGTCCGGCGTCCGGATCGGCGGAGTCGGCGAACCAGCCGAGCAGCACCGGCAGCAGGGTGCGCTGGATGGCCGCCTTGCGGCTGACGCCCGAGGCTAGCGCGGCGAGGTGGCGCAGCGCGGCGGCCGGGTCGGCGTAGCCGAGCGCCTCCAGCCGGGCCCGGGCGGCGTCCGGGGTGAGGCCGGCGGCGCCGGCCGGCAGCTCGGCGACGGCGTCCAGCAGCGGCCGGTAGAACAGCTTCTCGTGCAGTCGGCGGACCTCGACGGAGTGCCGCCGCCACTCGCGTTGGAGGGCGGCGACCGGGTCGGCGCGGGTGTCGTCATTGATCAGCGGCGCGAGCGAGCGGGCGAGCCGGCGCTGGTCGCCCTCGTCCTTGGGCATCAGGTGGGTGCGGCGCAGCCGGTGCAGCTGGATCCGGTGCTCCAGCGAGCGCAGGAAGCGGTAGGCGGTGTCCAGCGAGACGGCGTCGGCCCGGCCGACGTAGCCGCCGCCGGAGAGCGCGGCGAGCGCCTCCAGGGTGTTGCCGCTGCGCAGCGCCGGGTCGGTGCGGCCGTGCACCAGCTGGAGCAGCTGGACGGAGAACTCGACGTCGCGCAGGCCGCCCGGGCCCAGCTTGAGCTGGCGGTCCAGCTCGGTGGCCGGGATGGAGTCGATCACCCGGCGGCGCATCTGCTGCACGTCGGCGACGAAGTTCTCCCGCGCGGCGGCCTGCCAGACCATCGGGGCGAGCGCCTCCAGGTACGCGGCGCCGAGCTCGGCGTCCCCGGCGACCGGCCGGGCCTTGAGCAGGGCCTGGAACTCCCAGGTCTTGGCCCAGCGCTGGTAGTAGGCGAGGTGGCTGGCCAGGGTGCGGACCAGCGGGCCGTTGCGGCCCTCGGGGCGCAGGTTGGCGTCCACCGGCCAGATGGTGCCCTCGCCGGTGGTGTCGGAGCAGATCCGGGTGAGGGCGGCGGCGAGCCGGGTGGCCGCCTTGACGGCCTCGTGCTCGTCGACGCCCTCCTGCGGCTCGGCGACGAAGATGACGTCGACGTCGGAGACGTAGTTGAGCTCGCGCCCGCCGCACTTGCCCATGCCGATGACGGCGAGGCGGCAGGACCGGGCGGCCTCCGGATCCTGCTCGGCGGCGATGTCGAGGGCGGTCTCCAGGGTGGCGCCGGCCAGGTCGGCGAGCTCGGCGGCGGTCTGCGCGAGGTCGGTGGTGCCGGTGAGGTCGCGGGCGGCGATGGCCAGCAGGCAGCGGCGGTAGGAGACCCGCAGGGCGTCCGGCCGGTCGGGGACGGCATGGCCCCGGACGCCCTCGTCGAGCGCGCGCCGGAAGTCGTCCGGGCCGGGGTGCATGTCGCGCAGCTCGAAGGTGACCAGGGCGTGCCAGTCGTGCGGGTGCCGGGCCAGGTGGTCCGCGAGCGCGGTGGACGCGCCGAGCACGCCGAGCAGGCGGTCGCGCAGCGGCTTGGAGGTGGTGAGGGTGTCGCGCAGGGTGTGCCGGTCCTGCTCGTCGGCGGACTCCAGCAGACGGGCGAGACCGAGCAGGGCGAGGTCCGGGTCGGCGGTCGCGCCGAGCGCGTCCAGCAGCACGGGGTCGTCGGCCAGCCCCTCCAGACCGGGCCCGGCGAGCAGCCTGACGGCCTGCGCCGGGTCGGTGAACCCGCGCCGCACCAGCCTGATCTCCGGCCGGCTGACCCGGCTCCCGGCCCGCTGATCCTCCACCGACATCGCCCCTCCGGCTTCCGGCCTGCGCGGCCCGCGCGGCCCGCTCCCGACCGGTCCGAGCCGCCTCCAGCAGGGTACGCGGCCACGCTCCGCGCCGCGCGCCCCGGCGCCGACCACCCGCCGGGTCCGACGTGGCGCGTCCGGTGGCGTGTCCTGGGCCGGCCCCGGCTCGTTGGACCGGAGCCGACCCGTCCAGCCCCGTCCGACCCGTCCAGCCCCGTCCGACCCGTCCAGCCCCGCCTGCTCCCGGAGCGCCGATGCCCGCCCGACTGCCGTCGCTCACCGGGCTGCGGTTCTGGGCCGCGCTGCTGGTGGTGCTCTACCACCTCGCCCGCAAGGTGGGCGAGGTGCCGGTGCTGGGCCCGCTCGCCTGGTACGGCCGCTCCGGCGTGACGTTCTTCTTCGTGCTCTCCGGCTTCGTCCTGGCCTGGACGTACGACGGGGCGCCGACCGCCCTGCGGAGCTTCGCCCGCCGCCGGTTCGCCCGGATCTGGCCGCTGCACGTGCTGAGCACCGCGGTGTCGCTCGGCGCGGACGCCCTGATCGGCGCGGCGCTGCCGCTGGCGGCGGCGCTCTGGTCGCTGCCGCTGCTGCACCCGTGGGCGCGGGAGACGGTCTTCGGCGGCAACCCGGCCTCCTGGTCGCTGGGAGCGGAGGCCTGGTTCTACCTGCTCTTCCCGTTCCTGCTGCGCGCCTTGGCGCCGCGCCGCCGGTGCTGGCTGCCGCTGGCCCTGCTCTGTGCGGCGCTCGGCCCGGCGCTCTGGGCGGCGGGCGCGCTGCTGCCGGACGACCCGGCGGTGCGCGGCTGGCTGCTGGACTACCTGCCGCTGACCCGCACCCCCCAGTTCGTCCTCGGGGTGGTCACCGGGCTGGCCGTCCGGCACGGGCGGCTCCCCCGCGTCCCGCTCGCCGGCGCCGCGGCGGCCGTGGCCGGCTGGCACCTGCTGCTGGTGCCGTGGCACGCGGCCGCCCCGGACTCCGTCTGGTGGGGCCCCTACAGCGCGTCCCAGCTCCTGGCGGCACCGCTGTTCGCCGCGCTGCTGGCGGCCGCCGCACAGCGGGACGCCGCCGGGGCCGGGCCGCGGCTGCTGGCCGGCCCGGTGGCGGTACGGCTCGGCGAGTGGTCCTACGCCTGGTACCTGGTGCACGAGATCGGCATCCGCTGCTGGCTGGGCACCGCGGGCCGCCCTGCGCCCGGCGCGCCGCTGCTGGGCGTCTGGCTGCTGCTGGCCGCCGGGAGCCTGCTGGTGGCGGGCGGGCTGTACCGGTGGGTGGAGCGGCCGTGCGAGCGCGCCCTGCGCGGCCGCCCCGCACACACGGCGGCGCCGCTGCCGCACCCCGGCCTGCGGGTGCTGCGGCAGCGGCGCCGGGCGGTGAGGCCCGGTCAGCCCTCCAGCGAGCCGTCCAGGTTGACGTAGGCGTAGAAGACGCCCAGGTCGTAGCCGTCCTTGTCGGTGTCGAACCGGATGGAGATGTCGGTGTCACCGTTGCGCAGGTAGGGCGAGATGTCCCACCGGTTGGAGTCGTAGCCGAAGTTGTTGCGGTTGTACGGGTTGCGGGCGAACTGGTCGGCCGGGGTCAGCTCCTCGATGGTGGAGTTGAACGAGTCGTTGACCGCGTGGTTCACGTCCTGGAAGGGCGTCACCGGACCGTTGGTGGACTTCATGGCGAGGGTGTCGCCGGTCCACTTCAGGTCGCCGTCGTAGACCACGAAGCCGAGCTTGCCCGCGACCGGGCCGGTGTCCGGCGTCTTCAGCCCGGTGAGGTCGAATTCGCGCGGCGGGCTGTCCGGCAGCTCGACCTGGAAGCCGTCCCACACGTGGATGTGGCGCAGCGGCTTGCACGGGTTCTCGTACGCCACCACGATCGTCCAGCCGCCCCAGCTGTGCGGCTTCACCACGGAGTCCATGTTGGCCGCGGTGTAGGTGCCGTTGCCGTGCTGCTTGACCAGGTCGGTGATGTCGGCGGAGGCCTGGTAGCTGCTCTCCTCGCTGGTGGTGATGTAGCCGATGGAGGGCTGGTCGTTGGCGATGTTGCGGTACTGGCCCTCGCCGGGGAACTTCAGGTAGATCTCGTCGATCTGGCTCTCCGGCAGCACGGTGTCGCCGATGCCGCGGGTCCCGCCCCAGTACAGCCGGGCGTACTTGATCTCGGAGCCCTCCAGCAGGTTGAGGTCTGCCGAGCTGGCGGAGTAGATCGGGTCACCGAGCGGGCCGATGCTGCCCGGATCGATGTTGATGTACTTCATCTGGTAGTTGTTGTTGATCGGGCGGCTGCCCGCACCGGTCCGGGCGTCCACACACGCCGGCTGCGCCGGGTCGACCGGCGGCTGGGTCTCGTCACAGGTCATCAGCGAGTTGCTGATCCGGGTCACCGACCCGTGGAAGTCGCCCTGGAACCGCGTCGTGAACGGGATCGGGTTCGAGGCGATGGTGTCGGCGCGCAGTTGGGGCTGCTTGGGCCCGGAGCCGCGCGCGTCGGCGATGGGGCTGACCAGCAGCTGACCGGCGACGGCGGCGACGGCCGCCCCCGCGATCCCGATCCGGCGGGCGAGCAGCCGGGCGGCGACGGCGCGGCTGACGGTGGAGGAGGGCATGAGGTCCTCTCAGGTGGGGAGGGGTGGATCACGCTTATCGGATCACAACCCAACGTCACAATCCCCTCACATACCGCCATCGGTGAACGCGCCAACCCAAATGGAGGCCCGCCGTCATCCATTCGAATGACGGCGGGCCCTCCGGTACTTGACCGGACGTCAGCGTAGCCCCGCGGCTACAGCACCTGGAGGTTCTTCCGCAGCTCGAAGGGGGTGACCTCGGAGCGGTACTCCTCCCACTCCTGGCGCTTGTTGCGCAGGAAGAAGTCGAACACGTGCTCGCCGAGGGTCTCGGCGACCAGCTCGCTGCGCTGCATCAGGTCGATCGCCTCGCCGAGGTTCTGCGGCATCGGCTGGATGCCCATCGCCCGCCGCTCGGCGTCGGACAGCGCCCAGACGTCGTCGTCGGCGCCGGCCGGGAGCTCGTAGCCCTCCTCGATGCCCTTCAGGCCGGCGGCCAGGGTGACGGCGTAGGCGAGGTAGGGGTTGCAGCCGGTGTCCAGCGAGCGGACCTCGACCCGGGTGGAGCCCTGCTTGCCGGGCTTGTACATCGGGACGCGGATCAGCGCGGAGCGGTTGTTGTGGCCCCAGCAGATGTACGACGGCGCCTCGCCGCCGGCGCCCGCGGTGCGCTGCGAGCCGCCCCAGATCCGCTTGTAGGAGTTGACCCACTGGTTGGTGACGGCGGCCGTCTCGGCGGCGTGCCTGAGCAGGCCGGCGATGAAGGAGCGGCCCACCTTGGACAGCTGGTACTCGGCGCCGGACTCGTGGAAGGCGTTGCGGTCGCCCTCGAAGAGCGAGAGGTGGGTGTGCATCCCCGAGCCCGGGTGGTCGGAGAAGGGCTTGGGCATGAAGCTGGCGTGCACGCCCTGCTCCAGCGCGACCTCCTTCATGACCAGGCGGAACGTCATGATGTTGTCGGCGGTGGAGAGCGCGTCGGCGTACCGAAGGTCGATCTCCTGCTGCCCGGGGGCGCCCTCGTGGTGGGAGAACTCCACCGAGATGCCCATCGACTCCAGCATGGTGATCGCCTGGCGGCGGAAGTCGTGGCCCACCCCGCGCGGGGTGTGGTCGAAGTAGCCGGACTGGTCCGCGGGGATCGGCGCGGTGCCGTCGCCCGGCAGGTTCTTCAACAGGAAGAACTCGATCTCGGGGTGGGTGTAGAAGGTGAACCCGAGGGCGGAGGCCTTCTCCAGGGTCCGCTTGAGCACGAACCGGGGGTCGGCGAAGGACGGCGAGCCGTCCGGCATCAGGATGTCGCAGAACATCCTGGCCGTCCCCGGGGTCTCCGAGCGCCACGGCAGGATCTGGAAGGTGGTCGGGTCCGGCTTGGCGATCATGTCCGACTCGTAGACCCGGGCGAATCCCTCGATCGCCGACCCGTCGAAGCCGATGCCCTCCTCGAAGGCCTGCTCCAGCTCCGCCGGCGCCACCGCGACCGACTTCAGGAACCCGAGCACGTCGGTGAACCACAGTCGGACAAAACGGATGTCACGCTCTTCGAGCGTCCGAAGCACGAACTCCTGCTGCTTGCCCATGGGGACAGTCTCACCTCTGCTCTTTACGTTCGTGTTACGCCCGGAAACCACCCGAAAGCGACTGCCCCCATCATGGCGGATCACCGGCCCCGAGGGCAGTGGCGACCCCCGGGCCGAACGACATCGCGTCAGATCGACGATTACACTCGGGACATGCCCAATCTCCGTCTCGCCCTGAGCCAGACCGACCCCTGGGTCGGTGACATCGCACGCAACGGCGATGAGGTGGTGCGCTGGACCAGGCAGGCCTTCGAGGCCGGCGCCCAGCTGGTCGCGTTCCCCGAGATGGCCCTGACCGGGTACCCGGTCGAGGACCTCGCCCTGCGCGGGTCGTTCGTCGAGGCGTCCCGGTCCGCGCTGGCCGGGCTGGCGGAGCGGCTGGCCGAGGAGGGGCTGGGCGGGCTGCCGGTGGTGGTCGGCTACCTCGGGCGCTCCGAGCACGCCTCGCCGCGGTTCGGGCGGCCGGCCGGCTCGCCGCAGAACTGCGCGGCGGTGCTGTACGGGGGCGAGGTGGTCACCCGCTTCGCCAAGCACCACCTGCCCAACTACGGCGTGTTCGACGAGTACCGCTGGTTCGTCCCCGGCGACCAGCTGCCGGTGCTGCGGCTGCACGGGGTGGACGTCGCCCTGGCGATCTGCGAGGACATCTGGCAGGACGGCGGCCGGGTCACGGCCGCCCGTGAGGCCGGGGCCGGCCTGCTGCTGGTGGTCAACGGCTCGCCGTACGAGCGGAACAAGGACGACGCCCGGCTGGAGCTGGTCCGCCGCCGCGCCGCCGAGGCGGGCTGCCCGCTGGCCTACGTCAACATGGTGGGCGGCCAGGACGAGCTGGTCTTCGACGGCGACTCGATCGTGGTCGCCCCGGACGGCGCGGTGCTGGCCCGCTCCCCGCAGTTCGAGGAGCACCTGATGGTCCTCGACCTCGACCTGCCGGCCGCGAGCAGCGACCACACCGACGGCCTGCTGCTCGGCGACGGGCTGCACCTGGTCCGCACCGAGCTGGGCGGCGGGCCCCGGCCGGCGCCGGCCGAGCCGCTGACCGCCGAGGTGGCCCCCCGGATCTCGGACGAGGCGGAGATCTGGGCCGCGCTGGTCTCCGGCACCCGGGCGTACGTCACCAAGAACGGCTTCGCGTCCGTGCTGATCGGCCTCTCCGGCGGCATCGACTCGGCGCTGGTGGCGGCCATCGCGGTGGACGCGGTCGGCGCCGGCAACGTCCACTGCGTCTCGATGCCGAGCCGCTACTCCTCGCAGCACTCCAGGGACGACGCCGCCGAGCTGGCCCGCCGGACCGGGCTGCACTTCCGGACCGTGTCGATCGCCCCGATGTTCGACGCCTACCTGGCGGCCACCGAGCTGACCGGCCTGGCCGAGGAGAACCTGCAGTCCCGGCTGCGCGGCACGCTGCTGATGGCGATCTCCAACCAGGAGGGGCACCTGGTGCTCGCCCCTGGCAACAAGAGCGAGCTGGCGGTCGGCTACTCCACGCTGTACGGCGACTCGGTCGGCGCGTACGGGCCGATCAAGGACGTCTACAAGTCGCTGGTCTTCCGGCTCGCCCGCTGGCGGAACGAGGAGGCCGAGCGGCGCGGCGAGCAGCCGCCGATCCCGCAGAACACCATCGGCAAGCCGCCCTCCGCCGAGCTGCGGCCGGACCAGGTGGACACCGACTCGCTGCCGGACTACGACCTGCTGGACACCGTGCTCGACCTCTACGTCGAGGGCGACCAGGGCCGGGACGCCATCGTCGCGGCCGGTTTCGACCCGGCCGTGGTCGACCGGATCGTCCGGCTGGTCGACACCGCCGAGTACAAGCGCCGGCAGTACCCGCCGGGCCCGAAGATCTCGGTGAAGGGCTTCGGCCGGGACCGCCGGCTGCCGATCACCAACCGCTGGCGCCGCGGCTGACCCGCTGCCGCCCCCGGCACCCGGGGGCGGCCGCGGTCAGTACCGGTAGTCGGCGGCGATCGCGAGGTGGTCGCTGCCGTCCTGCCCCAGGGTGCGGGAGTCGGTGGGTTTGAGGCCGCCCTTGCTCATGATCTGGTCGATCCGGGCCATCGGGAAGGAGGCCGGCCAGCTGAAGCCGAAGCCGTCCCCCGCCGCGCCCTGGGCGGAGCGCATCTGCGAGGTGATCGGCGCCAGGCTGCGGTCGTTCATGGTGCCGTTGAGGTCGCCGAGCAGCAGGACCTTCTTCAGCGGCTCGGCCTCGATGGCGTCGCCGAGCGCCTGCGCGCTGGCGTCCCGCTGGTCGACGGTGAAGCCGCCCTCGGCCTTCAGCCGGACGGACGGCAGGTGTGCGACGTACACCGCCACCGGGCCCTGCGGGGTGGCGACCTGGGCGCGGAACGCCCTGGTCCAGCCCATCTTGATGTCCACCACGGACACCCCGCTGATCGGGTACTTCGACCAGAGGCCGACCGTGCCCTCCACCTCGTGGTAAGGGTAGGCGTCGGCCAGTCCGCTCTCGTAGCCGCGCAGCGGCTTGCCGGCCAGCTCCTGGAGGGCGACGATCTGGGCGCCGGAGTCCTTCAGCAGCTGCACCGTGCGCTGCGGGTCGGTGTTGGCGGCGGCGACGTTGTGGCTGACCACCGTCCAGTCGCCGGCGCCGCCGCCCTTGTCGCTGAGCAGCCCGCCGAACAGGTTGAACCAGACCAGGGTGGGCGCCAGCAGCGCGATCAGCGCGGTGGCGGAGCGCCGCAGCAGGGCGGGCAGCAGCAGGACCGGGACGGCCAGGCCCAGCCAGGGCAGGAAGGTCTCCAGCAGGCTGCCGAGGTTGCCGACGGAGTTCGGGACCTCGGAGTGGAGGACCAGCAGGGCCGTGGTGAGCAGGGCGAGCACGGCGAGGACCAGGCCGCGCCGCCAGGTGGTGCTGCCGCGGTCGTCCCGGCCCCAGTGCCGCAGGCCCAGGAAGCCGCGGCCCGGGCGGGATCCCCCGGAGGCGCTCCCGGCGGTGGCCGGCCCGCT
This sequence comes from Kitasatospora sp. NPDC048239, assembly GCF_043202015.1. Classification (NCBI taxonomy): domain Bacteria; kingdom Bacillati; phylum Actinomycetota; class Actinomycetes; order Kitasatosporales; family Streptomycetaceae; genus Kitasatospora; species Kitasatospora sp. NPDC048239. The sequence continues at coordinate 380,026 of NZ_JBICZP010000001.1, read as the reverse complement.
GCCGCCCTCCGCCGGTACCGCCGCCCGGTCCGCCCTGTCCGCCTGTGCCATGCCGTGGCTCCCGTCGTTCGTGCCGCCTGCCGGTCCGATCCCGCGCCGCCCGGGTGGGCGGACGGCGTGCCGGACTGGTGCCGGTTTGATCGGATTCCCGGCTCAGCCTATGCCGGGACAGACGCGGGCTCCGGGGAGCGGGTTCCGGCGTGGCCGGGATTGGTGAGGCAGGCCACGCCGCAGGTCACAGTCCCGCTACAGGCCGCCTCCGGGGAGGTCCCGGACGGCCGGATGGGGAACCGGGCCGAGCCCCTGGAGCAGCGCGTCGACCATCCGGGCGGCCAGCCCGGGGTCGTCCAGGTCGGAGTCGTCCCACAGGATGCTGCGGGCCAGGATCGGCCCCATCAGCAGGTCGCCGAGCAGGTCCTCGTCGAGGTCGGCCCGCAGCTCGCCCTGGAGGATGCCGCGGCGGATCAGCTCGTAGGCCGCCTGCCGGCGCGGCATGATCACCCGGTCGCGGTAGGCGGTGCGCAGCTCGGGCCAGCTGTGCATCTGGCCGAGGGCGGCCTTGAGCACCCAGCGGGAGCGCTTGGTGAGGCCGCGGATCCGCATGTACTCGATCATGGCGACCAGGTCGTCCCGGACGGAGCCGCCGGTCGGCTCGGGCACCGGGGCCTCCAGCCGGCTGACCATGTCCACCAGCAGGGCCTCCTTGTTGGGCCAGCGCCGGTAGATGGTGGCCTTGCCGACGCCGGCGGCGGTGGCGATGCCCTCGATGGTCAGTTCGGCCAGGGCCGTACCGCCCGCCATCAGCTCCTCGACCGCGGCGAAGATCGCCTGCTCGGCCGCCTCGCTGCGGGGGCGGCCCCGGCGCGGGCCGGGATAGGCCGCAACGACCGTGGTGTCCGTCTTCATCCCCGCTCTCTCCTCCTGGGTGCGCGCGGGCGCGCGGTGCCGTCCTCATTCGATTGTCGTCCGTGGTCCCGGCCCGGTGGAAGCCCGGCACGGACGGCGGCCCCGCCCTCCCGGTACACCCGGGGAGGCGGGGCCCCCTATTCTCACCCGTCGCGGTCGCCGGTCAGGCTCCTGCGGCCTCCGGCTCGCGGGCCGGTCCGGACAGATCGGGCTGTTGCTGCTCGCCGGGCTTGGCTGCGCCGGGGGCGCCGGGCCCGCCGGCCGCGATCCGGCCGGGGAGCAGCAGCCAGGCCAGCAGGGCGCCGAACGCGGTGATGCCGGCGGACAGGCCCGCCACCACGTGCATGGCGTTGATGAACGACTCGTTGGCCGGGCCGACCAGGCCTGCGCCCTGCGGGCCGAGCCGCCCGGCGACGGCCAGGGTGGCCTCCAGGGACTCGCCGGCCTTCTCCCGCAGCGCCTCGGTCGGCAGCTGGGCCAGCTTGTCCGACATGCCGTCCCGGTAGACGGTGGAGAGCACAGCGCCGAGCACGGCGACCCCGAGCGAGCCGCCGACCTGGCGGAAGGTGTTGTTGATCGCCGATCCGGCGCCGGCCTTCTCCCGCGGGAGCGAGGCCATGATGGCGACGGTGACCGGCGGCATCACGTGCGCCATGCCGGTGCCCATCAGCAGGCCGAGCACGACCAGCACCCAGATCGGCGTGGTGGCGTTCAGCAGCAGGTAGCCGAGGAAGCCGAGCGCGATCAGCGCCATGCCGCCGGCGCAGGTGGCGCGGATGCCGAAGCGGTCGACCACCAGCCGGGCCCGGGGGGCGAACAGCAGCTGGGCGACGGCCAGCGGCAGCATCAGCACGCCGGCCTGCAGGGCGCTGTAGCCGCGCACGCTCTGGATGTAGAAGACGCCGAAGAAGGAGACGCCCATCAGCGCGAAGAAGACCACGCCGACGACGACCACGGAGGCGCTGAACACCTTGTTGCGGAACCAGGTGACGTCCAGCGCGGGGTGGGCGGTGCGGCGCTCGAACCAGACGAAGGCGACCAGTGCCAGCACGCCGACCAGCATCGGCACCCAGGCGCCGGCGGCGGTGAAGTCGGCGAGCTCGCCGCCCTTGATGATCCCGTAGATCAGCGCGACCAGGCCGATGATCGAGAGCAGCACGCCGATCGGGTCGAGCCGGCCCGGGTTGGGGTCCTTGGACTCGGGCACCAGCAGCACCATCATGACGACGGCGACGATCACGATCGGGACGTTGATCAGGAAGACCGAGCCCCACCAGAAGTGCTCGATCAGCAGGCCGCCGGTGATCGGGCCGATCGCGATGGCCAGGCCGACCGCGCCGGCCCAGATGCCGATCGCCTTGGGCTGCTCGGCGCGCTCGAAGACGTTCATGATGATGGCGAGCGTCGCGGGCATCGCGAGGGCGCCGCCGACGCCCATCAGGGCGCGGTAGCCGATGAGTTCGCCGGGTGAGGCGGCCAGCGCCGAGAGCAGCGAGGCGAGCCCGAAGACCACCATGCCGGCCAGCAGCGCGCGCTTGCGGCCGAAGCGGTCGCCGAGCAGGCCGGAGGTGAACAGCAGCCCGGCGAACACCAGGGTGTAGGAGTTGATCGACCATTCCAGGTCGCTCTGGCTGGCGCCGAGGCCGGTCGGCGCCGGGGACGCGATGGTCTTCATCGCGACGTTGAGGATCGAGTTGTCGAGCACGACGACGAGCAGGGCGAGCACCAGGGTGCCCAGGATCGCCCAGCGGCGGCGGTGGATGGCTTCCGGCACACGGGGTGGCGCGGCTGCGGTGGTCATTGGAATTCCCGTCCGTGGTGGCGTGGCACTGGCGGGTCTGCACACGCCGCCTTTTCGAGTCGACGGCGTCTCGTAACCCCCTGGAGCAGCGTAGCCCGATTTTCGATACGAGACGACTCCGTTTCATAAAGTTTGGGCAAAGGCCCGGCCCGGCCCGCGGTGTGCCACAGATCGCACCGGAGGGGATGCACCCCTCTTTGCGCCCGCGCGCAGGCGTGCAAGCATGGAGGTGATCCGGGGACGCCGCACGGCGCCACGAGACGACAACCCTTCAGGAGCCTGTTCGATGAACGCTTCTTCGCCTTCGCCTGCCCAGAACCAGGCGTCGACCGCCAGCCTCTACGGCGGGGTCACCAACCGCCGCGTCACCGTCCGCGACCTCGCCGCCGCCAAGCAGCGCGGCGAGAAGTGGTCGATGCTCACCGCCTACGACGCCCTGACCGCGGGCGTCTTCGACGAGGCCGGCACCCCGGTCCTGCTGGTCGGCGACTCCGCCGGCAACTGCCACCTCGGCTACGAGACCACCGTGCCGGTGACCATGGATCAGATGGTGATGCTCTCCGCCGCCGTCGTCCGCGGCACCAGGCGGGCGATGATCGTCGCCGACCTGCCGTTCGGGTCGTACCAGGAGTCGCCCGCCCAGGCCATGCACAACGCCGCCCGGCTGATGAAGGAGGCCGGGGTCGGCGCGGTCAAGCTGGAGGGCGGCGAGCGCAGCGCCCGCTCGATCGAGCTGCTGGTCGAGGCCGGCATCCCGGTGATGGCGCACATCGGCCTCACCCCGCAGTCCGTGCACGCCTTCGGCGGCTACCCCGTCCAGGGCCGCGGCGACGAGGCGGCGCACCAGCTGCTGCGCGACGCCAAGGCCGTCCAGCAGGCCGGCGCCTTCGCCGTCGTCCTGGAGGCCGTGCCCGCCGAGCTGGCCGCCCAGGTCACCGAGCAGCTGTCGGTCCCGACCGTCGGCATCGGCGCCGGGGTCGACTGCGACGCCCAGGTCCTGGTCTGGACGGACATGGCCGGCATGACCGCCGGCCGGGTGCCCAAGTTCGTCAAGCAGTACGCCAACCTGCGGGCCGTCCTCGGCGAGGCCGCCCGCGAGTTCGCCGCCGACGTCTCGGCCGGCACCTTCCCGGCGCCGGAGCACACCTTCCACTGACCGGTCGGCACGCCCGGGAGGGCCCCGCACCCGCCGGGTGCGGGGCCCTCCCCGCCTGCTGACAGCGCCGCGACAGTGTGATGACAGCGGGCTGTCACCGCCCGCCCGGGCCGGGGAGGCGGTGACAGCCCGCTGACAGCCGGGTCGGGCAGCCTGAGGGCATGACACGAATCGCCACCGCCCCGAACGACCGGGGACCCGCCGCTGGCAACGCCGTCGAGGTCCGCGGCATCGTCAAGCACTACGGCAGCACCAAGGCCCTCGACGGGGTCGACCTCACCGTCCGCGAGGGCACCGTCCTCGGCGTGCTCGGCCCCAACGGCGCCGGCAAGACCACGCTGGTCCGGATCCTGTCCACGCTGATCAAGCCCGACGCCGGCACCGCCTTCGTCGGCGGCTACGACGTCCTGCGCCAGCCCAAGCAGCTGCGCCGCACGATCGGCCTCACCGGCCAGTACGCCTCCGTCGACGAGATGCTCTCCGGCTACGAGAACCTCTACCTGATCGGCCGGCTCCTCGACCTCTCCCGCAAGGACGCCAAGGAGCGCGCCGCCGAGCTGCTGGAGCGCTTCTCGCTCACCGAGGCCGGCAAGCGCGTCGCCAAGACCTACTCCGGCGGCATGCGCCGCCGCCTCGACCTGGCCGCCAGCATGATCGGCCGCCCCCGGGTCCTCTACTTGGACGAGCCCACCACCGGCCTGGACCCGCGAACCCGCAACGAGGTCTGGGACGAGGTGCAGCGGATGGTCGCCGAGGGCTCCACCGTGCTGCTCACCACCCAGTACATGGAGGAGGCCGAGCAGCTCGCCCACGAGCTGACCGTGATCGACCGCGGCCGGGTCATCGCCTCCGGCGGGGTGGCCCAGCTCAAGGCCCAGGTCGGCGGCCGGACCCTGCAGGTCCGCCCGGCCGACGCGGCCGAGCTGCCCGAGATGGCCCGCTGCCTGCACGACACCGGCATCGGCGCCGCCACCTTCTCCGCCGACACCGGACTGCTCTCGGTGCCGATCACCGGCGACGAGCAGCTGACCGCCGTGGTCGGGGTGCTCGGCACCCGCGGCTTCGCGATCAGTGACATCGACACCCTGGTGCCCAGCCTCGACGAGGTCTTCCTCACCATCACCGGCAAGCCCGCGGCCGACGCGGTGCCCGCCCAGAGCCTCGCCAAGGAGCCCGTCGCATGACCACCGCCACGCTCAGCCCGGCCAAGGTGGAGGACTCCCGGATCGGGCTCTCCGGCCACCTGCGGCACGTCGGCGCACTGACCCGCCGCAACCTGATGCGGATCAAGGCCGACCCGGAGTCGATGTTCGACGCCGTCCTGATGCCGGTCATCTTCATCGTGCTGTTCGTCTACGTCTTCGGCGGCGCGATCTCCGGCGGCCAGGACGCCTACAAGCAGTACCTGATCCCCGGCCTGCTCGGACAGACCGGGATCACCCTGGCGATGGCCGTCGGCACCGGCCTCAACAGCGACTTCCAGACCGGGGTGATGGACCGGTTCCGGACCCTGCCGATCGGCCGCTCCTCGGTGCTGCTCTCCAAGATCGGCGCGGAGACCTGCCGGTCCCTGGTCTCCTTCACCATCCTGATCGGGTTCTCCCTGATCCTCGGCTTCGAGGTGAAGACCGGCCCGCTGGAGGTGCTGGCCGCGGTCGGGCTCGCGCTGCTGTTCGGCATGTCGATCGTCTGGATCTCGATGCTGCTCGGCATGGCGATGAAGAGCGCGCAGGCCGTCCAGGGGGTGTCCATGCTCGTCCTGATGCCGATGCAGTTCGGCAGCTCGATCTTCGCGCCGACCGGCACCATGCCCGGCTGGCTGCAGTCCTTCACCAAGGTCAACCCGCTCTCGGCACTCGCCGACGCCTGCCGCGCCCTGCTCAACGGCGAGGGCGCGGTGGCCCACCCGGTGCTGATCGTGCTGGGCTGGTCGGTGGGCATCACGGCGGTCTTCGCGCCGCTCGCGGTGGCCCGCTTCCGCAAGCGGACCTGACGGTCCGCACACCATGATCCGGCAGGCCGGCCGACCCCTGGGACGGGGGGTCAGCCGGCCTGCCAGTCGGCCACCATGTCGAGCAGCACACCGGCCTGGCCGATGGTCAGCCCGGTGCCCTCGGCCCGGGCCGCCTCGAAGGCCTCCTCGCCGAGCAGGGCCCGCAGGCTCCGCTCGGACTCCTCGCGCTCGGTACGGTCCAGCCAGCCGCCCCGCGGGCCGTGCAGCCCCTGGTGCGCGCCGAGCAGCACGGCCGCCCGACGGGCCGCCACCAGATCGCCGTCCCGCTCGGCGAAGGCCCGCAGCACCCCGGCCACCGGGGGCACCAGCATCACCGACATCTGCTCGGCGAAACCGCTCGCGGGCTCCGGGACGGCCTGCAGCAGCCGCCGCCCCTCCCGGACCAGCTCGGCCCCGCCCTCGGGATCCCCGGCCCGGGCCATCACCCAGCCCCGGGTGACGGTGAGCATCCCGGCGACCAGGCCGGGGGCGAAGGCGCCGATCCTGCTCCAGCCCAGCTGGTCCAACTGCTCCAGGGCCTCGTCGTACTCGCCGCGGTAGGCGTGCAGGCCGCAGAGCATCAGGTGCCCGAAGAGCAGCGCACCGTTGGACGCCTGGTTCTTCCCCGGCTCGATCGAGGCCAGCGCCTCCCGGATGTACCGCTCGCCCTCGTCGATGTCGCGGCCGAGCAGTGCACCGCCCAGGTGCACCCGCAGCATCGGCACCTCCTGCGGGGCGCCCAGCTCCTCGGCCAGCTCGATCGCCCGCTGGTACGACTCGACGGCCTCGTCGGTGAGGTCCTGGTTGGCCATCGACTCGCCGCGCGCCGCCAGCGCCTGGGACATCCCCCAGCGGTTGCCGGCCTGGCGGAACAGCTCCAGCGACTCCTCGCCGTCCCGCACGCCCTGCTCGGTGCCGCCCGGCCAGTCGTTCATCATCTTGGCCCGGATCTGCAGGATGAACGCCAGGTCGTTGCCGCTGCCGTGCCGGCGGCAGCCCTCCACCGCGTCCTCCAGCAGGCCCCTCATCTCGTCCAGCCGGCCGGCCACGAACGCCCCGAACACCCGCATCAGCCCCGGGAACCGGTAGGCCTGCGGCAGGTCCGGGGTGTAGACGGCCAGCATCCGCTGGGCGAGCCGCCCCGCCTCGGGATCGGCCAGGATCTCCAGGTTGCCCTCGAACAGCCCGACCAGCCGGTACATCGCCATCTCCCGGCGGCCCTCGGCCACCACCCCCTCCGGCATCGGCAGGCCGTACGCCAGCACCGGGCGGTCCAGCGGGACGACCACCGCCTCCGGGGCGAACGGGTCGGGGCCGAACGCCCCCACCGCGTCGTACCAGCCACGGGCCTCCAGGCTGTAGCCGCGCAGCGACCAGTACCAGCTCATGCCGAGTACGAGGGCCAGCCCCTCCTGCTCCTCGCCGCGGTCCACCACGCGGCGCAGCGCGGCCCGGATGTTGTCCTGCTCGCGTTCCAGCACGTCCAGCCAGTGCAGCTGCTCCGGGCCGTGGATGCGCCGCTCGGCGCTCACCACCAGGGTGCGGAAGTGCTCGACGTGCCGGCGCTGGGTCCCGTCGTTCTCGACGGCCTCGGCCAGCCGCTCGGCGGCGTACTCGTGGATGGTCTCCAGCATCCGGTAGCGCGGCAGGCCCCCGCCGCCGAGGTCGGCCACCAGCAGCGACTTGTCGACCAGCGAGAGCAGCAGGTCGGCGACCTCCTCGCGGGGCACCTCGCGGTCGGCGCAGACCGCCTCGGCGTCCTCCAGCCGCCAGCCGCCGGCGAACACCGACAGCCGGCGCAGTACGGCCCGTTCACGCTTGCCGAGGAGGTCCCAGCTCCAGTCGACCACCGCGCGCAGGGTCTGCTGGCGCGGCAGCAGGGTGCGGCTGCCCGCGGTGAGCAGCGCGAAGCGGTCGTCCAGCCGGTCGGCGATCTGGCGGGCCGTCATCACCCGCAGCCGGGCGGCGGCCAGTTCGATGGCCAGCGGCAGGCCGTCCAGCCGACGGCAGATCTCGGCACAGGCCTCCGGCTCGCTGCGCGGGTCGAAGCCGGGGCGGGCGGCGGCGGCGCGCTCGGCGAGCAACCGCAGCGCCACCGGGTCGGGCAGCGGCTCGACCGGCAGGACCGTCTCGCCGGGGACGCCGAGCGGCTCGCGGCTGGTGGCGAGCACGGTCAGGCCCGGGCACTCGGCGAGCAGCTGGTCGGCGAGGTCGGCGGCGGCCTGGATCAGGTGCTCGCAGTTGTCCAGGACGAGCAGCATCCGGCGGTGGCCGCAGTGCTCGACCAGTCGGCGCACCGGGTCCTCGGTGCGGCTCTCTATCACCTCGGCGACCATGCCGCCGGTATGCAGCACGGTCTCGCGCAGGCCGAGCGCGGAGACCACCGCGCCCGGCACGGCGTCCGGGCTCTCCAGCGGGGCGAGCTCGGCCAGCCAGACGCCGTCCGGCCAGCGCCCGGCGCCCTGTTCGGCCCGGCCGGCCTCGACCGAGAGCCTGGTCTTGCCGGAGCCGCCCGGGCCGGTCAGGGTGACCATCCGGCTGCCGGTCAGGGTGCTGCGCAGGGCCGCGAGGTCGCTCTCCCGGCCGACGAAGCTGGTGAGCCGGCCGCGCAGGTTGCCGGTGCTCCGGGCGGCGGCCGGCTCGGGCGCCGATGCCTTGGCGGCTCCGGCGGGGGCGGAGGGGCCTGCGGGGACTGCGGGCCGGGCCGGATCGGGCTGGGCGGCGCCGGGTTTCGGCGCCCCGGGCTGCGGCCGGCCCGGCGGCGGCTCGGCCGGGGACAGCAGCTGCGCGTACAGCTCCTGGAGCCTGCGTCCCGGGTCGACGCCGAGCTCGTCGGCCAGCGCCCGCCTGGTCCGCTCGTAGTGGCGCAGCGCCTCGGCGGTGCGGCCGCTCTCGTTCAGCGCCCGGACCATCAGGTACTGCAACTGCTCGTCCAGCGGCTGCCGTTCGCACAGCTCGGCGAGCTCAGCGACGAGTTCGGCGGCCCGGCCGAGGCCGAGCTCGGCGGTGATCCGGTGCCGGCGGGCCTCCTCGCGCTGGGCCTCCAGCCGGGTGGCCGGCCCACCGCGGTCGGGCAGGTCGGCGAGGGCGGGGCCGCGCCAGAGCGCCAGGGCCTGTCCCAGCCGCTCGGCGGCCGGCGCGTGGTCGCCGGTCTCCAGCGCCTGGCGGCCCTCGGCGGAGAGCCGCTGGAACTCGCCGAGGTCGGTCCGCGGATCGGTCAGCCAGTAGCCGGCCGGGCCGGAGCCGACCGCGTCGCGGCCGATGGTGCGCCGCAGCCGGCCGACCAGGGTCTGCAGCGCGGCCGAGGAGTCCTGTGGCGGCTCGGTGTCCCAGACCTCGTCCACCAACAGGTCGGCCGGCACCGGCCGCCCCTGCCGTAGGACCAGGGCGGCAAGGAGTGCGCGCAGCCGGGCACCGCCGAGCGGGACCGGGGTTCCGTCGTCGTGATGGGCCGTGGTGGTGCCGAGGATGCCGTAGTGCACCTGCCCATTCTGGTCGATGCCCGCGGGTGCGCACGCACATTTGCACGGGGGTGGAACGGGACCAGGGTGCCGTACGTTCACCCTGGACGGCTTGTCCCAGCGCCGGACCGCCCGGCATGATCGGTCCGGCCCGCACCCCAGACCCCCTCGGAGCACCCACCTCATGACCTTCGCCGCAACGCAGCGCTCGCGCAGCGAGGACCGCCGGATCAGCCCGGTGTTCTGGGTGCTGCTCGCGATACTCGCCACCTCCGGCTGGGCGGTGTACGCGGGGTACGGCAACGCCTCGTTCGGGGTGTTCCTGTTCGTGGTGGCGGGCTGGATGGTCTCGCTCTGCCTGCACGAGTACGCGCACGCCCGGACGGCGCTGCACGGCGGCGACCTCACCGTCGGGGCCAAGGGCTACCTGACGCTCAACCCGCTCAAGTACGCGAACATCCTGATCAGCTTCGTCCTGCCGATCGTCTTCGTGATCCTCGGCGGCATCGGCCTGCCCGGCGGTTCGGTCTGGATCGAGCGGCACCGGATCAACGGGCGGCTCAAGCACAGCCTGATCTCGGCGGCCGGCCCGCTGGTGAACCTGGTCTGCGCGGCCCTGCTGCTGATCCCGGTCGGCGCGGGCTGGCTGGACGACCCGTCCGTGCACGCCGTCTGGCGCGGCCAGGAGCTGATCGTCTCGCCGCTGGCGCTGGCCCTGGGCTTCCTCGGCATGCTGCAGCTCAGCGCGGCCCTGCTGAACCTGCTCCCGGTGCCGGGGCTGGACGGCTACGGCATCATCGAGCCCTGGCTGTCGTACCGGGCCCGCCGCGCCGTCGAGCCGTTCGCGCCGTACGGGATGCTGGCGGTCTTCGCGCTGCTGTGGCAGCCCGAGGTGAACCGGTTCTTCTTCGACACCGTGTACGGCCTGATGGACCTGTTCGGGGTCGACGAGGCGTACGCACTGTTCGGCCGGGAGCTCTTCACCTTCTGGAAGAGCTAGGGCCCGTCTTCGGGAGAGCCGGCCCCGGTCCGGCCGGGCCGGGGCCGCCGCTCAGCCTCGCTCGGCGGCGGCCTTCGCCAGCCTGGCGCGGCGCAGGTTGAGCCAGAGCACGTTGCTCGCCACACCGGCCAGCGGGATCCAGATCAGACCCACCCAGTCGCCCTGCACCAGGGCGACCACGGCGGCGGTCATCGCGAGGACGACGACGATCAGGGCGAAGAGGGACGTGCGGGGCATGGCGGGGGGCTCCTCAGGGCGGGTGCGGTCGGCCCCCATTGTCGCCGACCTCACCGCCGGACCGGGTCCAGGGGTGAGGTCGGCGCGTCCGCGGGCCGGTGGGCGTGGGCCGCGCGGGCCGGTCAGACGTCCGTGATCCGCAGACCCGCGTGCGCCTTGTAGCGGCGGTTGACCGAGATCAGGTTGGCGACCAGCGACTCCACCTGGTGGGCGTTGCGCAGCCGGCCCGCGAAGATGCCGCGCATCCCGGGGATCCGCCCGGCCAGCGCCTGGACGACGTCGGTGGCGGCGCGCTCCTCGCCGAGCACCATGACGTCGGTGTCGATCGACTCGACGGACTCGTCCTGGAGCAGCACCGCCGACAGGTGGTGGAAGGCGGCGGTGACCCGGGAGTCCGGCAGCAGGGCGGCCGCCTGCTGGGCGGCACTGCCCTCCTCCGGTACCAGCGCGTACGCGCCCTGCTTGTCGAAGCCCAGCGGGTTGACGCAGTCCACCACGATCTTGCCGGCCAGCTCCTCGCGCAGGGCGGAGAGCGTGGCGGCGTGCCCGTCCCACGGCACCGCGACGATCACGATGTCGCTGTCCCGCGCGGTGGCCGCGTTGTCGGCGCCGCGCACGCCGAGGCCGAGCTGGGCCGCCGAGGCCTCGGCGCGGGCCGCGTCGCGCGAACCGATGATCACCTGCTGGCCGGCCTTGGCCAGTCGGTAGGCCAGCCCGCGCCCCTGGTCTCCGGTGCCGCCGAGGACACCGACCACGAGCTGCGAGACGTCCGGCAGCTCGTGGGCCGGGTTTGTCGCTGATTCGAGGGAAGTCATGGGCCGATCCTGCCAAACTGCCGCCCCGGCGCGACATTCTGGGGCGCATGGACGCGGTGAGAGTTTCGGCACTCCGTGAGCACCTGGCGGGCACGGGCTGGTTGGAGGCGGTCGGCGGCTTCGCCGGCGCGCTGCGGCACTCGGTCACCCGGCGGGGCGCGGGCGGCCTGCTGCTGGTGGGCACCGAGGCGTACGAGCCCTGGCACCTGGCCGCCCATCTGGAGGACGAGGCGGCCTGGTCGGACGTCCCGCGGCTGGCCCCCACCCTGCTGCGGCACCGGGTGCCCGAGCAGGCCCCGGAGCACCTGGCGCAGGGGCTGCGGCGGCTGAGCGGGGCCGGGCGCGGGGCGACCGTGCTGGTGGTGGCCCCGGCGGCGGCCGGGGAGGCGCTGCTGGAGCGGGTGCAGGACGCCCGCCGGTCCGGCGCCACGGTGCTCGCCGTGGACGGCGGCGGCACCGGGGACGGCTTCGGCGGCGGGCCCGGTTCTGGTGGCCGGCCCGGCTCCGGCTCCGGCTTCGGCCCCGGCTCCGGCTCCGGCTCCGGCTCCGGCGACCTCGCGGGGCTCGCGCACGAGCGGCTGGCCGTCGGCACCGCGGAGGAGGAGCCGTTCGACCTCGCCCAGCACCTGGTGAGCGCCGCCGCCGGGCGGGCACCGGGGCGCCGCTCCGCGATCAACCGGCTGGCCGACCTCGCCGGACGGCTCACCGCGGGGCCGGCGATCAGCCGCTGGTAGGCGGGCGGCCGGGGCCGCACCCGGCGGGCGGCCGGCGGAAAACCCGTTGCGGGGGCGGCCGCGGGCCGCCGAGGATGGTCCTCCGTGAACGAATCCGAACCAGCCCCGACCAGGGGACCGCGGGCGCTGCTGCGCTCCCTGCGCCCCGACCTGACCCCCTGGCACTCCTCACGGGACTTCCGGCTGCTGTGGCTCTCCGGGTGCGTCACCAGCCTGGGCAGCTTCCTCACCTACGTGGCCGTGCCGATGCAGATCAAGGAGCTGACCGGCTCGTCCTTCGCGGTCGGCCTGGTCGGCGCCTTCGAACTGGTGCCGCTGGTCGTCTTCGGCCTCTGGGGCGGCGCCCTCGCCGACGCGCTGGACCGCCGCAAGCTGGTGCTGTTCTCGGAGGCCGGCCTCGGTCTGCTCACCGGTCTGCTGCTGCTCAACGCGCTGCTGCCGACCCCCGTGCTGTGGCCGATCTACCTGGTGGCCGCGCTGGTCGCCGCCACCGACGGCCTGCAGCGCCCGGCGCTGGACTCGCTCACCCCGCGGATCGTCCCGCACGACCAGTTGACCGCCGCCTTCGCGCTCAACTCCCTGTACCGGAACGCCGGTTCGGTGGCCGGCCCGGCCCTGGCCGGGATCATCGTAGCCTTCGCCGGAGTGCAGACGGCGTACGCGCTGGACGTGCTGACCTTCGCCGCCTCGCTGCTGCTGCTCGCCCGGATGCGCGCGGTACCGCCGCCCACCGGAGCCGAGAAGCCCTCGCTGCGGGCCGTCGCCGCCGGGGTCCGGTACGCCTGGAGCCGCAAGGACCTGCTGGGCACCTACGCCATCGACACCTGCGCGATGCTGTTCGCCTTCCCCGTGGCGATCTTCCCCTTCCTCGCCTCGGAGCTGCACGCCGACTGGGCGCTCGGCCCGATGTACGCCGCCTCCGCGGTCGGCGCGCTGGCCGTCTCGGCGACCAGCGGGTGGACCTCCGCCATCCACCGGCAGGGCCGGATGCTGGTGGTGGCCGCCCTCGGCTGGGGTGCGGCGATGACCCTCGCCGGGCTGTCCGGCAGCGTCTGGCTGGTCCTGTTCTGCCTGGCCCTGGCCGGCGGCGCCGACCAGATCAGCGGCATCGCCCGCTCCACCATGTGGAACCAGTCCATCCCCGACGAGGTCCGCGGGCGGATGGCCGGCGTGGAGCTGCTCAGCTACTCGCTCGGCCCCCAGCTCGGCCAGGTCCGGGCCGGCGGCATGGCCGGCCTGGTCGGCGTCCGCGCCTCGGTCTGGGCCGGCGGCGCGGCCTGCGTGGTCGGGGTCCTCGCCCTGGCCGCCGCCCTGCCCAGCCTGCTCTCCTACGACAGCCGGACCGACCCGAACGCGGTCGCCGTCCGCGCGGAGCACGAGCGGTCCGAGGCACGGCGGGCGGCCGTCGGCTGACACCGGCCCGGCGGCCCACCCTCCGAAAGTAAGTGACAAATAGCCAATAGGACCATTACTCTCGCCTCTGTTCAGGTCTGTCGAACGGAGGGGTGGCCATGCTGGAGACCACGGCGGAGAACGTCGTACGCAGCTGGGTCGACGGGTGGATCGCGTCGCGGATGGCGGCGCCGCCCACGGTCGAGCCCTGGGGGTACACCGTCGACGTGGGCGTCGTCGGCCATGTCACCCGCCACGTCTTCGACGCCACCGGGGACGCCGTGCGGGAGGCCGACGTGCGCAAGGTGGCCGGCTCGGTGCGCACCGGCGGGACCTGGCTCAAGATCTTCGCGGAGCCGGCGGTCATCACGCCCTGGCTCGGGCCCGAGTGGTGGATCGACGACGAGCCCGGCTACCTGATGACCGTCCCGCTGACCCCGGCGCCCGCCCACCGGCTGACCGCCCCCGACGGCTACCGCCTGCGCAGCTGGGTCCGCGGCGACGTCGTGCGCACCATGGTCGCCACCGCCGACGGCGCGCTGGCGGCCCGCGGCCAGATCGCCGTCGGCGGTGCGACCGCCGTCGTCGACCAGATCGAGACCTCCGCCGACCACCGCCGCAAGGGCCTCGGCAGCCTGGTCATGCGGGTGCTGGCGACCGCCGCGCACGAGCGGGGGGCCCAGACCGGCGTGCTGGCCGGCACCCCGGACGGGCACGCGCTGTACGCCTCGCTCGGCTGGCAGGTGCTCGCGCCGCTGACCAGCGCGAAGTACCTGGACCCGCAGGACCGCTGACGGCCTCTCGGCTTCCTCTCGGCGGCCTCTTGGCGGCCTCTCGGCGGCCCGGCCGGCGCGGGTGCGTTCGGGCTCCCGGGCCCGGGGGTCGGGCCGCCGCGACCGCGGACCCTACTGCGGATCGCCACCGGCCGGGCGGTCGCTCCAGTTCGGGTCGTTGCGCCACTCCCGGTTGCGCTCGTCGGCGAGCGCCAGCGCGTGGGCGGCCTCCTCCCGGCTGGCGTAGGGGCCGAGGCGGTCCTTGGCGGGGCACTCCGGCCCCTCCTCGACCTTGGCGTGCTTGATGCAGTAGAACCACTCACCGGGCTTGCCGGTCGGCTTGCGGTGGAATCCCAGGGGCATGGTGCTGTCTCCCGTCGGTCGTCGTCGTGTTCGTACCGATGATTCCCCCGGCCGGGCCCCCGCGCACACCACGGCGGCCGGGCCGGCGCCGTGGGTTCGTGCGCCCGGCGGGAATCGCCGGACACGCTCTAGACTCGCGGCCATGGCTCTCGTACCCGGCATCCAGTCCCCCACCCGCAAGGTCCCGGCGCACATCGCCCGCCCCGAGTACGTCGGCCGGCCCGCACCGGCGCCGTACACCGGGCCCGAGGTCCAGACCGCCGAGACGATCGAGAAGATGCGGATCGCGAGCCGGATCGCCGCCCAGGCGATGGAGGAGGCCGCGAAGCTGATCGCGCCCGGCGTCACCACCGATGCGCTGGACGCCGTCGCGCACGAGTACATGTGCGACCACGACGCGTACCCGTCGGACCTCGGCTACCGCGGCTTCCCGAAGTCGGTCTGCACCTCCATCAACGAGGTGATCTGCCACGGGATCCCGGACTCGACCGTGCTCCAGGACGGCGACATCGTCAACATCGACGCCACCGCCTACATCCACGGGGTGCACGGCGACCTCAACGCCACCTACCTGTGCGGCGACGTGGACGAGGAGTCCAGGCTGCTGGTGGAGCGCACCCGGGAGTCGCTGAACCGGGCGATCAAGGCGGTCAAGCCGGGCCGGCAGGTCAATGTGATCGGCCGGGTCATCGAGTCCTACGCCAAGCGCTTCGGCTACGGCGTGGTGCGGGACTTCACCGGACACGGCATCAACACGTCGTTCCACTCCGGCCTGATCATCCCGCACTACGACAGCGAGCGGGCCACCGAGGTGATCAAGCCCGGGATGACCTTCACCATCGAGCCGATGCTGACCCTGGGCACCTACGACTACGAGATCTGGGCGGACGGCTGGACGGTCGTCACCAAGGACCGCAAGCGCACCGCGCAGTTCGAGCACACCCTCGTGGTGACCGCCGACGGCGCGGAGGTCCTCACCCTGCCGTAACGGCCACGGCCGCCGGGCCCGGCCCGGCGGCCGCACCGGCGCGGCCAGCGGGGTCGCCCGGTCAACAGGGTCAGCCGGTCAGCGCGTCAGCCGATCAGCCACTGCTCCTCGGCGACCGCGCCCACCTCGGTACAGGCGTCGGTCAGCACGTCCAGCACGCGCAGCGGGTCCGGCAGCGGCTGCTCGGGCCCGCTCAGCCAGCGCACCTCGGAGCCGTCCGGCAGCGCGGCCGGCGGCAGCAGGGTGTACGAGCCCCGGCAGTGCCAGCGCAGCCCGGGGTGCTCGGACATGGTGTCCGGGGTGGAGTCCAGCGCACTCGGCCACCACTCGTCCTCGTCCACCGGGGTGCCCCGGGTGGCGGTGAAGAAGAGGTAGCGGTCCTCGCCGACCGCGGCCACCGGGCCCTCGACGCCCAGCGCGGTGAGCCGCGCCAGGGCCAGCCGGCCCGCCTCGGCGGGCACGTCCAGCACGTCGTGGGCGCGCCCGGTGGCGGTGATGAAGTTGGCCCGCGGATCCCGGGAGAGCCAGCGGGCGACCTGCTCGGGGTCGGTGGTGGCCTGGCTCTGCCAGGCGAAGGAGACCGGGTGCTGGGCGGGGGCCGGACACGCGACCCGGTCACAGGAACACCGGTAGCCGGCCGGATGGGCCGCGGGCGCGAGCGGGAAGCCGGCGCGGACGGCGCCCAGCAGCTGATCGAGTCGGGCGGCCGGACTGTCCGTATCCGCCGACCGGGCCCGCTGGCGGTCACGCTTCTGCCACCAGGTCGTCCACCTACTGCCGGATTCCATCGGGCCCCTCTCCGCGCACTGCCGTGCCTGGTGTGACACAGCATTCGACGTACCACTCCGACGCAACGCACAGCGCCCCCCGCTGCTTCCCGGGGTGCTGCTCGGCCCTGCGGTCCGCGCCCTGCCGACCGGAGCCGGGGTTGCCGGACGGCCGACGCCGGGGTCACGGTACGGAGTCGCGGCAGCACGCAGGATGCGGCTCGGCGGGCGCGGCGACATGCGCCTCGCCCGGCCCGTACGGGCCCGCTGACCCGGGTGAACCCCGAGGGCGTAACAGGAAGGATAAGGGTGCGCGGCGCCTTCGGATGACCGGGGGCGGTGCCTCTCCGGTCACACTCCCGGCACCCGGTCCTCACAGGGCCTCCCCCTCGCGGTCCCCGGTCGCGACCTCGGCGGTCGGCCGGCCGCCCCGGGGTGAGACCCTGGTGGGGTGAAGAGCGCGGACACCGAATTCGTCGGCGGCCCCCTGGACGGCCGGATCCTGCCGATCCCGCTGGGGCCCATGTACGGCGTACCGAAGACCTACAAGGTGCCGGTCCCCGCGCACGGGGACGTCGCGGCGCGCACACTGGTGTACGTCCGGGCCAAGCAGCAGCGGGGCCTCCGCTGGTACTGGCACTACGAGTACGACGAGGCGGCCACCGCCCGCGCCTCCGGGTGACGGTCGCTCCCCCGGGAGGACCGCGATGGCCAGGACCGCACGGCACCCCAGGACGCGGCCGCAGGCCGTGGCGCACCACAACCGGCAGGTGGCCGCGGTCACCGCCGGACTGCTCGTGGTGATCAGCGTCTACAGCGCGGCGCTCGGCGCCAACGGCTGGCTCTGGTTCGGCTGGGCGGTGCTGCTGCTCGCCTGCGTGACGCTGTTCGCCATCCGCCCCTGAGCAGCCGCACCGCCCGTTCCAGGCCCCCCTGGCCGGTCAGTCATCCTCGGCGAGGACCAGGTAGAGCTTCTTCCGCGCCTCGTTGAGGATGGCCAGGCCCTTGGCGCGCTGCGCCTCGGTGCCCGTCGTCATGACCTGCCGGATCGCCTGGTCGACCGCGCCGAGCGCCTGGCCGACCTCCTGGACGGCCTCCCAGTCGACCTCCCGGCCGGCCTCCGCCCACGGCTCGGCGTCCCCGGCCTCGGCCACCGCCCGACCGGCCTCGGTCAGCGAGTTCAGCCGCTTGCCGCCCACCTCCTCGGCGGTGATCAGACCCTCCTCCTCCAGCAGTTGGAGGTTCGGGTAGATCGAGCCCGGACTGGGCCGCCAGGCCCCGCCGGTCCGCTCGGTGATCTCCGCGATCATCTCGTAGCCGTGCATCGGCCGCTCCTTGAGCAGCGCCAGCAGCGACGCCCGCACGTCCCCGCGCCGAGCCCGCCCGCCGCGCCGGCCGCGCGGACCGTGCCCGCGCCCGCCGTGCCCGCCGAAGCCCTGGCCGAACGGCCCGCCCATCGGCCGCCCGGGCGGCCCGAACGGCGGCCCGAAGGCCCCGAACGCCCCCCGGCTCGCAAACCCCTCTCCGGGGATCCCCCCGAACTCCGGACCCGTCCCACGACGCCTTCCGCCGCGCGGGCCCTCCTCTCGAAATCGCCTGGTCGAGCGCATCGCGCCCACCTCCTGCCGTCTTCGCCCGCATGTCCGCCAGCGTGCTCGTTCGGACAGTCACGTCACTGTCTCGATACCTCGACGATATATCGGTGACTGTCGCCCGTCAACGCCTACCGATACACCGGCCCGCTCGCCTCCGGTGGGGGCTCCCTAAGCTGGAGGGGACCGGTGGACGACCGACGGAAGGCGGGCCGACCATGCAGTCGAGCGAGATCACCGAGGTCCTGAACCGTCCGATCAGCCGGGAGCTGCTGGCCCGCGACCTGACCCGGCTGGCCTACGTCGCCAAGGACGGCACACCCCGGGCCGTTCCGATCGGCTTCCTCTTGAACGGCTCCGAGGTCGTGATGTGCACGCCGAAGTACGCCCCGAAGCTCTCGGCCCTGCGCCAGCGCCCGGCGGTCGCCCTGACGATCGACACCGAGGTGCACCCGCCGAAGATCCTGCTCATCCGCGGCCGGGCCGAGCTGGACGAGGTCGAGGGGATCCCGGACGAGTTCCTCCACGCCAACGGCGCCTACACCATGACGCCCGAGCAGCGGGTCACCTGGGAGGCCGAGATCCGCTCGCTCTACGACGGCATGGTGCGGATCGTCGTCACCCCGACCTGGGCGAAGCTGATCGACTTCGAGACGACCCTCCCCAGCGCGGTCGAGGAGCTGGTCCGCCGACGCGCCGAGCGCGGCGGCGCCTGAACCCGCCGGATCCGGACCCAGCCGCTACGGTGGCGGGCATGGCCGGTGAACGAGACCTTGCGACCCTGCTGAGCAACATGCGCCCGGCGCTCAACCCGGGGAGGTACGTGTACTGCACCCTCCCCGCGAAGGTGCCCGCCGGGATGCGACCGGTGGTGACGGTCGCCGAACCCGAGGGGGTGACGGTGGTGGTGGCACAGGAGGAGGCGGACGCGCTCGGCCTGCGCTACGAGTACGTGGCCGCCTGGATCACCCTGCAGATCCACTCGGCGCTGGAGGCCGTCGGCCTGACCGCCGCCGTGGCGACCCGGCTCGCGGAGGAGGGCATCAGCTGCAACGTCGTGGCCGGCTTCCACCACGACCACCTGTTCGTCGGCGCCGACGACGCCGACCGGGCACTCCACGCCCTGGCCGGGCTGTCGACCCGGTCCGCCTGACCGGGTGCACCGAGTGGCCGCTCCCCCCGACGGCTCCGACACTGGGAAGCACTGAGCGCCCACCCCGGTCGGTCAGCCCCCACCGAAAGGGAGACGGCCCCATGGCGGTCTGCGACGTCTGTCACAACGACTACTGGCTGGCCTTCGAGATCAAGACCATCACCGGCGACACGTACACCTTCGACAGCTTCGAGTGCGCGATGGAGAAGCTCGCGCCGCGCTGCGAGCAGTGCCAGGTCCGGATCGTCGGCCACGGCGTCGAGGTCTCCGGCCGCTTCTTCTGCTGCGCCAACTGCGCCCGCCTCAACGGCGGCCTCGGCGACCAGATCCGCGACGCGGTGGGCGCCCACCCGGCCTGACCGGCCGGGGGTGAGAGGGGGCGGAAGAGTCGGCCTGTACGCCGGGTTCTGTCTCCTGGTCCGCTTGCGCGGGCCGGGGAGGCGGCCATCCATCTAGGGCTGCCGTTGCCGACAGCCTCGTGCGGTCTACCCGCGGACTCGGGCGAGCAGCCCTCGGTCATCCGCGCACGGTGCCCGAGGGCACCGATCTTGACCTTGCTCCAGGTGGGGTTTACCTAGCCGGCCGGGTCACCCCGGTCGCTGGTGGTCTCTTACACCACCGTTTCACCCTTACCCGTCGCCGAAGCGGCGGGCGGTCTGTTTTCTGTGGCACTGTCCCGCGGGTCACCCCGGGTGGGCGTTACCCACCACCCTGCTCTGTGGAGCCCGGACGTTCCTCGGCGGGCCCGTGAGGACCCGTCGCGACCGCCCGGCCGACTCTTCCGCCGTAGTGGTCATGGTAGCCGCTCGGGCGGGGCCTCCCGTACGCCGGGCCGGGGCGCGGGCGCTTCGGAGCCGAAGCGGGCCGCCACCCGGGCGGCGGTGCCGACGGCCCAGGTGGTGGTGGTGACCAGGCCCAGGGTGAGGATCACGCCGCCGAGGCCGACCACGATCCACCAGCCGGACCGGCTGGCCGGGGCGAAGCCGCTCGCGACCGGGCCGACGACCGCCGAGGTGACCACGGTGCCGATCACGGCGACGCCGAGCGACTGGCCGACCTGGCGGCTGGTGGAGGCGACCGCGGCGGCCACGCCCGCCTGGGCGCGCGGCATGCCGGAGACGGCGGCGTTGGTGATCGGGGCGTTGACCATGCCGAAGCCGAAGCCGAACAGCGCGTACGCGGCCAGCAGCAGGGCGGGCGGGGAGTCCGCGGTCAGCCGGGTGAGCAGCAGCCCGCTGGCGGCGAGTCCGAGACCGGCCGCGACCAGCGGGCCGCGCGGGCCCCGGACGCCGACGATCCGGCCGGACAGCGGGGCGCAGACCAGCATCATCCCGGCCATCGGCAGGGTCCACAGGCCGGCCTCGACCGGGCTGTAGTCCCGGACGTCCTGCAGGTAGAGGGTGTTGAGGAAGAGGAAGCCGCCGAGCGCGGCGAACGCGCAGACCGCCGTCACGGTGGCGCCGGTGAACGGCACACTGCCGAAGAAGCGCGGGTCCACCAGCGGCTCGGCCACCCGCCGCTCCCAGAGCGGGAAGGCCACCAGCGCCGCCAGCGCGGCCGCGGCGAGGGTGAGGATCAGCGGGGAGGTCCAGCCGTGCTCGGGGCCCTCGATGATCGCGGCGGTACCGCTCCCGAGCAGCACCACCATCAGCAGCTGCCCGACCGGGTCCAGCCGGCGCGGCCGGGGCGCGCGCGACTCGGGGACGTACCGGGCCGTCAGCAGGCAGGCGACCAGCCCGATCGGGACGTTGATCAGGAAGATCGACGGCCAGCCCGCGCCGTCCACCAGGAAGCCGCCGAGCAGCGGGCCGAGCGCCATCGAGATGCCGACCACCCCGCCCCAGACGCCGATCGCCTGGGCCCGCTCCCGGGGCTCGGTGAAGGTGTTGGTGATGATCGACATCGCCACCGGGTTGAGCATCGAGCCGCCGACGGCCTGCACCGCGCGGAACACCACCAGCCACTCCAGGGTGGTCGCCAGGCTGCAGAGCAGCGAGCCGAGCACGAAGAGCAGCAGCCCGGCCTGGAACACCCGGCGGCGCCCGAAACGGTCGGCCACCGAGCCGAACAGCATCAGCAGCGAGGCCAGCACCAGGGTGTAGGCGTCGATGATCCACTGGAGCCCGGAGGCCGGGGCGTCGAGGTCCTTCTGGATCGCCGGGAGGGCGACGTTCACCACGGTGTTGTCGAGGCCGACGATGAACAGGCTGAGGCAGCAGATCGCCAGGATCAGCAGTCGGCGGCGCCGGTCGGCCGCTGCGGGGAGTGTGGGGTCGGGCACGGTCCGATCCTCGCACGGGGCCGGGCTCAGGCCGGTGCGAAGCGGACCGTACGGGTGGCGGGGTCGGCCGTCGTCAGCCGGACCAGGATCTCCTCGCCGAGCGGCAGGCCCGGATGGTCGCGCTCCCCGTCGCAGCGGGCCCGGACGGCGGGTTCGCGCAGCTGGACGGTGCCGTAGGCGGGGCGCTTCTCGTCCACGTCGACGACCACCGCGGTGAAGTCCTCGCCCTCCCGGCCGACCAGCAGCTCCGCCTCGACCAGGTCCACGCAGGCCCGCTCGACCTCGGCCGCGCGGCGGTCACCGCCCGCCATCAGCGCGGGTACGGTCGGCAGCGCCTCCCGGGCCCAGTCCGGGACGTCCTCGCCTGCGGCGACGGCGGCGCAGACCTCCTGGGCGAAGCGGTCGGCGAGGCGGCGCAGCGGCGCGGTGCAGTGCGCGTACGGGGCGGCGAGCGCGGCGTGCCCGGGGTCGGCGGGGGCGGGCAGGTCCTGGGTCTCGTCGAAGGCCTGGTAGCCGGCGCCGCGCAGCAGCCCGGTGCACTCGTTGAGGAAGGCCGCGTGCAGCGGGACGCCGGGATCGAGGGAGCGGATCAGCTCCGGGTAGGGGAGGGCGTCCGGCCAGTCGACGTCGAGCGCGGCGGCGACCCGGCGCAGCCGCTGGTACGCGGCGGCGGGGGCGGCGGGCAGGGTGCGCAGCAGGCCGACGCCGGCGTCCAGCATCAGCTCGGCCGCGCACATGCCGGTGAGCAGGGAGATCTGTGCGTTCCAGCCGTCGGCGGGGCCGGGTGCGCGGTAGCCGAGGACGTAGCCGCGCGGGGTCTCCTCGATCTCCTGCTCGGGGACGGGCAGGCTGATCCCGCCGCGGGCGCGCTCCTGCTCCTCGCGCAGCCGCCCGACGGTGGCGAGCAGCGCGAGCGGTTCGTCGGCGCCGCCGGCCTCCACGGCGCGCTCGACCTCGGTGTAGTCGAGCCGGCGGTGCGAGCGGACCAGGGCGCGGCGCAGGTCGGCGAGGACGACGGCGCCGTCGGCGTCGAGGTCGAGCTGCCAGAGCAGGGCGGGGCGGGTCTCCCCCGGCAGCAGGCTGGCGGCGTCCTCGGAGAGCCGGGCGGGGTGCAGCGGGACGCGGCGGTCGGGGAAGTAGAGGGTCTCGACGCGGCGGCGGGCCTCGGCGTCGATCTCCCCGCCGGGGCGGACGAAGGCGGCTACGTCGGCGATCGCGTAGTGCACCCGGTAGCCGCCGCCGGGGCGGTGCGCGAGGTGCATGGCCTGGTCGAGGTCGCGGGAGCCGGGCGGGTCGACGGTGAAGAGCGGGAGCTCGGTCGCGTCGTACTCCGGCAGGCGCGGCGACCCGGCGGCCCGCTCGGCCTCCGCCAGCACGGCCTCCGGCCACTCGGTGCGGATCTCCAGGCGGGAGCGCAGGTCGGCCAGTTCGGCGTTGATCCGGGCGGAGTCGGCGGCCTTGACCCGCAGTTTTCGGCGTGGCATGGAGGCAGCGTAGGGCGAATCGGGTGATTCCGGGCGGAGGTCAGCGGGCGCGCCGACCTCCGCCCGGGTTCGCCCGGGGCGCGGCAGGCCGGGGTCAGGCCCCGGTCCGGCCGGGTTCGGCGCCGAGGAGGGATCTGAGGTCCTTGGCGGCCAGGGCGACGGCGTCGTCGTAGCCGCCGGTGGCCAGGCGGAGCATGAAGGCGACGGCGTCGTCCGGGTGCGGGTCGGTGTACGGCTGGGCGTTGTAGTCGAGGAAGAGCAGCATCGCCTCGAAGGCGGTGCGCTTGTTCCGGTCGATCAGCGGGTGGTTGCGGGCGAGGCTCTGGCCGAGTGCGGCCGCCTTGGTCCAGAGGTCGGGGTAGGCGTCCCGGCCGAAGAGGGTCGCCTGCGGGCGCCCGAGGGCCGAGAGCAGTGCGCCGAGGTCGCGGATGTTCTCCGGACCGCCCGCGAGGTAGCTGACGTCCTCCAGGTCGAGGTACTCGACGGCGTTCGCTCCCCCCGGCGCGGTCACAGCTCCTTCAGCCTCTCCAGCGTCTCCGCGTTGGCCGCCCGGATCCGGTCGACCATGGCGGCCCGGCGCTCCGCCCGGCCGGGTGCCGGCTGCTCGGCCAGCGCCTCGGGCACCTCGGACCGGCGTACGTCGAAGGCCAGCTCCGCGCTGTCCGGGTCGGTCGCCCCGGTCACCCGCACCCGGCCGGCCAGCACCGCCTGGGCCGCCGCCCGGAGGGCGAACTCCAGCGCCTGCCGGGTCTGCGGCGGCAGGTCGGCGGGCAGTCGGACGGGCAGGGACTCCTCCACCGCGTCGTCGTCGCCGGGTACCAGGTCCAGGGGGCGCATGGTCATCTCGTCACTCTCCTTCGGTGCCACCGTAGGCCGGGGGGCAGCCGGGGGCCCAGTGGTTTCCGTGTAAGGCCTCCTAGGGTGGTCCCAGGTATCGGATGCGAAGGGGGCTCGCCGATGGGTGCGGTACGCGTGACGGGGGCAGCGGTGGCCGGGGTGCTGGCGGCGACGGGGGCGCTGCACGCGGTGTGGACGGTGACGCCGTGGCCGGCGCGGACACCGGAGGAGTTCGCGGACACGGTGATCGGGACCGGCGACACGGTGCCTCCGGTGGCGGCCTGCCTCGCGGTGGCGGGACTGCTGGGGACGGCCGCGTACCTGGTGGGCGCGGAGGCCGGGGTGCTGCCGGCGGCCGGGGCGAAGCGGGTGCGCCGGGCGGGCGTCCGGACGGTGGCGGGGGTGCTGCTGGCACGCGGGGCGGCCGGGCCGCTGCTGTTCGGCGGGCTGACCGAGCGGACGGAGCGGTTCAAGCGGCTGAACGCGCGGTACTACTCGCCGCTCTGCCTGGCGCTCGGCGCCGGGGCGGCCGTGGTCGCGGCGGCCGGCCGGGGCGCGGACGCGTAGCGGGGGCGGACGCGTAGCGGGGGCGGCGGGGTTACCGGCGGTCCGGTCGGGTTGCGTAGGGTGGCGGGGTTCGTCCGCACAAAATGTTGAGGAGTCCGCTGTGCTGGTGCTGTTGCCGCCCTCGGAGGGCAAGGCCGCGTCCGGGGACGGGGTGCCGGTGGCGCTCGACGGGCTGTCGCTGCCCGGGCTGACGGCGGCGCGCGCGCAGGTGCTGGACGCCCTGGTCGGGCTCTGCCGGGGTGACGAGGAGGCCGCCGCCGGGGTGCTCGGGCTGAGCCCGGGCCTGCGCGGCGAGGTCGCCCGGAACGCGGGTCTGCCGACGGCCGGCGCGCTGCCGGCCGGCGAGGTGTACACCGGCGTGCTCTTCGACAACCTCGGCCTGGCCACCCTCGACGAGGCCGCGTACGACCGGGCCGAGCGCTCGCTGCTGGTGTTCTCCGGGCTCTGGGGCGCCGTCCGGATCAGCGACCGCATCCCGCCCTACCGCTGCTCGATGGGCGTGAAACTCCCCGGCCCGGGGGCACTCGGGGCGTTCTGGCGGAGTGCGATGGCGTCCGTGCTGCCGGAGGTGGCGGACGGCCTGGTACTGGACCTGCGCAGTTCGGCGTACGCGGCGGCGTGGCGGCCGGCCGGCGAGGTGGTGTCCCGGACGGCCACCGTGCGGGTGCTGCAGGAGCGCGACGGCAAGAGGTCCGTGGTGAGCCACTTCAACAAGGCCACCAAGGGCCGGCTGGTGCGCGACCTGCTGGTGGCGGGCGCCGAGCCGAAGACGCCCGGTGAGCTGGTGGACGCGCTGTCGGCGCTGGGCCACCGGGTGGAGGTCGCGGCCGAGGGCACCGCGCGCAAGCCGTGGCAGCTCGACGTGGTGGTCACCGAGGTGCACTGAGCCGAGGTGCACTGAGCCGAGGTGCACTGAACCGAGCTGCACTGAGGTGCAGCGGGCGGCGGCGGGCCGGGGGCCCGCCGCCGGTGTTCAGCGCAGGTGCCCGGTGTCGTTGAGCAGCCGCAGCGAGGCGTTGCCGTCCGCGTAGTACTGGACGGCGCAGAGCGAGGCCGCCGACAGCTCCATCCGGTACAGCGAGTCCGGCGGGGCGCCGAGCGCGAGCCGGACCAGCGTCTTGATCGGGCTGACGTGCGAGACGACCAGCACGGTCTTCCCCGGGTAGCGGGCGAGGATCTTGTCACGGGCGACCCCGGCCCGGTGGGTCAGCGTGGTGAAGCTCTCGCTGCTGCCGGTCGGCTTGGCCTTGGCGGAGCCGAGCCAGGCGCTGAGGTCCTCCGGGTGGCGCTCCTGGACCTCCGCGAAGGTCAGGCCCTCCCAGTCCCCGAAGTCGACCTCCCGCAGCCCCTCCTCGTACCGGACCTCCAGGCCGAGCCGGGTGGCGACGGTCTCGGCGGTCTGCCGGGTGCGGAGCATCGGGGAGCTGACCACGGCCTGGATGCTGCCGCGCGCGACCAGCGCCTCGGCGGCCCGCTCGGCCTGCCAGCGGCCCTTCTCGGAGAGCTCCGGATCGCTGCCGCCGCTGCCGGAGAAGCGCTTCTCCGGGGTGAGGGCGGTCTCGCCGTGGCGCAGCAGGACGAAGGTGGTCGGCGTGCCGAGGTCGGCCGGGGCCGCCCAGCCGGCCTTCGGCGCGGCCTTCTCCAGCGGGGGTTCGGCCACCGGCGCGGCCGGCGCCGCGGGCACGGCGCGGGCCTTGGGCTCCCACGCCCGGCCGGCCTTGCCCGCGTCCATCGCCTCGTTCGCCAGCCGGTCGGCGTCCTTGTTCCGCTCGCGCGGGATCCAGGTGTACTTGACCTGGCCGCGCGGGAGGATGGTGCGGGCCTCGGCGGCGAGCGGCTGCATGTCGGGGTGCTTGATCTTCCAACGCCCGGACATCTGCTCGACGACCAGCTTGGAGTCCATCCGGACGTCCACCGAGGCGTCCGGGTCGATCTTCCGGGCCGCCTTCAGGCCGGCGATCAGACCCTTGTACTCGGCCACGTTGTTGGTGGCGTGGCCGATGAACTCGGCGTCCTCCGCGATGATCTGGCCGGTGTCGCCGTCCCGCACCACCGCGCCGTAACCGGCCGGCCCCGGGTTGCCCCGGGAACCGCCGTCGGCCTCGACGATGAACCTGCGCCCCGCCATCGGGTCAGATGCCCGAGTCGGCGGTGCGCACCAGGATGCGGCCGCAGTTGTCGCAGCGGACGACCGCGTCCTTGGGCTCGGCCTTGATGGCGTTCAGGTCGGAGACGGCGAACTCGACCCGGCAGCCCTCGCAGCGGCGCTGGAAGAGACGGGCGGCGCCGACGCCGCCCTGCTGCTCGCGCAGGCGGGTGTAGAGCTTCAGCAGGTCGGCCGGGACGACGGCGACGACGGCCTCGCGGTCGCGCCTGACCTTCTCGGCCTCACTGTCGATCTCGCCGAAGGCGGCGTCCCGGCGGGACTCGGCCTCGGTCAGCACGACCGTGGAGTGCTCGAGGCGCGCGGTCAGCTCGGTGACCCGGGTCTGGGCGGACTCCAGCCGCTCCATGATCTCCAGGACGACGTCCTCCAGGTCCCCCTGGCGCTTGGCCAGCGAGCCGATCTCGTGCTGGAGGTTCTCCAGGTCCTTCGGCGAGGTGATCGTGCCGGAGTCCAGGCGCTGCTGGTTGCGGGCGGACCGGGTGCGGACCTGCTCGACGTCCTGCTCGGCCTTGGTCAGCTCACGGGTGGTGTCGCCGTGCTGGGCCTGGGCGGCCACCACGAGGTCCTTGAGCGCGGTGTGGTCGGCGGTGGCCTTGTCGATCTCGGCGTGCTCGGGCAGGCTGCGCCGCCGGTGGGCCAGCTGGTCGAGCTTCGAGTCGATGGCCTGGAGGTCGAGCAGGCGGATCTGGTCGGCGGGCGCGGCGTTCAAGCGGAGAGCTCCTGTGAATCGGGTCAGGCGGTGAAGGACATGGGGGCGTGCGCGGTCCACGGGTCGGTGACCTTGTGGGAGACCTTGGTCTCGACGGCCCAGCCGCGCTTCTCGGCGGCGCTGTGGAGAGCCCGCTCGGCCAGGGTGAGCCAGGGCCACTCGGTGGCCCAGTGCGCGGCGTCGACCAGGGCGACCGGCGCCGCCTCGACGGCCTCGGACGCCGGGTGGTGGCGCAGGTCTGCGGTGAGGTACGCGTCGACACCGGCCGCCCGCGCCTCGGCGAGGAAGCTGTCGCCCGAGCCGCCGCAGACCGCGACGCGGCCGATCAGCTGGTCCGGGTCGCCGGAGACCCGGACGCCCGTGGCGGTGGCCGGCAGGCCGAGGGCTACCTGCGCGGCGAAGGCGGCGAGGGTGAGCGGGGGCTCCAGCAGGCCGATCCGGCCGCTGCCGCGCCGACCCAGCGGGTCGGTCGGGTCCGGGACCAGCGGGCCGGTGACCTGGACCCCGACCGCCTCGGCGAGGGCGTCGGAGACACCCGGGTCGGCGTGGTCGGCGTTGGTGTGGGCCACGTGCAGGGCGATGCCGTTGCCGATCAGCGTGTGCACGACCCGGCCCTTGAAGCCGGTGGCGGCGACGCTGGTGGTGCCGCGCAGATAGAGGGGGTGGTGGGTGACCACCAGGTCGGCACCCCACTCGACGGCCTCGTCGACGACGGCCTGTACTGGGTCCACGGCGAAGAGCACGCGGCCGACCTCGGCCTGAGGGTCCCCGCAGACCAGGCCGACGGCGTCCCAGGACTCCGCCCACTGCGGCGGGTAGACCTCTTCGAGCGCGGTGATGACGTCGGACAGTTTCGGCACCTGTCGAGACTACCGTGCGCGCGGGGGCGTCCGGGCCGCCGCCCGTCCCGGGGCCGGTGCGCGCGGGGCGCACAGGTGGGCGCCGACCGTACGGATGCACGTCAACCCGGGGGGCCGTGCGGTCGCGCCGGCGACCCGGGGGTCCCTGCCGCGATCAGCCCGGCGGGCTCCGCCCACACCCGCTCGCTCGTACATATTCGAAACACCGGCCGGATCACCCTTACGAGTGAAGTGACCGGATTCGCGTTGAACCGCCCCGACCTCGAAAGTAACTTCACTTCTGTGAACGGGAGTTGTCCCGACCCGGGGGTCGGGAAGTAGCTCCGCCGGCATGCGGGTCCGGACAGCGGCAGGGCCGGGCGGACGCGGCCGGGGCGGCGCTCCCGCACTTCCGAGAACCGATCCAGGCCGTGGCCGTGCGCCCGGGTGCCGGAGCAGTGGGCACCGCCGGGCGTCGACCGAGACGAAGGGATGTGGATGCAGATGGGCGCGGGCACATCGCTGCGGACGGCCGGGGCGCGGGGATCGGCGGGCCGCGGGCCGGATGCGGCCGGCCCGTGGCCGGAGGCGACGCGGGCGGTGCTGGCCGGTGCCGGGGGCCGGGGAGGCGGCGGCGACTGGGAGGTCGCCGTCGAGGGCTTCTGGTGCACGGCCAGGCCGGCGGCGTCGGAGCCGGGCCCACGGGAGGCCGTCTCGTGGGAGCCGGGCTCGCGGGAGGCCGCTTTGCGGGCGGCCGCCTCGCTGGAGCCGGCCGAGGAGGGCTGGAAGATCCATGTGAGCGCGGCCTCGGCGGTCGGGGGCGAGGTGTTGGCGGCGGTCGTCGCGGTGCTCGCGGACGACCCCTGCACCTTCAAGTTCGCCGCCGGTCCGGAGCGGCTCCACGAGATCAACTCGCGTAACAGCGACCGGGGTTCGGCGGGCAAGTTCATCACGGTCTACCCCGTTGGCGACGAGCAGTTCCGGCGGCTCGCCGCCGCGCTGCACCGGGCGACGGCGGGCCGGCCCGGCCCGGTGGTGCTCTCCGACCGCCCGTACGAGCGCGGGAGCCGGGTGCACTACCGGTACGGCGCCATCGCGGGCCGGGCCGAGCTGGGCAACGACGGCGGGTACCGGTCGATGCTGCGCGGGCCGGACGGGGAGCGCGTCGAGGACGTGCGGGCGGCGGCGTACCGCTGCCCGCCGTGGGCGCGGGACCCGCTGGCGGCGGCCGGGCCTGCGGCGGGTGCTGCGAGCGGGCCGGGTGCGAGCGGGCCGGGTGCGCCGAAGCCGGTGGTGCCGGCGAAGCGCGGCGGCGTGCTGCTCGCCGGGCGGTACGCGCTCACCGCCGCCGTGCGGCACGGCGCCAAGGGAGGGGTCTTCCTCGGACGGGACACGGACAGCGGCGCGGAGGTGGTGGTCAAGCAGGCCCGCGCGCACATCGAGGTGGACCGGTCCGGTACGGATGCGCGGACGGCGCTGCGACACGAGGCGGCGATGCTGACCAGGCTCTCCGCGGTGGCCGAGCCGGGCCGGGTGGCCGAGCCGGGCCGGGTGGCGGAGGCGGCCGGGGCGAGTGCGCCGGGTACAGCGGGTGAGCCGGGCACGGCCGGCGGGCCCGGGCGGCAGCCACTGGCGCCGCGTCCGATCGAGCTGATCGAGCAGGACGACTCGCTCTTCCTTGTGCAGGAACGAATCTCCGGACAGCCGCTCGGCGGCTGGGTCGCCGCACGGCTGCGCCGCGACGGCAGTCCCGACGTCGCCTGGGCCGAGGCCAAACCGCTTGCGCACGCCCTGCTCGACCTGGTCGAGCGGGTGCACGAGCAGGGTCTGGTGCTGCGCGACCTCTCCCCCGGCAACGTCATGGTGCTGCCGGACGGCGGACTGCGGCTGGTCGACCTGGAGCTCGCCGCCGAGGCCGGTCACCGGGCGGGCACGGCCGGCACCCCCGGCTACCGGGCCCCCGAACAGGGGCGGCTCACCCTGGTGACGGGGGACGCGGGAGGCTGCCTGGCCGAACCCTCCGCCGACCTGTTCGCGCTCGGCGGACTCCTCTTCCTGCTCGCCACCGGCCACGACCCGCTGCTTCCCGAGGACCTGCCGCAGGCCCGTCCGGTCGCCGACCGGCTGGGCCGCTGGCTCGCCCTCGCCGCCCGCGACGGCGACACCGCACGCCGACTCGCCCCGCTCGTCCTCGGGCTGCGGGCGGAGGAGCCCGGTCAGCGCTGGAGCCTGGCCCGGGCGCGGGAGGCACTCGTGCTCGCCG
Source organism: Kitasatospora sp. NPDC048239 (assembly GCF_043202015.1). Taxonomy (NCBI): domain Bacteria; kingdom Bacillati; phylum Actinomycetota; class Actinomycetes; order Kitasatosporales; family Streptomycetaceae; genus Kitasatospora; species Kitasatospora sp. NPDC048239. The sequence continues at coordinate 349,748 of NZ_JBICZP010000001.1, read as the reverse complement.
GGGCGACGGGTCCGTCCGTGGACTCCGGCGCGCCCGCGCCCTCTCACGTCTCCGTCGCCGACCTGCGGGTCGCCGCTTCCGACGCCGTCGTCGACCGGGTCCTGCACGACGGGCTTCGGCACCTGGCCCTGACCGCCACGCCGCTGCGGCGCGACCGGCTCTGGCCGACCGTGCCCGCCGGCGAGCGGTCCGACCCGTGCAACGTGCAGCACGGCGCCGCCGGGGTGCTGGCGCTGCTCGCCCGGGCCACGCTGGCGGCGGGTCTGCCGGAGGAGGTTCGCGCGGAGGCCCGCCGGACGACCCGGACCGCCGCCGAGTGGGTCGAGCGCCGCTGCGCCGCCGAACCGGTCGTCCTGCCCGGCCTGCACTTCGGCCGATCCGGCGCAGCCTGGGCCCTGTTGGACACCGCCGAGGCGCTGTCCGACCCACGACTCGCCGGACACGCCGCCGAGTTGGCCCGCCGGATAGCCGTCGAGTGGCCCAACCCGGACGTCTGCCACGGCGCGGCCGGCTCCGGCTTCCTGCAACTCCGCTTCGCGGCAGCCGGCTTGGGGGATGGCTCCGACCAGGAGTTCCTGGCCCGGGCCGCCCGGTGCGGCCACGGGCTGCTCGCCGCCGCCCGCCGTGCGCCGTACGGCACGGTGTGGCCGGTGCCGAAGGACTTCGACTCGGCGCTCGCCGGGATCACCCACCTCGGCTTCGCCCACGGCGTCGCGGGGGTCGGGGCCTTCCTCTTGGCCGCGGCCGAGGCCACCGGCGACCGCGACCTGCTGGCCGGTGCCGCCGAGGCCGGGCGCACCCTTGTCGCGACCGCCCGCCGGGAGCGCGACGGCGGGCAGGAAGGCGGCGGGCAGGAAGGCGGCGGCCTGGACACGGCCTGGTGGCCGCAGAGCGCCGGCGACCCCGAGCACGTCCGACTGGCGCACTGGTGCAGCGGATCCTCCGGCGCGGGCAGCTTCCTGATCCGGCTATGGCAGGTCACCGGTGATGCCGCCGCGCATGAGCTCGCCCTCGCCGCCGGGCGGGCCGTGTCGGCCGGGCGCTGGCACAGCGGCATCGGCGCCTGCCACGGGCTGGCCGGCAACGGCGAGTACCTGCTCGACCTTGCCGACGCCACCGGTGACGACGAATTCCGCCTCGCTGCCAGCGAGTTGGCGCAGCTGATGACCGCCAGGTCGGCGCTGCGCGACGGGCTGCTCGTCCTGCCGGACGAGACCGGCACGGGCTGCGCCGCCGCGTACGGCACCGGCACGGCGGGTGCGCTGGCCTTCCTGCTGCGACTGCGGCACGGCGGCCCCAGGCTCTGGGTGGATCCCGTGTCACCCGCCGCCGACCGTCGGCACCCCGGAGGCGAACCCGGGACAGGCGGTGCGAAATGAACGTGGCCACCCGCGCGGCGACCCACGCGCTGCGCCGCCTCAGCTTCACCTTCGCCACCGACGGCAGCCACGCCGCCAGCCTGGCCTCCGCCGCCGACGGCGGCTGGTACGTGGAGAGTTGGATCCTCCCCCCGACCGGGCCCGCCGTACCGACCGCGCTGCCGCTGCCCGGGAACCGCTCGGAGAACCTGCGCTCGCAGCTGATCGCGCTGCCGGACGGATCGGTGCTGGTCTGTCGGCACGACGGCGAACGGCATGATCTCGTCCTGCTGTCCGATCCCGGCCCGGGGCGCGAACCGGTCACCTGCGAACAGCAGTTGGCCACCCTGCGGATGCCAGGGCTGCGACTGCTGCCACTGCCCGTGCCGCCCGGCGACGCCCCCCGCACGCGGGGATCGTCCCGTGCGCCGGTCGCCCTCGCGCTCGGTACCGACACCCGGCCGGCCACCACCGCATGGCTGCTGCGCACCGACGGCAGCGAGCCCGAACAGGTCGCCGAGATCCCCGGGTTGCACGGCGGCGGGGTCTGGCTCGACCACGCCGGCACCCTGCTGGCGCTCGACCGGGTTAACGCGGGAGTCGTCCGCACGGTCGTCCTGGACCTGCGCACCGGCGACGTCACCCCGCTGCTGGAGATCGGCGAGCGCAGCAACGACCGGCTGGTGCTGTTCGATCCGGACAGCCGCTTCGCGATGGTGCGCAGCGACGCGCCCGCCACCGACCGGCTCGGCTGGGGCGTGCTGGGCGGCGGCGAACCCCTGCGGTTCCCGGAATGCCTGCACATGGCGGGCATGTTCCTGCGACCCGTCGCGCTGCGCCCGGCGCCGGACGGTCCCCGCGTGGCCGTCCAGGTCGACCACGGCGCCGGCTCGGCACTCGCCCTGTGGCGGCCCGCCGCCGGGCGGCTGGATCCGCTGGCCGTGCCGCCCGGCCGACTGGGCGCGGTCGGACACTGGTCGGAGGCCGGACTACGGATGCCGTACTCCTCCCCCGAACACCCGGCCGCGCTGGCCACCCTGGACGTGGACGCCCTGCTCGACCACGGTCCGGCCACCGCGACCACCGGACCGGTACCGCTGCCCCTGCAGTTGGCACCGCTCGGCTCCGGACTGCCCGGGCCGTGGCGGGACACCGTCCTCCCGTGGCAGCCCGGCACCCCGCGCACCGCCCGTACCGCGCCGCCCGGCTGGCAGCTGGACGGGAGCACCCCGCCCGGGGACGGCGGCCGCTGGCATCCCGCCCAGAGCCTTGAACTCGCTGGCCCGGCGGGTCCGTTGGAGGCGGTGGTGTACGGCGGGGATGCCTGGCTGAGCAGTCCGCACCTGGTACTCGCCCTGCACGGTGGCCCGGCGGACGCCTGGCGGCTGGAGTTCGACCCGGCACTCCAGCGGATGGCCGCCGCGGGACTGGCCGTGATCGCCCCCAACCAACGCGGCTCAACCGGCTACGGGTTGGCGCATGCGATGGCCATCCGAGGCGCCTGGGGCGGACCGGATCTGGACGACATCCTGTACCTCCTGGACGGCATCGCGGGCCAGCGCGCCGCCCTCGGCCTGGAGCCGCCGGCCCTGTTCGGGGTCAGTTACGGCGCGTTTCTGGCCCTGCTGGCGGCCGCGCACGCGCCCGCCGACCATGTCGCGCGCTGCGCGGTGGTCGCGCCGTTCCTGTCCGGAGCCCGGCTGCTGGCCGAAGCGTCCTCTCCGGTCAGGGCGTTGACGACGCGGCTCGGCGGCGGCGAACCGATCGCGGACGCCCGCGGCCCCCGCGACGTCCTCCAGCTCGCGCACCGGCTGAGCTCACCGCTGCTGGTCGTGCACGGGGACCGGGACGAGGTCGTCCCGGTGAGCCAGTCCCGTTCGCTGCGGCACGAGTTGCTGCGGATCGGCCGCACCGAGGGTGCCGACTTCCGCTACGTGGAGGCGGCCGGCGCGGGGCACGAGGTACTGGCCGAGGAGGGCGCCGCGGTGCTCCACGAGTTGCTGGCCGCCTTCCTGCGCACCGGCCGGCCGGGCTAGGCCCCGCCCGGGAGGCGGGCCTGCGGGGGCGGGCCTGACCTCGGGCTTAGCCCTGGTTGTGGACCGCCTCGGCTGGCCGGTCCGTACCCAGGGCGGTCCACAACCGGGGCGGCCGCACGACAACCGGGCGATCGGGCTGGAAGCCGGCGCCCCTCAGACTCCCGGGCCCCTGCGGCCCGGGGTGGTACCCGCGGCGGTGGATGGAGACCACCGCGGGGGCAATACCCATCGCCCGTACCGCAGATCGCGGCGGGCGGAAACACCAGGGGAGGAATCCGATCATGGAGTACATGGTGGACTTCGAGACCGACCTCGCGGCCCTGCAGGAGCTGCCCGAGACCGAGTCCGTCGAGCTGACCGGCCACGGCGGCGGCTGCCAGTACACCTGTCTGATCCTGACCTGTCTGATCTTCACGATCAGCTAGTCGACCGGTCGGCGGCCGCCCACCGGTGCCGTCCCCGCCTGTCCGGACAGGCGGGGACGGCGCGTCGATATATGCAGACCGGTCTACATATACCGATCGGTCTACATATTTTCTGGTGGCGGCCTTCCAGGAGGCGTACGAGCGCCCCGGACCACTGCACTTCGGACACCACATCGACCGTCACCGAGGCCCCCGTCCTGTTCGCCCTCCCCCACCGCGCCCGACGGCGCCCTCCGGGCAGGAGTCCACCTCACCGGCCCCAGCCCTGGCGGCGGCCCCGTTCCGCCCACGCCCCCGCCCCGCCCGCGTCCCCGACGGCGTCCCCGACGGCGTCCCCGACGGCGGCAGCCCGACCGCCGCCCGGCTCACCCATCCCATGACCGCCCTGGGCGCCGACGCCCTCGCCGGCCTGGCCGCCCGGCGCCGTACCGGTCGCAGGGGCACGTCGTGATCTCGATAGGATCTCGCCCGTTCCGGCCGTTATGGTGGCCGGGGCAAGGGCCGCGATCACCGGCTGTGGCGCACCACGGAGCGCCCGATCGGATCTCCGGTCGGTTCTCCGACCGGTCCCCTGATCAAGCGTCCGAGACCGGGTGTCCGAGACCGGGTGTCCGAGACCGGGCACGCAGTCAGGCATCCAGTCGGACAACCGGTTGCGACACCTGATTCGGGCATCCGAACAGGGCTGTCGGGTCAGGGCTGCCGGATCAGGGCGGCCGGATCAGGCACCGGCATCGGACGCCTGCACCGGACACCCGATCAACGCCCGCCCCGCGCCCGTGGTACCACCCGGGCGCCGAAGCACCTGCACCCTCGCACGGAAAAGACGATTCTGATGTCCGACACCCTCACCGACACCACCGGTCCCGCGAGCAACGGGCCCGACGCCGACGAGACCACTGCCGAGGACACCTCGTCGCACGGTCGCCACCGGGGCCACTCCGCCGCCGACGACGCGCCGGAGGCCGACCCGCACGGCCGGCACCGGCTCGGCACCCTCGCCGGCCGGAACTGAGAGAGCCCGCACGGAACCCCGGAAGGGCCCGCCACACCGGCGGGCCCTTCCGCTTGCCTCGGTCGGCGGTCAGCGGTCAGCGGTCAGCGGAAAACCGCGCCCTGCCCCACGACACGCCCACCGACACGCCCAACGACGCACCTCAGGCACCCCACGCGTCCAGCGTGACGATCGTCCGCAGCGCCTCGCCGTCCCGCATCTGCGCGATGGCCTCGTTGACGTCGGCGAGCGCGACCCGGTGCGTGATCATCCCGGCCAGGTCGATCCGCCCGGCCCGCCACAGCTCGACCACCAGCGCGATGGTCCGTGACACGTCCGCGCCGCCGTACAGCGAGGGCAGCAGCCGCTTCTCGTTGAAGAACAGCTCGCCCATCGTGAACTGCGCGAGGTCGTCCTGCGCCCCGGCGCCGATCACCACCACCGCGCCCCCGCGCCGCGCCGCGTCGTACCCGGCCCGCACCGTGGCCCCGCGGCCGACCGCCTCGAAGACGTAGTCGTAGCCGCCGCCCGGTACGCCCTTGGCCGTGGCCTTCAGGTCCTCGGGAGCGATGGCGTCGGTGGCGCCGAAGGCCAGGGCCCGCTCCCGCCGCGAGGCGACCGGGTCGACCACGGTGATCCGCCCGGCGCCGCAGACCCGGGCACCCTGCACCGTGGCCACGCCCACGCCGCCCGCGCCGATCACGGCGACGGAGGCGCCCGGCTCGACCTTCGCGGTGTTGACCGCCGCGCCGATGCCGGTGGTCACCCCGCAGCCGATCAGCGCGGCGAGCTCGTACGGCAGGTCGGCGGGGACCTTGACGACGGCGCCGCGGTCGACCACCACCTCCTCGGCGAACGCCCCGGTCCCGTAGAAGCCGGAGGCCTCGACCGTCGCGGCGTCCGTCAGGGGGCCGAACCGGAAGCCGGGTGCGCCGAGTCGGCGAAGGCTCGCCACGCACAGGTGCCCACGGCCCTGCTCACAGTGGACGCAGCGGCCGCAGGGTGCCATCCAGCAGAGCACCACCCGGTCGCCGACCTCGATGCCGGTCACGCCTTCCCCGACCTCCACCACGTCCCCGGATCCCTCGTGGCCGGGGACGAAGGGCGCGGGCTGCGGCAGCACACCGCTCATCGCCGAGAGGTCGGAGTGGCAGAGGCTGGCCGCCCGCAGGCGCACCCGCACCTTGCCAGGGCCGAAGCCGACCGCCACCACGTCGTCTCGAACGTCGAGCGTGTCCTGGCCGGTCTTGTGCAGGATGGCTGCGCGCATGGCGTTGCTCCCGGGGTCCGAATCGCTGGTCGGGCCCGATTCTGGCACGCCCCGTCCGCCCGGAGTAGAACACGTTTCACTCCGCTGTCCGGCCGCTCCTGACCGCCCCTCGAAAACCACCCGCTCCGGGTCGGCCGCCCATGGCATGATCAGCCGCCGTGTCCAGACCTGCCTTGACCTCGCCCGTTGTCCAGACCTGCCCGGAGTGCGGCGCGCGACTCGACGTCGATCCCCGCTTCTCCGTCTGGTGCCCGCACTGCGAATGGAACCTCACCCCGGCCTCCGAGGCCGCCGAGGCCACAGAGCAGCCCCGACACGGCGCCGCCCACACCGACCGCACCGCCCGTACCGCTCACGCCGACCGCACCGAGCAGCTCTACGAGGACCTCGCCGCCGGCCACGGCGCCACCGGACGGCGCGACTGGCTCGCCGCCTCCGCCGTCGCCGCAGCCGTCCACCTGAGCACCACCGCACTGCTCGCCTGGGCGCTCTGGCTGCTCGTCACGGGCAACACCCCGCTGCGCTGTCTGGGCGCCGGCGCCCTCGCGGTCGTCGTCCTGCTGCGCCCGCGGCTCGGCCGGGTGCCGCGCGACGAGCACGTGCTGGACCGCCACCGGGCACCCGCGCTGTACGGCCTGGTGGACCGGCTCGCCGCCCAGGTGGGGGCTGATCCGGTCGGGGTGATCCGGATCGACGGGACGTTCAACGCGACCATCGGGGTGGTCGGCCTGCGCCGCCGCTCCGTCCTCACCCTGGGTCTGCAGCTCTGGGAGGCGCTGACGGACCAGCAGCGGATCGCCCTGCTCGGCCACGAACTCGCCCACCGGGTGAACGGCGACCACCGGCGCGGCCTCTGGCTCGGCTCCGCGATCGGCGCGCTCGCGCACTGGCACGACCTCGCCCGGCCCCGTCGGCGGGCCGGGAGCCCGGGCGGGTTGCAGCTACTGTTCCAGCTCGCCGACCTGATCAGTGACGCGCTGCTCGGCGGCCTGGCCTGGCTGCTGCTTCGGGCCGTACGGCTGCTCGACCGGCTCACCGCCCGAGCCGGTCAGCAGGCCGAGTACCACGCGGACGAACTCGCCGCCCGGGCCGCCTCCACCACGGCGGCCCGCGGGCTGCTGGAGACCCTGCTGCTCGAAGGCGCGGCGGACACCCTGGTGACCCGGCTGCGGGCCGACCGCATCCACCGGCCCAGGGCGGTCCGCCGCGGTGCGGCCCGCCCGCCGCAGGAGCCGGTGACCGCGACGCTCTGGGAGCAGCTGCGCGAGCACCTCGCCACCATCCCGCCGCTGGAGCGCGAGCGCCTGCTGCGCCGCTCGGCGCTCCGGCAGGACGCCGTGGACGCCACCCACCCGCCGACCCACCTGCGGCTGGCCCTCCTCGACCGGCGCCCCTCCCACCCGGCGGTCGTCACCACCACAGCCACCGAGTCCGCCGCCATCGCCGCCGAGCTCGCCCCGCACCGCGAGCGCGTCGCCCGCGCGCTGCTGGCCGACTGACCTACTGGCCGGCTGACCGGCTGACCTACTGGCGGACCCGCCGAGCGCCCCGGAGCCATCGGCCGCGTAGGAAGTCGGCCCGCCCGACTTCCTGCGCCCGGCCCGCGCCCCCGGTTTCCCCGGCACCCGCAGGACGACCGGGCATACCGTCGAGTAGGGTCCGACGGCGAGCGGTAGCACCGCCCACCGGGTCGCTCGGAACACCCGAAGCGCCCGGAACATCCCGAACTCCCCGTGCACCCGGCCCGCCCGGAACCCCGGGAGCCCGGGAGCCCACACCGTCCACCGCCCCGGCGAGGAGCAGCACCATGTCCGACCTCCTGCAGAACACGCGCCCCGCACCCGAGGTGCTGGCGGCGTTCGAGGCCGCGACCGGGTTCATGCCCGTGGACGAGGGCCTGGCGCTGTACGCGGCGGCGGTGGAGTCCGCCCGCCGCACCGGGCGGCCGGTGCTGGAGATCGGCACCTACTGCGGCCGGTCCGCGATCCTGCTGGCCGCCGCGGCCCGGGAGACCGGCACGGTGGCGCTGACCGTGGACCACCACCGGGGCTCCGAGGAGCAGCAGCCCGGTTGGGAGTACCACGACACGACCCTGGTGGACCCGGAGGTCGGGCGGATGGACACCCTCCCCCGGTTCCGCCGCACCCTGCACGCGGCCGGCCTGGAGGAGTACGTGGTCGCGCTGGTCGGCCGCTCGCCGCAGATCGCGGCGCTGTGGGGCGGACAGGTCGGCCTGGTCTTCATCGACGGCGGCCACACCGACGAGCACGCGACCGGCGACTACGAGGGCTGGGTGCCGCACCTCGCGCCGGAGGGCCTGCTGGTGGTGCACGACGTCTTCCCCGACCCGGCGGACGGCGGACAGGCGCCCTACCGGGTCTACCTGCGGGCGCTCTCCGAGGGCTTCGAGGAGGTCTCGGTGACGGGCTCCCTGCGGGTGCTGCGTCGCACCGCCGGCTGACCCCCACCGCCGGCTGACCCGCGCCGCCCCTCCCGGTCCCCGTCCCTCCGCCTCCGGGGACCACCGGCCACCCGCTGCGGGATCCCGCCGTTACCTCCCGTCCGCGCGGTCCCGGCCGGTCCACGAGATCCCCGGACCCGCCCCACAGGCGATCACGGATGCTCTAACGTCGTGCCGGGGCTGTGGGGCGGGGGCTCGAACGGTACGGTGTCCGCGCGGCGCGTCGGCCATCACGGCGGCGCCGCGACCGGCACCGCTGCGGCACCGCGGCGGGCGCCAGGAGCCGGCGACAGCGGCACAGCACCAGGCAGAGCATCGGGCAGACGGTGGGGGCTAGCGCAATGACGGACCAGCACAACACCGCTCCGGCGGTCTGGGACCCCACCGCGCGCGGTGGGGCGGGCGGCTGGGTGCGCGGCCCGCAGGGCGCCGCCCCCGCCCAGCCCCAACCCCCGGCCCAGCCCCAGCAGCAGCCCCCGCAGCAGCAGCCCCGGCCGGCTCCCCCGGCCGCCGCCCCGACGCCCCCTCCCGGCCCGCAGCAGGCCCCGGCCGGCGGCGTCGGCGACCAGGGCCCCCCGCTGGGCGCCCGTCCCTACCTGGCCGCCGCTCCCGGCTACGACGCCCCGACCGCGCCCGCCTTCCCCCGCGCCGCGCCGCCGTCGGCACCGTCCGCGCCACCGGCCGCCCCGACCGGCCAGGGCTTCCCTAGCCACGCCACCCCGCAGAGCCAGGGCCAGGGCGGCTACGGCTACCCGCAGCCGCCCGTCTCCCCGGGAGGCCCCGCCCAGCCCCCGCCCGGGTACGGCGCGCCGTACCCCCAGGCCGCGCCGTACGGCCACGGCGGCCCAGGCGGCCCCGCCCCGGACCTGTACGCCCAGGCCCCGGGAGGCTACGGCCAGTACCCCGGCCAGCCGGACTACCCGGCCGGCTACGAGGACCTCGACGACGACGAGGACCGGCGCGGCAACAAGCGGGCCCCGCTGCTGATCGCGTTCGCCCTGCTGATCGTCGTCGCCCTCGGCGGAGGCATCCTCTGGGCGAAGCAGGACAGCGGCTCCCCGTCCGAGAAGGCCGCCGGCCCCACCCCCTCGGCCACCGAGACCACCGCCGGCGGGAACCCGCAGCCCGCCCCCGTCCCGAGCGGTTCGGACGCCGCCCCCAGCACGGCCGCCACCGACCCCGCCTCGGCGAGCCCGAGCGCGAGCCCGTCCGCCGGCGCCCCCGGACCGGGCGCGCAGACCCAGGCCAAGTCGCTGGACGAGCTGCTGGCCCGGGGCGAGGGCGCGAAGGCGCCGATCGGCAGCGCGGTCGCCAAGGTCAACAGCTGCCCGTCCAAGGCCGACATCGAGAGCGCGGCGCAGGTCTTCGACACCGGCGCCAAGCAGCGCGACCAGCTCCTCGCCGACCTCGGCAAACTCACCGTCACCGACGTGCCCGGCGGCGCCGACGCGGTGCAGTCGCTGAAGTCCGCCTGGCAGCTGTCCGCCGACATCGACCGGGCGTACGCCGCCTGGGCCCGTACGGTGGCCGGCCAGGGCTGCTCCGGGTCGGCCCCGAACACCGCCGACAAGAAGCACGCGGACGAGCTCAACCCGCAGGCCACCCAGGCGAAGAAGGACTTCGTGACGAAGTGGAACGCGATGGCCGGCACGTACGGCCTGACCGCGCGCACCCAGGACAGGATCTGAACCACCCGTGACCCGCACCACCCAAGGCCCCGTCGGCCCCACCCGCCGGGCCGACGAACCGCCCCGCCGCTCCACCCTGCTGCGCGCCACCACCGCGGCGGCCGTGCTGGTGCCGCTCAGCCTGGCCGGCTGGCTGGGCTGGCAGGCCGTCAGCTCCGACAGCCCCTCCGCCGCCCCGACGACCCGCGCCGCCGAGGCCGCCGCCCCGCCGGCCGGCTCGCCCACCGGGTCCCCGGCCGCCACGACAGGCACCCCGCCGGCCACGGCACCGGCTACGGCAACCCCCACGGCACCCACCACGCCGCCGGCCACGCCGCCTGTCACGCCGCCCGCCACCGCGGAGGCGACCACCCCCGCCGTCCCCGGCGGGCAGCCCATGGCCGCCACCACCCTCACCGGCCGCACCGTGCTGCTCGACCCCGGCCACAACCCGGGCAACTTCAAGCACACCACCGAGATCAACCGCCAGGTCGACATAGGCAACGCCCGCAAGGAGTGCGACACCACCGGCACCTCCACCAACGCCGGCTACACCGAGGCCGAGTACACCCTCGACGTCACCCGCCGGGCCCGGGAGATCCTGGTCGCCCGGGGCGCCACCGTGGTGCTGGCCCAGGACGCCGACAGGGCGTGGGGTCCGTGCATCGACGAGCGGGCCCGGGCCGGCGCCGCCGCACACGCCGACGTCGCGCTCTCCGTGCACGCGGACGGCGGCCCGGCCGGCGGCAGCGGCTTCCACGTGATCATGCCCGCCAAGGTGGTCGCCGGTAAGGCGGACACCTCCGCGATCGTCGCGCCCTCGCACCGCCTCGGGCTGCTGCTGCGCGACAGCTTCCACACGGCAACCGGCGAGCCGTACGCCGACTACGTCGCCAGCCAGGGCCTGGACACCCGCTCGGACCTCGGCGGACTGAACCTTTCGTCCGTCCCCAAGGTGTTCATCGAGTGCGGTAACATGCGCAACTCCGCGGATGCCAAGCGGATGACGGACCCTCAGTGGCGCCAGCAGGCGGCCCAGGGAATCGCGGACGCGCTGACGGCGTTTCTGACCACGCGGTAGACGGCCCGGCAAAGGGGTCAGGACCGCGCAGTTTGCAACGACTTCGCCCCATTCCCGAGCCCGCTGTGCACCGACGGGGTGGTTGGCCCTAGGCTCTTGGTCCGTTCGGGAGTTTCCCGGCCGGTCAGCCGACCGCGAAGATCGCCGTCCACGACACACCAACGAGGGGAACGTTAGTGAATCTGCGCGCTCTCACCAGGGGAGACGCCGCCGTCGCAGGTGCGGCCGTCCTGCTCTTCATCGCTTCATTCCTGCCGTACTGGACCGTGGACTGCAGCGGCAGGTACTGCGGCGACACCTCGCAGAACGCCTGGGACAGCGTCCTGTTCCCCGTCCTGCCCTCGGTCTTCCTGCTCGGCATCCTTGCCGCCGTGCTGATCCTGGTGCAGCGCTTCCAGGGAGCCGCCGCCGCCAACCGCCAGGTGCTCGGCCTGCGGCTGGACCAGTGGGGCATCGCCTTCGCCGTCGCCGCGCTCTGGACCTCGATCTGGTCGCTGGGCGGCGGTCCGAAGGGCCTCGACCACGGCTTCGGCGCTTGGCTCGCCGTCATCTCGCTGCTCCTGCTCGCGGGTGCCGCCGCGGCCGGCCCGCTGGTGCCCGCGCTGCAGGCTCCGCTGGTCACCGACAAGCCGGCCGCCCCGCAGGGCTACCCGGGCGGCTACCCGAACCCGCAGGTCGGCCAGCCGGGCCAGCCCGGCCAGTACGGCTACCCGGCCGCCGGCCAGGACCCGAACCAGGCCCCGGCCTTCGGCGGCCAGCCCGGTGGCTACGGCTACCCGGCGGCCGGTCAGCAGCAGGACGCCGCGGCTCAGCAGGCGGCGGCCCAGCAGGCGGCCCACCAGGCCGCCCAGCAGGCCCCGGCGCCCGCCCAGGCCCAGGCCGCTCCGGTGCCGTCGCCGGCCCCCGCGGCCGACTTCGCGCCGTTCTGGTTCGCCGTTCCCTCGCCGCGCCAGCTGGCCCCGAAGGACAACCCGGTCGGCGCCCCGGTGGGCGACCTCGTCCCCGGCACCTGGTACCTGGCGGTCGAGCAGCGCGGTACCGCGCTGGTCGCCCAGCTCCAGGACGGCACCCAGGGCGTGCTGGCCGACACCTCGGGCATCCAGCGCGGCTGACGCCCCGCTCCCTGTACGGCGAAGGGGCGGGACCGGATCACTCCGGTCCCGCCCCTTCGCCGTGTGCGCCCCCGGCGGGGTCGCTCAGCAGCAGTCCTGGACCACCAGTCCGGCCGGCAGCTGCTCGCCGCCGAAGACCGCGACGGTGGCCGGGTCCCCGCCGAGCGCGGCGACCGCCAGCAGCAGCGCCCCGGCCGTCCAGGTGGTGCGTTCCTCGGGCCAGATGGCATCGTCCTCGAAGACGTACCCCGTCCAGTACGAGCCGTCGGTGTGCCGCAGCCGCTGGATCCAGCGCAGGATCTCCACCGCCCGGTCGGACTCGCCGACCGCCCAGAGCGCCATGGCCAGCTCGGCGCTCTCCCCGCCGGTGACCCAGGGCCGGTCGCTCACGCAGCGCACGCCCAGGCCGGGGACGACGAAGCGGTCCCAGTCCCGTTCGATCCGCGCCACCGCGGCCGGGCCGCGCAGCGCGGTGCCGAGCACCGGGTAGTACCAGTCCATCGAGTAGCGGTCCTTGTCGAGGAACCGCTCGGGGTGGTGCGCGACGGCGTGCCGCAGCCGACCGGCCGCCAGCTCCCAGTCGGGCTGCGGCTCCTCCAGGTAGTCGGCGATGGCCAGACCGCAGCGCAGCGCGTGCAGGATGCTGGAGGAGCCGGTGAGCAGCGCCTCGTCGGGCGCGCCGCCCTGCTCGTCCACCCGCCAGGAGATCGGACCGCCGGGCAGCCGCAGGCCGACGATGAAGTCCAGCGCGCGCCTGACGACGGGCCAGACCCACTCCAGGAAGGCGTCGTCGCCGGTGCTGAGGTGGTGGTGCCAGACGCCCACGGCTATGTACGCGCAGAAGTTGGTCTCCTTGGACGCGTTGGAGACCTCCCCGTCGGTGTAGCCGGCGTACCAGGAGCCGTCGGGGTTCTGGTTGTCGGCCAGCCAGCGGTACGCGGCCTCGGCGGCGGCGTGCTCGCCCGCGGTGTCCAGGGCCATCGCGGCCTCGGTGTGGTCCCACGGGTCGAGGTGGTGGCCGGTGAACCACGGTATGGCGCCGTCGGCGCGCTGCTCGGCGAGGATGCTGCGGACGGTCCCGGCCGCCTGCTCGGCGTCGAGCACCCCGTCGAGCAGCAGCACCTCGGGGACGGCGGCGGTCACGCCACCCCGCCCGGTGCGCGGTTCGGCTTGGAGGCGTAGGCGACGAAGCTCTTGCCGATGACGGGGTTGAGGGCCTTCTCGGCGGCCTTGGTGAGGGTGCTGATCACCGGGGTGCCGACGATGTCCCAGACCAGCAGCTGGTGGTAGGCCTTGACCGGCAGCGCCTTGTCGTTGTCCACGCCGACCGCGCACTTGATCCACCAGTACGGCGAGTGCAGCGCGTGCGCGTGGTGGGTGCCGTACGGCTCCAGACCGGCCTCCTTGAGCCGGTCGAGCAGTTCGTCGCCCCGGTAGATCCGGATGTGGCCGCCCTCGACCTCGTGGTACTCGTCGGAGAGCGCCCAGCAGATCTTCTCCGGCAGCCAGCGCGGCACGGTCACGGCGAGCAGGCCGCCGGGCTTGAGGACCCGGAACATCTCGTTGAGCACGCCCTTGTCGTCGGGGATGTGCTCCATCACCTCGGAGATGATGATCTTGTCAAAGTACTCGTCCTCGAACGGCAGGGCCAGCGCGTTGCCCTCCATCGCGACCGCCGACGCGCCCTCGGGGGCCTCACCGGCCTGCTCCATGGCGGCGAACCACTTCCTGACCTCGGCGATCTCCTCGGTGTTCTGGTCGAGGGCGATCACATTGGCCCCGCGCCGGTAGCACTCGAACGCGTGCCGGCCCCCGCCGCAGCCCAGGTCGAGCACCCGGTCGCCGGGGGCGAGCGGGAAGCGCGAGAAATCGACGGTCAGCACTGCGGGCTCCCATTCCTTTGGTACCAGACGTTTGTGACGCTGCGCCGGACGAGCGTACGGCGCTGTCGGCGGCGGCCCGGACGAACGTCCGGCGCCGGCCGGTGGCGGCTCAGGGGACGTAGCGCCAACCCGGTCCGGAGCGGGCCCGCCGCCCGACCCCGGTGGCGATGGCCGCCCGGTAGCCCTCCGCGGTCAGCTCGGCCGCCCGCTCCCAGGTGAACCGGGCGAGTACCCGCTCCCGGCCGGCCGCGCCGAGCTCCGCGCGCAGTTCCGGGTCGTCCAGCAGCCGCCCGAGTGCGGCCGCCAGGGCGTCCGCGTCACCGGGCGGCACCGCGAGACAGGTCTCGCCGTCCGGGCCGGCCACCTCGGGGATCGCCCCGCCGGTGGTGGCGACCAGCGGGGTGCCGGTGGCCATCGCCTCGGCGGCGGGCAGCGAGAAGCCCTCGTACAGGGACGGCACACAGGCCGCCTCCGCCGAGCGGTACAGGTCGACGAGCTCCTGGTCGGTCAGGCCGCTGCGGAACTCGATGTACCGCTCCAGGCCGAACCGGCGCACCGCCTCGGTGACCGGACCGGCCTCCTTCTGCGGCTTGCCGACCACCACCAGGTGGGCGTCCCGCTCGGTGCGGACCTTGGCCAGTGCCTCGACCAGGTGGACCAGGCCCTTGAGCGGCACGTCCGCGCTGGAGGTGGTGACGATCCGTCCGGGCACCCGGGCGATCTCCTCGGAGGGGGACCACAGCCGGGTGTCGGCGCCGATCGGGACCACCGAGATGCTGTCGGGCGCGGCGCCCAGGTGCTCGGCGATCTCGGTCTTGGAGCTGCCGGAGACGGTGATGATGTGGTCCAGCCGGGCGGCCACCCGGCGCTGCATCCGGGTGAACGCGTACCAGCGGCGCAGCGAGAGCCGCCGCAGCGGGGTGGGGGCGGCGTCCAGCTCCAGCCGCCGGTCCACGGTGATCGGGTGGTGGATCGTGGTGACCAGCGGGAACCCGTGCCGGGCCAGGCCGAGCAGCCCGTAGCCGAGGGTCTGGTTGTCGTGCACCACGTCGTAGCGGCCCTTGTGCAGGGCGAGGTACTGGCGGGCGCGCAGCGAGAAGGTCAGCGGCTCGGGGAAGCCGCCGGTGCGCATGGTGGCGTACTCCAGCACGTCCACCAGGCCCCGGTACTCGCCCACGGCCGGGGTGCGGAACGGGTCGTCGCTCCGGTAGAGGTCCAGGCTCGGCAGCTCGACCAGGCGGACCGAGCCCGGCCCGTCGACCTCGTCGAGCACGGGGTACGGCTGGGCGCCGATCACGTCCACGTGGTGGCCGAGGCGGGCCAGCTCGCGGGAGAGGTGCCGTACGTACACGCCCTGGCCGCCGCAGAACGGGTCCCCGCGGTACGACAGCAGGGCAATCCGCAGCGGCTGCGCGGTCATCCTCGGCCCCCATCTCGGCTGCATCTGTGGTTGCTGTCCATGACTGTGATCCATGCCTCTGATCCGTGCCTCTGATCCGTGCCGGTGTTCCACGGCTGCGGTCCTCGGCTGCGGTCTTCAGCTGCGACCGGCGGCTGCCATCGCCGCCGCCGGTCGCTAAAGTAGATCAGGTTTCAGTGTGGTGTGGAGCTCGTCATCGACCATGTGAACAATGAGAGACCTCGAAGATACCGGCCCGTAGCTTGCCGTCAGGAGCCAGGGCTGGTGATTCACGCCACGCCGCGGCCTGGTGATTCTCGCCACGCCGCACTCCTGCGGAATCCGCCGGTCCCGCCGGTCCTCCGCACGCCCGGTCCGCCCTGCCCGTCCTGTTGGAGCACACCGCCACCCGCGCCCCGGGAGCACCCTTGCCGTCGCCCGTGACCCCCGCGAACCCCACGCCCGCCGTGCCCGCCACGCCCCCGGCGGCCGCGCGCCCCGCACGCCCGGCGCGCCCCGCCGATCCGCCGCTGACCGCCCGGCAGACCGAGCGCCGGCGCCGGATCCTGCGGGCCGCGACCGCGCTGGCCGCCCGGGGCGGGTACGAGGCGGTGCAGATGCGGGAGGTCGCGGAGGGCGCCCAGGTGGCGCTCGGCACGCTGTACCGGTACTTCCCCTCCAAGGTGCACCTGCTGGTGGCGGTGATGCTGGAGCAGTTGCAGGCCCTCCAGGAGCAGGTGCGGCGGCACCCGCCGACCGGGCCCGACCCGGCGCCGCGGGTCGCCGAGACCCTCACCCGGGCGTTCCACGCGCTCCAGCGCGAACCGCTGCTGGCCGAGGCGATGGTGCGGGCGCTCTCCTTCGCGGACCGCTCGGTGGGCGCCGAGGTCGACCGGGTGAGCACCACCACGGCGCAGCTGATCCTGGACGCGATCGGCCAGTCCGGGCCGCCCTCCGAGAGCCAGCGCGCCGCCGTCCGGGTGATCGAGCACACCTGGCACTCGGCGCTGGTGGCCTGGCTGTCGGGCCGTGCCTCGATCGCAGAGGTGCGGGCCGACCTGTACACCGCGGCCCGGCTGCTCACGCTGCCTGACTGAAACCTGTTCCTGTGCGGTGCGGTCGGGCGCCGCGGGTACGGCGGCTAAAGTCGACGGGCACGACAAATCCATCCGTTTCTCCTCCGGGGAAAGCCGGTGCGACTCCGGCACTGACCCCGCAACCGTGAGCCCGGTGCCCTGCGGCCGGGTGAGTCGGAGTGCCCGGGGAGAGGCGAGCGGCCACCCCGGGCGCACCGGCGCCCGGCACCGTCGAGGTCTACGGAACGGCCCGCCCGGGCCGGCACACCGCTCACCGAAAGGCGCACCTCCACCATGCTCACCGCCGCCCGCCTGGGCGCCGCCACGCTGTCCGCCGCCCTGCTGGCCGGCGCGGCCGCCGCGCCGGCCCTCGCCGACACCCCCTCGCCCACGGCGCCCGCGCCCACCGCCGCCGCTCCGAGCGCCGCCGTCCCTGAAAGCCTGTACGGCAAGGGCGACCCGACCTACGACGGGGTGTGGCGGCAGTCGCTCGCCCTGACCGCGCTGGCGAGCGCCAAGGTGGTGCCGGCCGACTCCGCCGTCTCCTGGCTGACCGGGCAGCAGTGCGCGGACGGCGGGTGGCCGTCGTACCGGGCGGACACCGCCGCGGCCTGCGACCCCGCGACCGAGGACAGCAACGCGACGGCCGTCGCGATCCAGGCGCTGGTCGCGCTCGGCGGGCACCAGGACCCGGTGGACAAGGGCGTCCAGTGGCTCAAGGCCAACCAGAACGCGGACGGCAGCTGGGCCTACAACCCCGGCAGCCCCGGTGATGCCAACTCCACCGGGCTGGCCGTGAACGCCCTGTTCGCCACCCGGACCGACCCGGCGGCCGTCGCCAAGGCCGGCCGGAACGCCTTCGACGGGCTGGCGCTGTTCCAGCTCGGCTGCACCGCGCCCGCCGACCAGCGCGGCGCGTTCGCCTTCCAGCCGGACGCGGCGGGCGCGCTCGCCGCGAACGCCCTGGCCACCGGGCAGAGCGCGCTGGCGGCGGCGGGCGGGAAGCTGCCGGTCGTCAACGCCAACCGGTCCGACGCCGCGCCCAAGGCGCTGCCGTGCGCGGACGGCTCCACCGAGAAGGCCGTACCGCGTGCGGACTCCGCGGAGGCGGTCGGCGCGTACCTCACGGCGCAGCTCGCGGCGGGCGGACAGCACCTGACGCTGAGCAACCCCGGCGCGGCGCCGACGCCCGAGTACACGGCCACCGCCTGGGCGGCGCTCAGCCTGGTCCAGGGCGGGCACCCGCAGCAGGCGGGCGGCGCGGTGGACTGGCTGGCCAAGGAGGGCGGCGCCTGGACGAAGGGCGGCACCGACGCCTCGGCCACCGCCACCCTGCTGCTGGTCGCCCAGGCGGCGCAGCGCAACCCGGCGGACTTCGGCGGCAGTGACCTGGTGAAGCAGCTGACGGCCCTCGGCCCGGCGCCGAAGGCGGTCGGCGCGAGCTCCAGCGCCGCTCCGGCGAAGCCGGCGAAGAAGGACGGGGGCCTCTCCCAGTACTGGCTGCTCGGCGTCGGGCTGCTGATCGGCATCGGCGGTGGCCTGGTGCTGAGCCTCCAGCGCAAGCGCGGCCCGAAGCTGTGACCACGCCGTCCGGCTCGCGGGCGGCGGCGTCCGCGGCCCGGGCGTCCGCCTCGCGGGCGGGGGCGGCCGGGGCGGGGGCGTCGCGGGCGTCTGCGGCCCGGCTGCGGCAGGCGCCGCGCAGTGCAGCGGGCCGGGCGCCCCTTCGCTCGACCGTTGTGGCCGTGCTCGTAGGGCTGCTGGCCGGAGTGTCCGTGGTCGGCGCGGCGCCGGCGCAGGCCGCCGGGTACCGGTACTGGTCGTTCTGGAAGTGGTCCGGCGACACCTGGACATACCAGCAGCAGGGCCCGTCGGTGCACGTCCCGCCGGACGGCAGTACGGACGGCTGGCGCTTCGCCGTCAGCCCGGACGGCGGACGGGACGCGGCCCGACCCGGGGCGCCCGGGGACTTCGGCGCGATCTGCGCGGACACCCCCGGGCAACCGGGGCGCAAGCGGGTCGCCGTGGTGCTGGACTTCGGCACCGGCGCCGACGCCCCCTCCGGCGAGGCCCCGCCCGGACCGCGCACCGCGTGCGCCCGCGTGCCCGCCTCCGCCACCTCGGCGGAGGTGCTGGCCGCCGTCGCCCCACCCCTGCGCTACGACACCAACGGGCTGCTCTGCGCCATCGCCGGCTACCCGAAGGCCGGGTGCGGCGACCAGCTCGCGGACGGCGGATCGGGCGGGGGGTCCGGCGGGGGAACGGGCGGGGGCACCGGCAGCCCGGGCACCGCGCCGGGCGGCTCGGGCGGCTCCGGAAGCTCCGGCGACGACCCGGGTGCCGGTCCCGACATCGGCCTGATCGCGGGCGGCGCACTCGTCGCCGCCCTGGCCGCCGGGGCCGTCTGGCAAGCGCGCCGCCGCCGGGGCTGAGCAAAAAATATGTGGACCGGTCTACCTATTCACGAGGGCCTCACCCGAGCCTCGTATACCGACCGGTCTACATATCCCGAATATGCCGACCGATCTAGCTATTCCTCGGCGCCCACCAGGCCTGCCCACATCAACAGCCCTGCCCGCACCAGCCGTCATGCCTATGTAGACCGGTCTACATATACCGACCGGTCTACATATTCCCACCACCCGACCTACCGGCCTCTATGTAGACCGGTCCACTTATAAAGACCGGTCTACATAAAACCGCGGCACCCGGAGTGGGAAGTCGGCCAGCCTGACTTCCCACTCCGAACCCCTCCCGCCCCGACCTGGACCCCTCCCCGTGACCACACCCCGTGCCCCCCGCGCCCCGCGCCCGCCGCGCCCACCGCGCGCGCCACGCACCCCCCGCACGCCACGGGCCACCCGCCCGCCCGCCGGCCCCCGGCAGCTGCACCCCGGCGCCTGGTGGCTGTGGGCACTCGGCCTGGGCGCGGCCGCCACCCGCACGACCAACCCCCTCCTGCTGCTCCTGCTGGCCGCAGTCGCCGGCTACGTCGTGGCCGCCCGGCGCGGCGACGCGCCGTGGTCCCGCTCCTACGGCGCCTTCCTCCGGCTCGGGCTGCTGGTACTGGGCATCCGGATGCTCTTCGCCGTCCTGCTCGGCTCGCCGATCCCCGGCACGCACGTCCTATTCACCCTCCCCGAAGTCCCGCTGCCCGCCTGGGCGCAGGGCGTGCGGATCGGCGGCCGGGTCACCGTGGAGGGCCTGCTGGCCGCGCTGTACGACGGGTTGCGGCTGGCCACCCTGCTGGTCTGCGTCGGCGCCGCGAACGCCCTGGCCAGCCCCGCCCGACTGCTGCGCGCCCTGCCCGGCGCCCTCTACGAGGCCGGGGTGGCCGTCGTGGTGGCGATGACCTTCGCGCCGAACCTGATCGCCGACGTCCAGCGACTGCGCGCCGCCCGCCGGCTGCGCGGGCGCACCGACCGGGGTATCGCCGCCGTGCTGAGCGTCGGAATCCCCGTTCTGGAGGGCGCGTTGGAGCGCTCGGTCGCACTGGCCGCCGCGATGGACACCCGGGGCTTCGGCCGCACCGCCGACGTACCGCGACGCCTCGCCCGGGCCACCGCCGCCCTCACCCTGGCCGGCCTGCTCGGGATCTGCCTCGCCGCGTACGGGCTGCTCACCGCCGGCGGCACGGGCTGGGCGCTGCCGGTCCTACTGCTCGGTCTGGCCGCCGCCTTCACCGGCCTGCTGCTCGGCGGCAAGCGCTCCATCAGAACCCGCTACCGACCAGACCCCTGGGCGCTGCCC
The DNA here is from genome assembly GCF_043202015.1 of Kitasatospora sp. NPDC048239. NCBI lineage: Bacteria > Bacillati > Actinomycetota > Actinomycetes > Kitasatosporales > Streptomycetaceae > Kitasatospora > Kitasatospora sp. NPDC048239. The sequence goes on along the minus strand of NZ_JBICZP010000001.1, from coordinate 329,239 downwards.
GAATGGTTGACGGCCGGTTCCGGCGCCGCCGTGGCCGTGCTCACCATCTGGCTGTCCTCCCGCGACCCGGCCGCCTTCGCACCCACCGTCGTCCCGCCGACCGCCCCCACCCTGCCGCTGGCCGCCGTCCTCGCCGTGCTGGTCGGTCTGCTCCCGGCCTTCGTCACCCCGAACCCGCCCCGGAGGGCCTCGTGATCACCTTCGAGCAGGTCTCCGTCCAGTACGCCGACGCCGCGACGCCCGCTCTGAGCGGAGTCGACCTGACCGTCCCCGAGGGCGAACTCTGCCTGCTGGTGGGCCCGTCCGGCTCCGGGAAGTCCACCCTGCTGGGCACCGTCAGCGGCCTCGTCCCGCACTTCACCGGCGGCGCGCTGCACGGCCGGGTCACCGTCGGCGGCCGGGACACCCGCGAGCACCGCCCGCGCGAACTCGCCGACCTGGTGGGCACGGTGGGCCAGGATCCGCTGGCGCACTTCGTCACCGACACGGTCGAGGACGAACTCGCCTACGGCATGGAGTCCCTGGGGCTCCCGGCGGACGTGATGCGGCGCCGGGTCGAGGAGACGCTGGACCTCCTGGGCCTGGCCGATCTGCGCGACCGCGCACTGGGCTCGCTCTCCGGCGGGCAGCAACAGCGCGTCGCCATCGGCTCGGTGCTCACCGTCCACCCGAGCGTCCTGGTCCTGGACGAGCCCACCTCCGCACTCGACCCCGGCGCCGCCGAGGAGGTGCTGGCCGTCCTGCAGCGCCTGGTGCACGACCTCGGCACCACCGTCCTGATGGCGGAGCACCGGCTGGAGCGGGTCGTCCAGTACGCCGACCAGGTCCTGCTGCTGCCCGGCGGCGGTGCGCCCCCCGTCCTCGGCGAACCCGCCGAGGTGATGGCCCACTCGCCCGTGCACCCGCCCGTGGTCGGCCTCGGCCGACTCGCCGGCTGGCACCCGCTACCGCTCTCCGTCCGCGACGCCCGCCGCAAGGCCGGCCCACTGCGCACCCGTCTCGACGGCCGCCGCCCCACCGAGACACCCCGCCAGCCCGCCGCGACGCCCCACCGACCCGCCGCGACACCCGGCCAGCCCGCCGACACACCCCGCGGAGCCCCAGACGCACCCCGCCGGTCCCCCGAGCCGATCGCCGTCGCCGACCGGCTGGCGGTGCGGCGCGGTCCCGTCCCCGCCCTGCGCGGGGTCGACCTCACCCTGCACGCCGGCGAGATCACCGCGCTGATGGGTCGCAACGGCGCGGGCAAGTCCACCCTCCTCGGCGCCCTGGTCGGGCTGCACGCCCCCGCCGCCGGCACCGTCCGGGTCGGCGGCCTCACACCCCACCGCACCCGCCCGGCCGAACTGATCCGCCGGGTCGGCCTCGTCCCGCAGGACCCGCGCGACCTGCTGTACGCGGAGAGCGTGGCCGCCGAGTGCACCGCCGCCGACTCCGACGCGGGCGCCGACCCCGGTACCTGCCGGGCCCTGGTCGAACGGCTGCTGCCCGGCATCGCCGACGCCACCCACCCGCGCGACCTCTCCGAGGGCCAGCGGCTCACCCTCGCCCTGTCCGTCGTCCTCGCCGCGCGCCCGCCGCTGATCCTGCTCGACGAACCCACCCGCGGCCTGGACTACGCCGCCAAGGGCCGACTGGTGGAGATCCTGCGCGGGCTCTGCGCCGACGGCCACGCCGTCCTGCTCGCCACCCACGACGTCGAACTCGCCGCCGAACTCGCCCACCGCACGGCGATCCTGGCCGAGGGCGAGATCGTCGCGGACGGCCCGACCGCGGAGGTGGTGGTCTCCTCCCCCGCCTTCGCCCCGCAGGTCGCCAAGATCCTCGCCCCCTTGCCCTGGCTCACCGTCCACCAGGTCGAAGCGGCCCTCGCCGACGGGGAGCCCGCATGACCCCGCCGCCCCGTCGCCCCATGTCCCTCCCCCAGGCCGTACCGGTACCGCTGGCCCGTCCCGTCCCGCTCGGTCGCCGTTCGGCCATCGCGCTGCTGCTCACCTCCGCCGTCGGCGTGGCCGGCTTCGGCTGGCCGCTGCTCGCCTCCACCCGGTCCGCCCTGGTCGGCCACGCCACCGACGCCCCTTGGCTGTTCGCGCTGATCCTGCCGCTGCTGCTCGCCGTGGTGGTCGCCCAGATCTCCGAGGGCCGCTCGGCGGGCGGCGGCGCACCCGGCCTGGACGCCAAGGCCGTCGCCCTGCTCGGCGTCCTGGCCGCCGCCGGCGCGGCGCTGCGCCCGCTCGGCGCGGGGACGGCCGGCCTGGAGCCGATGTTCTTCCTGATGGTGCTGGCCGGCCGGGTCCTCGGTCCGGGCTTCGGCTTCGTCCTCGGCGCACTCTCGATGTTCGCCTCCGCGCTACTGACGGGCGGCGTCGGCCCGTGGCTGCCCTTCCAGATGCTCGCCATGGGCTGGGTCTGCCTGGGCTCCGGCCTCCTCCCGGGCGCCGCCACCCTGCGCGGCCGCCGCGAACTCGCCCTGCTCGCCGGGTACGGCGCGACCGCCTCCATCCTCTACGGCACGATCATGAACCTCCAGGGCTGGCCCTACATCGCCGGGCTCTCCGGCTCCATCTCCTTCGTCCCCGGCGATCCGGCCTCCACCAACCTCGTCCGCTTCGCCGCCTACTGCCTCACCACCTCCCTGGGCTGGGACCTCCCCCGCGCCGTCCTCACCGTCGTCCTCTGCCTCACCCTCGGCACCCCCGTCCTGCGCGCCCTCCGCCGGGCCACCCGCCGCGCCGCCTTCGCCACCCCTGTGGAGTTCACCCCGCCCAAGTCCTGACACCCGTCCCGCACACCGCCACGCCAGGTCAGGGGCGCACTGCGCGGGCTCCCCGGTGTGAGCCAGGTCACCGGAACCGAGGCACTGCGACGGACAAGGCACTTCGTGGACTACACATTGCACGCCCGGATACGCACGGGGGACCCCGAGGCGTTCAGGGAACTCTTCCGTGACCATGCCCCCTTGGTCCATCGGTACGCCGTCCGCGTGAGCGGTGACCGGGACCTCGCCGAGGACGTCGTCTCGCTGACCTTCCTGGAGGCCTGGCGGCTGCGGGACCGGCTCCTCGACCACGAGGCCGGCCCGCGCCCGTGGCTGATGGGCATCGCCGTCAACGTGCTGCGCAACACCCGTCGTGCCGCACGCCGCCACCAGGCGGCCCTCGGACGCCTGCCCGCCCGCGACACCGTCCCGGACTTCTCCGACGAACTCGTCGGACGCATGGCCGACGCCGACCAACTCGCCGCCGCCCAGCGGGCGCTGAAGCAACTGCGCCGCACCGAGCGCGAGGTGTTCACGCTGTGCGTCTGGTCCGGACTGGGCTACGCCGAGGCGGCCGCCGCGCTCGGGGTCCCCATCGGTACCGTGCGTTCGCGCCTCTCACGCGCCCGCACGCGACTGCGCAAACTCGCCGGACAGGAACTGAAGAAGAACCGGGAACCGCTTCCGCGCCCCGGACAACAACAGGGCGGCCGCACCTACGCGGCCCGGTCGTACGAGTCGCACGAGGAGACGTACGGATGACCCGCAAGTTCTGGAAGCGGACCGAGCCCCTGGACCACATGGAGCCGGACCACAACGAGCCGGACCACGCGGAGCTCGCCCGGCTGCTGCCGGCCCCGTCGACCCCTCCGATGACGCTCGACCGCCAGCTGCTGTTCGAGGAGCACCTGTTGAACGAGATCCGCACTCCCGCACCCACGGCCGAACCCGCACCCGCGAAGCGGCCGATGCGGCGCGCCCTGCTGATCGCCGTCCCGGTCACCGCCGCCGCGCTCACCGCCGTCGTCGCCGTCAACTCGCTGACCAGCGGCATCAGTTCACCGCGCACGAAGACGGCCTCCGTGGAGGCACCCGTCGTCCAGGTCGAGGAGGGCAGCAGCCTCCAACTCGTGGCGACCGCCCAGCAGATCGCCGCCGCCGTGCGCACCCAGGGGATCCCGGAGCCGAAGCCCGGCCAGTTCATCTACATCAAGAGCAAGGTCTCCCACCTGTCCTACTCGCAGAACGCCGACACCGACGAGTCCAGGACGTGGGTGCAGCCGCTGCACCAGCGCGAGATCTGGAAGTCCGCCGACGCGCTCAACGGCTGGCTCGACGAGCCGGGCTACCAGGACGAGGGCGGCATCGGCCTCGGCAACGACAACCCCCACTCCAAGCCCGTGAACGGCAAGGACATCCCGGGTGAGGCCCTCACCCTGTCCTACAACTGGCTCAAGGCCCAGCCGACCGACCCGGACCAGCTGCTGAAGACCATCTACACGACCGCCGGCGGCCCGCGTGACCGGGACCAGCAGGCGTTCGAGACGATCAAGTCGATCATCAACGAGCAGCTCGTACCGGGCCCGAACGCCGCCGCGCTCTACCAGGCCGCCGCAAAGATCCCCGGCGTGGTGGTCGTCCAGAACTCCCAGGACGCCGCCGGCCGCACCGGCCTCGCCCTGGCCCGCCTGGACGAGCAGACCGGCGAGCGCATCGAGCTCGTCTTCGACCGCACGACCTTCACCTACCTGGGCAGCCGCGGCGTCCAGATCAAGCAGGTCAACAACATCAAGCCCGGCACCGTCACCGAACGCACCGCCGTCCTGGAGCGGGCCGTCGTCAACGCCAAGAAGGAACGCCCCACCCCGGGCAGCACCGCCTGAGCCGACCCCTACAACAGCGGCGAAGGGCAGGGCCCTCCTCGACAGCCTGTCCCGGTCGGCCGCCGCGCACCTCTCGCTCAGTGCGGGCGGCCGAGGAAGCACTTCGGGCCCCTCCCCTGCTGGGGAAGGGCCCGAAGTGCAAGAAAGGGCAGTGACCGAGCGGGCTCAGGCGCCCTTGGGGCCGGCCGACTGGACGACCTCGAAGGACCAGAGGGTGGAGCCGGAGGCCGCGGGGCGCTTGGGTGCCTCGCCCTCGCCGCCGTTCTGGTGGGCCGCCTTCATCGGGCCCTCCATCCAGGCCTGGAAGGAGGCCTCGTCACGCCAGCGGGTGTAGACGAGGTACTGGTCGGTGCCCTCGACCGGGCGGAGGAGTTCGAACCACTCGAAGCCGTCGGAGTTCTCCACCGAGCCGGCGCGGGAGGCGAAGCGCTTCTCCAGCACCTCGCGCTGCTCGGCGGGGACGGTCAGGACGTTGATCTTGACTACGCTCATGGCTCCATCCTGCCTCACCCGGTCCACGGCGCGGGGCACCTCGTGCCGGTCAGGCGATCCACCCGGGGACGAAGGCCTCCTCCTCCGGTCCGCCGATGCGGGACACCCGGGCCCCGCCCGGTGCGGCGACGACCGCGGCGAAGCCGGCGTCCGATCCGCCGGTGAGCCGACGGGGCACCCCGGCGGGGAGGATGACGGTGTCACCGGCCTCCACGTTGAGGACCTCGTCGCCCAGTTCGACGGTCACGGTGCCGGACAGCAGGGTCCAGACCTGCTCGGCGTCGAAGACGTGCAGCGGGCCCTGGGCATCGGAGTTCATGTCCACGCGCCACATCGCCAGCCCCGAGCCGCCCTGGGTGGGCGAGGCGAAGGTGGTCATGACGGCGTTGGGCGTCTCGGTACGACGGGCATCGGTGCGGCGGACTACGGACATGAGCGGCAACCCCCTAAGATGGACAATGAAGTTGTCTATATGGTCAATGAGGTTGTCTATCGTGTCAAGCGAACCCGCGCCGGGCTTCGAACTGCCCCTGCGCCTGCTGCTCGCCTTCCGGACGATCATCGACGAACTGCACGAGCGCATCGCCCACGAGGGCCACCCCGATCTGCGCCCGATGCACGGCTTCGTGTTCCAGGCGATCGGCCCGCACGGCACCACCGCCGTGGAGCTGGGCCGCCGGCTCGGCGTCTCCAAGCAGGCCGCCGGAAAGACCGTCGAGCAGCTCGAAGCCCTCGGCTACGTCGAGCGCGGCGGCGACCCTGACGACGCCCGCCGCAAGGTGGTCCGCCTCACCGCGCGCGGCACCGATTCCCTCTACCGCTCGGCCCGGATCTTCGACGAACTGCGCGCCGAGTGGTCCGCACTCCTGGGCGAGCAGAACCTGCGCGCCCTGGAGGCCAACCTGCGCACCCTCGCCCCCGGCGACCCGTTCCGCCTCGACACCCCGCGCTGGTTCGGCAACCCCTGACCGATCCACCGGTCGGACGCAACAAGCCCTAGGCGGATCTTGCCGGACAGACCCTAGACCGGCCGCCCCTCTCCACCCTGTGCGTACTCGGGACCGCCGCGGTCCGACCGGTCCGGGCCGTCCCGCAGGTCGGCGCCGAGGGAGGAGGAGAGCCGGGTGAGCAGGTCGGCGAGGTCGGCGAACTGCTTCTCGTCCCAGTCGCCCAGCAGCTCGGCCAGCTGAGCCCGCCGCGCGGCGACCAGCCGGACGGCGGCGGCCTCGCCCGACTCGGTCAGCCGCAGCGGCAGCCCGCCGGTCCGGGAGGCGAGGCCCCGGTCCTCCACCTCCTGCACGGCCTCGTCGATGACGGCGACCGGGACGATCCGGCGCTCGGCCACCTCGGCGGGCTCGACCGAGCCGTGGTGGTGCATGAGCAACAGCAGCCAGCTGGAGGCCGGTTTGAGGTCGAGCCCGGCGGCCTCGGTGATCCGCCGGTAGAGGTCCCGCCGGGCCTCCCGGGAGCTCAGGACGGAGAGCGCCCGGGCGATCTCGTCCAACGAGGAGCGCTCGACGGGGTTGAGGCCGATCGACTCGCTGAGGTCGGGTGCGGTGACGGTGGAGCGGAGCTTCTGCTCGCGCAGGAACAGCGAGAGCACGAAGGCGACCAGCGCGACCGGCACCGCGTACAGGAAGACCCGGGTGATCGACTCGGCGTAGGCGTGGTAGATTCCGTCCTGCACCGCGGGCGGCAGCGTGGCGATGACGCGCGGGTCGGAGGTGACGGATCCCGGGTCGAAGCCGGGCGGCAGCGGCACCCCCGCGAGGGCGTCGGCCAGCCGGGAGTTGAGCCCGCTCGCGAAGACGGTGCCGAAGATGGAGACACCGAAGGAGGCCCCGATGGACCGGAAGAAGGTGGCGCCGGCGGTGGCCACCCCGAGGTCCTGGTAGCCCACCGAGTTCTGCACGATCAGCACCAGGACCTGCATCACCAGCCCCAGCCCCAGGCCGAACACCAGGAAGTAGCAGCTCATCTCGAAGGTGCTGCTGTGCTCGTCCAGCCGGGAGAGCAGCAGCAGGCCGACGGTGGTGACGGCCGTCCCGGCGATCGGGAAGACCCGGTAGTGGCCGGTGCGCGCGACGATCTGGCCGGAGCCGATCGAGGTGAGCAGCATGCCGAGCACCATCGGCAGCATGTGGATGCCGGACATGGTGGGCGAGACCTGCATGACCACCTGGAGGAAGGTCGGCAGGTAGGTGAGCGCGCCGAACATCGCGAAGCCGACCACGAAGGAGATGACGGCCACCAGGCTGAAGGTCCGGGAGCGGAACAGCCGCAGCGGGAGCACCGGTTCGGCGGCGGTCCGCTCGACCTGGACGAAGGCGGCCAGCAGGACGAGGCCCAGCACGCCCAGTCCGACGATCTGCCAGGAGCTCCAGGCCCACGTGGTGCCGCCGAGCGAGGTCATCAGCACCAGGCAGGTGGCCACCGAGGCGATCAGCACGGTGCCCAGGTAGTCGATCCGGTGCCGGCGTTTGACCTCCGTCCCGTGCAGCACGGCGGCGATCACCACCAGGGCGACCACACCGACCGGCAGGTTGATGTAGAAGACCCAGCGCCAGCTGAGGTTGTCCACGAAGAGCCCGCCGAGCAGCGGGCCGAGCACGCTGGTGACGCCGAAGACGGCGCCGAACAGGCCCTGGTACTTTCCGCGGTCCCGGGGTGAGACCAGGTCGCCGACGATGGCCTGCGAAAGCACCATCAGGCCGCCGCCGCCCAGGCCCTGGAGAGCACGGAAGGCGATCAGCTCGCCCATGTTCTGGGCGATGCCGCAGAGCACCGAGCCCAGCAGGAAGATCACGATGGAGGCCTGGAAGAAGCGTTTCCGGCCGTACATGTCGCCGAGCTTCCCCCAGAGCGGGGTGGCCGCCGTGGAGGCCAGCATGTAGGCGGTGACCACCCAGGAGAGGTGCTCCAGCCCTCCGAGGTCGCTGACGATGGTGGGCAGCGCGGTGGAGACGATGGTCTGGTCGAGCGCGGCGAGCAGCATCGCCAGCAGCAGGGCGCCGATCGGCACCCAGAGGTTGGGGACGGTGACCTCCGGCGGACCGGGCTCGCCCGGCGCGCCCCGCTCGGACTCGGCGATCGGGTCCGAATCCGTCATGGCGTCTCCGTAGGGTCGCGGGCCCCGGACGACCGGGGGTCCGTTCGGATGATCACTCCCAGCTCACCATGCTGTCAGAAATGCCCGGACATGGGGCATTCGATTGCGCCGAACGTAAGAACGGCCGCCACCCGGTATCCCTCCCCCGCACACCGACCGTTCATCGGCTCCCAACCACCACCAACCGGCACAACACCCCCACGGCAGGTCGGATGCCCCTGTCCCCTCCTTCCTGACGTCCTGCATAATCAGGCGCGTTCGCCACCCGAGGACCGAGGAGGACCGGCCGATGCCGGACCAGCACTGCCCGACGTGCGGCACCGCACGTTCCGCCGGGTGCAGGTGCCTCCCGGACCCGAGCCTGACCGAGACCGCCGTCCTGCCGCACATCGAGGGCCCGCCCCTGGTCCGCCCGTACGTGCCGCAGGCCGTCGACCAGGTCGCGGCGGACGCCCCCGGGTCGAGCGTGCCCGTGGACCCGTTCGCCACCACGGTGCTGCCGGCGGCCGCCCAGCGGCCCGCGGCCCGACCCCCCGTCACGCCCCCGCTGGGGCCGGACGCGGACGCCTACGCGACGACCGTGCTGCCTCCGATGGCACCCGCGCCCCGTCCGGTGCCCCCGCAGCAGCCCCCGGGCCTGATACCCCGGCAGCCGTCCGGCGGGTACGACCGCCAACCGCCCGGCGGGTACGACCAGCCGTATGACCAGCCGTACAACCAGCCGCACGACCCGCAGCCCTCCGCCGAGGACGAGCTCGGGGTCTTCGCCTTCGCGGCGGGCCCGGCCGAGGCGACCGGCCCCACCGGCGGCCGGGCCGCCCGGCGCGCGGCGGAGCAGGCGGAGCAGGGCCCGCTCGCCCGGCGCAGGGGACTGCTCGTGGCGGCCGGCGCCGGACTGCTGGTGGTCACGGTCGGCCTGGCCTACGCGGTGGCGCCCTCCGGGGAGCCGGACCGGTCGGCGCGGCCCGCCCCCTCCACCACCCTGGCGCCCGCGCCGGTCGACCCGACCACCCCGGCGGACCCGACCCCGAGCGCCCAGCCGTCCACCACCAGCGAGGCGCCCAGCCCCTCGCCGACCAGAACGGCCAAGCCGAGTCCGAGCAGAACCGCGACCCCGCCACCGGCGGCCACCACGGCCCCGGCCGCTCCCCCGGCCCCGGAGCCGGCCCCGGGCACCCAGCCGCCCGCACCAGGCCCGGCAGCGCCCAGCACCCCGGCGCCGACCGCGACCACCCCGGCCCCGACCGCGACACCGACGCCGACCCCCACCCAGTCGCCCGCGGTGCGGGTGCTGGAGCGCGGGATGACGGGCGCCGACGTCAAGGACATGCAGCTGCGGCTGTCCGCGACCTCCTGCGGCTTCGTCGACAAGTCGATAGCCACCAGTACGTTCGACTGGTGGACCCAGACCGTGCTCGGCGACTACCAGCGCAGCTACAAGATCAAGGGTGAGACCGGGCCGAACGGCGCCTTCTACGGGCCCAAGACCAGGGCCGCCCTGGAGAGCGACCCCGGCACCTGCTGACCCCCGGCCGGCCGAGGGGCCCCGGCCGGCCGATGCCCCCGGTCAGCCGGTGACCGCCTGGAAGATGCTGAACCCGGCCATCAGCACCATCACGCCCGCCGCGAACCGGATGATCATCTTCATCGGCACGTGCTTCAGCAGCTTCTGCCCGCCCAGGATGGCGATCCCGGCGACGGCGCAGAGCGCCAGCCAGGCGCCCAGGCCCACGGCCAGCGGATCGGCGTACTTGGCGGCCAGGTTGGCGGTCATGATCTGGGTGAGGTCACCGAACTCGGCGATCGCGACGACCACGAAGCTGGCCCCGGCCACCTTCCAGAAGCTGTTCGCGGACGGCTCCTTGGCGGCGTGGCCGTCCTCGTCACCGCCACCGTGGAAGAGCAGCATCGCGGCGCCGGCCAGGAAGAGCACACCGGTGACGCCCTCGACCCAGCGGTGCGGCAGCAGCGAGAGCAGGTGCCCGGCGACCAGGGCGATGCCCACCTGGAGGGCGAAGGCGGCGGCGATGCCGGCGAAGACGTAACTCGCGCGGTAGCGGGCGCCGAGCATCAGGCTGGCCAGGGCGGTCTTGTCCGGCAGTTCGGCCAGGAAGACGATGCCGAAGGTGATGGCGGCTACGGTCAGACTCATCGGGGGTCGGATATCCCTCGGTCGGGCTGTCCGGCCTCGGCAGCTCCGTCAGGGGTCGCTCCGGCCCGACAGCACTGGTTGGAAGTCACAGCACTGCGGCCGAAGGTCTCGCCGGCACCCCGGAACCGCAGGATGCCCCGGGCGCCGGGCCCGTGAGGGCCAGTATGTCGACGGTCCGGTGGAGGGCTACTCCCCTTCAACGCGCACCAGCCTACCCGATGCCGGCCGGTGCCGGTCGGGCCACAAGTCCCCGGCCGACCAGCTCCAGCACCACCACGATCGCCACCGACTCCACCGCCAGCAGGCCGATCAGCACGAACAGCTGCACCGCACCCGCCTGCACCGGGGAGGCGCCGCCGAGCAGCATCCCGACGAAGGCGCCGGGCAGCGTGACCAGGCCCACCGTCCGGGTCTGGTCGAGGGCGGGGACGAGCGAGGTCGCGGCCGCGGTGCGGCAGATCTCCAGCCGGGCGTCGCGCTCCTCCAGGCCGAGCGCCAGGGCGGCCTCCACCTCCCCGTGGCGCTGGTGCAGCTCGTCCAGGGCCCGGCGCCCGGCCAGCGAGGTGGCGGTGAGCCCGCCGCCGATCAGGATGCCGGCGACCGGGATGAAGGAGAGGCCCTTGGGCGGCAGCAGCCCGACGGCCAGCAGCAGCCCGAGCACCGGCAGCACGGCGGCGCCGATCGGCGCGGCCGCCCAGGCCCAGCCGGGGCCCGGGGTCATCCGCCGCCCGGCGGTGCGCACCGCGACGGCGAACATCAGCAGGACGAACAGCGCCGACCACCAGAGCGAGCGGACCACCCAGCTGATCACCAGCGCGACGGCGGCCAGCTGCACCACCGCGCGCAGCCCGGCCCGCAGTACCGCGTGCCCCTGCCCGAGCAGCCCCCACCCGGCGACCGCCACGGCGGCGCCCAGCAGCAGCGCGGTGACCACCCCGAGGAGCGGGGTGACGGGCAGCAGCTGGGTCTGGGCGGCCGCCGAGGCCGTCACGCCCCGGGCCCTCAGACCCAGGTGGTGAGCCACATCCGGTCCTGCCAGGACGTCATGGGGATCACCTCCGCCGTGTAGAGCGGGTGGAAGAAGGCGAAGCAGGCCATGACGGCGAGCACGATCAGCCCGGCCCCGGCCGCACCGATCCGGCGCCGCTCGGGCGAGCAGCCCTCCGGCCCGAGCATGGCGCCGAGCATCTGGGCGACGGCCAGGCAGAGGAAGGGGACCAGCACCACCATGTAGAAGGAGAAGACGGTCCGCTCCTGGTACTGGAACCACGGCAGGTAGATCCCGGCGACGGCGCAGAGCACCGCGCCCGAGCGCCAGTCCCGGCGGAAGAACCAGCGCCACAGCAGGTACACCAGGGCGAAGCAGGCCGTCCACCAGAGCAGCGGGGTGCCGAGGCCGAGGATCTGCGCCGCGCAGCCGCCGGAGGCCGTACAGCCCCGCTGGCCGTTCGGCACCTGCTCCCAGTACATGGAGACCGGGCGGGACTGGACCAGCCAGCTGAACGGGTTGGACTGGTAGGTGTGCGGGGTGCTCAGCCCGGTATTGAAGTCGTACATCTGCCCGTGGTAGTGCCAGAGGCTGCGCAGCGGCGCGGGCACCCAGCTCATCGACACCTGCGGCAGCGGGATGCCGAGCACCTTGTCCGGGGAGAGGCCGGCCCGGTCGTCGGCCCAGTGCCGGTCGTAACCGCCGCCGGCTGGCTCGCCGCCGGCGGCGAGCCAGCCGGCCCAGGAGCCGACGTACACCACGAGGGCCGAGCCGACCATCGCGAGCAGCGCCGGCACGGCGTCCCGGCGAAGCATCGAACGCCAGGGGCGGCGGGCGCCGGCCCAGCGCCGACCGGACTGGTCCCAGAGCACGGTGAGCAGTCCGAAGGCGGCGAGCACCATGACGCCGTTCCACTTGACGGCGCAGGCGGCGCCGAGCGCGACCCCGGCGGCGATCCGCCAGGGGCGCAGGCCGAGCCGGATCCGGTCCCCGTCGGGTGCACCGCCCTCCCGGGCCGCGGCCAGCCGGGCGCGGGCGTGGTCTCGGTCGATCAGCAGGCTGCCGAAGGCGGCGAGGACGAAGAACATCTGGACGCCGTCGAGCAGGCCGACCCGGCTCATCACCAGCTGGAGGCCGTCGACGGACATCAGCAGGGCGGCGGTGCAGCCGACCAGGGTGGAGCCGAAGAGCCGGCGGCCGATCCTGGCCAGCATCAGCACGGTGAGGGTGCCGAGCAGGGCGGTCATGAACCGCCAGCCGAAGGGGTGCAGGCCGAACAGCTGCTCGCCGAGGGCGATCACCCACTTGCCGAGCGGCGGGTGGGCGATGAACTCGGGGGCCGAGGTGAGCGGGATGCTCTGCGGGACGGTGAGGATGTCGGCGTTGGCGCTGTCCGGCCAGGTGCCCTCGTAGCCCTGCCGGAGCAGCGACCAGGCGTCCTTGGGGTAGTACGTCTCGTCGAAGACGAAGGCGTTGGGGTAGCCGAGGTCCCAGAAGCGGAGCAGGCCGGCGAAGAGCGCCACCGCGATCGGACCGAGCCAGTCGGCCCGGTCCGAGGCCCGGCGCAGCAGCCCCCGCCGGCCCGGTGCGGGGCCTGCGGGGGCTGGTGGTGCCGGTGGGTGGATGAGCGCCGCTTGCGTCATTGCCTCGCCGATTCGCCGTCTCGCCTGTGCCGGTGCCCGCCGGTGCCGGCCGGCGCCGGGCGGTCAACAGGCACTGACACTATGTGGCGGCGGTCGTGAATCCAAGCGCGACGGGCGCCGACCAGGTGACCCGTCACACTGGTGTTCACGCGGCTGTTCACGCGGCGGTCTGCAGCTCCCGGACGGGGATGGTGCGGACGGCGGCCACCGGGGCGTTGTCCTGCTCCGGGGTGAGGTACGGGCGCAGCCGGACCGCCATGGCGACGATCAGCAGGGTGGAGCCGGCCATCGCCGCCAGGTAGAGCGGCCAGGTGCCGGAGCCGACCAGCAGCACGCCGACGGCGGGGCCGACCGCGATCGCGATCTGCTTCACCAGGGCGTACCCGGCGTTGTAGGTGCCCAGCAGCCGGGCCGGGGCGAGGTCGGCGACGATCGGGCCCATGGTGGGCGCGAGCAGCGACTCGCCGACGCCGAACAGGGCGTAGATCGAGACGATCGCGACCGTGGCGGCCATGGTCTCGGTCCGGATCAGGCCGGCGACCAGGGCCATCGCCCAGGCGCCCAGCCAGACCACACCGGCGGCGGCCATCGCGGTGGTGCGCCGGCGGCGGGCGGTGATCCGCACCATGAACATCTGCAGCACCACGATGGTCAGCGCGTTGGCGCCGATCGCCAGGCCCAGGGTGGAGGGCGCGGTGCCGACGGTGTCGGTGGCGAAGGCCGCGACACCGGACTCGAACTGGCCGTAGCAGGTGAAGAAGATCAGCCCGGCGAGGACGCAGAGCCGCAGCATCGCCTTGTCGGCGACCAGCGCGCGCAGGCCGGTGGGCCCGCTCTGCCCGTGCACCAGGACGGGCGCCGCGTTCGGGATCCGGGCGCTGCCGGTGACCAGGGCCAGGCCCAGGAAGGTCGCGGCCTCGATGGTGAACAGCCTGGTCAGGCTGGCCGGGTCGGCGACGTCGACGATCTGGCCGCCGACCAGTGCGCCGATGCCCATCCCCAGGTTGATCAGGGTGAACTGCAGCGCGAAGGCGTGCGAGCGGGTCGCGGCCGTGGAGCAGCGGACGATCATCGTGGCGAGCGCCGGCTGGCAGGTGGTGACGCCCGCACCGAACAGGAAGGAGGAGACCAGCAGGCCCGGGGTCCCGGTGGCGTGGCCGAAGGCGAACGCGCCGACGGCGGCGAGCGCGGCGCCCACCAGCAGCACCGGGCGCGGGCCGTACCGGTCGATGCCGCGGCCGGTGAACGGCAGCACGGCGAGCGCGGCCAGCGCGAAGACGGTGAACACCATCCCGGCGGCCAGCGAGCCGAGGCCCCTCACCTGGTCCACGTACACGAACATGTACGGCATCGTGAATCCGCTGCCGAACGCGCTGAGCGCATTGCCGATCTGGACGCGGCGCAGCGGGCCGCCCGCCCCATGACGCCGCTGCCTCTGCTGCTTCACCGTGCCGGTCACCGTGCACACCCCTTCAGTAGTTTCGCTGGATACTCTTAAGGCCAGAAGATTTAAGACCTAAAGTCTGACCATATAAAGTCTTAGCACCAGAAGAGTGTGGCGTCAAAGCCTTAAGGGGTGCACCTTCCGTGCGACACTGGTCCACATGACTGCAGACAAGCCCGGCCCGGCCGCCCTCCGCGAGCTGGGCATCGCCGAGCAGGTGGCCGTCTACCAGCGGGAATTCCCCACGGTGGACCCCCAGGTGGAGACCATCGTGCAGACCCTCTCCCGGGTCGCCCGGCGGATGGGCGTGGCGTACAGCAGGCAGCTGACTGTGCTCGGAATCACCTCCGCCGAGTGGGAGGTGCTCAAGGCGCTGGTGGTCGCGGGCAGCCCGTACCAGCTCGGGCCCGGCGAGCTGGCCAAGCGGCTCGGGCTCACCCCGGCGGCGATGACGCACCGGATCGACCGGATGGTCGCCGAGGACCTCGTCACCCGGGAGCGGGACGAGACCAACCGGGTGCGCGTGATCATCGAGCTGACCGAGAACGGCCGCGACAAGTGGCTGGAGTCGATGCGGATGGCGGCCGTCTTCGAGGAGGAGCTGCTCCAGGACCTCGCCGCCGAGGAGCGCTCCGTGCTGTCGGGCATGCTCGCCCGGATGCTGCGCCGGATCGAGGAGACCCAGCCGGACGCCCTCGGCCGCACCGACGACCTGGCCTGACCCCTCCCCCGGAGCCGACCCGGCAGGGGCAGGCAGGCACAGGCAGGCCCGGCGGACCCAGGCAGCACGGCCGACACGGCCGACACGGCGAGAAGTCCGGCCCGCCGGGGGAAGCCCCCGGCGGGCCGGACTCGGTGCGAGGGTCCGTCAGGCCCTCAGTCGCTCAGACCATGCGGCGTCAGCAGGGACCGTTGTCGGTCCAGACGCCCCACTGGCCGGTGGTGGTGGGGTCCTCGCCCTTCGTCCACCACTTGTTGGTGTAGTAGTGGCCCTTCCAGGAGACCTTGGTCGGGCTGCCGTAGGTGGCGGCCGAGTCCCAGCTCGGGGCGCCCGCGCAGCCGGCCGGGGTGGTCGGCGGAGTGGTGGGAGGCGTCGTCGGCGGGGTGGTCGGCGGCGTCGTGGGCGGAGTGGTCGGAGGCGTGGTCGGCGGGGTGGTCGGAGGCGTCGTCGGCGCGGCCGGGCAGGCGGCGGCGGAGCCGTTGGTGGCCTCGACCATCTTGTCGAACAGCGCGGTCTTGGTGCCCAGGTCGTACAGCGAGAAGGCGAAGGAGCCGCCGAGGCCGTTGCAGTGGGCGTAGTCGACCTTGGCCTGGATCGAGCGGGCGTCCTCGCCGCTCCAGAAGGTGGTGCCGTCGTAGAAGTACGTGGTCTTCGCCGTGTCGTCCCAGAAGGTCTTGGCCGGGTTGTCGACGAAGCCCGCGAGCTCCTTGTTCATCTGGATGCCGGGGACGTTGCCGGACATCGCCGCGCCGGCGGCAGCGCCGGTGGCGGGCTGGAAGAGGCCGTTCTTACCGTTGTTCTGGACGCCGGTCCAGCCGCGGTAGTAGAACGGGACACCCACGTTGATCTTCTTGGCGGGGAAGCCGCCCGGGATGCCGTAGTCGGCGTCACCGGCGGTGTACGCCTTGATCGCGGCGTCGACCGAGTACTTGCCGTGACCCGGCGCGGCCGGGGTCATCGGGTCGTCCGGGCCGGAGTAGATCGGGGCCTGGTGGTTCGTCGGGCCCTTGGCGTCCCAGGCACCGTGCATGTCATAGGTCATGATGTCCAGGAACGTCAGGTACTGACCGATCTTGTCGGTCTCGACGTTCCGGATCTTGTCCTGGCCGGCGCCGACCGCCGCCGCGGTGGCGTAGGTCTTGCCGTCGACCTTGCCCTGGGCGTCGAGCTGCTCGCGCAGCTCCTTCAGCAGCAGGGTGAAGTTCTGCTTGTCGTTCGGGCTGGAGATGTTGCCGGTGTGGCCGCCGCCGCCCGGGTACTCCCAGTCGATGTCGATGCCGTCGAAGACGCCGGCCGCCGAGCCCGGGCCGCCGTAGCCGGCCTCGGTCGGCAGGTTGCCCTTGATGAACATGTCAATGCAGGACGAGACCAGCTTCTTGCGGGAGGCGTCCGTGGCCGCCGCCGCCGAGAAGTACTTGGAGTAGGTCCAACCGCCCAGCGAGATCAGGACCTTGAGGTTCGGGTTCTTCGCCTTCAGCTTCTTCAGCTGGTTGAAGTTGCCCGCGATCGGCTGGCCCCAGACGTCGCCGACGCCGTCCACCGAGATGTCCGGACCGAAGCTCTTCTGGAAGTCCGCGAAGGAGTCGCCCGCGCCGTCACCGGCGTTCGGGTTGTTGTCGTCCTGGTTCGCGGCCTTGTTCGCCTCGAAACAGCCGAGGTCGGTCGGGTTGATGTTGGCGAACGAGTAGATCAGGTAGTCCAGCTTCCCGGCGACGCCGGTGTCCTGGATCGTCTTGGGGTAGTACGCGTTCGCGTAGATCGACCACTGGTCGAAGTAGGCGACCTTGATGCCGCCGCTGGTGGCGGGCGCGCCGGTGCTGTTGGTGACCGCGGCGTTGGCCGCGCCGCCACCGGTCAGCGCGAGGCCCGCGCCGAGCAGCAGGGAGGCGGTGGTGCCGGCCGCGAGCGCGGCCAGGCTCTTCGGACGCCGACGGCGCCCGGGCTCCTGGGCCGGGGCCCCGGCCCTCTCAATGCGTGAACGCAGCATGGGTGCGTGACTCCTGGTTGTGGGGGATTCCGCAGCCCTGGCGGGCTCGCACGGGGTGGGGCCGTACGACCAGGGCATGACAGAACAGGGAGGGGAATCGAGCGGGGTACATGCCTGACGGACACCGGGATGTGCCGAACCGGCGCCGGCGGAGTAGACCGCCGACGCCGGTTCAGGGGCTCCCTGCACCTGTGGATTAAAATGGACTAGACCAACTCCCCCGTCAAGGGGTGATGTTGAGCCTTGAGCCGCGCTTAAGGTTCCCCTGCCTCCACCGCACCCCCGCTGACCTGCGGACGAGCCGGGTGTCAGTACCGGACGGCGTTGGCCACGACCGCCTTGACCGTGCCGGAGAGGTCCCGGTTGCTGCGTGCGGTGGCCTGGGCGCTCTGCCCGGCGGCCACGTCCGGGACGGTCACCGCGGTCACGTCCAGGATGTTTCCGGACTCGTCGGTGAAGTTGACCTGGATGACGTACCGGTCGGACTGCTGCCCGTGGTTGGTGACGGTGAGGGGCACCTCCACCTTGCCGTCCGAGGCCGTCGCCACCGCACCCGCGGAGACATCGCCCTTGGCGTCCAGCCCGCCCTTCACCCCCGCGATCGCCGAGGACGCGGCCGCCTCCGCCGAGGCCGCCGCCGAGGAGAGCCCGCCCGCGGCGGACGCCACCGCCGAGTTCACCGCCGAGGCGGCGGCGGAGGCCGCGCCCTCCACGCCCGACTGCACGGCGGCCGCCGCCGAGGAGACGGCCTTGCTCGCCGTGCTGTCGGAGGAGCAGCCGGCCAGTGCCGCCGCTCCGACGGCCGCCGCCACCAGCACGCCCGCCACGGCGCGGCGCGGGCGGCGGACCGCGGGTGCGGCCGGGTCCTGTGCGGTCGGCCGGTGGATCGTCGTCCGGTGGGTCGTCGTCCGGCAGGTTGTCGTCCGGCGGGGCGGCTGGCGGTCCATGACGTCCTCGTTTCTGCCCGGCGCCGGGCTGCCCGGCACACCTCACGGCCACCCTGCGAGGCACCGACCGGGCTCGCCAGCAGGGCTGGTGCATCCGGGTGAGGCGGCGCCGGCCGGCCCTGCCCGCTGTGGCAGCCGTCAGATACGCGCAGTGGGAGGTCGGACCAGCCGACCTCCCACTGCGCACACCCCGGGGCGGGGCGGCTTCCGGACAACCTGCGGCGGGGCCGCGATCGCCCCGGGCCGCCGGGCTCAGGACAGCCCCGAACCCTCCTGCCCTTCCGCCTCCACGGCCGCCCGCTCCTCGCGCAGCCGCACCTCGTGCCGGCGCCGCGCCACCACCCCGTACGCCGAGGCCGCGCTCGCCGCGAAGGCCAGCAGGCCGACCCACGGCTGGTTGAAGGCGTGGCCGGTCAGATGGTCCAGCGAGTAGCGCCCCGGGCCGGTCAGGCCCAGGGCGAGCCCGGTCGCCCCGAGGAAGGCCGGGTACTCGTAGCCGCCGGCCGTCACGAAGAAGCCCGCCGGGGCGTGCACCGCCACCGCGCCGGCCATCGTGCCGGCGACCACCGCGCCGGCCGCCGGGGTCGCCAGCCCGGCCACCAGCAGGGCGCCGCCGCCCGCCTCGCCGAGGCCCGCCGCCAGCGCGTTCTGCCGCCCGGGGTGGAACCCCATGGCCTCCATCGCCTGCGCGGTGCCCTCCAGACCGCCGCCGCCGAACCAGCCGAACAGCTTCTGGGTGCCGTGCGCGATCAGTACCCCGCCGACGGCACCGCGCAGCGCGAGCAGGCCGAGATCCTTACGGTTCAGACACATGTCGAATCCTCGTTCCAGCGGAGGACGGCCGAAAGGCGGCCGATGACGCGGATGTGATCCACCCCCCATCCCAGCCGAAAGCACCGTCCGGCTCGACCCGGGACCGCCATTCGAGCGAACATCGAAGCGTCGAGGAGTGGAGCGCGCCGACGACCCGACCGCGGCAGCAGCCCGACCGCCCCGCGCCCGCCGCCTACCGGCTGGAGGGCCGCGGGATCACCGACCGGGCGGCCTTCTACACCGCCCTCGGCGCCGCCCTGAACGGCCCCGGCGGCTACTACGGCGGCAACCTCGACGCGCTGGCCGACTGCCTGCGCGGCGACTTCGGTCCGAGGCCCCCGTTCACCCTGGTCTGGGCGGACGCCGACACCGCCCGCCACCTCACCGGCCGGGTCTTCATCGGCGAGCGGCGGCTGGACCAGGGCTTGGCTGACAAGCCCTAGTCCGACGCGATCCTCGACACACTCCGCGCCGGAGGCGTGGCGGTCGAACTGCGATGATCATCCCGGTCATGCTTGGGCCATGTTCGTCTTCAACCTGAGCAGCGCCTTCATCGCCTTCTTCGCCGTCGTGGGCCCGCCCAAGACGCTGCTGTCCTTCGCCCGGCTGGCCGCCACCCGCACCACCGGGGAGCTGCGGCGGCTGGCCGCCTGGAGCTCGCTCATCTCGGCCCTGGTCGGCCTGGTGCTGGCCTTCAGCGCGGACTTCGTCACCACGCTGTTCCACATCAGCGACCAGTCGCTGCAGCTGGCCGGCGGCGCGATCTTCTTCATCTACGCCGTGGCACTGGTCCTGGGCATCCACCTCGGCGTCGGCGACGAGGAGGACGAGCACCTGCCGAACCCGATGGTGGACGGCATCCGCGAGCTGCTGCTGCCCTACATCGCCAGCCCGCTGGCGGTCACGGCGGTGCTGGTCGGCTCGCTGAGCAAGGACGACTGGGGCTGGCGCGCCACCATCACCGGGGCGTACGTCGCCGTGGTGATGATCAACTACGTCTGCGTGGCGCTGCTCGCGCCGCTTATGCAGCGCACCCACCGCACCTCGCTGGAGGTGCTCTCCCGGCTGCTCGGCCTGCTGCTGGCGGCGGTCGGCGTGGAGCTCTTCCTGAACGGTCTGGCGGGCCTGGGCCTGCACCTGCCCGACGGGCACTGAGGCACCGCCGGGCACGCGGACCGCGGCTCAGCCGGGCACCGGGGCCGTGGCTCAGCCGGCGGCGAGCCTGGTGAGGACCTCGGCGATCTGCGCGCGGACCAGCGGATCGGCGGCCAGGCCCTCGGCGTCGACGGCCCCGCGGTCGAGCGGGATGCGTGCGCAGGCCTCGTCCAGCACGGCGGCGCCGGTGTAGCCCAGCACGGTGCGCAGGGTGGCCTCGGCCCCCTGGCCGCGGCCCGGCGCGGCGGCGTTGATCCAGGCGGCGGGCTTGTCCGAGATCTCGGTGCCGCCGACCGTCCAGTCCAGCAGGTTCTTGAAGGAGCCCGGCAGCGTGCCCGCGTACTCCGGGGTGCAGATCAGCAGGCCGTCGGCGGCCTCGATGGCGTCCCTCAGCGCGGTCACCGCCTCCGGCAGCGGGTCGGCGTCGTGGTCGGGGTTGAAGTGCGGCAGTTCGGCCAGCCCGGCGTAGTACGCGGTGGTGACGCCCTCGGGGGCGACCGCGGCGGCGGTGCGCAGCACCGTCTCGTTGGCGGAACCGGCCCGGAGGCTGCCCGGGATCAGCAGGATGTGACGGTCTGTCGGCATAGCCGCGCACCCTACCGGACCGGCGGCGGACACCGGCGGCTCAGGGCGCGACCACCGGCCGCCAGGGCACCGGGCTGGAGAGGATCATCGAGCTGGCGGGCTGGCCGTAGCCGCCGAGGCGGTCGATCAGGGCCTCGAAGGCGGCCATCGCGGGCACCGCGACCAGCAGCACGCAGCACGCCCCGCCGGTGACCCGGTGCAGCTGGAGCACCTCCGGCCAGTGGGCCACCTCGGGATCGCGCAGCACGCAGCGCGGGCCGTAGCACTGCAGCTGGACCAGCGCGGTGATCGGCAGCCCGGCCCGGGCCGGGTCCACATGGGCGTGGTAGCCGCTGATCACCCCGTCGGCCTCCAGGCGGCGCACCCGTTCGGCGACGGCGGGTGCGGAGAGGCTCACCCGGCGGGAGAGTTCGTTGTAGGAGAGGCGGGCATCGGCCTGCAGCTCGGCGAGCAGGCGGCGGTCGACGGCGTCCATGGCGGCTCCCGGAGGGTTCGGATCGGGTCGGGTCAGGGGCGGACCGGGGTCGGAACAGCGCGTGGTCCGGGTCGCGGAGCAGGGCGCTGATCAGGGCGGATCGGGGTCGGATCGGCCGGGCTCCGGGTGGCTTGAATCAGCTGTTTTTCATTCATAAGGCCGATCGGCTGAAAGACCTTTCGAATGGAATGCCCGGGTGCGGTGACCGTACCCGAAGCCCATTCAAGAGCGGGCCGGGGCCGCCGCACAATGGGGTCCCGGCAGCGGCCGGATCATCAGGAGGGATCGGGATGGGGCACGACACGGTGGAGACACCCAACCTGTCGTTCGGTCGGGGCGGTGAGCCGGGTCGGGGCACTCCGTACGCCCGCTACGCGCGGCTGGACGAGCTGCACAGCCTGCAGCAACCGCGCAGCAAGGAGCCCGCCGAACTGTCGTTCATCGTCACCACCCAGGTGATGGAGCTGCTGTTCGACCTGCTGCGGCACGAGTGGACGCTCGCCCAGCAGGCGCTGCGCGAGGAGGACGTTCCGGCCGCGCTGGCGGCACTGCGGCGCGGCACCCACGTCCAGGACGTGCTGGCACAGTCCTGGGACCTGCTGGCGACCATGACCCCGCAGGAGTTCAACTCCTTCCGCTCGGTGTTCGGCGAGGCCTCGGGCTTCCAGTCCTCGGCCTTCCTGCACCTGGAGTTCCTGCTCGGCAACAAGAACCCGGCCCTGCTGCGGATGTACGACGAGGTGCCGCAGACGCAGGCCGAGCTGACCGAGGTGCTGCGCTCCCCCGGCCTGTACGACGACGCGCTGGCGCTGCTCGCCCGGCGCGGCCTGGCGGTGCCGCACGAGCCGTCCGAGCAGCGCTACCGGGCCGACGCGGCGGTGGAGGCGGCCTGGCGGCAGGTCTACACCGACCCGGAGTACGCGGCCCTGCAGCCGCTCGCCGAGGCGCTGCTGGACGTCGCCGAGCGGGTGACCCGCTGGCGCCAGCGCCACCTGGCCGCGGTGAAGCGCTCGATGGGCGCCAAGCCGGGCTCGGGCGGGTCCAGCGGCCTCAGCTGGCTGCGCAAGTCCGCCGAGCAGGACGTGTTCCCCGAGCTGTGGACCGTCCGGAACGAACTGTGAGTGGGAGACTGGGCATGATCACGCGCGACGACTGCGCGGCGCTGGACGCCGCCGACCCGCTGGCGGCGTTCCGCAAGGAGTTCACCCTGCCCGAGGGTGTCATCTACCTGGACGGCAACTCGCTCGGCGCACTGCCGGCCCGCACCCCCGAGCGGGTGCGGCAGGTGGTCGAGGCCGAGTGGGGCCGGGAGCTGATCCGCAGCTGGAACGAGGCCGGCTGGTTCGAGCAGCCGTACCGGCTGGGCCGGCGGATCGCGCCGCTGGTCGGCGCGGAGCCGGACGAGGTGGTGGTCTGCGACACCACCTCGGTGAACCTGTTCAAGGTGCTGGCCGCCGCGCTGCGGCTGCGCCCCGGGCGGCGCACCGTGCTCGGCGACGGCGCGGCCTTCCCCACCGACCTGTACATCGCCGAGGGCGTGACCGGCCTGGTCGAGGGCGCCCGCAGCGTACTGCTGCCCTCGGCGGCCGAGCTGGCGGAGCACCTGGACGAGGACGTCGCCGTGGTCGTCCTCTCGCACGTGGACTACCGCACCGGCGAGCTGCTGGACATGCCCGGGATCACCGCCCGGGTCCAGGCCGCGGGCGCGCTGATGGTCTGGGACGTCTGCCACGCGGTCGGCGCGCTGCCGGTCGCCCTGGGTGCGAGCGGCGCGGACTTCGCGGTCGGCTGCACCTACAAGTACCTGAACGGCGGCCCCGGCTCGCCCGCTTTCCTGTACGTGGCCCGACGCCACCTGGAGGCCGGCCCGCAGCAGCCGCTGAGCGGCTGGTTCGGACACGCCCGCCCGTTCGCCTTCGAGCCCGGGTACGACGCCAAGGAGGGCATCGGGCGGTTCCTGACCAGCTCGCCCTCGCTGCTCGGCCAGGCCGCGCTGGAGGCGAGCCTGGACGTCTGGGAGCGGGCCGACCTCGCCGCGGTGCGGACCAAGAGCCTGGCCCTGACGGACCTGTTCATCGCGCTGACGGAGGGGCTGGACGGGATCGAGGTGGCGACCCCCCGCGAGCACGCCCGGCGCGGCAGCCAGGTAGCCCTGCGGCACGCGGACGGCTACCCCGTGGTGCAGGCGCTGATCGAGCGCGGGGTGATCGGCGACTTCCGGGCGCCGGACCTGATGCGGTTCGGCTTCACCCCGCTCTACCTGTCGTACGTGGACGTGTGGGACGCGGCGCGGCAGCTGGCCGAGGTGCTGGAGTCCGGCGAGTGGCGGGCGGAGCGGTTCGGCCGGCGGGGCGAGGTCACCTAGGACGTCCGCCCCAGGACGTCGGCTTCGGCGGCCGGTGGTCCTTGCCGCCTGGTAATGCAGGGCATTAACGTCGCGCACCATGGCAAGGACGTCGGCGGGCCACGAGACCCGCGAGAAGCTGCTGCGGGCCGCGGAGGAGCTCTTCGCCACCCGCGGCGTCGAGGGCGCCCCCACCAGGGACATCACCAGGCTCGCCGGACAGGGCAACCCGTCCGCAGTGCAGTACCACTTCGGCTCCCGCGAGGGCCTGCTGGACGCGATCATGGCCGCACGCCAGGAGCGCACCGGGCAGGCCCTCGCGCCGCGTCTGGCCGGGCTCGACCCGACCGGCCCGACCGGCGTGGCGGACCTGCCCGACCTGCTGGGTGCGCTGATCGCGGCCGAGGCCACCGAGCTGCGCACCCGGCAGGGGCGGTACTGCCTGCGGATCGCCGCCCAGATCAACCACCACGGCGGCGTCCGCGCCCGGGCCCCGCAGCCGACGTCAGCGTCGGCGCCGACGGGCGGAGGCCACCGGCGGGTCGTCGAGATGGTCGAGGACCGCGTCCGGGACCTCCCCGAACCCCTCCGGCTGGAGCGGATCGACCTGGTGCTCACCCTGATCGGCGCGGCGCTGGCCGACCGGGCGCAGCAGTACCTCACCGGGAGCACCCCGCTGACCGGCGAGGAGGCCTTCCTCGCCGACCTGCGCGCGATGTCCGCCGCGATGCTCACCGCGCCCGCCCCGCACCGCAGCGCCCCGTGAACGGCCCGGCCGGCACGGCCGCCACCACCACCACTGGCACCGGCGGCCGACCTTGAAGTACGCCATGGGGCAATGGAGTTCAGAGCCATCCCGGCCCGGGCAGGATCCCTGGTGACGACCCGTCATCACACCGGGGGGACGCACATGGAACTCGGCCCGCTCAAGCCCGAACCGGTCGAGCTGGTTTTCGGCCTGCTCTGCTTCCTTCTGATGGTCTGGCTGCTGGGCCGCCGGGTGCTGCCGCGGGTGGAGCGGGTCCTGGCCGATCGGCACGATGTGATCGAGGGCGGCATCGAGCGGGCCGAGGCGCTCCGCGCGGAGGCCGAGCAGGCCTTCGAGGCCCGCCAGCGCGAACTGGCCGGGGCCCGGCACGAGGCCGCCCGGATCCGCCAGGAGGCCGCCGAGCAGGGCGCGGCCCTGATCGCGGCGGCCCGGGCGGAGGGCGTCCGCGAGCGCGACCGGCTGGTCGCCGAGGCCCAGGCCCGGATCAGCGTCGACCAGGCCATGGCCGCCGTCCTGCTGCGCCAGGACGTGGGCGAGCTGGCCGTCGACCTGGCCGGGCGGGTGGTCGGCGAGTCGGTGGCCGCCGTCGCGGCGCAGCGCGGCACGGTGGGCCGCTTCTTCGACGAGCACTGAACCGGCCCGTCGGCCGCTGTCGCTGTAGCTGCCGGGGGCGGGCCTGTCGCCGGACGCCCGTCGGGCCGCCCGGTGCGAAC
The DNA here is from genome assembly GCF_043202015.1 of Kitasatospora sp. NPDC048239. Taxonomy (NCBI): domain Bacteria; kingdom Bacillati; phylum Actinomycetota; class Actinomycetes; order Kitasatosporales; family Streptomycetaceae; genus Kitasatospora; species Kitasatospora sp. NPDC048239. The sequence continues at coordinate 304,261 of NZ_JBICZP010000001.1, read as the reverse complement.
ACCGGGCGGCCCGACGGGATGTCGACGCCAGTCAGCGGGCGGACGGCTCCTAGCTGTGCCGGCCGCGCCGGCGGGCTGCCAGGACGGCGAGACCGCCGAGGCCCAGCAGACCGACACCGGCCAGACCGAAGACGACCGGGGCGTTGCCCGCACCCGTGGAGGGCAGTTCACCGCCGCCGCCCGACGAGCCGCCGCCGGTCGGCCGGTGGCTGGTGGGGCGGTGGCTGGTCGGGTGCGTGGTCGGGCTGGTGGGCGCCGGGCTCGTCGAGGTGGGGGCCGGGGACGAGGAGGCCGACGTCGGGGACGGCGAGGTAGGCGAGGGGGAGGTCGGGGACGGGGACGTCGGAGAGGGGGAGGTCGGAGAGGGGGACGTCGGGGACGGCGAGGTCGGCGACGGCGAGGTGGGGGACGGGCTCGGCGTCGGGCTGGGTGTCGGGCTGGGCGTCACCTCGCAGTCCGGGAGGTCCCCGTCGAACGGGTAGCTGTGGATCTCGTAGCCGCCGCTGCCGGTCTGCACCAGGTTGCCCGCCAGGTAGACCCGCCCGTTGAGGCCGGGGATGGCGATGGTGGTCGTGCCGGCCGCGTTGCCCGCCATGACCGAGCCCTGGAACTGCGCGCTGCCGAGGATCTGCGCGCTCGTGGCGGTGGGAAAGTTCCACATCAGCTTGGAGCGCATGTCGGTGGTGGGGTCACCGGGCAGGCCCGTCCCGGTGTAGGTGTTGATGACCGGGTCGGCCGACAGCATGTTGACCACGACGGTGGCGCCGGCCGGGATGTTGGTGAAGACCAGGCCGATCTGCCCGCCGGTCGGCGAAGTGAGGTTCCCGGGGACGTTGAAGACCTGCTTCATGCTGGTGCCGTCACCCGTGAAGGTCGCCTCGCTGCTGGTGACCGCCACCGTGCCGGTGGCGGTGGCCTTGGCGATGCAGGAGGAGACGTCCTCGATCTGGGTGAGCACCGACTGGTACGGCGCCGCGGCGTTGGGATCGTTGATCGACTGCCCGGTCGGGTCGATGTTGATGGTGCCGGTGGCCGTACCGCCGTAGCGGAGGTTTCCGAAGGCCTGGCCCTGGGAGTCGCTGCCGCCGAGGAGCAGGGAGTTGCCGGCCACCACGTCGACGTTGCCGCCGACCGTCACGAAGTCGCTGCCGTTCGGCGGGACGACCCGCGAACCGACGCCGACGACGCCCATGTTGAAGGCGCCACCGCCCAGGCTCTTGTCGATGGTGAGGTTCCCGAGGGTGACGACCTTCCCCTCGGCCTCGGCGGCCCGGCCGTTCACCGTGTAGTCGCCGCCGGTGAAGACGTTGATGGTGGCATCCCGGCCGGGGAAGTCCCCGTTGTTCGGCGGCGGCCAGGTGCTCGGGCAGTCGGGGCCGCTGCAGGCTCCCAGCGGCGGGGCCAGCGGCGCGGCCGAACCGACGGTCAGCACCGCCGCCATCGGCAGTGCCGCCATCGCCGTGGCCACCGCCACCCGCACCGCCCGGCGCCGGCGGGCCGCCGGGAGTCCCCTCACGGCGGTCGTTCTGTGATCCGGCGTACCGGTGCCCTGACCCATCGACACACTCCTCCGCGCATGAAAAAAGGACAGGCCCTATGAACCTGCCACGAATGACTCGATCTGCGACATCCAATATCAAATTCGGACGATCCGTACCCTACAGACCATCAGGACCCATCCGAAGATCATCCGAACGGGCGCGCTGACCCGGGTGCCGCGCCGTCACCGTTAGGTTGGGAGCATGACTTCCGAGGACCAGGAACCGGGCGGCCCGATCGCCGCCGTCGCCGCCAGCGCCGACGTCCTGCGGCATCCCGAGGCCGGCGAGCACCTGCTCACCACCGTCGAGCGCGAGCGGGCCGCCCGGTTCCGGTACGAGGCGGGGCGGGTGGACTTCATCGCCGCGCACGTCCTGGTCCGGCTCTGCGCGGCTCGGCTGCTCGGCGTGCCGGCCGCCGGGCTGACGCTGGCCCAGAACTGCCCCGACTGCGGAAAGGGCGACCACGGCAAGCCCTACCTGCCGGACCACCCGGACGTCCATGTGAGCCTGTCCCATACCCGGGGCGTGGTCGCGGCGGCCGCCGGGCACCACCCGATCGGTGTGGACGTGGAGCTGGCGGGGCGCAGCGGGGCCCTCACCGAGGTGGCCCAACGGGTGCTCGGCGCGGCCGAGTTGCGCCTGGTCGAGGCGCACCCCGAGCCGGCCCGGGCGTTCCTGCGGCAGTGGGTGCGCAAGGAGGCGCTGATCAAGATCGGCCGGACCAGCCTGGACACCCTCTCCGCCGTCGACCTCTCCGCCCTGCCGCTCGACGTCCCCGCGGGCGCTCCACTGCTCAGCCGCTACCAGGACCTCTACCTGCTGGACTGGGCGGACGGCCCGCAGGGCGCGGCGGTCTGCGCGGTGAGCACGGCCGCGCCGCGGGTCGTGGCGCTCACGCCCGGCGCACCGGGGGTGTGAGGGGCCGGGCGGGCGTCCGCTCCGGGCCCTGGTTCAGGCCCTGGTTCAGGCCCTGGTCGGGGCCATGGCCGGTCTCCGGTCGAGGCCCTGGTCGGGGCCCGACCCCGGCCTGACCGGGGCGGGACCCGGCCGGACGAGGCCCGGATAAGCGGTGTTAGCGTGCGTGCCCGGGGCTTCGGAACCGGACGCCCCGGCTGCCCGTCGCGCAGCCCCCGTGTGGAAAAAGGGTGTCTCCGCCATGGCCAAGTTCCTGCTGAGCCTGCACGTCCTCGCCTCGGTGCTGTTCATAGGCCCGGTCGCGGTGGCCGTCAGCATGTTCCCGCGCCGGGCGAAGGCCGCACTGGCCGGCGGGCCGGAGGCCGCCGCCGACGCCGGGGTGCTGCGGGTGCTGCACCGGATCACCCAGGTGTACGCGCTGCTGGGGCTCGCCGTCCCGCTCATGGGCATCGGTGTGGCGCAGGTGATGGACGTGCTCGGGCAGTCCTGGCTGATCGTCTCGATGGTGCTCACCGCCCTCGCCGCGCTCTCGCTGCTGCTGTTCGTCCTGCCCGCGCAGCAGGCCGCCGTGGACGCGCTCGACCTGGGCGCCGAGGCCCCGGAGCACGGCAAGGCGGTGCAGGGCCTGAAGGCGCTGCCGATGACGGCCGGAGTGTTCAACCTGCTCTGGGCCGTGGTCGTGGTGCTGATGATCATCCGGCCGGGCTCGACCACCGGCGCCTGAGCGGCGCGGAGGCGGGAGCGGGGGCGGGGGCGGGGGCGGAAGCGGGGCACGGGCGGGGCAGCGGCTCAGGGCCTGGTCCGACCGCGCTGGAGCGGTACGCCGGCCCGTTTGACCGCGCGGCCGACGATCGCGGTCTCGATCCCGGTGACGCCGAGCGGGCCGAGCGTCGAGGTGATGAAGCGGTAGAGGCCGCCGTGGTCCGCGCAGAACAGGGTGGCCAGCAGACCGGCCGGCCCGCTGGTGGCGAACACGCCGTGCACCTGGGGGTGGCGGGCCAGCGCCGTACCGACCTCGGCGAGTCGGCCGGGCGGGACGTCCAGCCAGAGGTTGGCGTCCACGGCCATGCCGAGCAGCCGCGGGTCGACGGTGGCATGGGTGCGCAGCAGACCCCCGGCGGCCAGCCTGTGCAGGCGGCGGCGAACGGTCGACTCCGGGGCGCCGACGGCCGCCGCGAGCGCGGCGTCGGACTGCCGGGCGTCGGTGCCGAGTCGGGCGAGCAGGGAGCGGTCGAGCCCGTCCAACGGGGGTGCGGGCGTGTCGGCGGGGGGCGGGGCGAGCGCGGCCGCCTCGTCCTCGGCCAGGTACCCGGCCTGCCACCGGCCGGCGTCGCAGAAGGCGTGCAGCACGGCGTGGGCGGTGGTCTCGGTGACGGCCGCGGTGGCCGGGAGCTGCCCGTACAGCAGCCGGTCGCGCGAACCGGCGTCGGTGAGGACGACCGCGCCGACCTCCTGGCCCCCGAGCATCACGTCCACGAAGGGGACGTCGGGGCGGTCGGCGAGGGACTGCGCGATGGTGTCGACCTTGCCGCGCAGGACCCGCACCCGCAGGATCAGCGCGCCGGCGGCGGCGTCCTCGACGTCGGGCAGCCGCACCACGCGCAGCACCCCGGCCTGCTGCATCCGGGTGAGGCGGCGGGTGACGGTGCGGGCCGAGACGCCGAGCACCTCGGCGATCCGGCCGGTCCCGGCGCGGCCGTCGACCTGCAGGGCGCAGACCAGGCGGCGGTCCAGGGCGTCCAGCGTGCTGTCCGGATCGGCGGTGGAGAGGTCCATGGTGTCCGATCTCCGCCACTCAACGGCGGGCGAGGGTCCTGTTCGGCCGCTCCGACGGTACTCCTGGTCCGGTCGGGCCGGCGGACCGGTCCGTTGGTCGACGGGAAGACAGGAGCAGGACGATGAGGGTGTCCCAGGGGATCGGGGAGTTCCAGGAGCTGCTGCCCGCGGTCGAGGCGGCGGTGCGGGAGGTCGGGGCGCTGCTGGTGTCGACCCGGCCCGCCGAGCCCTCCCCCGCGCGGACGGTGGCGGAGGCGATGGCGCACTTCGCCGAGCTGGACGGCCCGGCCGCCGGGCGGCTGCGGGAGCTGCTGGGCGAACTGCGCCCGGGAGCCGGGTGGCTGACGGACGAGCTGGCGGGCGAGGTGCCGGCCGAGGGCGAGTGGTGGCTCTGCGACGCCACCGACGGCGCCGTGCAGTACCTGCTCGGGATGCCGCACTGGGCGGTCACCGCGACCCTGGTCAGGGACGGGCGGGCGGTGCTGGCCGTGGTGCACGCGCCGCAGCTCGGCGGCCGGACGTACCGGGCGGTGCTGGGCGGCGGGGCCGACCTGGACGGGCGGGCGATCGCGCCGGTGGAACGGGAGTTGGCGGCGGCCGTCGCCGGGACGAGCCAGCCTCCGCTGGTGGCGGCCGACCCGGTGGCGCGGCGGCGGGCGGGCGGGTCGTTGGCGGCGGTACTGGGCGAGGTGCTGGCGGTGCGCAACCTCGGGCCGACCGCGCTGCAGGTCGCCCAGGTCGGCTCCGGGCATCTGGCGATGTTCTGGGAGTACGGCGCCGACGCGGGCAACCTGCTGCCGGGCGCGCTGATCGCCGGCGAGGCGGGCGCGACGGTGACGGACACCGCCGGGGCGGCCTGGACGGCCGCCTCCGACGGGTTCCTCGTCGCCGCGCCGGGCCTGCACGGCGCGGCGGTGGGGGTGCTGCGGGCGGTCGGCTGACGCCGGGGCGCCGGGGCTCGCCTCGGGTGCTCGTTGCGCGGCGGGCCCTGCGCGGTGGCCCGTTCGCGGGGTCGGTTCTCCGCGGTCAGTCGTCTGCGGTCAGTTCTCCGCGGACAGTACTCTGCGGACAGTTCTCCGCGGTCAGTTCTCCGCGGTCAGTTCTCCGCGGTCAGTTCTCCGCGGTCAGTGCGAAGAGCCGGGCCGCGTTGTCGTGGCAGACCGCGCGCAGCCACTCCTCCCCCAGGCCCAGCCGGGCCAGCGCGTCCAGCTGGTGGACGTACCGGTACGGGATGTTGGGGAAGTCGCTGCCAAGCAGGACGCGGCCCTGCAGCCGCCCGAGGCGCGGCAGTTCGGCGGCCGGGAACGGGGTGTCCCGTTCGACGAAGTCGGTGAACGCCATGGTGGTGTCGAGGTGGACCCGGGGGTGGCGCTCGGCGAGGTCGAGGAAGTCGGAGTACTCCGGCAGGCCGAGGTGGGCGACCACCAGGGTGAGCCGCGGGTGGCGGGCGAGCACCTCGCCGATCGGGCCGGGCCCGGTGTGCTTGCCGGGGACCGGTCCGGATCCGCAGTGGGTGACCACGGGTGTGCCGGTGTCGGCGAGCAGGCCCCAGACCTCGTCCAGCAGCCGGTCCACCGGGTCGTACCCGCCGACCTGGAGGTGCGCCTTGAACACCCGGGCGCCGTCCGCGAGTGCGCGGGCGACGTAGCCGGGAGCCTCCGGCTCGGGGAAGAAGGTGGCGGTGTGCAGGCAGTCGGGCGTGCGGGCGGCGAAGTCGGCGGCCCAGGCGTTGAGCCAGGCCGCCATCCCCGGCCGGTGCGGGTAGAGCATCGCGGTGAACGCCCGGACCCCGAACTCCCGCAGCCGCTCGACGCGTTCGGCCTCCGCCTCGCGGTAGGTGATCGGCCAGGGCCGGCCGACCAGCGGGCCGGCCGCGTCGAAGTACGCCCAGACCTTGTCGAGGACGTTCTGCGGCATGAAGTGGGTGTGGACGTCGATCAGGCCGGGCAGGCCGAGGCCCTGCCAGAAGGCCCGGACCTCGGCCGCCTCGGCGTGCAGGCCGCCCCCGCCGCGCAGGCCGTCCCCGCCGGGGAGCCCGCTCACGCGGGCACCGGGCGGGCGCGGTCGATGATCGCCCCGGTGTCCGGTCCGGACGGCAGGGTGCCGAAGGCCGCGCCGTGGTCCCCGCCCAGCCGGGAGGCGCAGAACGCGTCGGCCACCGCCTGGTCGCCGTGCCGGACCAGCAGTGCGCCCTGGAAGGCCAGCGCCATCGACTCGACCAGTCGGCGGGTGCGGTACTCCAGGTCGCTCGGGTCACTGAGCTGCTTGCGCAGTTCGGCGACCGCGGAGTCGAGCCGGCGGTCGGCGCCGGCCGCCGCGTCCAGCTCGCCGAGGAAGGCCTCCACCGTCTCCGGGTGCTTGGCCATGGCGCGCAGCGCGTCCAGGGCGGCCACGTTGCCGGAGCCCTCCCAGATCGAGACCAGCGGCGCCTCGCGGTAGAGGCGGGGCATGCCGGACTCCTCGACGTAGCCGTTGCCGCCGAGGCACTCCAGCGCCTCGGCCGCGTGCGCCGGACCGCGCTTGCAGACCCAGTACTTGGCGACGGCCAGCCCCAGCCTGCGCACCAGCGCCTCGGTCGCGTCCCCGGCGAGGGCCAGGTCGGTGGCGTGGGCCAGCCGCATCGCCACGGTGGTGGCCGCCTCGGACTCGACGACCAGGTCGGCGAGGACGTTGCGCATCAGCGGCTGGTCGATCAGGGCCTTGCCGAACGCCCTTCGGTACATGGCGTGCTGGACGGCCCGGGTGGCGCCCAGGCGCATGCCGGAGGCGGCTCCGACGGTGCAGTCCAGCCGGGTCATGTTGACCATCTCGATGATGGTCGGCACGCCCCGCCCCTCCTCGCCGACCAGCCAGCCGACCGCGCCGTCGTACTCGATCTCGGCGGAGGCGTTGGACTTGTTGCCCAGCTTGTCCTTGAGCCGCTGCAGCAGCAGGCGGTTGCGGGCGCCGTCCGGCAGGATCCGCGGCAGCATGAAGCAGCTGAGCCCGCCCGGCGCCTGCGCGAGCGTCAGGAAGAGGTCGGACATCGGCGCCGAGGTGAACCACTTGTGGCCGGTGAGCCGGTAGGTGCCGTCGGCCTGCGGGACGGCGGTGGTGGTGTTGGTGCGGACGTCCGAGCCGCCCTGCTTCTCGGTCATCGACATGCCGGCGATCAGACCGCGCTTGCCGTGCGGCTCGCGCAGCCCGAAGTCGTACTCGGTGGAGGCCAGGAGCGGCTCCAGCTCCGCGGCCAGCGCGGGCGTGGCGCGCAGTGCGGGCACCGAGGCGTAGGTCATCGAGATCGGGCAGGTGTGGCCGGCCTCGACCTGGCCCCAGACGTGGAACTTGGCGGCCCGGGCGGTGTGCGCGCCGGGGCGGTCGTCCCGCCAGGGCGCGGCGTGCAGGCCGTGGCCGACGGCGGTGCGCATCAGCTCGTGCCAGGACGGGTGGAACTCCACCTCGTCGATCCGGTGGCCGAAGCGGTCGTGGGTGCGCAGCACCGGCGGGTTCTCGTTGGCCGTCCGGCCCCACTCGGCGGCCTGCTCGGAGCCGGCCAGGCGGCCGAGTTCGTGCAGCTCGGGCTCGGCCCAGCCGGCGCCGGCGCGGTGCAGGGCGGCCAGCAGGGCCGGGTCGGCGGCGGTGTCCTGTCCGTACGGCAGGGGCACCTGGTTGGTGACCTCATGCGTCGCTGTCATCGCGTCCTCCCAGGGCACGCAGGGTGAAGGAGACCAGAGCGGGGACCACCTCGGGCGGGGCGTCCCCGGAGACGGGGGTGTGGGCCGCGGCCAGCGGTCCGGCCAGGGCCTCGGCGACCGCGCCGACCAGCGCGGCGGCGGTCAGGTCCGGATCCTGGCGGGGCAGCCGGCCGACCGCCACGGCGGCGGTGATCTGGGCCGCGATCACATCGCGGAACGCCCGCCGGAACACCAGGCGTTCGGCGTCCACGACGGCGTCGGCCGGTTCGACCAGCAGCGCGTAGGCGAGCCGGGGGGCGCGCAGGGCGCGGGCCGCGAAGGTCTCGACCACGGCGGCGATCCGCTCCTGCGGGTCCTCCCGGCGGGCCACGGCCTCGTTGACGGCGGCGATCTCGCGGTTGACCACCCGGCGGAACAGTTCGACGGACAGCTCGGCCTTGTTGGCGAAGTGCTGGTAGAGGCTGCCGGTGGCGATCCTGGCGCGGTCCGCGACGGCGGCCATCGAGCAGCCGCCGTAACCGCGCTCGGCGAGCAGCCCGGCGGCGGCCTGGAGCACCGCCTCGCGCTGGGCGTCCAGGCGGGCTTGCACGGCGGGCGTGCGTCGGTAGGCCATGGAAGCATTGAAGCACTGATTCACTGCTTCGGGGAGGGGGCGGGCGGTACTTCGTGCGGCACCCCGCGGGCGCAGGGGGCGTGCGTCTGCGGGTGCGCGCCGCTCTTCGGGCCGCACAGGGCGAGGGGCCACCCGTCGGCCCGTTGTGCGCCGGCGGGTGACCCCTCGGAGGTGTGCGGTGTGCGGTGTGCGGTTTCGCCGCGGTTCGCCGCGGTTCGCCGCTACGGGCGGTCGCGCTCCAGCTTCAGACCCTCGGCGTCCAGCGGGCCGAACGGCGGGATCCGGTGGGCCGCGGTGAGGGAGCGCGCGGAGGCGCCGTCGGCGTCGCCGAGACCGGCCCACTCCAGGACCTTGGCGGTGGCCGCGGCCGACTCACCGGCCGACAGCTTGCCGATGTTGGAGCCGTGGTTGCCGCCGGCCACGGTGTAGACGTAGCTGTCCTCGCTGCCCCGGCCGAGGCGGAACGGCTCGGCGCCCCACGGGTCGTTCTGCCCGTAGACGAAGATGATCCGCTCGGCCGAGTTCCTCACCCAGCGGTCGATGTCGCGCATCGCGGAGGGGTCGAAGCGCAGCGGGATGCTCTTCGGCACGTAGGTGCGCGGCGAGTACAGCTCGTTGTAGTCGTAGTGCAGCAGGCCCTTGAGGCGGGAGACGTCGAAGCTGGGCGAGCCCAGCTCGGTGCCCGCCTGGTAGTAGTAGGCGGTGTATCCGGCGAGCGACTGGTCGCTGTTGCCGGTGATGCCGGACTGGGCGTCGAACCAGGCGTACAGCTGGTCGTCGGTGGAGGCGGCCGTCGGAACGCCGGCGCAGTCCGCCTCGGTGCTGTACTGCCAGAACGCCCAGACCACGTCGAGCACGCCCGCCTCGTAGGCCCGGTCGGCACTGCCGGTGGTGGTGAAGGTCGAGCCGGCGGCGGCGTTGTCGGCCGTGTAGCGGGCCTCCAGGCGGTCGCGGCGGACCAGGAGCTCCCGCTGGGCGGCCTCCAGGGTGGCCCGGCACTCGGGGGTGCCCACGTTGCGGAAGAACGCGCTGTAGGCGGCGTCCTCGCGGTTGTCGACGTCGTTCGGCGCCACGTACGCGATGGTGCCGTCGACGTCGTCCGGGTAGAAGCGGCGGTGGTAGACCGAGGACATGCCGCCCTTGCTGGCGCCGGTGGAGAGCCACTCGTGCTGGTAGATCCGCTTCAGCGCGGTGATGATCCGGTGCGAGTCGGCGGCGGCCTGGCGGATGCCGGCCTTGGTCCAGTCGGCCGGCTCGGGGCGGGACGGCGTGAAGTAGCGGTACTCGATGGAGACCTGGTTGCCGTCGGTCAGCCGGGTCGGCTCGGTGCGCGAGGGGGTGGTCCGCAGGCTGTAGCCGTTGGTGTAGAACACGGTCGGGCGGTCGAAGCCGCGGTGCAGCACGCTGAGCCGCTGCTGGAAGGTGCCCAGCCAGGGGCGGGAGTGGTCGATCGGCTGGGTGTAGGTGAGCAGGAAGTAGCGGTGCTCGGCGTCCGTCGGCTGCTCCTCGGTGACGGTCATCCCGGGGATCGCCGCCAGGCGGTCCTTGATGTCACCCGAGGCCGCGGCGGCGGCGTCCGCGCTGTCGGGGGCGCCCTGCGCGAACGCGGGCGCCGCCAGGCCTCCGACGGCGAGCAGGGGTATCAGCAGGACGGCAACCAGCAGTCTTCTGAGCTTGGTGGACATCAACTCTCCATCGGGTCAATGGATCAACAGATCAGTGGTACTGACCGACAGCTCGGCCGCCCGGTAGACGGCCGAGTGGGCCACCCGCGGATCGCGGATGGCCCACCGGAACGAAAGTGCTGGTCAAGGGCGCGGCAGGGCGCAGCCGGGCAGGGTGAGGTCGAGGCGGTTGCCGGCGGCGAAGCAGGCCGGGATGCCGTAGGTCTCCTGGGCGTAGTTGATGCCCTTGCGGACCGTCACCTTGCCACTCTGGTCGACCTCGCACGGGTTGTTGACGGTGCAGGTCTCGCCGTCCTCGTTGCCCGTGTTGTTGACGGCAACGACCTGGCCGGTGGCGGTGTCGACGACGGGCGAGCCGGAGGTGCCGCCGATGGTGTTGCAGCTGGAGGTGTAACGGACCGAGTCCTTGAAGGTCCAGTCACCCTCCTTGAGGCGGTAGACGAAGCCGTCGACCGAGCAGGAGTAGATCTTCTTCCAGTACCCGGAGACGACCTTGATCGAGGTGCCCTGCACGGGGTGCGTCGCGGCGATGGTCAGCGGGGCGATCCCGTACTGCGACTGGATCGAGGCGTAGCTGGTGTTCAGCTGGTAGATCGACACATCGGTGTCGGTCATCGTGCCGTAGACCACCTTGGTGGCCCGGACCGTGCCGAGCTTCGAGCCGGTCGAGCTGAGCAGCGAGAACGTGCGGCTGGAGGACCGGTTGACGACCACCTCGCCGGGGCCGGGCATCCCGGTCTCCAGGCAGTGGCCGTTGGAGAGGATCAGGGCCGGGTCGCTCGCGGTCGACTTGGGGAGCCGGACCAGCGAGCCCGAACAGTTGCTGAGCGCCACCGTGCCGGCGAAGTTGACGGCGGCCGCGACCTGCGACGACCGGGTCGTCAGTGCGGTCTGGGATTCGGCGGCGTCCTGGGCGACAGGTGCCGCCGGTGCGGCGGTTGCGGGGGCGGCTCCGGCGAGGGCGGTGGCCCCGGCGAACACGAGCGCGGCGACCATGCCTATGAGCGGCTTCTTCATGAGAGACCTCTCGGTGTGGGGGTGCACCAAAGCTGTCGCGGACATGACGTGATGTCAAGAGTCGGGCCGCGACCGAGAGGTCATTGACACATTCCGGTCACCCCGTCGCCGGACATCCCCTCAACTCCCCTGCCAGTGACGGCGACCGAGGCTGATCAGGCGCAGCTGAAGCCGGGCGGTGGCGGCGATGCGCCGCTCACGGGCCGGGTCGGCCTCGTGCGCCTCCAGGAAGGCGGCGGCGGTGGAGACCATGTGGTCGACGTACAGCTCGGCCAGCATCCGCAGGTCCTCGCCGCTCCACCCCTCCGACACCGGCTGAAGCGCGAGCGCCGCGCCGACCTCCTCGGCGAACCGGCCCATCTCGGCGTCGATCGCCTCGCGCACCGGCCGCACTCCCCCGTGCCGCTCACGCGCCAGGAACCTGACGTGCGGGCGGTGTTCGCGGACGTGCTGCTCGATGACGTCCACCGTCCGGTCGATCAGCTCCTCGGCGCCGCCCTCCCCGGCGAGCACCGCGCGGACCAGCACATGGAGGCTGGCGAGCGACTCCTCCACCAGGGCCACGCCGAGCGCGGCGAGATCCGGGAAGTGCCGGTAGAACGCGGCCGGCGACAGCCCGGCCTCCCGGGTGACCTCGCGCACGCCGAGGCTCGCCAGGTTCTGATCGACCAGCAGGCGCAGCCCCGCATCCAGCAAGGCGCGCCGACTCTGCTGCTTCTGGGCCTGTCTGGCCCCGACGGTGTGACTCACGCCATTCAGTAAACAAGTGTTTGCCGACTTTGGCCAGCCGGGCGTAGAGTGGCAGCGGATTCAGCGAACACTTGTAAACCGAAAGCCCGTCGGGCCGAGTCCCATCGGAGGGGCCACACCATGATCCTGCTCACCGCCCTGGTCGCCATGGGCGTCATCGTGGGCGCCGCCGCCCACACCTCCCTGCCGGTCTTCCTCACCGCCGCCGGGGCCATCGCCGCCTGGCTGCTGGCGTTCGGCGCCCGCGAGCACCTCAGCCGCCTGCGGCAGCGCTGAGGCTGCGGCAGCACCGACGCGCGGCAGCCGCGCGACCGCGGCGGCGCCGACCCTGTCCGACCCCACTTCGACCCCACGTCCGAGACGACCACCGAAGGAGCCACCACCATGAGCGCCACCATGAGCCCGCGCACCACCGGGGACCGTCAGGCCCCGTCCACCGTCGAGGCCGACAACCTGGCCGTCGCCTCCTTCCTGCTGGGCCTGCCCGGACTGCTGCTCTTCAACATCGTCCTCGGGCCGCTCGCCATCACCCTCGGCACGCTCGCACTCGTCCGGGGCACCCGCCGCCGCGGACGGGCCGCGCTCGGACTCGCCCTGGGCGTCGCCGCCCTGGCGATCCTGGCCGTCACCACCGCCGCCGGCCACGGCGTGCTCTGGCAGATCGGCGACTGAGCCCCGCGGGCGGGCCGCCGGGGACGCGGGGACGCCTCGAACGTCGGAACACTGCGAACGCCGGAAAAGCCCGGAAGGCCGGGAAGGCGGCCCGCGCAGCCGGCGGCGCGCACCGGCCAACCTCGCAGGCCACGCCACCCCGATCGAACGACTGATCCAGCCAACCTGCGGCGCGGAGGCGGTCGGCACCCGTACTGTGGCGACATCGGCCGGGTGACGACATGGGGGCTGGAGTGACGACCGAGCAGCACAACGACGCACGATCGGGGCAGGGCGGAGGAGCCGGGCGGGGAGGCCGACTGCTCGCCGTGAGCGATCTACACGTCTCCTACCAGGAGAACCGCGACCTGGTGGAGAAGCTGCAACCCGACTCCCCCGACGACTGGTTGATCGTCGCCGGGGACATCGCCGAGATCTCCACCACCATCGAGTGGACCCTGGGCCTGCTCGCCGAGCGCTTCGCCCGCGTGGTGTGGGCCCCCGGCAACCACGAGCTGTGGACCCACCCCGACGACCCGGTGCAGCTGCGCGGCGTGGCCCGCTACGAGCACCTGGTGGAGATGTGCCGCGGCCTCGGTGTCGTCACCCCCGAGGACCCGTACCCCGTCTGGGAGGGAGCCGGCGGACCAGTCGCCGTCGCCCCGCTGTTCCTGCTCTACGACTACTCCTTCCGTGCGCCGGGGACGACCACCAAGGAGGAGTCCCTGGAGGCCGCGTACGCCAGCGGCGTGGTCTGCGCGGACGAGCGCATGCTGCACCCGGACCCTTTCCCGGACCGCGACTCCTGGTGCCGTGAGCGCGTCCGGATCACCGAGCAGCGGCTGGCTGCCTGCGACCCGGAGCTGCCGCTCGTCCTGGTCAACCACTACCCGCTGGTCCGCCACCCCACCGAGATCCTCTGGTACCCGGAGTTCGCCCAGTGGTGCGGCACCGAGCTGACGGCCGACTGGCACCGCCGCTTCAACACCGCGGCGATGATCTACGGCCATCTGCACATCCCCCGGGAGACCACGTACGACGGCGTCCGCTTCGAGGAGGTCTCGCTCGGCTACCCCCGCGAGTGGCACCGCCGCGGCCTGCCGAAGCCGCTGCTGCGGCAGGTCTTCCCGCAGGCCGACTGACGGCTGCCGACGGCCGCTGACGGTCCTGAAGCCAGGTGGGGCGAGGGCGGGCCGGGCGGGGGCGGTAAGGCGGGAGGCGGCGGGCCCGTGCTCCACGCCCGGTCTGCCGGCACCGCCCCACCCGCCCCCGCCCGGCCTCCCGGCCGCTCTCACTCCGCCGCGATCGCCCGCAGCACGTCCAGCCGCGCCGCCCGGCCCGCCGGACGCAGCCCGGCCACCGCACCGGCCAGCAACCCGGCCGCCAGCACCACCGAGAGCTGCCCCGGCGGTATCGCGAACGACCCGGTGCCCGCGCCGTCCGAGGCCCGGACCAGCGCCCACCCGAGAAACGCCCCGAGGCCGAGCCCTCCGACCGTCCCGAAGGCGGCCACCAGCACCGACTCCCAGCGCACCATGCCCCGCAGCTGCGCCCTGGTCTGCCCGACCGCCCGCAGCAGCCCCAGCTCCCTGGTCCGCTCGTGCACGGCGAGGGTCAACGTGTTGGCGATGCCGAGCAGCGCGATCAGCACCGCCAGCGCGAGAAGCGCGTAGACCACCGACAGCATCATGTCGACCCCGCCCGCGGCGCTCTCCGCGTACTCGTCCCGGTCCTGCACCCGCGGGTTGCCGAAGGGTGCGGACGCCTTCTCCACGGCGGCCTTGCCCGCGCCCAGCGCGACACCGCTCTTCAGCCCGACGGCCACCATCGTGTCGGCGTCCTGTCCCCGGTGCGGGGCCCAGGCCTGCCGGGTTATCAGGTAGTCGCCCGCCAACCCGCCGCCCTCGTACAGGGCTCGGACCGTGAACGGCCCGCCGGCGCCGTCCGCGAAGCCCACCGTGACGCTCTGGCCGAGCCGCCAGCCGCGCTGCGCCGCCTCGCTGCGCGACACCGCCAGTCCGTCCGTGCCGAGGGCGTCGAGCGCGCCGTCGACCCGGCCGAGGTCCACGATCCCGGCCAGTCGCGCCGGGTCGGTCACATCAAGGACCCGCCCGTGGCCGTCGATCCGGGCCACCCCGCGACCGAGGCCCACCGTCTGCCGCACCTCGGGCAGTTGGGCGACAGCGTCGGCCAGCTTCGGGCTGACCCCGCTGCCGCCCGCGCCGAACGAGGGCGCGGTGACGGCGAGATCGCCCGCGAAGGAGGCGTCCACGGTGTCGTCCAGGGTGGCCTTGATGGACGCGCCGAAGACCGTGAACAGCGTGACCACCGCGACACCGATCATCAGCGCGCTCGCCGTGGCCGCCGTACGGCGCGGATTGCGGGCCGCATTGCGCCGGGCCAGCGTGCCGGGGACCCCGCGCAGCCGGGACAGCGGCGCACCCAGCGCCCGAACGGCGAAGGCGGCGGCGACCGGACCGAGCACCACCATGCCGGCCAGCACCGCGAGCGCGCCGCCGGTGGTCAGCGGGACGGACGGGCCGTCGGTCGCCCCGAGCACGGCGGTCGGGACCCCGCCGGCGAGCAGCAGCGCACCGAGCACCACCCGGACCAGGCCGGAGCGCCCCTGGGCGGCCCGATCCACACCGGTCTCGCGCAGCGCCGCCAGCGGCGCGGTGCGACCGGCCCGGACGGCCGGCAGCAGCGCGGATCCCACCGCCACCGCCGTGCCGACCAGCAACGGCAGCACCACGGCGGCCGTGCTGATCACCATGCCGCCGGTCGGCAGCGAGAAGCCCAGCACCGAGAACAGCGCCTTGAGGCCCGCGGCCACCCCGATGCCGCCGAGCAGCCCGCCCAGTGAGGCCAGCACCCCGATCGCCACCGCCTCCACCAGCGTTGCCCCGAGGACCTGGCCGCGGACCGCCCCGAGTGCCCGCAGCAGCGCGTTCTCCCTCGTCCGCTGGGCGACCACGATGGCGAAGGTGTTGTGGATGGTGAAGGTCGCCACCAGCAGCGCGATCCCCGCGAAGACCAGCAGCAGGGTGGTGAACATGCTCAGGAACCGCCCGGACACCATCGCGGTGCTCTCCTGGGTGGCCGCCGCGCCGGTGACCGCCTCCACGCCACCCGGCAGCTGCGGGCTGATCCGCGCCACCAGGTCGCGCTGCGAGAGGCCGCCCGCCGCCCTGACCTGGATCGAGCTGGCCTGCCCGGACCCCCGGGGCGTGAGGTGGCGCTCGGCGTCGGCGAGGGTCAGTGCGGTGAAGGTGCTCGGGCCCATCCCGTCGGCGCTCTCCCCGAAGGTGGCGATGCCGACGATGGTGACCGTCACCGGATCCGGAGTGCGCAGCACGGTGGTGGAGCCGAGGTGGAGTCCGCCCGTCTTCGCCGCGCCCCGGTTCACCACCGCCTCGCCGGGTGCGGCCGGGGCCCGGCCCTCGGCGAGCCGGTAGGGGTTGAGCCGGCCGTCGGCCAGCCAGTTGCCGGCGAGGGTGGGCGGCCCCTGCCCGCCGATCGCCTTGCCGTCGCTGCCGACCAGCTGCCCGGCGCCCTGGATGGACGGCTCGGCGGCGGCGACCCCCGGCACGCTGCGCAGCCGGTCGGCCAGCGCGGCGTCGACCGGCGCCCGGACCCCGCCCGGCGTCCCCGGGGAGTCCAGGACGTCGGCACTGCGGACCACCGCGTCGGTACCGGCGTTGGCGTCGGCGAAGAGGGTGTCGAAGTTGGCCCGCAGGGTGCCGCCGAGCACCATCGTCCCGGTCAGGAAGGAGACCCCGAGCAGGATCGAGAGGAGGGTGCCGGCCAGGCGCCGACGGTGGGCGTTGAGGGAGCGCAGGCTGATCCGGAGAGTGGCGGAGGAGCTCATGAGCGGCCCTTCTCGAAGGCCTTCATCCGGTCCAGCACCCGGCCCGCGGTGGGGTGGTCCATCCGGTCGACGAGGCGGCCGTCGGCGAGGAACAGCACCTCGTCGGCGTACCCGGCGGCCATCGGGTCGTGGGTGACCATGACGACGGCCTGCCCCATCTCGTCCACCGCGCGCCGCAGCAGGCCGAGCACCTCGCCGCCGGTGCGGGAGTCGAGGTTGCCGGTGGGCTCGTCGGCGAAGACCACCTGCGGCCGTCCGGCGAGCGCCCTGGCCACGGCGACGCGCTGCTGCTGGCCGCCGGAGAGCTCGCTCGGGCGGTGGTGCAGCCGGTCGCCGAGGCCGACGACGTCGATCAGCCCGTCCAGCCAGGCCTGGTCGGGGGCGGTGCCGGCGAGGTCGAGCGGGAGGGTGATGTTCTCCCGGACGGTCAGCGTGGGGACCAGGTTGAAGGCCTGGAAGACGAAGCCGATCCGCTCGCGGCGCAGCAGGGTCAGCCGCCGGTCGCCGAGGCGGCCGAGCTCCGTCTCCCCGATGTAGGCGCTGCCCGCGGTGAGGGTGTCGAGCCCCGCCGCGCAGTGCATCAGGGTGGACTTCCCGGAGCCGGACGGTCCCATGATCGCGGTGAACCGCTCGGCCGGGAACCCGACCGTGACGTGGTCCAGCGCCCGGACCTCGGTGCCGCCGACGCCGTAGATCTTGACGGCGTCGGCGACCCGCGCGGCGGTGTCGTGCACGACATCGAGGGTGGTCATTTGCCCGTACCCCCGCGGTACTGCGCGCGGCCCTGCTCGCGGTGCGGCTCGGTGAGGACGGCCCGCTTCGCGCGGTACTCGTCGGCGTCGATGTCGCCCTCGGCGAAGCGGCGGCCCAGGACCGCCAGCGGCGCGTCCGGCCCCGCTCCGCAGCCCCGGCGCCAGAACGTCCTACGCAGGACGACGATCGCCAGGAACACCACGGCGGCCCAGGCCAGCGGAATCAGCAGGATCCACGGGCCGGGCCAGTGCCCGTCGTGGTCGGCCAGCAGCGTGTACATGGTGGTTCAGCTCCTCGGCGGTGGCTTTCAGGGCCTCGGGCGCTTCCCGAGGTGCCTTGAGCCTCCCGCCGGGGGGCGTACTCTCGCGTCCTACCGGCAGCGGCAGTTGGGATACTCCACCGGGAGTACGGACGCCGCCGTGGCAAGGGGCCGGGAGTACGAACCCCGCCGCAACCGCGACCCGCTGCTCCGGGCGCACCTCCGCCGCCGGATCAACCCAGCCGGATCAACCCAGCCGGATCAACCCAACCGGATCAACCCAGCCAGCCCGGCCGCACCAGCCCGGACTCGTAGGCCAGCACGACCAGTTGGGCCCGGTCGCGGGCCCCGAGTTTCACCATGGCCCGGCTGACGTGCGTCTTCGCGGTGAGCGGGCTGACCACGAGCCGGCGGGCGATCTCCTCGTTGGACAGACCCATGCCGACCAGCGCCAGCACCTCCCGCTCCCGCTCGGTGAGCACGGAGACGTCCGACAGGACGGCCGCGGCCTCCGGCGCCTTGGAGCGGACGGCGAACTCGCCGATCAGCCGCCGCGTCACCCCGGGCGAGAGCAGCGCGTCCCCCTCCACCGCGACCCGTACGGCACGCAGCAGGTCGGCCGGCTCGGTGTCCTTGACCAGGAAGCCGGCCGCGCCCGAGCGCAGCGCCTCGAAGACGTACTCGTCCAGTTCGAAGGTGGTCACCACGACCACCCGCACCGCGGCGAGGGCCGGGTCGGCGGCGATCTGCCTGGTCGCCTCCAGGCCGTCCATGCGGGGCATCCGGATGTCCATCAGGACGACGTCCGGGAGGAGTTCGCGGGCCAGCCGGACGGCCTCCTCCCCGTCGACGGCCTCGCCGACCACGGTCATGTCCTCCTGCAGGTCGACCAGCGCGTGGATGCCCGCCCGGAGCAGCCTCTGGTCATCCGCCAGCAGTACTCGGATCACTTGCCCTCCGCCTCGGCCGTGGGCAGTGTCGCCCGGACCCGGAACCCGCCGTTCGGCAGCCGCCCCGCCTCGATGGTGCCGCCGAACGCGGCCACCCGCTCCCGCATCCCCGCCAGCCCGCTGCCGGTGCCGCCCGCGTCGCCGAGGACGGCCGGCCCGGGGTCGACGATCTCGACGAGCAGGGCGGCCGGGTCCGTCCAGTCCAGGACGACGGCCGCCTGCCGGGCGGCCGAGTGCCGGACCACGTTGGTCAGCGCCTCCTGGACTATCCGGAAGGCGGTCAGGTCGGCGGTGGGGGGAAGGCCGCGCCGACGGCCCGTCTCGTGCACCTCGACCTCCAGCCCGACCCGGTCCGCCTGTTCGGTCAGCTCGTCGAGCCGGCCCAGCCCGGGCGCCGGGCCGCGCGGTGCCGCCTCCGGTCCGCGCAGCGTCCCGAGCACCTGGCGGACCTCGCCGAGCGCCTCCCTGCTGGTGGCCTTGATGGTGGCCAGCGCCTCGCGGGCCTGCTCGGGCCGGGTGTCGAACAGCTCCAGGCCGACCCCGGCCTGAACGGTGATCAACGACAGGCTGTGCCCCAGGATGTCGTGCAACTCGCGGGCCATCCGCAGCCGTTCCTCGTTCGCCCGGCGCTCCTTCAGCTGCTGCCGGTACGCATGGTGCGCGGCGATCCGCTCCCCCCGGAAGCGCACCAGCTCGGCGACCGACACCACCAGCAGCAGCCAGGCCACCACCTCCAGCTCCTGCCACCACACGATCGCGGACGGCGGCGCGCGCAGCCAGTCCGCGGGCAGCACGAAGGTGGTCAGCAGGTGGATCAGGTAGACCGCGCCGAGGCCGGCCCAGGCGGCCCACCGGTACCCGGCCTGGACCGCCACGCAGCAGGCGATCACCCAGCTCGCGAAGACCGGCCCGTACGGGTACCCGGCGACCAGGTACACCACCGTGACGGCCGCGGTCCCGGCGACCGCCGCCACCGGCCGGCGGCGGCGCAGCACCAACAGCGCCGGCCCGATCAGCAGCAGCGCGTAGCCGAGGGCGTCCAGGGCGACCCGGTCGGGCTGGTGCCGGGCCGCCGCGCCCGTCCCGGCCACCTGCAGCACCGCGACCACCAGGGCCAGCGCGACCGGCCAGCCGGCCTTGGCGGCCCGTACCCAGGGGGGACTCCACGGCTCGGGGTGCTCCTCCGGCGGTTCGGGCATAGGCGGCGTCATGCCCGGAAGGCTAGACCCCGGGCCCGGCCTCGCGCGTCACCCCTCGGCGGGGGGGGGGGGGGGGGCCCCCGGGGGGCGCCCCCCCCCCCCCCCCCGCCGGGGGCCCACCCCGCCCCCCGGGCCCCCCCCCCCCCCCCCCCCCCCCCCCCCCCGGGCCCGCCCCCCCGGGG
>NZ_JBICZP010000001.1:216044-284419 GCF_043202015.1 Kitasatospora sp. NPDC048239 | reverse complement strand
TGGGGGCGGGGGGGGGGGCGCCCCGGCGGGGCCCCCCCCCCGCGGGGGGGGGCGGGCCCCCCCCCGGGGGGGGGGGGGGGGCCCCCCCCCGGGGGCCCCCCCCCCCCCCCCCCCCCGACGGTAGGTCCCAAGCGGGCCCGGAGCCACCCGAAGCCCGCCGACGCCCGCGCGGGGTGGACCGGCCTCCTCAGTTCCCACCGGACCGGGCCGGACTCCCCTTCTCCGCCTCGCCGGCCACCCCGGCAGGCCCCGCCGCCCCGGCCTCCCCCGCCGCCGAGGCCTCCGGTCGGGCCGGCGTCACCACCAGCCCGCCGTCCTCCACCGAAGCGATCAGGGTGTCGCCCGGCTGCACACTGCCGTCCAGCAGCAGGTTGGAGACCCGGTTGTCCAGCTCGGACTGGATGGTCCGCCGCAGCGGACGCGCCCCGAACTCCGGCTGGTAACCCCGGTTGACCAGCCACTCCTTGGCCCCCTCGGTCACCTCCAGCCCCACGTCCTGCGCCTTCAGCCGGCGCCGGCTGCGCTCCAGCAGCAGGTCGACCACCGAGAGCAGGTCCTTGCGGGTGAGCCCGTGGAAGACGATCACCTCGTCGATCCGGTTGAGGAACTCCGGCCGGAACTGCCCGCGCAGATCCCGCATCAGGTCCTCGCGGATCTCGTCCACGTTGCCCGCGTGGTCCAGGATCCGCTGCGAGCCGATGTTGCTGGTCATGATGACCACGGTGTTGCGGAAGTCGACCGTGCGCCCCTGGGCGTCCGTCAGCCGCCCGTCGTCCAGCACCTGGAGCAGCAGGTTGAAGACGTCCGGGTGGGCCTTCTCCACCTCGTCGAAGAGCAGCACGCTGTACGGCTTGCGGCGGACCGCCTCGGTGAGCTGGCCCGCCTCCTCGTAGCCGACGTACCCGGGCGGGGAGCCGACCAGCCGGGAGACGGTGTGCTTCTCCTGGAACTCGCTCATGTCGAAGCGGATCATCCGGTCCGGGTCGCCGAACAGCAGCGCGGCCAGCGCCTTCGCCAGCTCGGTCTTGCCGACGCCGGTCGGCCCGAGGAACAGGAAGGAGCCGGTCGGCCGCTCCGGGTCGCCCATCCCGGCCCGGCCGCGCCGCACCGCCTGGGCGACGGCCGTGACCGCCTGGTCCTGGCCGATCACCTTCTGGTGCAGGTGCTCCTCCAGCCTCAGCAGCCGCTCGCGCTCGGTCGCGTTGAGCTCGGCGACCGGGATGCCGGTGCGGCCCGACAGCACCTGGGCGATGTCCTGCGCGGTGACCGCGACGACCTCCTCGCGCGACCCGGCCATCGCGGCCAGCTCGTCCTCGGTCTGGCGCAGCTCGGTCTTCAGGTTCGCGGCCCGCACGAACTCCTCGTCCGCGACGGCCTCGTCCAGCTCCCGGCGCAGCTTGGTGACCCGGTCCTGCACCGGCATCACCTCGGTGGAGCCGCTCAGGCTGCGCAGCCGGACCCGCGCACCGGCCTGGTCGAGCAGGTCGATCGCCTTGTCCGGCAGGAAGCGGTCGCTGACGTACCGGTCGGAGAGCGTGGCGGCCGCGTCCAGCGCCTCGTCGGTGAACCGCACCTGGTGGTGCGCCTCGTACGCGTCCCGCAGCCCGTGCAGGATCTCGACCGTCTCCTCGACGCCCGGCTCGGGCACCAGCACCGGCTGGAAGCGGCGCTCCAGCGCGGCGTCCTTCTCCACGTGCCTGCGGTACTCGTCCAGGGTGGTCGCGCCGACCACGCTCAGCTCGCCGCGGGCCAGTGCGGGCTTGAGGATGTTGCCCGCGTCCATCGAACCCTCGCCGCCACCGCCCGCGCCGACCACGGTGTGCAGCTCGTCCAGGAAGAGGATCACGCTCTTGTCGGCCGCCGTGACCTCGTCGATCACGGACTTCAGACGCTCCTCGAACTCGCCCCGGTACTTGGAGCCCGCCACCAGCGCGGTGAGGTCGAGGGCGACCACCCGCTTCTCCTTGAGGCTCTGCGGGACGTCCCCGGAGACGATCCGCTGCGCCAGGCCCTCCACGATCGCGGTCTTGCCGACACCCGGCTCGCCGATCAGGACGGGGTTGTTCTTGGTGCGGCGGGAGAGGATCTCGACGGTCTGCTCGATCTCCTCCGCGCGGCCGACCACCGGGTCCAGCCGGCCCGCCCGGGCGTCCTCGGTGAGGTCGCGGCCGTACTCGTCCAGGGTGGGCGTCGAGCTCGGCCGGGTACCCGCGCCGCTGCGCTCACCGCCGGTGCCACGCCCCACCAGCGCCGTCCGCAGCGCCTCCGGCGAGGGCGCCGCGTTGCGCAGGGCCGATCCCGCGCCCGAGCGCTCCTCGTCCAGCAGTGCGCCGAGGATGTGCTCCGGCCCGATGTACGAGGCTCCGGCCGCCTGCGAACGGGCGTGCGCGGCAAGCAGTGCGCGCTTGGCGGACGGGGTGAGCGAGGGGCGCCCGTCCGGGGCCGCCGCGTCGCCGGTCGGCAGGGCCTTGGCCAGGTCCTCGGCGAGCCCGTCCGGGTCGATCCCGGCGCGCTCCAGCATCCGGCGGGACGGCTCCACCCGGGTGGCGGCCCAGGCCAGGTGCGCGGTGTCCAGGTCGCTGCCCCCGTCCTCGGCGGCCCGCTGCGCGGCCAGCGCCAGCAGCTCCTGCGAGGACTCGCTCAGCAGCCGCCCGATCGGCACCCGCTGCACGGCGGGCGGGGAGGCCATCGGACTCATCCCGAAGAAGCGGCTGAGCAGATCCGAGAACGGATCGTTCGATCCGAACGGGGGCATCGTCACGGTGGATCACCTCTCCCAGGCGGTTTGGGCCCACACAAACACAGCCTGCAGCGGGCCGCCTGTCGGGACGGACCCCGCCCGGGGAACGTCGGACACACCCAGGCCCTGGGCCCTCTCTTTCGGGTCACGCCGGGTGGGCGGCGTGATCCGGAAGAGCGGACCTAGAGCAGGAAGCCCGCCGGGAACGGGTCGTCCGGGTCGAGAAAGAACTGCGCAGTGCCGGTGAGCCAGGCGCGGCCGGTGATCGAGGGGATGACGGCGGGCCGCCCCGCCACCGCCGTCTCCTCCAGGACCGCGGCGGTGAAGCGGCTGCCGATGAAGGACTCGTTGACCAGGACGTCGCCGACGCCCGCCTCGCCACGGGCGTGCAGCTGGGCGATCCGGGCGCTCGTCCCGGTTCCACACGGGGAGCGGTCGAACCAGCCGGGGTGGATCGCCATCGCGTGCCGCGAGTGGCGGGCGGTCGACCCCGGCGCGAGGAACTGGACGTGGTGGCAGCCGGCGATCTCGGGCGCCTCCGGATGGACCGGGCGCACCTGCTCGTTGACGGCCTCCATGATCGCCAGTCCGGCGGTCAGGATGTCCGCTCCCGCCCGCCGGTCGAAGGGCAGGCCCACCTGGTCCAGCGGCAGGACGGCGTAGAAGTTGCCGCCGTAGGCGAGGTCCATCCGCAGCGGGCCGTACCCCGGCACCTCGACGAGGGCGTCCAGCCGGTCCACGAACGAGGGGACGTTGCGCAGCGTCACACTGCGGGCGCTGCCGTCCTCGACCTCGACCTCCGCCACGACGAGCCCGGCCGGGGTGTCCAGGCGGATCACCGTGCGGGGCTCGGTGACGGGCACCATGCCGGTCTCGACCAGGACGGTCGCCACGCCCATGGTGCCGTGGCCGCACATCGGCAGGCAGCCGGAGACCTCGATGAAGAGCACGCCCCAGTCCGCGTCCGGGCGGGTCGGCGGCTGCAGGATCGCGCCGCTCATCGCGGAGTGGCCGCGCGGCTCGTACATCAGCAGGGTGCGCAGGTGGTCGAGGTGGTCCAGGAAGTAGCGGCGGCGCTCGGCCATGGTGGCGCCGGGGATCGTGCCGACGCCGCCGGTCACCACCCGGGTGGGCATGCCCTCGGTGTGGGATTCGACGGTGTGCAGGACGAGCCGGCTGCGCATGGGGGTTCTCCGGTGGTGCGGGGTCGGGCGCCCGGCCGGGGCGGCGGGTGGCGGTCGCGGCCGGCGGTCAGTTGTAGGCGCGGGCCTGGAGTTCGAACAGTTCGCGGTACGGGCCGTGCTGCTCCATCAGCTCGGTGTGGCCGCCCGACTCGCGGACCGCGCCGTCCTCCAGCACCACGATCAGGTCGGCCTGACGGACGGTCGAGAAGCGGTGCGAGGTGAACAGCACGATCGCGCCGTGCTCGCGCGCGGCCAGCTCGGCCGTGTGGTCGAAGCGGCGGAAGAGCGCGTGCTCGGCCGCCGCGTCGAGCGCGGCGGCGGGCTCGTCCAGCACCAGCAGCAGGGGATCGCGGCGGATCAGGCAGCGGGCGAGGCCCAGCGACTGCCACTGCCCGCCGGAGAGTTCGGCGCCGTCGCCGTAGGCGCGGCCCAACAGGCCGTTCAGGCCGTCGGGAACGGCGGCGAGCGCGCGGTCGGCGCCCGCCGAGGAGATCGCGGCCAGGACGGCCGCGTCCTCGGCCATCAGGTCGGCGGCGCCGACCCCGACGCTCTCCCGGAGCAGCAGTTCCAGCCGGGCGAAGTCCTGGAAGAGCGGGGCGACCTTGGCGCTCCACTCGGCGGGTGACAGCTCGTGCAGGTCCGTCCCGTCCACCAGGATCCGGCCCTCGGTCGGCCGGTAGAGGCCGCAGAGCAGCTTGACCAGGGTGCTCTTGCCCGCCCCGTTCTCGCCGACCAGGGCGACGGTGGCCCCGGCCGGGATCAGCAGGTCGATGCCGCGCAGGGCCGGGCGGTCGCTGCCCGGGTAGCCGAACCCGACGCCCTCCAGCCGGATGCCCCGCTCCAGTCGGGCGGGGGCCGGCAGGGCCGGGCCCGGACGGGCGGGGGCGGCCTCGGCGTCCCCCTCCTCCGACCAGCTCCGCAGCCGGTCCAGCCGCTCGGCGGTGCGGCCCGCCCCCTGGAGGACGCCGAACAGCCCGACCACCCCGGAGACCTGCACCGCCACCTGCACCGCGAGGGCGATCACCAGCACCAGGTCCCCGACGGCGGACGTACCGGTGGCCGCCTGGGCGACCACGGTCAGGACGGCGCCTCCGTAGGCGAGCGCGAAGCAGAGCTGCCCGGCGGCCCGCAGCGCGGCCGCCCGGGCCTCGGCGCGGGCCAGGGTACGGGAGACCGACCGCCAGTTCGCGGTGTAGTGCCGGACCAGCTCCCGGCCCCCGCCCAGCAGCCGCAGCTCCATCACCGGCTGCGCGGTGGTGGCCAGCGCCAGGAGGTGCTGGCCCAGCCGGGTGCGCTCGGCCGACGCCTCGCGCGCGGCGTCCGACAGCTCCTGCGCGCGGCGGCCGAGCCGGACGGGGAGGACCGCGGCCAACGGCAGCAGCGCCAGCCAGGCGTTGACGGAGCCGAGCAGCACCGTGGTGACGACGGTCTGCAGTGCCAGTCCGAGGAACTGCAGCAGCGCCTCCAGAGCGGCCCGGACCCGGGCGAGTTCGTCCCGCACCAGCGTCACCGTGTCGGCGAACCGGGGCCGGTCGGCGTGGGCGAG
The DNA here is from genome assembly GCF_043202015.1 of Kitasatospora sp. NPDC048239. Lineage (NCBI taxonomy): Bacteria > Bacillati > Actinomycetota > Actinomycetes > Kitasatosporales > Streptomycetaceae > Kitasatospora > Kitasatospora sp. NPDC048239. The sequence continues at coordinate 278,949 of NZ_JBICZP010000001.1, read as the reverse complement.
CCCGGGAACCCCGTTGGACACCGCGCACAGCTCGCGGTGCAGCCGGGCCTCCAGCTGCTCGCCGAGCTCGAAGTAGGAGAGGTGCGCGAAGTGGCCGAGCATCAGCTCGGCCAGCAGCAGCCCCGCGGCGGCCAGGGCGGCGACCGTGGCGGCGCCGCCGTGGCCGGCGAGGGACTCGTCGGTGAGGCGGCGCAGTGCCACCGCGATGCCGGGGGTGGCGAGGTATCCGAGCAGCAGGAGGACGGCCGACACCACCAGTCGGCGACGGCCGTGTCGAAGGGCGAGTCCGCCCAGCAGCCGGGCGGCGCGCAGCATCAGGCTCATCGGGCGGACTCCAGGGTCGGCGGTGCGGTTTCCCCGGTCCCGGCCTCGGGACCGGGCCCGGCCTCGTCCTCGGGACCGGTCCCGGCCTCGTCCGCGGGCCCGGGCACGGACTCGGCCTCGGTCCCGGGCGCGGTCCCGGCCTCGTCCTCGGCCTCGCCGAAGCGGGCGGCCTGGAGCCGGAAGAGCCGGGCGTACTCGCCGTCCCGGGCCAGCAGTTCCCGGTGGGTGCCGCGCTCGGCGACCCGGCCGCCGTCCAGCACGACGATGTGGTCCGCCCGTCGCACGGTGGAGAAGCGGTGCGAGATGACGACGCTGGTCAGGCCCTCGGTGAGGGCCAGGAAGCGGTCGAAGAACTCGCTCTCGGCGCGTACGTCGAGCTGGGCGGTGGGCTCGTCCAGGACGAGCACCCGGGCGCCCGCCTCGACGGCGTAGAACGCCCGGGCCAGCGCGATGCGCTGCCACTGGCCGCCGGAGAGGTCCTGCCCGCCCGTGTAGCGCTGGGAGAGCACGGTGTCCAGGCCCTGCGGGAGGCCTTCGATCAGCGCCCGGGCGTCCGCGCGGTCGATCGCGGCGTCCAGCGCTGCGGCCAGGGCGGCGGCCGACAGCCCCTCGGCGAGGTGGGGCGCGCCCATGGTGATGTTCCGACGCGCGGTCAGTTCGTAGCGGATGTAGTCCTGGAAGATCACCGCGAGCCGGCTCTGCCAGGCGTCGGCGGCGATCGTCCGCAGGTCCACGCCGTCGACGGTGACCCGGCCGGAGTCCGGCTCGTAGAGCTTGGTGAGCAGTTTGACCAGGGTGGTCTTGCCCGCGCCGTTGAGGCCCACGATGGCGGTGGACCGGCCGGCCGGGAGGTCGAGGTCGAGGCCGTCGAGGACGGTGCGGCCGCTGCGCGGGTAGCCGAATCCGACCTTCTCGAAGCGGATGGCGGCCGTCGGCCCGGCGGCGGGTTCCACCGCCGCCCTCCCCTCGGGGACCGGTGCGGCGGACCGCGCGGTGGCCGACCCGGTCTGCCGCTCGAAGTCGCGGAGCGCGTGGAAGGCCTGGAGCCCGAACTGGGTCTGGGCGTCGCTGTCGGGGAAGTAGACGCCGAAGCGCATCGGCACCAGGGCGGTCTGGAGGGCCAGCGCGAGTCCGAACAGCCCCAGCTCGCCGTCGAGGGCCTGCCGGACCACGGCCAGCAGCAGCACGACCGCGCCTGCCAGCCCGGCGGCGGTGAACCAGAGGAACGGGGCGAACAGCAGCCGCCGCCGGGCCTTCCAGAGCGTTCGCAGGAAGCGGTCGCTCCGCGCGTCGTGCCGGGCGGCCAGCCAGTCGAAGATGCCCAGGATGCGGATCTCCTTGGCCGCCGACGGGCCCGATCCGAGCTCCCGCAGGTAGGCCAGCTCCCGCCGCCGGGCACCGAGGCCGCGCCACATGTCGGCGAACCGGGCGAGCGAGCCGCGCTGGCCGAACCGGACCAGCAGGGCGGTCGCCCCGGCGGCCAGCGCCGGCCAGGGGCCCAGCACGAACGCCAGCAGCACCACGGCGCCCGCCAGTTGGCCGTACCGCGCGACGAGGGCCAGCAGGCCTGCGACCGCGTCGCCGGGGGTCAGCGTGGTGCGCTGGAAGGCCTCGCGGGCGTTCCCGAGCAGGGTGAGGACGGCCGGATCCTCCAGCGCGGCGACGTCCGCCCCGGCCAGCGAGGCGGACATCATCCGCCCGGCGCAGTGGACGTCGACCCGGCGGACGACCACCCTGGCCAGGTACTGCTGGAAGGGGGCGAGGAGCTGCTGGAGCACGAGCGCCGCGACCCCCAGCGCGAACGGGGTGAGCAGGCCGCTCCAGTCCCGGTCGGACGGGTCGAGCGCGGCGGGCACCCGGGAGATCACCTCGGCCATGCCGACCACGAAGCCCAGCGGCAGCAGCCCGAGCACCAGGTTGAACAGCGCCGTCGCGGCGACCGTCGCCCGGCCGGCGGCCGGCATCAGCCCCAGGATGGGCAGCCACTGCCCGGTGCGGCGCGCCAGGAACGCGCGCAACGGGGTGGCGGTTGCTTCGGGCACAGGAGCCCCTTCGTGGTCGGGCGGGTCGGCGGGCCTGCGGTGCGGAGGGCCTGTCGGGTCGGCGGGCCTGCGGTGCGGAGGGCCTGTCGGGTCGGCGGGCCTGCGGGGCCGAAGGCCGGGACCCCGCCATCCGCCGGGCCGTCCGAACCGCGGCCGGCGGATGGCGGTCTGCGAGGGGTTCGGCCACGACGCCTTCCGGCCCGAACGGCGCCGCGCCGGTCCCCCCGGTCCCGCCCGGGGTCCGGGTCGGCCCCCAGAGGCCGCGGGGCGGGGGTGGGCATCGCTTCAGGGGCCCGCGGTACGGGCGGTGCGGCGTCGGCCGGCCGCTCACCCGGGGTCGGGGGGATCGCCGGACGGCAGCACCGAGCCACGGACGCTAGCAGCGCGCCGACGAGGTTGTCCAGACCAGTCAGAGGCCCCGTCGAACGCCCCGACCAGGCCGTTCGCCACCTCAGTTCCGGTTCATCAGATGGCAGTTGAAAGATCGAAAGGCTTTGACCTATGTTTCCCAGCGCCGACCGACCAGGCGTCGGCCGACGGCCCGACCGACAGTCGGCGCGACGGTCGGCGCGACCGACGACGGACCCCAGGAGGCCCCGCGTGACCATCCCGGCCGAGGGCCCATCCCCGGCGCGGATCATCGCTCCGCTGCTCCGTATTCCGCATTCCCAGCGGGTCTTCCGACTGCCGCCGTCCGCACTGAAGCGGAGCTACGGAATGACCGGGGAGATCGTCGACCAGCTCGTCGGTCTCGGCCTGCCGCACCTGGCCACCCCCGAGGGCCCGCTCTTCGACGAGGACGACATCGCCTCGGTGTCGCTCTACCTCCGGCTGCCCTCCGCCAGGCGCGGCGTGATGACCTACTGGGTCCGCGCGCTGCGCCGCCTCGGCACGGCCGGGGCACCGCCCGTCCACCGGGTCGACGTCGCCGCCGGCTGCCCCGATCCCGGGCACGAGGGCGCGTGCCGGTACACGCTCGCGCTCGGCGACGGCCCGCCGCGCGCCCAGGACGCCCGCCGGGACGCCACCGGGCCGCTGGCCTCCCTGGCCGTCCGGGCGGCGGGCCGGCCCCGGGAGCTCCCCGCCGCGGTCCGCGAGGTGCTGCGCGTCTTCCAGGACATCGACTACTACCTGCTGCCCGGGACGGCCGCCGCCGAGCCGGGACTCATGCAGCGCACCGGGATCGGCGACTGCATCCTGATGGCCCGGGCACTGGTGGACGAGGCGCTCGGCCGGGGCATGGACGCCCGCGTCGCGTCCGGGCTCATCGTCGCCGTCCCGTTCTCCTCCGCCCACACCTGGGCGGAGTTCCAGGTGGCCGGCGAGTGGCTGCCGGTCGACCCGCTGCTGCCCAAGGCGCTCTCCGCCTGGGGGGTGCCGGGCGCCGCCGACTGGCCGCCGACGCTGTCCCCGGTCGGCCTGTTCCACCGGCTCGGCGGGCAGCCCCGTCAGCTGGTCACCCACGGCGGGGAGCCCTGCGGGTTCTCGCTGCGCACCAGGGAGGAAGCCGCTTGAGGCAGCTTCACGAGGTGCTCGCCCGGCAGGCCGCGGCGACGCCCGCGGCCCCCGCCGTGGAGGCCGCCGACGGCGGGTACAGCTACCGCGAACTGCTGCTGGCCGCCGAATCCGTGGCGGACCTGCTGGCCCGGAACGGCGTGGCGCAGGGCGACCGCGTCCTGCTGCACGGCGCCAACTCCCGCGCCCTCGCGGCCGCCGTCTACGGCTGCTCCCGGGCCGGCGCCGTGTTCGTACCGCTGCACCCGGGCATCCGGCCGGCCCAGCTGGCGCACATCGCCCAGGACTGCACCCCCGTGCTCGCCCTGGTCGATCCGGAGCTGTCAGCGGCCCACCGCGGCTCCGGGGTGCCCGTCCTCGCACTGGGCACGCCGGCGGCGCCGCCCGGAGCGGCCGCCCGGTCCGGCCCGCCGGAGCCCCGGTACGACCCGGACCGCCCGGCCGCGCTGATCTACACCTCGGGGAGCACCGGTGCGCCCAAGGCCGTGGTGTCCCCGCACGCCCCGATGCTGTTCGCCGCGCGGGCGATCGCCGAACGGCTCGGCTACCGCGGCGACGACACCGTGTTCTGCGCACTGCCGTTCTCGTTCGACTACGGGCTCTACCAGTTGCTGCTGTCGACCCTGGCGGGCGCCCGGCTGGTGCTCCCGCCGCCCTCGGACACCGGGCCGCGCCTGCTGAAGGCGCTCACCGCCTGCGGCGCCACCGTCCTGCCGCTGGTGCCCAGCATGGCCGCCGCCCTGGTGCAGCTGGTCGGCCGGGCGGGGCTGCCGCCGGACCGGGTGCGCCTGGTGACCAGCACCGGCGCCGCCTTCACCGAACCGCTGGCCGACGCCCTGCGGCGGGCCCTGCCCGACGCCGGGCTCGCCCTGATGTACGGCCTGACCGAGTGCAAGCGGGTCTCGATCCTGACGCCCGGCGAGCTCGACCTGCGGCCGGGTTCGGTCGGCCGTCCGCTCACCGGGACGGGCTGCCTGGTGGTGGACGCCGGGGGCCGTGCGGCGGCGCCCGGCGAGGAGGGGGAGATCGTGGTCCGCGGACCGCACCTGATGGCCGGCTACTGGCGCGCGCCGGAGCTGACGGCCGCCCGGTTCCACACCGGGCCGGACGGCACGGCCGAGCTGCACACCGGCGACTTCGGCTGGATGGACGCGGACGGCTACCTCTACGTGAAGGGCCGCACCGACGACATCTACAAGCAGAACGGGTTCCGGGTCGGCGCGATCGAGGTCGAGCGGTCCGCGCTGGCCGTCCCCGGCGTCGCCCAGGCGGCCGTCCTCCCCCCGTCGGACACCAGGCCGGCCTGTCTGTTCCTGGTGACCGACCGCACCCTGGCGGAGTTCGTCCACGGCCTGGGCGACCACCTGGAGCAGTACAAGGTGCCGCCGCTGATCCGCATCGTGGCCGGGCTGCCGCTCACCGCGCACGGAAAGGTCGACCGCGGGCGGCTGGCCGCCCTGCTGGACGGCGGCCCGTGACCGGGCGCCGGCCGCCACCCGGTCCGTCCCGACGTGCCAACTTTCCTTGATCGATGAGCCGTTGCCCCCGGTCGCGGCTGAGGATATGGTCCTTCCCGGCCGCGACTGGCGAACAGTGGAGCACCACAGGGGAGCGGCCCCCACACGGAGCCGACGTCGATCGCCTGGGCGTCTTCCCCAGTTGTCCCGTCATCTGAGGAGACCCACGTGGACATGCGCTACGGCATCAACCCCCAGCAGGCGGCGGCGCGGGCCGTCCCGGTGAACCCCGACCGCCTGCCGCTGCGGGTCCTGCAGGGCTCGCCCTCGTACATCAACCTGCTGGACGCCCTCAACTCCTGGCAGCTGGTACGCGAGGCCGCCGGCACCCTCGACCGGCCGGCCGCCGCCTCCTTCAAGCACGTCTCCCCGGCCGGCGCCGCGCTGGCGGGCGGGATCGACGAGGCGACCGCCCGGCTGTACGGCGTGGACGCCGACTCGGTGGGCGAGCTCACCAGCGCCTACCTCCGGGCCAGGGACGCCGACCCCAAGTCCTCCTACGGCGACTTCGTGGCCGTCTCCCACGAGGTGGACGTCGAACTGGCCGAACTGCTCGCCAGGGTCGTCTCGGACGGCATCGTCGCCCCCGGCTACGCCCCGGGCGCGACGGAGATCCTGGCGAAGAAGAAGAACGGCCGCTTCCTGGTGATGGAGGCGGACCCGGCCTTCGAACCCCCGGAGCAGGAGAACCGCGACGTCTTCGGCCTGCGCCTCACCCAGGACCGCGACACGACCGCGCTCACCCCCGACCTGCTGGCGGACGTCCACGTCGGCACCCTGCCCGAGGAGGCCAGGACCGACCTGCTGCTCGGCCTCGCGGTGCTGCGCTACACCCAGTCCAACTCGGTCTGCTACGTGCGGGACGGCATGGCCCTGGGCATCGGGGCGGGCCAGCAGTCGCGGGTGGACTGCACCCGTCTCGCGGGCGCCAAGGTGGACACCTGGTGGCTGCGCCGGCACCCGCTCGTGCAGGGCCTCGCGTTCCGGCCCGAGGTCCGCCGCCAGGACCGGGTGAACTGGCAGATCCGCTTCATCGAGGGCGATCTGACGGCGGACGAGCGCGCGCGCTTCCACGAGGCGGTCGAGACGGAGCCCGGTGGGCTCGGCGCGGCCGAGCGGGCCGACTGGCTCGCCCGGCTGAGCGGCGTGTCCTTCGTCTCGGACGGCTCGCTGCCGTTCCGCGACAACGTCGACCACGCCCGCCGGCACGGGGTCACCAGCATCGCCGAGCCCGGCGGGTCCATCCGGTCCGGCGAGGTCGAGGACGCCTGCCGGGAGCACGGCATCGCCCTGGCCAGGACCGGCCTGCGGCTGTTCCACCACTGATCCGACCGGCCACGCCACCGGGGCGCCGCGCACTTCCGCGCGGCGCCCCGGTGGCGTTTCGGGACGGGACCGACCGGCCTCCCCGAAGCCTGACGCCGATGGCAAACCCCCTGGTTCCAGCGCGAGTTGGCGCGTCGGTGGACGCCCACCGGCCTGTACTTGAACAGCCGATCCGATTACCTTGATCAAATGGGCGGTGGCCGTTGCCCCACGAGGCCGGCCACCCCCTCGCGGCCCGCCCAGGGCCTGCACCCGACGCGCCGCGTCCGGGCCGCCCCACCGGACGGCGGGACATCCCCGCCCCCCGGTGACGCCACACCGTGACCCGCCCGCCGGTTCCCACCGGTCGGCCGATCGCGCCCATCCGCCTGCCCGCGCAGTCGCCCATCCCCGGAGAGACCCGTGACCGCCACCGCCCCCACCGACCCCGCCGCGCCGGCCGTACCGGCCGCCTGGCAGCAGCAGGACAACGCCCTGGTTCGGGTCTTCGAACCGTCGACCTTCCCCGAACTCCTCGCCACGGTAAGCCGTGTGGAGCAGGTTGCGGAGGCCGCCAACCACCACCCCGACATCGAGATCCGCTGGCGCCCGCCGGTCCGCACCCCGCAGGACGACCCCGCCGTGAAGCTGCCGGCCGTGCTCTCGCTCACCTTCCGCTGCAACACCCACACCCTCGGCGCGGTCACCGCGGCGGACGCGGCCCTGGCCGCGTCCATCGAGACCGCCCTGACCCCCGCCGGCTGAGCCCCGCCGACCGAGCCCGAGAGGAGAACGCACCGTGTCCGCAGGAACCACCACCACCGTCGGCCCCCTGGACATCCACTGGGGGAGCCGCACGTACATCCTGGCCATCATCAACGCCACCCCCGACTCCTTCAGCGGCGACGGCGTCTACGCCACCCCGGCCGCCGAGGCCCAGGCGATCAGGATCGCGGCCAGGGCGCTGGCCGACGGCGCCGACGTGGTCGACATCGGCGGCGTGCCCACCTTCCCCGGAGCCGCCCCGGTGCCGTGGGAGGAGGAGCGCGCCCGGGTCGCCCCGATCGTGCGGGCCGTCAGCGCCGAGGTCCCGGTCGCCGTCTCCGTCGACACCTGCCAGGCCAGGGTCGCCGAGGCCGCCCTCGACGCCGGCGCCCACATGATCAACAGCTGCTGGGGGCTGCGCACCACCGACGGCGGCTGGAACGCCGACCTCGCCAAGGTGGTGGCCGAGCGGGAGGTCCCGCTCGTCCTGACCCACAACCGCAGGTCGGTCGCCGTCACCGGGCCCAACGGCGGCTACTGGCTGGACGCCGGCTACCGGGACGTGCTCGCCGAGGTGATGGCCGACCTGCGCGAGCAGCTCGCCTACGCCCAGGAACAGGGCATCGCCGCCGACCGGCTGATCGCCGACTTCGGCCTCGGCATGGGCAAGGCACCCGCGCAGAACCTCGTGCTCTTCCGGAACCTCGCCGCCATGCGCGAACTCGGCGCCCCGGCCCTGCTGTCGCACTCGCGGAAGAACTTCATCGGCGAGGTCGTCGGCGGCACCCCGGCCGAGCGCGACGGCGCCACCGTCGCCACCACCGGCCTCGGCATCGCCGCCGGGGTCGACATGCTGCGCATCCACAACGTGCCGCTGAACAAGCAGGCCGCCCTCATGTGCGACCGGCTGCTGCGCGCGCAGCCCACCCCCGCGGGCTGAGCACCCGCCACGTCCGGGCCGCCAGGCCCCCTGCCCCGAGAGGAACCCATGCCTGTCGCTGGAACAGCCGAACCGACGGTCATCCCGGCCGTCCCCGAGCAGCACATCCACGTCGCCCGGGGCGGCGCCGCCCCCGACCTGGCAGCGGCGGAGGAGGCCGCCGGGCACTTCCTCGCCGCCCTCGGCGTGCCGACCGACTCGGAGAGCCTGCGCAACACCCCGCGCCGGATGGCGAAGGCGTACGCGGAGCTGTTCTCCCCCCGCCCGTTCGACCTCACCACGTTCCCCAACGACGAGGGCTACGACGAACTGGTCCTGGCCCGGCGCATCCCGCTGCGCTCGGTCTGCGAGCACCACCTGCTGCCGTTCGTCGGCGTCGCCCACGTCGGCTACCTGCCGAAGGACCGGATCCTCGGCCTCTCCAAACTGGCCCGAGTGGTGGAGCACTTCGCGTGCCGCCCGCAGGTCCAGGAGCGGCTCACCAAGCAGATCGCCGACTGGCTCGACACCCGCCTCGCCCCCAAGGGCGTGGGCGTGGTCATCGAGGCGGAGCACACCTGCATGACCCTGCGCGGCGTCCGCGCCGGCGGCACCGACACGGTGACCTCGACCCTGCTCGGCACCCTGCGCGACGACGCGCGGTCGCGCCAGGAGTTCCTGGCACTGACGCAGCACTGACGCAGCACTGACTCAGCACCGCCGCAGCACCGACCATCCGCCGACCGGCCGCAAGCCGCCGCGTCCGGCCCACCACGAGGGGTCCTCACCATGACCACCGCACTGGACTACACGAGCATGTTCCGGCTGGACGGCCGCCGGGCCGTCGTCCTCGGCGCCGGCAGCGGCATCGGCCGGGAGGCCGCCCGGGCGCTGGCCGCCCAGGGGGCGGAGGTGATCTGCGCCGACCTCGACCCGGCCTCGGCCGAGCAGACCGCGAAGGAGGCCGGACCGGCGGCCAGCCCGCTGGAGTTGGACGTCCTGGACCGGTCGGCGCTGACCCGCGCGGCGGAGCGGCTCGGCGACGTCGACGTGCTGGTGCTCACCGCCGGCACGCACGTCCGCAAGCGCCTGCTCGACTACTCCGCCGAGGAGTTCGACCGGGTCGTCACGCTCAACCTCCGGGGGGCCTTCGACGTCATCCGGGCCTTCGGCGGCCCGATGGCGGCCCGGGGAAGCGGCAGCATCATCGGGTTCTCCTCGATGCGCGCGGTGGCCCTCGAACCCGGCCAGGGCGTCTACTCGGCGAGCAAGGCCGGGGTGACCCAGCTGCTGCGGGCCGCGGCGACCGAGTTCGGGCCGAGCGGTGTGCGGGTCAACGCGATCGCCCCCGGAATCGTGGAGACGCCGCTCACCGCGCAGATCATGGCCGAGCCCGACTGGTACCGGGCGTACGCCGAGAAGAGCGTGCTCAACCGCTGGGCCCGCCCGGAGGAACTCGCCGGCGCCGTGGTCTACCTCGCCTCGGACGCGTCGACCTTCGTCACCGGCGCGGTGCTCGCGGTCGACGGCGGGTGGACCGCCGCCGACGGGCGCTTCGAACCGCCGTCCAAGTGACCGGACCGAGGTCCGGCCGTACCGAGCTCCAGGAGAACCCATGGACGTCGTCCCGGGCGCGAACAGCGCCGAACCCGAGGTCGAGGCACTGGCCGGCCTGGTGCCCCTGCTGCGCCGGCACGCCGCCGAGACCGAGCGGCACCGCCGCCTCGTCCCCGCCGTGGTGGACGCCCTCACCACGGCGGGGCTGTTCGGCCTGGCCGTCCCCGAGCGCCACGGCGGGCGGCAGGCCGGCCTCCCCACCCAGGTGCGGGCGCTCGCCGAGCTGGGCCGGGGGTGCGCCTCCACGTCCTGGACGGCGTCCATCTACCTCACCGGCGGCTGGTTGACCGGCCTGTTCCCCGACCGGGTGGCGGCGGAGGTGTTCGCCGTCCCGGCCGCCCGGATCTCGGTCAGCCTCAGCCCCACCGGCGTCCTGGCGGACGGACCGGGCGGACCCCGGCTGACCGGCCGCTGGGGGTTCAACACCGGTGTGCCGGACGCCCACTGGGACATCCTGGGGGCACTTCGGCAGGCCCCCGACGGCAGCCGCGAACACGTCCTGGTGCTGGTGCCCACCGCCGATCTGTCGGTCCACGACGACTGGTACGCCTCCGGCCTGCAGGGCACCGGGAGCAACACCGTCGAGTGCGCGGACCTGGCCGTGCCGGCCGAGCGGGTGCTGCCCTTCCCGGTCGGTGCGACGCTGCCCGGCGGCGACCCGCAGGCCGCCCCCGCCGCACCCCGGTACGAGGTCTTCCCGCTGTTCTCGACCCTCAACGTCGGCACGCCGCTCGGCATCGCCCGGGCGGCGGCCGAGTTCCTGGTCGAGCGGGCCCCCGGCCGGCAGATCACCTTCAGCCCGTACCCGGACCAGAGCCTCGCCCCGCTGACCCACCGCCAGCTCGGCGAGGTCGGCCTCAAGCTGCGGCTGGCCGGGCTGCTGGCCGACGACCTGGCGGAGCGCACCGAGCGCCTGGGCGCCGCGCACACCGCGCACGCGCTCGCCGAGCGCGCCGCTGCCCGGTCGTCCGCCGCGTACGTCGCCAAGCTCTGCCACGAGGCCGTCGAGATCGTCTGCTCGGCGAGCGGCGCCTCCTCCATCCGGTCCGAGGTACCGGTGCAGCGGATGCGGCGCGACATCCAGGCACTGTGCCTGCACGCGGCGCTCAACCCGGACACCGCGCTGGAGCTCCAGGGCCGGATCGCCCTCGGCCTGGACCCGCAGAGCAACTTCCTCTGACGCCGCTTCCTCTGACGCCGCGCGCCCGACCTTCATCCACCCCGCTCAGGAGGCGGCTTTGACCATCCCGACACCCGCCGCGTCCCCGGACGCCGTCGCCCGGTACCACGAGAACGGCTGGTACCCGGCCGGGTTCGCCCTCGACCGCGACTCGGTGGCCGCCGTCCGCGGCCGGATCACCGAACTCGGCGGCCACCGCCGCCCCGAGGTCGTGCACGAGAAGCAGGGCGGGAGCACCCGGGCCGTCCACGGCTGCCACACCTGGGACGAGCTGTGCGCCGCGCTGGTCCGGCTGCCGGAGCTGGTCGGCCTGGCCGAGTCGCTGCTCGGCGGACCGGTCTACGTCTACCAGTTCAAGGTCAACTTCAAGCAGCCGTACGAGGGCGCCGCATGGCCGTGGCACCAGGACTACGCGTTCTGGCGCGAGGAGGACGGCATGCCCCGGCCCGACGCGGTGAACATCGCCATCGCGCTGGACGACGCGCACGAGGGCAACGGGCCGCTGACCGTGATCCCCCGGTCCCACCGGCTCGGCCTGCTGGACCTGCCCGCGCCGACCGCCCGCTCCGGCGACTGGCGCGACCACGTGTCCGCCGACCTCGCGTACACCGTCTCCCCCGACCTGGCCGCCCGGCTCGGTGCCGAGCACGGCACCGAGCTGCTGGTCGGCCCGGCCGGCACGGTGCACGCCTTCCACCCGAGCATCGTCCACTCCTCGACCGACAACCTCTCGCCCGACCGCAGGGCGCTCCTGCTCATCACCTACAACGCGGTGGCCAACGCCCCGGCCGCGCCGACCAGGCCGGAGTTCCTGGTGGCGCGCGACACCGCCCCCGTGGTGCCCGCGGCCGACGCCCGGCTCACCCTGCGCCGGGCCGGGTGACGGCATGACCGCACCGACGGCGCGCCCGTCCGCGCCCACCCGCGTCGACCTGCTGCGGCGCAGCGCGGCGCAGCGGCCCGACCACGTGGTGCTGGCGACGGTGGACGGCCCCGCACTGACCTACGCCGAGTGGGACGCCCGGTCGGACGCGCTCGCCCGCCACCTGTCCGACCACGGCGCCGCCCCGGGCGGCCGGATCGCGCTGGTCTTCCCCGAGGACCAGTGGGTGTCGTTCGCCTGCTGGCACGCGGCGGCGCTCAAGGCCGGCGCCACGGTGCTGCCGGTGTCGGCCCGCTTCACGGCGGCCGAGATCGCCGGGCTGCTCGCCGCCGTCCGGCCCTCGCACGTGGTCTGCGCCGAGCGGCCCGACGCCCTCACCGTGGACGCGGTCTGGCTGGACAGCGCCACCGTCCCGGCCGCGGACGGGCCCGCGCCGCCGCGGGTGCCGGTGGCCGAGGTGTCCGAACTCGTCTGCACCTCGGGCACCACCGGGCGCCCGAAGATCATCGCGTGCTCGGAGGCCAACCTCCTCGCCCCGCTCGCCGTCGACCAGGCGTCCGGTCTGGTCGTCCCCACCGGGCCCGAGCGCTCGCTGCACTCCACGGTGATCGGCACCGCCGGCGGCCAGCGCATCCTGAACGGCGCCTACATCGGCGGCGGGAGCAGTTACATCGCGCTGCCGGACCCGGCCCCGCGCCGCCTGCTGGAGGCCGTCGACCGGTACCGCCCCGACCGGATCGGGCTGGTGCCCGCCTCGGCGGCCGCCCTCGTGGAGGCCGACACCGGCGGCTACCGCCTCGACAGCGTGCGCGTGGTGACCGTCTCCACCGCGGCCGCCACCGCCACCCTGCTGACCGCCGTCCAGCGGCTCTTCCCGCTCGCCGGGGTCGTCCGGATGTACGGGGCCACCGAGATCCTCCCGGCCGGCGCGGCGATGCTGTTCGACCCCGCGCTGCCCGAGGCCGTGGGCGCCCCGGTCGGCCGGACCCTGGTCTCGATCCGCGACGAGGACTTCGCCGAACTGCCGCCGGGCGCCACCGGCCTGGTCTGGCTGCGGTACGCCGGGGCTCCGGCGCGCCGGCTGTGGGTGTCCCCCGAGGACGTCCGGGACCTCGACCGGGAGGGCTGGCTGTGGGCCGGGGACCTCGGGTCCGTGGACGCCGCCGGACTGCTGCGGATCGACGGCCGGGCCGACGACGTGCTGAACGTCGCCGGCATGCGGGTCTCACCGGGCGAGATCGAGGCCGTGCTGGCCGAGCACCCGGCCGTCGTGGACCTCGCCGTCCACGGCGAGCCGGACGGCGCGGCCGGTGACCGGGTCGCCGCCGTGGTGGTCGCCCGCCGGCCGGTGGAGGCCGCCGAGCTGCGCCGGTTCGCCGCGCAGCGGCTGGCCCGGCACAAGGTCCCCTCGGTGGTGCGGTTCGTCCCGGCCCTGCCGCGCGGGGCCACCGGCAAGGTGCGGCGGCACCTGCTGGCCGCGTCGGCCGCCGTGCCGACCGGACCCGCCCCGGTGCCGACCGTGCCCGCCGCCGGGGCGGCCGAGCCCGGCCCGGCGGCCTTCCTGCGCGCGGTCTGGGCCGAGCACACCACCGACGACCCGGGCGTGGACGCCGGCTTCTTCGACCTCGGCGGCACCTCGGTCGGCGCCATGCTGATGCTGACCCGGATCGAGGAGGAGTTCGCGGTCGAGCTGCCCGCCGAGGCCCTCTACACCCACCCCACCCTGGCCGGGTTCACCCGGTTGGTGGCAGAACTCACCGAGGGCGCGGTACCGCTCCCCCCGGCGACAGGAGAAGAGCCGTGCTGAACCCCGACGCGGGCGACGCGGTAAGCCCCCAGGACCTCTACGACGCCGTCCTGGCCTCCTCGCGGCCCCGCCACTGGGACGAGGAGTTCGACCTGGAGCGGGTCCGCCGGCTGATGGCGGTCCTGGGCGACCCCCACCGCGGGCTCCCGGTGGTCCACGTCGGCGGCACCGCCGGCAAGGGGTCCACGGCCCGCATGATCGCCGAGATGCTCCAGGCCGGCGGGTACCGGGTCGGCCTCTCCACCAAGCCGCACCTGCGGAGCCTGACCGAGCGCTTCCTCGTCGACGGCCGGGCGATCGGCGCGGGCGAGCTGATGGACCGCGCCCGGGCGCTCGGGCGCCTGGTCGACGGCATCGGGCCCACCTGGTTCGAGTCGGTCTCCGCCCTCGCCCTGCGCTACTTCGCCGACGCCGAGGTCGACGTGGCGGTGGTCGAGGTGGGCATGGGCGGCACCACCGACGCGACCAACGTGGTCGAACCGCTGGTCAGCGTGGTGACCAACGTGGGTGACGACCACGTCGACATGCTGGGCGGCAGCCTGCTCACGGTCGCCGGGCACAAGGCCGGCATCATCAAGCCCGGTGCCGTCGCCGTGAGCGGGGTGACCCGGCCCGAGCTGGCCGAGGTGATCAGGGCGCGGGCCGCCGAGACGGGGTCGCCGCTGCTGGAACTCGGGCGGGACTTCACCGCGGAGATCGAGTCCGTCGACACCGAGGGCACCGGCTGGCGGCTCTCCGGCGCGGGCGGTGACCGGTCCGGTCTGCGGCTGCGCGCCCGCGGCCGCCACCAGGTCTCCAACGCGGCCCTCGCGGTGACCGCGGTCGAGGCCCTGGGCTCCCGGGGCCTGCCGGTCGCCGAGGCGCACTGGCGCAAGGCCCTGGCCGAGGTGACCGTCCCCGGGCGGCTGGAGACCGTCCGGCGCGCACCGGAGGTCGTCCTGGACGGCGCCCACTGCCCGCCGAAGCTGGAGGCCCTGGCCCAGGCGCTCGGCGAGGTGTACGCGGGCCGCCGCAGGATCGGGGTGCTCGCCCTGGCCCCCGGGCGGGACGGCGAGCGCTCCCTGGGGCTCGTGGCCGACGCCTTCGACGTCGTGGTCGCCACCGGCTACCAGGCCCACACCGAGTTCGGCGCGATCTCCGGGCGCTCCACCGGGGAGATCGCGGACATCCTCGGCCGCCTCCGTCCCGACCTGCCCGTCCACCAGGCCGCCGACCCGTGGGACGCCTACCGGCTGGCCCTCTCGCTCGCCGGCGAGCACGACCTGATCTGTGTGACCGGGTCCTTCAACCTGGTCGGCGCGGTGCGCAACCGGCTGCTGGCGGACTGAGCCGACCCGGACGCCCCGAAGGACCCGGCCGCCCCCTCCGTCCTGGACGGAGGGGGCGGCCGGGTCCTTTGCGGGCGCGGGCGGCCCGGGCACTCGCCGGGTACTGCGGTCAGGGCGCCTCGACGGCCGCCGACACGATCACCCGCTCGACCGCGAGCAGCAGTTCCTCCGTCCGTTCCCTGGGCAGGTAGTGCAGGTCGACCAGGGCGTGGTGGACGTCGACGCCGTCCGACTCCTGCGCCCAGTACCAGAGGGTGACCTCCTGGCGGGGCCGCGGACCGTCCCACACCACCTCGGTGCGCGGGAGGAGATCGGAGATCTCCCGCGCGGCGGCGGCCTGCGTGCGCGCGGGCCGCATGTCGTTGAAGCCGCAGGACAACTCGATCTCCGCCACGCCGCGTTCGGCGCTCACCGCGGCCCGCAGCGCGGACAGCGCGACCGGGTCGCACTGCGCCCTGCGGTAGGCCCGCAGCGCGGCGTGGCCGGTGTCGCGGACCACCTCGGGAAAGCCCCGGTCGCGGGTCCGGACCAGCGTGACGCAGCTGCCGAGGGCGATGCCCACGAGGTCGCGCAGCTCCGGCAACCCGCGGTTCGACGCGATCAGCTTGACCGGCACCTCCGCCCGCCCGGTGACGGTGCCGAGCACCACGTTCAGAGCCGCCATCAGCACGGTGGTGCTGCTGACCCCGAGCCGGTCGGCCAGCGTTCCGGTGGCGAGCGTCAGCGCCGGCGAGACCATGGTGACCTGGCCGAACCGGTCCGGATCGGCGGCGGCCACCGGGGGACCGGCGGGCGGGTCGAAGATGCTGACGGGCGCCGCGCGCAGGACCTGCTCCCAGTGGCCGAGCGCGGCCGCGGAGCGCTGCCGCAGCCGCGGGGTCGCCTCGGCGGCCGCCTGGTCGAAGTGCTGGTGGTGCACCGGGGCCAACCCGGCGGGGGTGGTGCGGCCGTGCAGCAGCGCGTCCAGTTCGTCCGTCAGCAGGACGAGGCCCGAGTAGTCCAGGGTCACGTGGGAGACCACCAGCACCAGGTACCGGGGCCTCCCCTCGTGCTCCAGGACGGCGAGCCGCAGCGGCAGTTCCCCGGTCAGCTCGAACCGCTCGGCCCGGAGGCGGTCGCAGAGCCGGGTGGCGGCCCGCGCCGGATCCGGTGCCGAGGTGCGGTAGACCGGCACCAGGAGCTCCTCGGTGTCGGCGAGCCGCTGGACCGGTCCGCCGTCGGCGTCGACCGGGTACCGGGTGCGCAGGCTCTCGTGCCGGGTCACCACCGCGCCGACGGCCTCGACCAGCTCCGGCAGCCCGCAGCCCGGCGGAACGGCCAGCACCTTGCCCTGGTTGAAGTGGTGGTCGTGCGGCTTCATCCACTCCGTGTCGTTCCACTGCAGGCGCTGGGCCCAGGTGAGGGGCGCGGTGCCCGAGCGCCGGCCGCCGACGGGGATCCGGACCACCCGGGCCCGGGTGACGTCCTCGTTCACGGCTGCGGGGTCGCCAGGCTCGTCATCGCCGCCCAGAGCGCGCCGGGGGTGGCGAAGTTCTCGGGCGTGAGCATCGCGTCCGGGATGGTCGTCTCCAGGGCGTCCTCCAGACCGATCAGCAGCTGCACCGTCGCCAGCGAGTCCAGGCCGAGTGCCGTCAACCGGGCTTCGGGAAGGAGGTGTTGATCGGCCTCCAGCAGGGGGAGGTGCTCCCGGAGTACCTGCTCGAACTGCGGTGTCCATTCGGTGGGCACGGTCTTGCTCCGCTCTGGTCGTGGTGGTCCGACGGCCTGGTGACCGCCGGCCCCGCCTGCCGGCCGTCAGCCGGACGCCGCGCTCCCGAGGAGCCGGACCTCCCGGTCGACCAGACACAGCGTTCCGGTCGCGGTCAGCAGTCGGTCGTTGGAGTAGTTGAGGCTCGCCGACCGCAGGTCGCGCAGGTGGCGCTCCAGCGGGACGGGAGAGTCCGCCCGGTAGCCGAGCCCGAGTCCGGCCAGCTCCACACACCGGTCGGCCGCGCGGTGGCACAGCTCCGCGGCCAGCACCTTCAGGGTGTTGAGGTGGATCTGCACCGAGATCTCGGCGGGGTCCGTGCCCAGGGCGCGGCAGCGCGAGACCTCCTCCTCGCTCTGGCGCAGGTAGGCGCCGACCGTCTCCAGGTCCATCCGGATCCTGGCCAGCCGCTCGGCGACCAGGTCGGACTTCAGGTCCAGGGAGGACGGACGCCTCGGCGAGCGCAGCACCGTGATGAGCTCGGCCAGCGCCTGCCGGGCCGCGCCGAGCCAGCAGGCCGCCCAGCCGATGTGGCCGAGCGGGGCGAAGCCGGAGATCGCCACCTTCGCGAACTCCCCCCTGGCACCGATGATCTGATGCGGCGCCACCACCGCCGACAGCCGCAGCGCGACACTGTGGGTGCCCCGCATGCCCAGCGGGTTCCAGTCGCCGCCGACCTGGATGTCGGCCTGGCCGCGCTCGACGTAGACCAGGGTGACCTGCCGCGGCGAGGCCTCCGGCGCGTCGCGCATCGTGACCAGGAAGCCGTCCGCCACCGCGCCGCCGGTGACGATGGGCGCGTCCCGCTCGACGACGAGGCCGTCCGCGGTCTCCCGCAGCGGGGCGGCGCTGGTCAGCAGATGGCCGCCGGTCTGCTTCTCGGAGGTGATCGAGCCGAGGTAGACCGAGCCCGCCGCGATCCTGGGCAGCAGGTCCTCGCGCAGCTCGGCGGTGCCGAACCGGACGACGGCGTCGACCTGTTGGCAGTGCATCGCCCAGATCATCGCGGTGGACAGGCAGGCCGAGGCCAGGATCCCGGCCACCTCGACGAGGTCGGCGAGCCCGCCGCCCAGCCCGCCCTGGCCGACCGGGACGAGCAGCCCCATCAGGCCGCTGCCGCGCAGGGCCGCCAGGGCCTCGGCGGGGAAGCGCGCCTCGGCGTCCACCGCGCGGGCGTGCTCGGCGATCACCGGGAGGATCCCGCGCGCCCGGTCCGCCGGCGAGGCGGACGTCTCCCGGCCGAACGGGTGGGCGTCCCGCCGCAGTTCGAGCAGCGTGGCGGACACCACCCGGTCGTCGAGGACGGCGACCTCGGCGGGCGCGGGCCGGGAGAGGAAGCCGATCAGGCTGGCGGTCAGGCCGTACGCACCGGTGTTCGGGATGGCGAGCAGGTCGCCGGGCGCCGGGCAGGGCAGCACGGCATCGTGCGCGAGGGTGTCGCTCGGGGTGCAGAGCGGTCCGACCAGCGTCACCTGCCGCTCCACCGCGGGATCCGGGTCGGAGCCGTCGGCCGTCACCGCCCCGGCCCGGACCGGCGGCAGCCTGCGCAGGCCCGCGAGACCCCCGAGGGTGTTCACGCCGGCGTCGAGCACCACGAAGGTCTTTCCCTTGCTCTCCTTCACGTCGGTGACGCTGGTGAGCAGTTGCCCGCAGGAGCCGCTGAGGTAGCGGCCCGACTCGAAGGCCACCTCCGGGGCGCCGTCGCGCCACCCGGCGAACTGCCGGTCGAGCTCCTCCTCCAGGGCCCCCCGCAGCAACGGGTAGTCGGGCCGCTCGCCGGGGACGGCGTACGGGTGCGCGAACCCGCCGCCGAGGTCGAGCAGCCGCACCGGGATCCCGTGCTCGGACCGCAGGAGCGCCGCGGTGCGCACGCTCGCCACCAGCTCCCGGATCAGTCCGGCCTCGTCCCCGGCGTTGGTCAGGGCGAACAGGTGCAGGCCGACCAGTTCGACGTTCGGGACGTCCGCGACGGCGTCGGCCCAGTCGGCCGCGGCGTCGAGGTCGAACCCGAACTGCGAGGCGGTGCCGGTCATCCGCAGTCCGGCGGACCCGGCGCCGGTGGTCCCGTTGATCCGCAGCAGGCACTGCGCCGTCACCCCGTGCCGCTCGGCCGCCGCGCCGATCCGCCGCAGGTCGTCCAGCGACTCGGCGGAGTAGCAGGTGACGCCGGAGCGCATGGCGTGCGCCAGTTCGACGGCGGTCTTCCCGGGCCCCGTGTACAGGCAGTCGGACCCGGTGTGGCCCGCGAGCAGCGCCGCGTCCAGTTCGCCCGCCGAGCTGACCTCGGCGCGGCAGCCGGCCGACCGCAGGGTGCGCACGACGTCCGGGTGGGGGTTGGCCTTGAGCGAGTAGAACAGGGTGGCGCCGGTCGGCAGCCGGTCGCGCAGCGCGGCGGCGGCCTCGGTGGCCTGGGCCAGGTCGTAGACGTAGAGCGGGCTGCCGAACTGTTCGACCAGCGTGGTCGCCTTCATCGCTTCTGGTTCCTCACGGTTTCGGGCGACCGCTTCCGGTCGGTCCTGTGGCGGGGTGAGCGGCAGCTCCTCGATCAGCGCCCAAGCCCCGGTCGCCCAAGCCCCGGTCGCGCGGCCGCCCAGCTGCCCGGCCCACCGCGTACGACCTCCCGGGGAACACGCTCGGATGAAGATACACACGGGGCGGGGCGTTCACGTCGAACGCTTTGAGCGCCCGTCAGCGGCCTTCGCGGACCGGTCGTTCAACTGCTCCCGGGCAGCAGTTGAACGACCCCTCCCGGACCGCCCCCGGACCAGCCGCGCCGTCCGTCGCAGGCCTTCCCGGCGCCGGCCCGCCGCGTTCAACCGCTCCGCGTCCGGCCGAGCAGCGAGAGCACGGCGTCGGCGTGCCGGAAGTCCTCCGCGGTGCTCATGTTGCCGAGCAGGACCACGCGCACGCCCGCCGCGAGGTACCGGGCGAGGTAGTCGGCGACGGCCTCGTAGTCGCCGACCAGCAGCGGGAGGGTCCCCTTGTCGGCCCGGTACGCACCGGTCCAGTACACGTCGTCGTAGACGTCGCCCTCGGTCGCCAGGACGGCCAGCCGCCGGCTCCAGTCCGATCCGGTCCTGCGGCGCACGGCCGTCGTCAGCCGGGACGCCCGGCTGTCCTGGTACGTCTCGCGGGCGGCCGCCCAGGCCTGCGCACCGGTCGGCCGCGCGACCAGCCCCACCCGGATTCCGATCCGCGGTCCTCCGGCCAGCGCGCCCGCGAAGTCCGCAGCGAACCCCGCCACCGGCTCCGGGTGGGTGATCGCGACGTCGGCGACGGCCCGGGCCGCCTCCAGACCCGCGGGCGACGAACCGGCGACGAACACCCGGGGCATCAGCGAGGGGGCGAGCGGCGCGTTGATCCGCAGGCCCTCGTACCGGTAGTAGCCGCCCTCGTGGTGGAGCGGGCCGGGCTCCGAGAGCAGCCCGCGGATCACCGAGACGTACTCCACCGCGCGCCGGTAGCGCTCGTCGTGGTCCAGGGTCTCGCCCACCTGGGCCAGTTCGGCCCCTGCGGCGCCGGTGATCAGATTGAGGTCCACCCGGCGGCCGTGGAGGGTGGTCAGCGTGTAGATCATCTGGGCCACGGTGAACGGCGGCGCGGCGTACGGCTGGGCGGCGACCAGCGGCACCAGGTGCTCGGTGCACCCCATCACGGTCGACGCGACCAGCCAGGGATCGAGGTTGCGGTGGTTGTAGAAGGCCAGCAATCCGCTGAATCCGTGCTCCTCGGCATTCCGGGAGACCTCGCCGAGGGCGGAGAGCCCGTGCCCCTCGCCGGGTCGGGACGTGGCGGCCGTCGCGTAGACGTCAAAGTCGTGTTTCACCGTGTAATCCCTGGTCTGCTCGGCGGGCTGGTGCCTTTTCGGGTTCTCCGCGGGGAGGCGATCGGGCAAATTCCCCACGGAATGTCGGCGCGGCCGGCCGCCGTCCGGTAGTGCGCGGGGAGGGTGGGGTCCCGGCCGGGCTCATGGGAGGTCGCGGCCCGGGCGGGCCTGGCGTACGGGGTGGTCCGGGTGCTCCGGCGGCCTCCTCGGCCCTGCGGCCGGGCGCCCGACCCGCCGGGCCGACCCGCCCGCCCGACCCGTCGGCCGGGGGCCGCGGGCTCCGAGGGCCACGCGGCGGGGGTCCGGCGGCAGTCACGGTAGACCACCGCCTGCCCGTCCTCAACAGTCCTCCGGGAACACCGGCGAAACGGGGAGCGGCCCGCCGGGCCGGCGGCCGCTTCACGTTTCGCCGACAGGTCGGCACAACGCCGTCGACCGGAATCCGATCGGAATGAAATCCCCCCACCTGTGGAGCCGCCGGTGAGTAATCGCGCCGAAAATGACCAGCCCCCCGGCCGATTACCGAAATCCGCACCGGCGAGCCGTCCGGAAATCGCCACCGAGGAGCGGTGAATCGGTGGCGGCACCCCGGGATCCGGCCTCCGCCGCGAATCCACGTAACGCGCGTAGACATTCCTTGCGCGACATGGCCGGCGATGGTGACCGACCGTCAACCCCATTCGGCGCAGCACCATCGAGGCAGGGCGCCACCCATCGGACGGGTCAAACATCCCCGAGTTCTGCACGGTCTGGACACACCCGCACGAGCCGGGCCGCACCGAACCGCACCTGCGGGTTCGTCATGAACCGATCCCCTCAAGGGAGTCGGCGAAATTCGATCCCCGTGCGGCGGAAGCCCGCACTCCGGCCGCCCACCGGAACGCCTCCGGCCGACTCCGCGGCGGCCCTCGCACATCTGCGGCGCCATATCCCACATTGAACTCGGGGGAGCCGCCCATATTGGTCTAGACATAGGAACTGCGCCCCTGTTACGTTTCGCATCGCATGACCGCTGGGGGTGTCGTCAACTACGGCTCCGGGGGAGCCCGTTACTCGCATTCAAAGGTCCTTTGAATGCGGGCCGGGGGCCGCCCCGGCCGGTTGCAACCCCCACTCGGCGGCCGTTCATTACCTGCGATCCGCAGCCGGGTCCAGGACGGCCCCGACCGATCCGTGCTTGATTTCTGACGGGGATATCAGATACATGAGGGCCCAACACCGACGAAGAGACGCCTCGCCGCACGCGCACCGAAGAGCCCGCCACGGCGCGGCGCCGGGCCCGCTCGCCGGCCCGGCGCCGGCGCCCGTCACGGCCGGACCCCGCCTGCGGCGCGGACGGCCGACCGCCGCGTCGGCGGACCGCGCGGCCCTCGGCACGAGCGCGCCGCGCACCCGCCCCTCCGACAGTGCGGAGCCGCGCCGCGCCGGGTGACCCGGCACAGGATCTCCGGCCCGATCGGGCAACCCCGGCAGCCGTGCTCCCACCCGAGCATGCGTACTCCGCGCGGCCGACCGGACCAGCGGGCCTCCCTCCACCGGAGCCCGTCCCGACGCGAACCGTCACCCACCCATGACGCCGCGTCGGATCCGCCGTGTGCGGCGCGACGTCCTGCCGCCGCCGAAGGGCCCCGGTCAGGCGGTCGCCCGTTGCGCAGCCGCGCGGGCGGGCAGGCCCGCGGTACAGGGGTCGGCCCCCCGGACCGGTCGTCCCGGGCGGCGCGCACCTCTGGCGGCTGCTCACCGGCCGGCGGCGGGGTGTTGCAGGGCGGCCGATGTCGGTGCCATGGACCGACAGCGGCGGGGCGGCGGCGGGCGGGCCGCCCGGGCCCGATTTCCCATGGCCAGTACCGAGTTCGATGACAAAGGGGGAGTTTCCGATGGAAGGCCGGCTCGATACGGCGGTGCTGGGGCTCAGCGGGGACGGTGCCGAGGAGCACGCGACCGAGTCGGTCCCCATCGCGTCACTGCGCTCGGCCGACTCCCCGCGACTCCAGGCCGAGGATCCGGACCACGTGCAGGTCCTGGCGCAGTCGGACGCACCGTTGCCGCCCATCGTCGTCCACCGGTCGAGCATGCGCGTGATCGACGGGATGCACCGCGTCCACGCCGCCCGGCTGCGCGGCGCCGAGCGGATCGACGTCCGGTTCGTCGAGGGTGACGAGAAGGACCTCTTCCTCCTCGCCGTACGGCTCAACGTCACGCACGGCCTGCCCCTCTCGCTGGCGGACCGCCGCGCCGCGGTGGCGCGGATCCTGGTCTCCCACCCCCAGTGGTCCGACCGGGCCATCGCCGAGGCGACCGGGCTCGCCGCCAAGGCGGTCGGCGCCATGCGCCAGGAGCCCGGCGCCGAGGTGTCCACGCTCCAGGCCCGGATCGGCCGGGACGGCAAGCGCCGTCCGCTGAGCAGCGCCGAGGGGCGGCGGTCCGCCGGTGAGCTGGTCAAAGCGGATCCGCAGACCCCGCTGCGCCGGATCGCCAGGGAGGCCGGCATCTCCCTGGGCACCGCCTCCGACGTCCGCGCCCGCGTGCTGCGCGGCGAGGACCCGGTGCCGCAGCCGCGGCTGCGCGGCGTTCCCGCTGCGGGCGGCACCGAGGCGGCGGCGGTCCTCCCCCAGAGCACTCCCGCCGCCCCGACCGTCGAGCGGCGCAGCCAGCGGGACGTGGCGATGGCGATGCGGATCCTGGTCGCGGACCCGTCGCTGCGCTTCACGGACGCCGGGCGCAACCTGCTCCGCTGGCTGGGCGGACACGTCATCGAGCCGGACGAGTGGCAGACCGTGGTCGAGACCGTACCGAGCCACTGCGTCGGCACGGTGGCGGACCTCGCGCACCGCTGCAGCGACTCCTGGCGGGAGTTCGCCAAGCAGCTGGAACAGCGCCACCGCGCGTCGGCCTAGGGCCTCAACCTGACAGGGCCTCGGCCCGGTCGTCCCGTATGGAAGAACAGCTGAGGGAAACTGATGGACCGTCTGTCGACTCTGGTCAACTCCTGCCTGCTGCCGGCCTACGGCGGCGCGGCGCCCACCGACTGGCTGCGGCGCGAGCTGGACGACGGGCTCGCCGGAATCGTGCTGTTCGGCGCGAACCTGGGGCTCCTGGACGGCCGGGTGCGCGAGGTGGTCACCGAGCCGCTGCGGGCCCACCGCCCGGATCTGATCGTCGCCCTGGACGAGGAGGGCGGCGACATCACCCGGGTCGAGTACCACCGGGGCAGCAACTACCCCGGCAACCTCGCCCTCGGTGTGGTGGACGATCCGGCGCTGACCTCGCAGGTGGCCGGCGCCATCGCCGCCGACCTGATCGACGCGGGCGTCTCACTGAACCTCGCCCCCTCCGTCGAGGTCTGTCCCGGGTACGACATGCCGGTGTTCGGCGCCCGGTCGTTCAGCTCCGACCCCGCACGGGTGGCCGCACACACCCGGGCCTTCGTCGAGGGGCTGCAGCGCCACGGCGTCGCCGCGACGGCCAAGCACTTCCCCGGCCTGGGGGCCACCCGGGTCGACTCCCACTTCGAGCTGCCCGTCGTGGACACCCCCGCCTCGGAGTTCCGCTCCCGCGACCTGTACCCGTTCACGGCGGCCGTCGAGGCGGGCGTGCAGGCCGTGATGACCGGGCACGTGGTCGTCGGCGCGATCGACGACACCCCTGCCACCTTCAGCCCGCGGTTCGTCACCGACCTGCTGCGGGGCGAACTCGGCTTCGACGGCGTGGTGATCAGCGACTCGCTGGACATGCGGTCCGCGCAGGCCGGGCTGGGGTTCGGCGGCGCGGCCGTGCGGGCCTGGCTCGCGGGCGTCGACCTGATGATCATCGGGCCGCAGGACGGCGAGGGGATCTGCGCGGAGATCCGGGACAGCGCCCGGCGGGCCGTCGCCGAGGGCGTCCTGCCGCTGTCCCGGCTGGAGGAGGCCGCCGAGCGGGTCGCCCGGCTGCGGAAGTGGACCTCCTCCCCCGCCAGGCCGACCGGCGACCTGGGCGGGATCGGGCTGGCGGCCGCCCGCCGGGCCGTCGAGGTGCGCGGCACGCTTCCCGCGCCCTCCGCGCGGTTCGTCGTCGAGCTGCGCCCGGAGCCCAACATCTCCTGCGGCACGGTGCCGTGGGGCCTGGCGGAGCCGATGGCGCGGCTCGGCGCGCTCGCCGGGGCGCTCACGGTGGCACCCGGCACGGCGGCCGCCGACCTCGACCTGCCGGCGGGCGTGCCGCTGGCCGTCGTGGTCAGGGCCGAGACCGCGGACGCCTGGCAGACCGGGGTGCTCACCGCGCTGCTGGCGGGCCGCCCCGACGCGGTCCTGGTGGACATGGGCTTCCGCGACCTGCCCGCCCCCGCCGGCACGGTGGTGCTGAAGACCTTCGGCGCCGGCCTGGTCAACGCGATGGCGGCGGCCGAGCTGCTGTCCGGCAGGCGGGCGGCGGGCGCCCCGAGGGACCGGTGGTGAGACCGCCGCCGGGTCAGCCCTGCCGCAGCCAGGACTCGTGGCCGTCGCACACCACCGCCCACAGCCGCTCGCGCCCGGCGGCGCCGAGCTCGTCGAGGGGCAGGCCGAAGCGGGTCCGCAGCACCTCGAACCACTCGTCGGGGCTGGTCAGTTCACGGCGCTGATCGCCCGTTCCGTCGATCCGGGTGAGCACCCGGCCCAGCAGCAGGTCGGTGCCGAGGGCGTCCCTGCGCTGTACCCGGGCGAGGCGGACGAAGTCGGACTCGGGCGAGGTCGACAGGTGGGCGTGCTGGTCGGCGAAGTCCTCGGCGCGGGCCGGACGGACGGAGATGTCGGCGCCCGCGAAGCCGCGCAGCGGGCGGTGGTCCAGGCGCCAGCCGCCGGGCTCGCAGGAGGACTCCGACAGCCGGTACCCGAACGGGCCCTGCTCGGTCAGGCCGGTCCGCAGCGGGAGGGGCTCGTGGAAGGCGAAGCCCAGACCGACGTCGACCAGCCAGCGCCCGTCGGGCGACTGCGGCGTCGGCAGCCCGCCGACCGTCAGCGCCATGTGGTTGCCGTTGACCCCCGCCGGCTCCGCCTCGTCGACCTTCTGGACGCCGACCCGGTGCATCCCGACCTGGTAGCCGAGTTCTCCGAGAAGGACCAGGAAAGCGCCGTTCAGCTGGAAGCAGTACCCGCCCCGGCGGAATTGCCCGATACGGTCGAACGACTCCTGCGGGTCGATCCCCGCGGGCGTTCCGAGCTGGAAGTCCAGCGTCTCGTAGGGAATTCTCTCCACATGGGCGCGGTGCAGTCGTCGCAGATTCTCGACGGTGGGCGCCAGGTCGCCGGGGAGGCCGAGTCGGTCGAGATATCCAGCGGTAGTGGTCGTCGGCATGGTCGGAACCGTAGCAGCCGTCCACACCGTTCGACAGGGCCTGACGTGCGGGTCCATCTCCCGCTCCCAGGGCGGCTGTTCAATCCCACCCATGGCCGGATACGGCCGTCCGCAGTACGGTCGTACCGGATTGATCGATTGTTTGGCCAAGACCGGGAGTTTTGCATTGAGCCCCCTCCCCTCGCGGGTTCTGCCGACCGCCGACGCGGCGGCCGAGAATGCCGCTGAAGCCGTCGCCGAAGCCGTACGAAAGGCCGTGGCCGAGCGCGGCGAATGCGTCGTTGCACTGACCGGAGGAAATACTCCGACCACGGCCTACCAATTGCTCGCGACCTACGACCTGCCCTGGGCGTCGGTGCACTTCGTGCAGACCGACGACCGGGTCCTCCCCGAGGCCGAGACCGGGTCCAACTGGCGGATGATCTGCGAGACGCTGCTGGACCCGGCCGCGGTGCCCCAGGACCGCCGGCACCCCATGCCGGTCCGGTCCGGCGACCCGGCCGACGGCGCGGCGCAGTACGCGAAGCTGCTGGCCTCGCTGACCGGCACCGCGGGCGCCGACGCCGTCCTGCTCCAACTGGGCCCGGACGGCCACCTGGCCTCGCTGTTCGCCGACCGCTACGACCCGCAGGACCAGGCCGGGGTCACGGTGACCACCACCGTGGACGGCGCGGTGCGCATGACGCAGACCCTGCCGTCGCTGCGCGGCGCCGCCACCCGCATCATCATGGCGACCGGCGCGCAGAAGACCGAGGCGGTGGCCAAGTTGGCGACCGGCACGGCCGACACCCTGGCCGCCCGGGCCTTCCTCGGATCGGACGGGCTCCTGCTGCTGGACGCCGAAGCCGCCGGCACCTACCGGTGACCGCTCCCCCGTCCGAACCGGCCGCCGCCGGGACGCCCGGCTTCTGCGCCGCCGAGGCCCGCCGCAGCACGCGCCCGGTGGTGGTGTTCGACCTCGGCGGCACCTGGTTCCGGGCGGGCGTCCTGGTCGACGGCGACACCGTCGCCGCCTTCCGCCGCCACCCGGCCGTCACCCGCGGCACCGCGCCCGCGGCACCCGCCACGGCCGCCGTCCTCCAACAGCGCATCGTCGACTGGCTGGTGCGGACGCTGGACGAGATCCGGCTGGAGTGGCCCACCGCGCTCGACCTGTGCGCGGTCTCCCTCGGCGCGGCCATGGACGGGCGGACCGGCCACGTGGTCGGCAGCGCACCGCTGTTCGGCAGTGAGCGGACCGACTGGTGGCCGGCCCGGGAGCTTTCCGCCCGGCGGCCGGACGCGCGCTGGTCGGTGGTCAACGACGTGTCCGCGCTCGCGTACGCACTGCTGAGGAACGACCGACTGGACCAGCGCCGGCAGGCCGCCGCCGTCACGGTGAGCACCGGCATCGCCTACCGGACGATCGACCTGGCCACCGGCCGCATCCCGCTGGACCGGGAGCACGGCCTGCAGGGCGAGATCGGCCACCTGCCCGCACAACTGCACTGGGACGGCGCCCCCGTGACCGCCCGCTGCGACTGCGGGGCGCCCGACCACGTCGGCGCGCTCTCCTCGGGCGCGGGCATCGGGCGCTTCCTGCGCAGCCTGCCCGCTCCGGTGTGGGGCGGTACGGACACGCCGAACCGGTCGACGGCTCAGACGCTCGCGTCCTTCGGCGGGCTGGTCGCGCAGAGCCACCGCGGCGCCCTGCGGGTGCTCGACGCCGTGACCCTGCCGCTGGCCCGGGTGCTGCTCGCCCAGGCCGCCCTCAACCCGGAGGTTGAACACACCGTGCTCACCGGCGGGGTGGTGGACAATCTCGGGGACGCCTATCTGGCGAGCCTGCTACGCAACCTCAACCAGCTGGGGTTGTACGGGATTTCGGACCGGGACCAGGGCTACTTCGCCCGCCGGATCGTCCGAGGACAGCCGAACGGGCTGAACGCGCTGCGTGGAGCGGGAGTTCACGCACGGGGAATTCTGAACGAGAGAGCGCACACAGCATGAGTCTTGGGGAATGGACCGTCCGCGCCCGTCAGGACGTCTCCTACCGGGTCACCCAGGTGACGGAGGTGCTGTCACCCGCGAACGACGCGCTCGCCCAGGCCGTGGGCCTGACGCCGGGCGCGCGGCGCCTGGTGGTGGTGGACGAGCAGGTCTTCGCCCTCCACGGCGCGCGGATCCAGGAGTACTTCCTCAGCCGGAAGACCGTCCCGCACATCCTGCGGCTGCCCGGCGGCGAGCACACCAAGACGATCCCGTCACTCGAGGAGATCGTGCGCGCGGCCGACTCGATCGCGCTCGCCCGCCGGGAGCCGATCACGGCCGTCGGCGGCGGTGTGCTGACCGACCTGGTCGGGCTGGCGGCCGGACTGTACCGGCGCGGCACCCCGTTCGTCCGCATCCCCACCACGCTGGTCGGGATGGTCGACGCGGCGGTCGGCGCCAAGAACGCGGTGAACTTCCACGGCCACAAGAACCGGCTCGGCACCTACCATCCCGCCCGCGACACGCTGGTGGACCGGGCCTTCCTGCGCACCCTGGACACCCGCCACATCAGCAACGGAATGGCCGAGATCATCAAGATGGCGGTGATCCACGACGCCGCCCTCTTCGACCTGCTCGACGCGGAGGCCGAACAGCTGGTGCGCCACCGGCTGGACGGCTCCGCCGGACAGGAGGTGGTCCGGCGCGCGATCGGCGGCATGCTGGAGGAGCTCGAACCCAACCTGTGGGAGCACGAGCTGCGCCGGGCGGTGGACTTCGGGCACACCTTCAGCCCGGGGTTCGAGATGGCGGCCCGGCCCGGGCTGCTGCACGGCGAGGCGGTGTCGATCGACATGGCGCTGTCCTGCG
This sequence comes from Kitasatospora sp. NPDC048239, assembly GCF_043202015.1. Taxonomy (NCBI): domain Bacteria; kingdom Bacillati; phylum Actinomycetota; class Actinomycetes; order Kitasatosporales; family Streptomycetaceae; genus Kitasatospora; species Kitasatospora sp. NPDC048239. The sequence goes on along the minus strand of NZ_JBICZP010000001.1, from coordinate 250,023 downwards.
CGCTGGCCGTCGACCAGGGCCTGCAGTCGCCCGCCGACGCCGTCCGTGTGCTGCGCCTGCTGCGCAGGTCCGGACTGCCGGTCTGGCACCCCGTCTGCGAGGTCGGACTGCTCTGGGACGCCCTCGGCGAGTCCACCCGGCACCGCGACGGGCGGCAGAACATCCCGCTGCCCGTCGGCATCGGAAAGTGCGTGTTCGTCAACGAGCTGACGGAGCCGGAGCTGCGGCGCTCGGTGGACGTCCTCCACCGGCTGCTCGACGAGGAGGGGCTCGCGGCATGAGCGACACCGACGGCGACCCCGCCCGCACCGGCACCGCCCGCACCGACACCGCCCGCACCGACACCACCGCTGCCTTCAGTGGCGTCTCCACGGCCGTCTCCGCCAGGGACGACCTCGCCTGGACCCGCACCGCCGACCACGGCCTGCGCCTCGACCGCACCGAGGCCGCGGCCGGCCCGGCCCTGCGGGTGCTCCGCGCCGGGATCTGCGGCACCGACCTGCAGATCCAGCGCGGGATCCGGCCCGACGGGGCGGCGGTGCTCGGCCACGAGGGACTCGCGGAGTACCGCTCGCCCTCGGGCGTCCACCGGGGCATCTTCAACCCGGTTGACCCCCACGACCAGGACAGCATCCTCGGGCACTCCCACGACGGGGTCTTCCGGCGGTACTACCCGACGACGGCCGCCGGCGCCGCGGTGCTGCGCACCCTCGTCCCCGCCCGGCCGGACCTGGTCGCCGACCTCGCCGTGCTCGTCGAACCGCTGGGCGCGGTCCTCTACGGCTGGGACCTGCTCGACGCCTCCGGGCGGGCGCGGAGCGCGGCGGTGTGGGGCAGCGGGACGACCGCCGTACTGGCCGCACTGGTCGGCGAACTGCGCGGGACACCGATGACCCTGGTCCACGGGCGCGCGGAGCGGCTGGACTACCTGCGCGGCCGCGACGTCCTGCCCGGCACCCGGTACCGCACCGAGCCGCCCGTCTCCGGCGTCGGGGCGGCCTTCCTCTGCCTGCCCCGGGAGGCCTCGGCCACCGCGCTCACCCAGGCCGCGCGCGCCCTGGAGGAGGGCGGGGCCATCGACCTGTTCGGCGGCTTCGGCACCGGCACGGTGCACGAGCTGACCGGGGACCTGGACCTCAACTCGATCCGCAGGTCCAACATCTGCGGCTCGCCCGAACCGGCACCGGGACGCCTGGTGGCCCTGCCCTCGGGCAAGCGGATCCGCCTCACCGGGCACCGCGGCACCTCCGCCGACCTCCTGCGGCGCGCGCAGGACCTGCTCGTCGCCCACCCGCGGCGGTTCGGCCGGGTGCTCAGCCACGTCCTCCCCCTGGAGGCGGCCGGACCGGTCCTGCGGTCGATGGCGACCGACCCGCCGGGCCGGCGCCTGACCGGAGAGCACCTCAAGGTGCTGATCGACCCGACGATGCCGTCGGGCACCACCCGGGCGCCCGACCTCACCACCACGGTGGCCGAGGTCCTCCCCGGCTGCTGAGCCCCGGCCGCCGGCCCGCGCCGCCTGCCCCGCCCCCCTCCGAACCACCCGCCCGTCCAGGGCACCCACCCGTCCAGGGAGAACACCATGCTGGTCCCGCGTTACGGCTACCCGGCCCAGTTCGACGACCTCGAGGAGCTGACCGGGAGGATCTCCGAGCTCCTGCTGTCCGGCGACTACATCCTCGGCAAGCCGGTCGAGCAGTTCGAGCGGGCCTTCGCCGAGCAGGTCGAGGCGGGCTTCGCCGTCGGGGTCAACTCCGGCACCGACGCGCTCATCCTCGCCCTGCACGCCCTGGGCATCGGACCGGGCGACGAGGTCGTCACGGTGGCCAACACCTTCCACTCCACCGTGCTGGCGATCGTCCGGGTCGGTGCCGTCCCCGTCCTGGTGGACTGCACGGACACCGACTACCTGATGGACCCGGACCGGCTCGAAGCCGCGATCACGCCCCGCACCAAGGCGATCCTCGCCGTCCACATGTTCGGCCAGGTGCTGGACATGGACCGGATCACCGGGCTGGCCGCGACCCACGGCCTCGCGGTCGTCGAGGACTGCGCCCAGGCGGTCGGCGCCCGCTGGAAGGGCCGGCCGGTCGGCACCTTCGGCGAGATCGGCTGCTTCAGCTTCCACCCGTCGAAGAACCTCGGCGCCGCCGGCGACGCGGGAGCCGCCGTGACCGGCAGCCCGGAGCTGGCCGACCGGCTGCGCCGGCTGCGCGGACTGGGCCAACAGGAGCAGAACCACCACGTCGAGGCCGGGTTCAGCAGTCGGATGGACTCCGTGCAGGCACTGGTGCTGGGGCACAAGCTGCCCCGGCTGGACGCGTGGAACCAGGCCCGCCGCGAACGCGCCGAGCAGTACACCCGGGCCCTGTCCGGCAGCGCCGTCCGCGTGCCCGTCGCCGGCCCGGAGCACGTCTACCACATGTACCAGGCCATCGTCCCCGACCGTGACGCCACCCTGGCCGCCCTCAGGGCGGCGGGAGTTGACGCCGTCGTGCGCTACCCGGTGCCCATCGCCCGCCAACCCGCCTTCTCCGCCTACGCGTTCGACGCGGCCGCGTTCCCGAACTCCGACTTCCTGGCGGAGAACGCGCTGTGCCTGCCGCTGCGACCGGAGATGAGCCCCGACGAGGTCGACCTGGTGGCCGCCACGCTGCTGTCGATCGTCGGCTGACCGAGAAATCGAGGAGATCCCCATGACCGGGTCAACGACCGATGTTTCCATTGTGCCGGGCCTGTTCGGCGCCGATCCGCTGGAGTACGGGCGGGCGGTGGGCGATGTCTCGCGCACCGACGCGGACCTCCTGCACCTCGACGTGATGGACGGGGTGTTCGTCCCCGACATCAGCTTCGGCCTCAAGGCGGTGAAGTCCGTCCGCAAGGCCTTCGACCGGCGGTTGGACGTGCACCTCCAGGTGACGCGGCCGGAGTCCCACATCGACGGCCTGGCCGAGGCGGGCGTCGACCTCGTCTCCGTCCACGTCGAGAGCACCCCGCACATCGCCCGACTGCTGCGCGACCTGGAGAAGTCGGGCATCGCGGCGGGCATCGCGCTCAACCCCGGCACCCCGCTGTCGTCCGTCGAAGAGATCGCCCACCTCGTCGAACAGGTCGTCGTCATGGCGGTCAACCCCGGCACCAGCGACTTCCTGCCCTACACCGTGGACAAGATCCGCCGCCTGCGCGCCGACCTGGACGCGCGCGGTCTCGGCCACATCCGGATCGCCGCGGACGGCGGCGTGACGGCGGAGCGCGCCGCCGCGCTGCGGGCGGCCGGCGCCGACCGCCTGGTCGTCGCCTCGGCCCTGTTCCAGGACCCGGCCGGCGTGGAGTCGGCGTTCCGCTCGCTGGGCGCCATCGCGGCAGGCGCCTGATGACGGCCGTCGCCCCGGCCCCCGCGGACCTGCGCCTCCTGTTCGACATCGACGGCACCCTGGTCGACTCCAGCCGGCTGATCGTCGACGTCTGGCGGCGGGTGGCTGCCGAGTTCGGCGCGGACGCGGACGCCATCCTGGCGGTCTGCCACGGCCGCCGGGACGCCGAGGTGGTACCGATGTTCTTCCGCGCCGAGGACGTCCCCTCGGTGCTGACCCGCATCCAGCAGCTGGAGGCCGAGGGGGTCGCCCTGCTCAGCCCGGTGGCGGGCGCGCCCGAACTGCTCGGCGGCCTGCCCGCGGACCGGTGGGCCGCGGTGACGTCCGGCCCGAGCGGCCTGATGACCGGCCGCCTGCGCAGCGCCGGCCTGCCGACCCCGGCCGTCCTGGTGGCCGCCGACCACGTCGAGAACGGCAAGCCCCACCCCGAGGGGTACCTGGCCGCGGCCGACGCGCTCGGCGCCGCCCCGCAGGAGTGCGTGGTGGTCGAGGACGCACCGGCGGGCGTGACCGCGGGCCGCCGGGCGGGGATGTTCGTCATCGGGATCACCACCACCCACTCGGCCGACCAACTCGCCGAGGCCCACGCGGTGGTGGACAGCCTGTCGGACATCCGCGCCGTCCTGGCCGCGCACGCCCCGCGCTGACACACCGCACTGACGACCCGCGCTGATACACCGCACCGACGCACCGCACTGACGCCCCACCCCCAAGGGCCGGTCCGCAGACTCCCCACCTGCGGACCGGCCCTTCGCGCTACCCCCGTGTCCACCCCCGGCGTGGTACCTTGCTTTGCATGGTAGATGGCAATGCAAGTAACCCCGAGGCAGACGGACGGGTGGCGAGCCAACTCCGCAAAGGAGTGCTGGAGTACTGCGTCCTGGCACTGCTGCGGGACGGCCCCCGCTACGGCGTCGAGCTGCTGGCGGAACTCGCCCGCGTCGAGGTGATGGCCACCAGCCAGGGCACGATCTACCCCCTGCTGTCACGCCTGCGACGGACCGGGCTCGCCGACACCCACCTACAGGAGTCCGAGAGCGGACCCCCGCGCCGGTACTACACGCTGACCGACGCCGGCCGGAGCGCGCTGGAGGAGTTCACCGCGAACTGGCCCTCCTTCCGCGCCGCCGTCGACCACTTCCTCACCCCTGGAGAGCCGACGTGACCAACACCCTCGCCCACCCCCTCGTCCGCTCCTTCCTGTCCTCGGTCGAGGACCGGACCGCGGCCCTGCCCGACGCCCGCCGCCGGGAACTGCTCGCGGACCTGCGCGAACACATCGAGGTGGCCCTGTCGGAGTCCGACCCCTCCGACGGGAGCGCCGTCCGCCGCATCCTGGACCAGCTCGGCACCCCCACGGAGATCGCCGACGCCGCTCTTTCCGAGGAACCCGCCGCCCGACCCGTCCCGGAGAGCCCCCGCCGCACCGCCATCACCCTCGGCCTGCTCGTCCTCCCGCTGCCGGCCGCACTCATCCCCGTCCTCGGACTCCTCGTCGCCCCCGCCGCCGCGGCCGCCGGCCTCATCCGCCTGTGGAAGTCCCCCCAGTGGTCCCGCGGCGAGAAGCGGCAGGCGACCCTGTTCGCCCTCTCCCCCCTCCTCACCGTCCCCGCCCTCGCCGCCGCCCTCTCCACCACCCTCGGCGGCCTCAGCCCCGTCGGCCTGCTGGCCGCCCTCCTCCTGGCCGCCGCCCTCCCGACCCTCGCCGCGATCCGCCTCCACCGGACGGCGTGAACCGTTTGCCGCTCAGCCGCGCCGGGCCCCGTCACCGAGCCTCGCCACTCCGGCGAGCGCCGCTGCCCAGGGGTACTCGGCCGGCTGCCCCTCCCCCGGCGCGCTCGGGACGAACCCGCCCTCCCCGAGCAGGACGGCAACACCCGCCTCCCGAAGCACCGCAAGGCTCCGCCCAGCCTGCGGATGAGCAAGAAGCGCGGTATTCACACAAGGCATCACCGCCATGGGAATGCCCTTGCCGATCGCCTCCGCCGCGAACCCGACCACCCATGACCCGGTGATCCCGAGAGCCAGCGCGTTGATCGTGTGAAAGGTCGCCGGAGCCACCAGCACCGCACTCGCCGCAGGCCACAACTCCGGATCACCGGGCCGCCGATACCGACTCTTCACCGGATGCCCGGTCAGCGCCTCCAACTCCGCCAGCTCACCCCCCAACCACTCCGCAGCCGTGGGCGTCAACCCCAGACACACATCCCACCCCTCCCCCTGCGCAGCCCGCACCACCACCCCCACATCCAGCACCGGCAACGCAGCGGACCCCAACACGTACAGCACCCGACGAGTCGACATGGCCCCATGCAACCCCCGCCACCACAGCCCGGGCAAGGCACCCCATCACACACACCCACTCACTCGGTCATTGACCGAACCCCTCCCCTCCCTGGCTGGCCGACGGCGTTCGCGCCCGCTACGCGCTGGGCATGCTGATCTGGTGTCAGGCATCTGGACTGGGGAGGACAGAGCCTCGTGGAGGAGCTTTCGGTCAGGCCGTGGCGGAAGCCGGGCAGGTGGCGGTTGTACGTCAACAGGGCCGGTGCCCGCGGCTCTTCGGTCGCATGGCTTGACTGTCTGACCGGTGTGGTCGACATCCAGGACTCCACGCTTGAGCGTGCCGCGCTGGCGAAAATCGAAGAGTGGTGTGCCGTCTACGGGCAGGTCATACCTCCGCGCGCTGTGCGGCGCAACGGAGACGCAACCGCGCCGGGGCCGCAGGTGCGCGTGCCCTACCTCCCGCCCCTGCGGGATGAGGACGATCTCGCGTTGAACGCTCCCGGCGCCGGCCTGCAGAGCATGCTCCGGCGGGACGAGCGGACGCACAACGTGTGGGTCCGGCTGGTCGCCAAGGCGACCCGGAATCCCCTCGGGGCGCCGACCACTCTCCTGGGGCTGGAGGGCGAACGCATCGTCGGGGCCAACCTGGAGCCGCTGCGGGTCTCCGGCTGGAAGATCCTGCACGGCGTGCCCCTGCCCAGCGGCGCCGACATCGACCACGTGGTGATCGGGTCGCCCGGCGTCTTCACGATCAACACCAAGCACCACCCGGACGCCACCGTGCGGGTCGGCGACAGAATGGTGAGCGTCAACCGCAACAGCTTCCCCTACCTGGCGAACGCCGCGTTCGAGGCCACCAGAACGGCGGAGCTGCTCAGGAGGTGGTGCGGCTTCGAGGTGCCCGTTCACCCGGTCGTCGCCGTGGTCGGTGCCCGGAAGATCACCCAGGAGACGGCCTCCCCCGTGATCGTCGTCGCCGGCGAGCAGATCGCCGCGAACCTCGCATCCGCGCCGACGCAGCTGACCCCGGAGCATGTCGAACGCATCTTCACCATCGCGCGGCACCGCCACGTCTGGAGCCAGCTCGGCGCCCACAACAGGAGGTCCCGCCAGCCCGGACCTCCGTGACACCGACCGTCCCCAAGCCGCCGCACGGGACCCGCCATCAGCCGTTGCCGTCGCCTACTTCAGCCGGCCCGGCTTCTAAAGCCCGATGCCCCGGTGCGGGGCACCGGGGCCGGTGGGCGCGGACGGTTTCGAACCGGACCGGACGAGCAGGTCACATGTGCATCGCCGGACGCAATGGCACGGATTCGAATAGCACCCAGCTCTGACCACTGAGAGCAGCGCGGACTTGAATCACTAGGCAGCCCCCTGGATGGGAATTGGCACTTCGCCACGCATCTGCTCGTCAAACCAGGGGAGAATTTCAGCCGAGTCCGCGAGCGCCTCAAGCTCCCTAACATCATCCCGGAGGCGCGAGTAATAATCACTTCCCCCTTTGGTCTTCTTGAACCACATCGCCGGCGGCACCTTCCGTCCCTTTGATGCATAGTACGGCGCAATAATGGCATCCGTGTCGGTCAGTATGAGCAGGCAAGGATGGAACAACTGATGGCCGATCACCGTGTAGGGGCGATCGCCACCTCGAGGGGACAGGCCATCAAGCTTGCGAATGACGCCTATTTGCCTATTTATGAGGGCATCCGCGTTCATCTCTTCCTTCCGGGCCTGAATAACCGAGAAGTCGGACGCAGGGCTCGGCATGAAGATCGTTGTCGATTTTTCTTGATCGCCAAATCGGGAGCGGAATGACTCCCTATGCATCTCAACCCAGCTGGCACCTGCATTCATGAGCAGAGTCAAACTTGCAGCTTCGCGTATCAGCTTCCCCTCCGCCCTCATGCACTCGTCATTCCTGTCGTTCGTAAATACCTGAACCAGCCCCAGGTCACGAGCATTTGAAACCGCATTCGATTGAAACTCCAGGGATCGAATCTCGGTGAGCATCATGTTGCCAAGCTGCTCAATATACTGCGCATAGTCTCTTCTGCTCAACAGATAGTCGGCCAAGGTGAACAGGAGGGCTGCGGTTAAGGAGGCGGCGATGGAGTTGAGAACCGCATTCCAGCCAACGCTACCCCTTTCGGCGAATGCGATGAAATATAGAATGGTTGCGACGAGGGCCACACCGCACCCGAGGGCAACGTTCCCTTTACTTGCAGCCTTGCTCAGTGCCGGACTGTCCGCATGCGAGCGTTGATTGGCCACAACTGCCCCCTCTCCTAGGGCTCGATCGATGCCGGCTGATCATCCCTTGATTCTTGAGTACATTGTCTACGATCCTCTGCGGCAGCGTCAGATGCAACCATTCCCCCTTGCGCGACGCCGGCCATCCCAGCACCACGGATTCGCCACTGCCTGAATTCAATTGCTGACTATGGGTGTGCCGACGCAGTACCGCCCGGGCCCTCCTCCGCAGATGCAGGAGGAGACCCGTGACGACCAGCGCTCTGCCGTACTGATCTGCGGCGCAACATCCTCGACCTGCTTCACCGGCACGGCTGCACGCTCAAGGAGCCAAGGAGCCAAGGAGCCAAGGGGCCAAGGCGGCCCGTCCTGGCGGGCCCAGTGCTTCCCTGCGCCCGGGGCATCCAGCACACCAGCGGCGCAGCCCGACTGAGACCCCGGAAACGACCGAGGGCCAGTTCGTGAGGATCACTCCTCCGAACTGGCCCTTCTCATCTGTGGGCGCGGACGGTTTCGAACCGCCGACATCTGCTTTGTAAGAGCAGCGCTCTACCACTGAGCTACGCGCCCCCTGTCGCGGCCTGGTGGGGGCACGACGACTGCCTAGAGTACCTGGTCCGGCGGGTGGTGTGGCGCAGGTGGTCGGGGAGTGGGACGGGGTGGGGTGGGTGGGGGTGCCGGTCGGGTGGGGTGATCGGGAAGAATGGGGGTGGATCAAACGGTCGGAGCAGGGAGCGCGCAGTGAGGGTGGCCGGCGGGATCGGGCGGGGGCGGCGGTGGCCGGGGGGTGCAGTGGCCGAGGCGCTGGTGCTGCCGCTGGTGGTCGCGGGGGCGCTGGGGGCCGCGGGGGCGGCGGCGTTCGGCGGTGCCGGCGGTGGGCGTGGCGGGGGCTGGTGGGGCAGGCGCGGCGGCGAGGGCATGCGGGCGGACGCCAAGGCGGCCCGGGACGCGGCGCAGCAGGCGTTCTACGAGCTGGACTCCGCGCAGCGGGAGGTACAGCTGGCGGTGGAGACGGTGCGGGCCGCCGAGGACGGCGCGGCGGCGCGGCGGGCGCTGGCGGACTTCCAGGCGATCTCCGGCCGGGTCGACCAGGTGACGGTGAACTATCTGGCCGCGCTGGACGCGCACGACCTGGACGCCGAGGAGCTGGAGTCCGGTGCGGCGGCGCGGGCCCGGCACCAGCTGGAGGACGTGAAGGGGCAGCTCGGGGCGGCGCAGGCGGAGTTGGGCGACTTCCTCCGGCGGTTGCAGCCGACGCTGGACCACGCGGAGTCGCAGCTGATGCGGGTGACGCCCGCGGTGGAGCAGGCGAAGCGTGCGCTGCTGGCGGCGACGAACGCGCTGGACGCGGTGCGCGGGGCCGGGCTGCGGGCGGACGACCTGGCGGCGCGGCTGGCGGAGCTGGCCCCGGAGCTGGGGCGGCTGAACGAGGGCGCGGCCAAGCACGGGGTGGCGGGCACGCTGCAGCGGGCGGAGAACGTGAGGGAGCGCGCCCAGGCGATCGCCGCGGATGCGGAGCAACTGCCGGAGCGGGCACGGGAGATCGACCGGCGGGTGGCGAGTCTGCGGACCCGGATCCAGGCGCTGGAGACCAAGGCGGGCACGGTGGAGCCGGCGCTGAGCGAGCTGCGTCGCCGGTTCAGCACGGCGTGCTGGCAGGACCTCCAGCGGGTGCCGGACCAGGTGGCGGAGACCGGGCGCGCGGCCGAGCAGAAGCTGGCCGAGGCGGCGCGGGCGCGCGATGAGCAGCGCTGGGCGGACGCGACCGGCGCGATCGGTACGGTGCGCGCCCTGCTGGACACGGCGGACGGCTCGGTGGTCGCGGTGAACGAGCGGTTGCGGCAGCTGAACGAGGTGCAGCACGACCCGAACCGGGAGATCGAGCGGACCCGTTTCGCCCTGCGGGACGCCCAGCGGCTCGCGATGGCCGGACGGCAGGCGCCGGACCCTCGGCACGCCGGTCCGCTGGACGCGGCGGTGGGACGGCTGGACCGGGCGGTGGCGGAGCTGGAGGCGGCCGGGCGGCACCCCGACTACTGGCACTTCCTGACCGAGCTGGCCGAGGTGCGGGAGACGGCGGCGCGGGTGGTGGGGCTGATCCGGGGGGACCTCGGCAGCCACCACTGAACCGTGACCCGCCGTGCCCGGCCCGATCGCACCCGAGCACGCACACCCAAGCACGCCCGAGCACGGCCCGCGCCCACAACCGTGCGCGGCCGGCCACCGCGCTGGGTACGCTGCGGGGTATGCCACGCTACGACTTCCGCTGCCGCTCCTGCGGAGCCACCTTTGAACTCCGCCGCCAGATGGCGCAGGCCAACGACCCGGCGGTGTGCCCGCAGGGGCACGAGGACACCGTGAAGCTGCTGTCGGCCGTCGCCGTCACCGGCGCCGCCTCCGGAGGCGGCGCCCCGCAGCAGGCCCCGTCCGGCGGGGGCTGCTGCGGAGGCGGCTGCTGCGGCTGAGCCGCGACCGGCCCGGGGTCCTCCACTCAACAACCCCAGGCCCCAGCCCCAACCCCTACCCCAGCTCGGCCGCTACCGGCACTCCCGCCCGCACCCGGTCCAGGAAGCGGCGGACGATCTCCTCCCCGGCCGCCACCCCCACCTGGTCGAGGGCGGTGACGCCGGGGGCGGTCCAGCCGCCGTCGGCGAGTTCGCCGTGCCCGGGCCGCCAGCCGGCGTCCGCGGCGAGCAGCAGGTCCGCGTCGAGCAGCGAGTCGCCGGCGGCCAGCACGGTACAGCCGCCGACCCGCCGTTCGACCTCGGCCAGGGCGGCGCTCTTGCTCAGCGGCGCCGGCACGGCGTACACCTTGCGGCCCTGGAGCGAGACCGTCCAGCCGCGCTCGGCACACCAGCCGGTGAGCTCGTCGAGCCAGCCGGCCGGCAGCTCGGCGCGCTCGACGACCAGGTAGGCGAAGAGGTCGTCGGCGACCCGGCGCTTGTGGGTCCACTCCGGGTCGGCGCACAGGGCCAGGTGCTCGACCACCTCGGTCAGCGGCACGGAGGCGGTGGCCAGCCGGCCGCGCACCTCGGTGCGCCAGTCCTCGTCCGGGACGCCGTCCACGATGAGCTGCCCGCCGTTGCTGCAGATCGCGTACGACGGTACCCAGCCGGGCGTCGGGCCGGGCAGGTTGACGCGCTCGTACTGCGTCCTGGTCCGGGTGGTGGCGGGGACGAGGACGGCCTCGCGGGCGAGCTCGACCAGCAGGGCGGCGGCCTGCTCGGTCATGAACGAGAGCGCCTTGCCGTCGTGCACCTCGACCGAGAGCAGCCGCGGGGCGAGCCGGTCGGGCACGTCCAGCGCGAGTGCGCGGTTGGAGTAGATCAGGGTGCGGTCGAGGTCGCTCGCGACCAGGAAACCATTCATCGGGCTCAGGACTCCTTCACCAGGACGGCTGTGCCGGAGGCACCGGTCGCTCCCCGACTGTAGCGGGGGTGGATCAGGCCGACGCAGGAGTACGGCAGGTCGTCCACCTCCTCGACGGGGACGCCGCGCTGGGCGGCGAGCAGGCGGACGTGGTCGAGGTCGGCTCCGGTGCCGCGGCGGGCCAGGACCTTCCACGGGACGCGGCGCAGCATGACCCGGGTGGTCTCGCCGACGCCGGGCTTGACCAGGTTGACGTCGTCGATGCCGTACTCGGCGCTGATCCGCTCGACGGCGGCCCAGCCGGCCCAGTCGGGGGTGCGGTCGGCGGCGGCGGCCAGTTCGGCGGCGGCCTGCGCCTCGTCCCGGACCTGGGCGAAGTGGTCGGCGACGGTGTCCAGGAAGGCGCCGGAGACGTCCCCGCCGGCCAGGTCGGTGTAGTGCTTGGCACCGTGGAAGTCGTCCGGGCCGATCAGGTCGGCCCGCAGCACGGTGCGCGAGACCAGGCCGGAGACGGTGGAGTTGAGGCAGGCGGAGGGGATCAGGAAGTCGTCCCGGGTGCCGTAGGTGCGCACGCAGCGGCCGGGGTCGGCGAGGACGGCCAGCTCCGGGTTGAACGCCGATCCGGCGAGGGCGGCGGCGAGTTCGCGGGTGATGGCGCCCTTGCCGGTCCAGCCGTCGACGAAGACCACGTCGGGGGCGTGGTGGTGGGCGTCCAGGTAGCGCACCGCGACGGGGTCGATGCCCCGGCCCCGGATGATCGAGACGGCGTAGTGCGGGGTGTCCAGCCCGTGCGCGAAGGCGAGCCAGCGGCGGATCAGGACGCCGACGGGCGTACCGGCCCGCGCCAGCGAGGCGAGCACCACGCCGGGGCCGCGCTCGCGCAGCAGGGTCTCGGCGACGGTGCCGACGGCGAGCGCGATCCGGCGGGCGGAGACCCGCAGGGCCTGGTGGAACAGCTCCTGGTACTCGGGGCTGGGCTGGTACTCGACCGGCAGGGACTCGGCGTAGTGGGCGCCGCCGCTCTGGACGGCCTCCTCGCGCTCCTCGGTGGGGGCCTCCAGCGGGACGTCGGAGAGGTCCTTGAGCAGCCAGGCCACCTCCTCGGGGCGGTAGGAGGAGAACGCCGGCCCGTACAGCGGCGACGGCAGACCGGCAGCCGAGCCAGCAGCCGAACCGGCAACCGGACCACCCGGCGCCACGGCAGTCAGGCCGGCAGCTGGGCCGGCAGCCGGGCCGGCAGGCCGGTGCGAGGGCAGCACCGCGAGCACCACCCGGTCGGTGACCTGCCGCAGCTGGGTCAGCAGGGCCCGCTCCCCCTCGTGCAGGGCGGGCGTGTCCGCGGCGTCGTCGACCACCAGCACGACGGCGTCGAAGCGGCGGGCCGGGTCGGCGCCGGGGGCCACGTTGTAGGCGAAGCGCTCGCGCGAGGCCTGGTCCTGCGGGTCGTCGTGCGCCGGGAAGGAGAGCCGGGTGCGGATGGCGTAGCCGGGGTCGTCCACCGCGAGGACGGGCGAGCGGGTGGTGGTGGAGTAGCGGACCCGCTCCTCGCCGAGCCGGTCGGCCAGTGCCCCGGCCAGGCGCAGCGGCGCGTACATCAGCTCCTCGAAGCCGAGGACCAGGATCCGCTCCTCCCCGCCGGCCAGCTGCCCTGCGACCTGCTCGGCCAGGTCGGGGAGGGCGGAGTCCAGCGCGGCCCGGTGCGCGGTGGTGAACCCGTGCCGCCCGCCGTCCGGCAGTCCGGTCGGCCAGGCCAGCTCCACCCGCGCCAGCGGGGCGGGCGCGGCGGCGGGCGGCTCGGGGGCCGGCCCGGCCTCGGCGATCAGCCGCTGCGCCCGGGCCAGGATGTCCGCGGGCAGCTTGACGCCGCCTGCGGCGGTGGCCACCAGGTCGACCCGGGTGCCGAGTTCGGCGGCGAGGTCGACCAGGCGGGTGCGGTCCCGCTCGTCGCGCAGGTCGACCAGGGCGACGACCACGTAGTGGCCGCGCGGGTGGCGGGCGTGCAGGGCGCGGATGGTGTTGAGGACGGTGTTGCCGGTCGAGAACTCGTCGTCCACCAGCACCAACGGGCCGTCCCCGGTGAGGAGTTCGACCAGGCGCGGGTGGGCGGGCAGCAGCAGGTGGGAGGTGGCGTGCGAGTGCTCCTCCTCGAAGCCCCCGAGCGGGGCGACGCCCGCCACCGGGCGGCGGGTGGAGTGCAGGCAGGGGGCGTCCAGGCCGTCGGCGACGCTGTGGCCGAGGCCGGTGGCGGTCTCCGCGTACCCGAGTACCACGGCGCGTGCGGCCGCCTCCTCACCGAGCAGTTCGCGCACCCGGCGGCCGAGCTCCAGTCCGGCGCCGTGGACCACGGACGGGCGCTGCGGGACGTGCTTGCCGAGCACGTTGGAGACCAGCAGGTGGGCCCGCTTCGGGTTCTCCCGCAGGGCCAGGCCGACCAGTTCGGGGAGCCGGTCGGAGCCGGTCAGACCGACGCCGGCCCGCTCGGCCACCCAGCGGCCGGTCCACTCTTGCTGTGCTGTCACTGCTGGTCCAACTTTCGGTGGTGCGATGCGGTGCAATGCGGTCCATACGAAGCGGTGCGGTGCGGTCCAGGCGATGCGGTGAAGGGGCCCCCGGCCCCTCACCCGCAGAGGCAGGCCGAGAGCAGCTCCGCGAAGCTGACGTCCTCCCGGGCCACCCCGAACACCTCGGCGCGCAGCATCACCCGCTCCGCCCAGGCCCGGTGCGGCTTGGCCTCGTTCATCTTGTTGGTGTACGCCGAACGGAGCACCCCTCCCCCGCCGCGCTCCTGGTCGAGGATGTCGCGCGCGTCGCTGTACTCCTCGTGCGTGACCACCGAGAGGGCGTGCACGGCGGGGACGTGGCTGGGGTGGATGCAGGTCTTGCCGAGCAGTCCGTTGGCGCGGTCGAGCTCTATCTCGCGGATCAGCCCGTCCAGGTCGTGCTCGATGATCCGCTGGCGGACGGCCTCCCCGGACGGCTCCGCCTCGGCGAACGGGGTGCGGCGCAGCTGCGGCTTGAACATCCGCTCCTGGACGGGGAAGTATTCCCAGACCGGCCCGGTGATGGTGTACCCGGTGCCGTCGGCCCGGCCGAGCACGTTGACCACGTCCCCGATCACGGCCGCGACCAGGGCGACGTCGTACGCGGTGAGGTCGGGCGAGCGGCGCAGGCCGTACGCGGAGCAGAGGTCGGTGACGCCGAGGCGGACGGCGAGGACCCGCTCGCGGTACTTGTCGAGCAGCCGGGAGACGCCGAACAGCTGCTCGCGCCTGGTCTCCAGGTGGGCCAGTTCGGGGGACTCCAGGACGGGCATGGCGAACAGCCGCCGACCGGTGGCGGCCTCGGCGGCGGCCAGCGCCTCCAGGAACCCGCCGCCGCTCTCCTCGGTGAACTTCGGCAGGACGAAGCCGGTGAGCAGGCCGATCGCCGGGCCGAGCCGGGCGGTGAGATCGGTGATCTGGGAGGCCGCACGAACCCTTATGAAGAGAAGGGGCAGATCATGTGTGCAATCGATGGAGATATCGCCACCGGAAAGGCCTCCTGCGACCTCCTCGTGAAGCTCTCCGAGCTGTGCGACCAGATTGGCCTCGGCGGCGGGCACCTCGTGGTCGGCGATCGCGTCCTCCAGGCAGAGCACCATGGAGACGACGCCCCGGGCGGCCTGCTTGCGGATGTCGACCGCCAGGGTGGCCCGGGTCGCGGGGCTGTAGAGGGTCGCTCCGAGTGCCGTGGAGAGGACCGCCGCCCCGCTCTCCGCGGAGAACGCCCGCGGCTGTTCGAGGAAGAGCCGGCCGCGTACGTCGTCGGCGAGGTGGCCGAAATGGCGCATGGTGCTCTCCTCTGGGGGTGCGGCCGCCGGGCGGCGGGGGTGCGGGTACGCAGGCCCGGTACGGGGTATGCGGGTACGGAGCGTCATCACTCCCGGGCTCGCACATCACAAGGACTAACCGGTCCACGGGGCGGGTGGTTCCCGGGTGCGCGCTGCTCCTCCACCCCCCGACAAACCCCCCGGGCCCTCTCGCCGCCCATCGTACGGACGACACCTGGTCGAACGCGGTTCCGAAACATCGAATTCTCGGAAGGTTACCGTCCGCTTCACAAAGCGCAAGCGTTGGCAAAGTCCCCCACCGTTCCACCACCTTCGGTCACGTTGTCCGAAGGGGTGGCGAACAGGCAGGATGGTCGGCTATGACGCACGTGATGGCCAAGGGCGCCAACATCGCACTGCCGGTGGCGGCGGTCCGCGCCGTGCTGCGCTGGAGCGCGACGCCCGGCGCGCCGGACGTGGACGCGTCCGCGCTACTGCTCGGCACGGACGGCAGGGTCCGCTCCGATACCGACTTCGTCTTCTACAACCAGCCGCGGCACCCCTCCGGCCTGGTGCGCCACCTGCCCAAGCAGCAAACGGCCGGCGGGGCCGAGATCGCCGACACCGTGGAGGTGGAGCTCGGCAAGCTGCCCGCCGAGGTCGACCGGGTGGTGCTGGCCGGCTCCTCCGAGGGCGGCTCGTTCCGCGCCGTGACGGGCCTGCGGGTCCTGCTCTACGACGCCGCCGGCGGCGAGGGCGGGCCGGCCATCGCCGAGTTCGCCATGCTGGAGGCCGACGAGGTCACCGCCCTGGTCGCGGGTGAGCTCTACCGTCGCGCCGGCGCCTGGAAGTTCCGGGCGGTCGGCCAGGGCTACGCCTCCGGGCTGATCGGCCTGGCCACCGACTTCGGCATCACCGTCGAGGACTCCGCCGAGGGCGGGCAGACCTCCGACGCGGCCCTCCAGCCCGCCCCGCAGGCCACCCAGGCCGTGGACCCGCGCGCCGCCGCCATGCCGGACCCGCGCCCGGCCCAGCGCCCCGAGCCCGGGACCTTCACCCTGGCACCCGCCGTCCCGCTGCCGCCCACGGCCGCGCCGGCCGTCGCACCGGTGGCCGCCGTACCCACCAGCACTCCCCCGCCCCCGCCGGCACCGCCGACCGTGCCGCCGGCCATCCCGCCCGCACCCCAGGCGCCGCCGGCCCAGCAGCCGGGGTACGGGTACCCCCCGCGGCAGCCGCAGAACCAGCCCCAGCAGGCGGGCGGCTACGGCTACCCTCCGCAGGCCCAGCACCCCGGCTACCCGCAGGCCCAGTCGCAGCAGCAGCCGTACCAGCAGTCGGCCGCCGGGTACGGCTACCCGCCGCAGGCGCCGCAGCAGTCCGGGTACGGCTACCCGCCGCCGAACACCGCCCAGCAGCAGGCCCAGGCCCAACAGCCCCAGGCCCCGCAGCCGCCCCAGCAGCAGCCGGTCCAGGCCGCCCAGGGCGCGACCGGCACCGAGGAGTTCGCGCTGCCCCCGCAGGGCCCGCAGTTCCAGCCCCGCTAGGACCAGCCGCAGACCGCCGCGGACCGCCGCGGACCGCAAGGAACCCCCCGCCCCAGGGCCGGGGCCAACCCCGACGCGGCTAGTCCGACCCTCCCCCCGGCCCGCCCTTGTAGCCGCGCTGCCACTGCATCCCGAAGCCGTACAGCCGGTCGATGTCCGCCTGGAAGCCGTTGACGTACCGCACCTCGCGGCGCACCGTCAGCTGGTTGTCCCCGTCGTTCTCGATCAGCACCACCGCGCAGGACCGCGCGGCCGCGGCCCGCTCCTCCAGCTTGATCTCGATCCGCGGACCGGTCTGCGGCACGATCGTCACCACCGCGTTGGCCTGCTCGAAGGCGGGCGTGCCGTCGTAGATGTAGACGAAGATCAGCAGCCGCTTGAACTGGTCCTTCTTCTCCAGGTTGACGTACATCGTCTCGCCGGAGGGCGCCCCGTACTGGTCGTCGCCGCTGAGCTTGACGTACGGCGCGCGCTGCAGATCGCCGAAGAAGCCGCCGAGCGGCTGCACCACCCCCCGGGTGCCGTCGGCCAGTTCGTACATGCAGGCCAGGTCGAGGTCCACGTTGACCTGCGCGCTCTGGTAGGAGTCCGGCTCCATCGGGCTCAGGATCCGCGGGCTGAACCAGCGCTTGAGCGTCTCCCGCGCGGTCGGCCCGGGAGCCGAGACGCGGGCGGTCCAGTGCAGGTTGACGTACAGGAAGCCGGTGGTGGCCGCGGCCCCGGTGATGGCGTAGTGCGGGGCCGACTTGGTGAGCGTGATCTTGTGCTGACCGCCGGGGTCGAGGGTGTTCCGCTCCCCGCGCAGGTACTCCCAAATCGAGGCCATCCAGTCCTCCCCCGCGGCCGCCGGTCGGTCCGACGGTCCGCCGCTCCATGATCGGGCATCAGGCCACCCGCCGGGTACCCAACTTCCCTACCCATCCAGGTGGACGGGACACCGACCGGCCCCCGCGGACGCCCACCGAAGCCACCATCTGAGCCACCGGCTGAGCCACCGCGAAACGACCACCCAAGCCACCACCGAAGCCGATACCAGAACCGGCACCGAAGCCGCCACCAAAGTGCCCGCCCGAGCCGTCGGCGGGTCGATTGGCGGGCCCGAGCCCCGCTCCCGTACGATGCCGCCCCTTCGGACGCGATATCGTCTAGCCGCACAGGTGTCCCGTCCGCCCTGCCCGGGCGCGGTGGGCGCGCCCGGCGGCAACGACGCACCGTCAGGCTCGCTCCCTGCCCTGCGACCTGACCGCCTGTCTCGCACTGTGACCTGTCCCCTGCGGAAACCCGAGGCCCGACCCGCAATGAACCTGACCTCCATACAGCTGGTCTGGACCGTCATCGGCGGCGCAGCCCTGCTGTTCACCGCCATCCTGGTGGCGACCCTGCGCTTCAAGAACACCAAGGCCGAGGAGTCGGGCGACTCCTGGGAGCGCAGCGAGGAGCGCCGCCGGCGCAAGGAGATGATCTACGGGATCTCCTCCTACGTCCTGCTGTTCTGCTGCGCCGGCGTCGCGGCCGCACTGTCGTTCCACGGCCTGGTGGGCTTCGGCAAGGAGAACCTGGGCCTGTCCAACGGCTGGGAGTACCTCGTCCCGTTCGGCCTGGACGGCGCGGCGATGTTCTGCTCGGTGCTCGCCGTGCGCGAGGCCAGCCACGGTGACGCGGCGCTCGGTTCGCGCCTGCTGGTCTGGGTCTTCGCGGTCGCCTCGGCCTGGTTCAACTGGGTGCACGCCCCGCGCGGCCTGTCCCACGACGGCGCCCCCGAGTTCTTCTCCGGCATGTCCATCTCGGCGGCGATCCTGTTCGACCGCGCGCTGAAGCAGACCCGCAAGGCCGCCCTGCGCGAGCAGGGCCTGGTGCCGCGCCCGCTGCCGCAGATCCGCATCGTCCGCTGGCTGCGCGCCCCGCGCGAGACCTACGCGGCCTGGTCGCTGATGCTGCTGGAGAACGTCCGCAGCCTGGACGAGGCGGTCGAGGAGGTGCGCGAGGAGCGCCAGGCCAAGGAGGCCGCGAAGCTGCGGGCCCGCAGTGCCGACCGCCGCGAGCGCGCCGAGCTCAAGGCCATCTCCCGCCAGGGCGGCGTGCTCGCCCGCGCCCGCGGCGGCCGCCAGGTGCCCGCTCTCACCGCTGCCGGAGACGGCCCGAACGCTACGGAGCCTGCCCTAGCCGCCGAGGCCGATACCGCCTCCGCGAACTCCCAGGCCCCCGAGCTGGAGGCCGCCGCCTCGCTGAGCGCACTGGAGGCCGGCCGCCGCCCGCGCGCCGCCGTCGGCTCCTCCTCCGGCAGCTCCACCGGCAGCGGCTCCTCGGAGTCCTCCTACAGCAGCTCCTCCTACAGCAGCACCTACGGCAGCTCGTACCGCAGCTCGACGATCGACCTGACGGCCGACGACGACACGCTGTCGATGCCGAAGCTGGACTCGCTGGAGCGCAAGCTGCGCGCCATCGAGCAGCAGCTCGGCTAACCACCGGAGCGCAAGCGCCCCGATACACGTGAACGGCCGCCCCCGGGGATCCGGGGGCGGCCGTTCACGTGTGTTCGCCGGCGGGGCGGGCGGAAACTACTCGCCCGCGCTCACCAGTTCCTTCTCCTCGCCGTCCCCGCCCCCGGCGGTCTCACGGCGGTTGCGGAGGATCGAGGACCCCAGGGCCAGGCCGATGAAGGCGACCCCGATCAGGCCGGTGACCATCTCCGGGATGTGGTACTTGATGCCGACCAGCAGGATCACCGAGAGCGCGCCGATCGCGTAGTGCGCGCCGTGCTCCAGGTAGACGTAGTCGTCCAGGGTGCCCTTGCGGACCAGGAAGACGGTCAGCGAGCGGATGTACATGGCGCCGATGCCGAGGCCCAGCGTGATCATGAAGATGTCACTGGTGATGGCGAACGCGCCGACCACGCCGTCGAAGGAGAACGACGCGTCCAGGACCTCCAGGTAGAGGAAGAGGAAGAACGCGGCCTTCCCGCCGACCTGGACGATCGACTTGCCGCTCTTCTCGGCCTTCTCCTCCTCCTCGGCCTCCTCCTCCAGCCCGGCCTCGAAGATCGAGGACAGGCCGTTCACGGCGAGGTAGGTGACCAGGCCGAGGATGCCGGAGAGCAGCACGGTCTCGGCGTGCCCGTCGGCGAAGAAGTTGGCGGCCAGGCAGAGCGAGACCAGCGCGACCACCGAGGAGAAGGCCTCCAGCTTGCCGACCTTCTCCAGCGGGCGCTCGATCCAGGCCAGCCAGTTGTAGTCCTTCTCCTCGAAGATGAAGTCGAGGAAGATCATCAGCAGGAACACGCCGCCGAAGGCCGCGATGGCCGGGTTGGCCGCCTCCAGGTACTGGGCGTACGTGGAGCCGTTGTACGTGTTGTCGGAGTTGAGCGCGAGGTCGATGACCGTCGCCGGGCTGAGGTGCGCGGTGAGGCCGACGACCAGCAGCGGGAAGATCAGGCGCATACCGAAGACGGCGATCAGCACGCCGACGGTGAGGAAGATCTTCTGCCAGTACGGGTTCATCCGCTTCAACACCGTGGCGTTGACCACCGCGTTGTCGAACGAGAGGGAGATCTCCAGGACGGAGAGGATCAGCACGATGCCGAATCCCTCGGCTCCCCAGAGCAGGCCGGCTGCGATCAGGCCGATGACGGTGATCGCGAATGACCAGCCGAATGTGCGGAGGAACACGGGACTTGGTTACCTTTCAGGTTCAGGGCGTGCCGCGGGTGCGGCGTCGTTGCGAGTGTTCTCGCGAGGTTCTCGCGGAGTTCTCACGGCGTCGTAGCGGCGGCGTCCTGAGACGCCCTGACCGGGCCCGGCCCGGTCAGGTCACCCCCGCACTGCCCACTGCTCAATATGTGTGACGTCCGGGCCTTTACTGTACGTTTACGCCGAAATCGAGGGCAATGCCCCGCAGGCCGGAGGCGTAGCCCTGGCCCACCGCGCGGAACTTCCACTCCCCCGCGTAGCGGTACAGCTCGCCGAAGATCATGGCGGTCTCGCTGGAGGCGTCCTCGGTCAGGTCGTAGCGGGCGATCTCCTGCCCGTCCACCGAGTTGACCACCCGGATGTAGGCGTTGCGCACCTGGCCGAAGTTCTGCAGCCGCGTCTCGGCGTCGTAGATCGACACCGCGAAGACCACCTTGTCCACCTGGGCCGGCACGAGGTCCAGGTTGACCAGGACGACCTCGTCGTCGCCGTCGCCGTCGCCGGTGAGGTTGTCGCCCTGGTGCTCGACCGAGCCCTCGGGGCTCGTGAGGTTGTTGTAGAAGACGAAGTACTCGTCACCGAGCACCCGGCCTCCCCCGCAGAGCAGGGCGCTCGCGTCGAGGTCGAACGGCGCACCCGTGGTCGAGCGGGCGTCCCAGCCGAGGCCGATCTGCACCTGCGTCAGATTCGGCGCGGCCTTGGTGAGCGAGACGTTTCCGCCCTTGGCGAGCGTGACACTCATGGCTGTCCTTCCTCCCTTGCGTCCCGGAGCGCATCTCAGGTGTATGCCCCCGTGGCCCCGTCCGGCCTCTTCCGACCGGCTGAACTTCCTGAACTCCTATCCTCCCAGTGCGTCGGACCCGCGCCGCACCCGGGCAGCACGAAGCCGGGGCGGCCGCCGACGCATCGCGTCCGCGGCCGCCCCGGCCCGGGTGGTGTCCCGTCAGGCCGCCACGGGCCCGTACCCGAGGATCAGACGTTGACGCCGAAGTCCTGGGCGATGCCGCGCAGGCCGGAGGCGTAGCCCTGGCCGATGGCACGGAACTTCCACTCGGCGCCGTTGCGGTAGAGCTCGCCGAAGACCATGGCCGTCTCGGTGGAGGCGTCCTCGGAGAGGTCGTAGCGGGCCAGCTCCTTGTTGTCCGCCTGGTTCACCACGCGGATGAACGCGTTGCGGACCTGGCCGAAGTTCTGCGTCCGGTTCTCGGCGTCGTAGATCGACACCGGGAAGACGATCTTGGCGACGTCGGCCGGGACGCCGGCCAGGTTGACCTTGATCTGCTCGTCGTCGCCCTCGCCCTCACCGGTGAGGTTGTCGCCGGTGTGCTCGACCGAGCCGTCCGGGCTCGTCAGGTTGTTGAAGAAGACGAAGTTGCCGTCCGCGCCGACGCGGCCCTGGTCGTTGCAGAGCAGGGCGCTGGCGTCCAGGTCGAAATCCGTGCCGGTGGTGGTGCGAACGTCCCAGCCAAGGCCGACGATCACGGCGGTCAGGCCGGGGGCCTCCTTGGTGAGGGAGACATTGCCGCCCTTGCTCAGGCTGACACCCACTGGTCCTCCAAGAATCGGGAGGCACGCCCTGGTGCCCCCGTGGTGCGGTCCGAGGCGCCGGCCGGCGATTGCCGCCGAGCCTCTGACCAGCCAACGGACCGATCGTAGTGCCGGGTTCCCGTCCTGGGCAGGGAACGGGCCCGGCGTGCCTGTTCGAATCTCCGTGATCGATTCCCGGCACCGCCGGGCCCAGGGGCCCCACAGGCCCTCCCGGGCCTCTCCCGTGCCCGCCCGCGCCGCCCCGAGGGGCCGTACGCGGGCTGCACGGGGCCTCAGAGCGCGCCGAGGACCTTCAGGTACTCCTGCTCGTCCCGGGCGTCCGGCAGGTCGTTGACCACGCTCCAGCGGACCGTGCCGGCCTTGTCGATCACGAAGGTGCCGCGCACCGCGCAGCCCTTCTCCTCGTTGAAGACGCCGTAGGCCCGGGAGACCTCGCCGTGCGGCCAGAAGTCGGAGAGCAGCGGGTAGTCCAGGCCCTCCTGGTCGGCGAAGACCCGCTGGGTGAACGGCGAGTCGTTGGAGATGCCGAGCACCTGCACCTCGTCGTTCTGCAGCTGCGGCAGCTCCTTCTGGATCGCGCAGACCTCGCCGGTGCAGACACCCGTGAAGGAGAACGGGTAGAAGACCAGGACGACGTTCTTGCTGCCCTGGAAGTCGGAGAGCCTGACCAGCTCGCCGTGCTGGTTCTTCAGCTCGAAGTCCGGAGCCTGGGTGCCGACCTCGATGGCCATGAGTGGGACCTTTCTGACGCGACAGTGCCGCGCGACGGGCGCGGCGAGCGTCATCCTCGCATTCGTCGGGGCCGATTCGGCCGGATGGGTGAGGCCGGGGGGCTCGGACCCCCCGCTTTCGCCCTCGGCGAACGCCGCCCTGGTCAGCGAGTCCAAACGGGAACGGAAAGCGGCCGGGCCCCGCTGGAGGTTCGTCCAGCGGGGCCCGGCCGGGGCTTTCACAGG
The DNA here is from genome assembly GCF_043202015.1 of Kitasatospora sp. NPDC048239. Taxonomy (NCBI): domain Bacteria; kingdom Bacillati; phylum Actinomycetota; class Actinomycetes; order Kitasatosporales; family Streptomycetaceae; genus Kitasatospora; species Kitasatospora sp. NPDC048239. The sequence continues at coordinate 227,199 of NZ_JBICZP010000001.1, read as the reverse complement.
GTGCTCAGCGCTTGCCCGCCTTCGCGGCCTTGGTGGCCAGACGAGTGGCGGCCCAGTCCTTGGCGACGGCGATCGAGCTGGTCTGCGAGAGACCGGCGGTCTTGGCCGCGTCCGCGATGTCGGAGGCCTCGATATGGCCGTCCCGACCCGTCTTGGGCGTCAGCAGCCAGATCAGGCCGCCCTCCGCCAGGTACTCCAGGGCGTCGACGAGGGCGTCGGTGAGATCCCCGTCGTCGTCGCGGTGCCACAGCAGGACGGCGTCGGCGACGTCGTCGTAGTCCTCGTCGACGAGATCCGTCCCGGTGAGCTCCTCGATGCCCTCGCGGAGTTCCTGGTCAGTGTCTTCGTCGTACCCCAGCTCCTGGATGATCTGGTCCTTCTCGAAACCGAGACGGTGCGCCGGGTTGGACTTGTCCGCGGGGTCCGCGGTCGCGCTCACGGGAATAACCTCCAGTATTCGGCCCGGCATCCATGCCGAGGCTGTGGCCGTAGTCCACACGGGCGCGGCGGTTCGCGCAAGTACCCGACCCCCGATCCCCCCCAAAGGTTGACGTGCCACAGAGGGACACGCCGGTCGATGTGTCGCGAATCACACCGATTTGCCCTTCTCTGCGTAAGACAAGGATGCTTCGGGTGGTCCCGGCCCACAGGGCGTACGTGTGCCCGAGATGCGAACGGCATTCGGGTCCGCGCGTGCGCGGGCGTAGAGTCTCCTGTTGGCCCTCACCCCGACCGCCCGCCATCGGACGGTCGGGCAACCAGGTCGGACCACCTCTGTTCGTAACACCCGGGGGTGCGCGGTACAGGCGACGGCGCCTGAACCGCTCACCGCCAGACCGTACCGCCCACCAGGCGGAATGGTTACCGATCGGTAGAGATGACGGATCTCCGAGCGCGGTAGCACGATGGAGGCGGCGCGACACACCTCAGTTTCGACCGACAGTGAAGGAACAGCGTGGCTTCCGGATCCGATCGCAACCCGATCATCATTGGCGGCCTTCCGAGTCAGGTCCCGGACTTCGATCCCGAGGAGACCGCGGAATGGCTGGAGTCGCTTGACGCGGCCATCGACGAGCGGGGGCGCGAGCGCGCCCGCTACCTGATGCTCCGCCTGATCGAGCGCGCCCGCGAGAAGCGCGTCGCCGTGCCCGAGATGCGCAGCACGGACTACGTCAACACCATCGCGACCAAGGACGAGCCCTTCTTCCCCGGCAACGAGGAGATCGAGCGCAAGGTCCTCAACGCGACCCGCTGGAACGCGGCCGTCATGGTCTCCCGGGCCCAGCGGCCCGGCATCGGCGTGGGCGGCCACATCGCCACCTTCGCCTCCTCCGCGTCGCTGTACGACGTGGGCTTCAACTACTTCTTCCGCGGCAAGGACGCCGAGGGCGAGTCCGGCGACCAGATCTTCTTCCAGGGCCACGCCTCCCCCGGCATCTACGCCCGCGCCTTCCTCCTGGACCGACTGTCCGAGCAGCAGCTCGACGCCTTCCGCCAGGAGAAGTCGAAGGCCCCGTACGGCCTCTCCAGCTACCCGCACCCGCGGCTGATGCCGGACTTCTGGGAGTTCCCGACCGTCTCGATGGGCCTCGGCCCGCTCGGCGCGATCTACCAGGCCCGGATGAACCGCTACCTGGAGCACCGGGGCATCAAGGACACCTCCGACTCGCACGTCTACGCCTTCCTCGGCGACGGCGAGATGGACGAGCCCGAGTCGCTGGGCCAGCTGTCGCTGGCCGCCCGTGAGGGCCTGGACAACCTGACCTTCGTGGTCAACTGCAACCTGCAGCGCCTGGACGGCCCGGTCCGCGGCAACGGCAAGATCATCCAGGAGCTGGAGTCCCAGTTCCGGGGCGCCGGCTGGAACGTGATCAAGCTGGTCTGGGACCGCAGCTGGGACCCGCTGCTCGCGCAGGACCGCGACGGCGTCCTGGTGAACAAGCTGAACACCACGGTGGACGGCCAGTTCCAGACCTACGCGACCGAGACCGGCGCGTACATCCGCGAGAACTTCTTCGGCGGCGACCTGCGGCTGCGCAAGATGGTCGAGTCGATGACCGACCAGCAGATCCAGCACCTGGGCCGCGGCGGCCACGACCACGCCAAGGTCTACGCGGCGTTCAAGGCGGCCCGCGAGCACCAGGGCCAGCCGACGGTCATCCTCGCCCAGACGGTCAAGGGCTGGACGCTGGGCCCCAACTTCGAGGGCCGCAACGCGACGCACCAGATGAAGAAGCTGACGGTCGAGGACCTGAAGCGCTTCCGCGACCGCCTGCACCTGCCGATCACGGACAAGCAGCTGGAGGAGGGCTACCCGCCCTACTACCACCCGGGCCGTGACTCGGAGGAGATCCAGTACATGCACGACCGCCGCAAGGAGCTGGGCGGCTACGTGCCGACCCGCAAGGTGCGGCCGCGCAAGCTGGAGCTCCCGGGCGACGACGCGTACAAGGCGGTCAAGAAGGGCTCCGGCAACCAGACCATCGCCACCACCATGGCGTTCGTCCGGGTGCTCAAGGACCTGATGCGCGACAAGGGCATCGGCAACCGCTTCGTGCCGATCGCGCCCGACGAGTACCGCACCTTCGGCATGGACTCGCTCTTCCCGTCGGCGAAGATCTACAACCCGCTCGGCCAGACCTACGAGTCGGTCGACCGCGATCTGCTGCTCGCCTACAAGGAGTCGCCGAGCGGCCAGATGCTGCACGACGGCATCTCCGAGGCCGGCTGCACCGCCTCGCTGATCGCCGCCGGGTCGTCCTACGCGACCCACGGCGAGCCGCTGATCCCGGTGTACGTCTTCTACTCGATGTTCGGGTTCCAGCGCACCGGCGACCAGTTCTGGCAGATGGCCGACCAGCTGGCGCGCGGCTTCGTGATCGGCGCCACCGCCGGCCGCACCACCCTGACGGGTGAGGGCCTGCAGCACGCCGACGGCCACTCGCACCTGCTGGCCTCGACCAACCCGGGCGTCGTCGCGTACGACCCCGCGTACGGCTTCGAGATCGCGCACATCGTCCAGGACGGTCTGCGGCGGATGTACGGCTCCAGCGCCGAGCACCCGCACGGCGAGGACGTGTTCTACTACATGACCGTCTACAACGAGCCGATCAAGATGCCGGCCGAGCCGGAGAACGTCGACGTCGAGGGCATCCTCAAGGGTCTGCACCGGTACGCCCCGGCGACCGCCGGCCAGATCCCGGCCCAGATCCTCGCCTCCGGCGTGGCGGTGCCGTGGGCCCTGGAGGCCCAGCGCATCCTCGCCGAGCAGTGGAACGTCAAGGCCGACGTCTGGTCCGCGACCTCCTGGAACGAGCTGCGCCGCGACGCGGTGGAGGCCGAGGAGTTCAACCTGCTGCACCCGGAGGAGCCGCAGCGCGTCCCCTTCGTGACGCAGAAGCTCCAGGGCGCCGAGGGCCCGTTCGTCGCCGTGTCCGACTGGATGCGCGCCGTGCCGGACCAGATCTCGCGCTGGGTGCCGGGCCAGTACCAGTCCCTGGGCGCCGACGGCTTCGGCTTCGCCGACACCCGTGGCGCGGCCCGCCGCTTCTTCCACATCGACGCGCAGTCGGTCGTCCTTGGCGTGCTCACCGAGCTCGCCAAGCAGGGCAAGATCGACCGCAGCGCGCTGAAGGAGGCGATCGACCGCTACCAGCTGCTGGACGTGGCGGCGGCCGACCCGGGCGCCGCCGGCGGCGACGCCTGACCGGTCCGACTGGTACCGAAGGGCCCGGCCTCCGTCACGGAGGCCGGGCCCTTCGGGGTTCCGCGGTCCGGTTCGCCCGGCCACGGGCGTTCAGGGCTCGTCCGGGCCCGGGCCCGGACAGCAGGCGGCCCCGGACTCCCTGAGTGGAGCCGGGGCCGCCCGGGCGGTGCGCGGTGCTCAGATGTGCACGGCCGGGCCGGCGTCCGTGCTGCCCCGGCGGGTGAGCAGGCCGAGCAGCGCGGCGCCGAAGGCCACCACGGCGGCCACCGCGAAGGCGAGCGACATGCCGCTGACGAAGGAGTCGTGGACGGCGCCGGCCATCGCGTCCACCGCCTGCTGCGGGGTGCCGGCCGGGGCGGGCGGGGCGATGCCCAGCTGGGCGGCCTGGTTGAGGCCCTCGACCTGGGAGGCCTCGACCGGCGGCAGCCCGGCCCCGGCCCAGTTGCCGGGCAGCACGTCGGTGACCTTGGCGGCCATCAGCGCGCCCAGAACGGCGGTGCCCAGGCTGCCGCCGACCTGCATCGCGGCCTGCTGCAGGCCGCCCGCCACACCGGACAGCTCCAGCGGGGCGTTGCCGACGATCACCTCGGTGGCGCCGACCATGACCGGGCTGATGCCCAGGCCCATCAGCACGAACCAGAGCGACATCACGCCGCCGCCGGAGCCCGCGTCCAGGGTGGACATCCCGAACATCGCCACCGTGGTGATCAGCATGCCCGCCACGATCGGGATCCGCGGGCCCAGCCTGCCGATCGCCAGGCCGGCCACCGGCGAGCCGACGATCATCATTCCGGTCATCGGCAGCAGGTGGACACCGGCCGAGACCGGCGAAAGCCCGTGGACGTTCTGCAGGTAGAAGGTCACGAAGAAGATCGCGCCGAAGAACGAGAAGGCCATCAGCACCATCAGCAGGGTGCCCGCCGACAGCGGCACCGAGCGGAACAGGCCGAGCGGGATCAGCGGCTCGCGGGCCACCCGCTGCCAGAACGCGAAGGCCGTCATCAGGATCACCGCGCCGCCCAGGAAGAGCAGCGTGTTGACGTCGGCCCAGCCCCACTCGGGGGCCTTGATGATGCCGAAGACCAGGGCGAACATCGCCGCCGAGAGCAGCGCGATGCCGGGCAGGTCGAAGGACCTGGCGGCGTTCTCGGCCCGGACGTCCCTGAGGATCCAAAGTCCGAGGAGCAGCGCGATCAGGCCGACCGGGATGTTGATGAAGAACACCGACTCCCAGCTGACGTGCTCGACCAGCAGGCCGCCGACGATCGGGCCGGCCGCGGTGGAGGCGCCGATCACCCCGCCCCAGATGCCGATCGCCATGTTGAGCCGCTCGGCCGGGAACGCCCCGCGCAGCAGGCCGAGCGCGGCCGGCTGGAGCAGCGCGCCGAACAGGCCCTGGAGCACCCGGAAGGCGATGACCGTCTGGATGTTCCCGGCGAAGCCGATCGCGGCCGAGGTGGCGGCGAAGCCGACGGCGCCGACCAGGAAGGTGTTCTTGTGCCCGAACCGGTCACCGATCTTGCCGGCGGTGATCAGGAAGACCGCGAGGGCCAGCAGGTAGCCGCTGGTCACCCACTGGATCTCGGACGGCGCGGCCTTCAGGTCGGCCTGGATGACCGGGTTGGCGATCGCGACGATGGTGCCGTCGAGGGCGACCATCATCACGCCGACCGCGACGGTCAGCAGGGTCAGCCAGGGGTGCCCCTGGAGGCGGCCCCCGGCGGTTGGCTCATCGCGCCGCGGCGGCTGGCCCGCCTTGGCGCTCTTGACGACGGACTGGCTCATCCGGGGCCCTCCGGGGGCGTGGCAGAGATCGGAAGTGGACGTGGCGCCCACTGCCCACCCGTCCCCACGAGTCATCGGCCCGGCGGGCGCCACTTCCGGCAGATTATGTCAGCCACTGACATTCGGCAAGAACTGACTTCTGGCCCTGTCTGACATTTGTCAGAACGCTACAGTTGTGCTCCGACACCCCGCCCGCAGCACCCTCCGGAAGGCCCCCGCCATGGCCGCGCAGCCCGCTCCCCCCGCCGCCGCAGAGGCCTCCGGACACTCCGCCGCCCAGCCGCCCGGCCTGCGCGAACGCAAGAAGCAGCGCACCAGGGACGCCCTGATCGAGGCCGCCCACCAGCTGTTCATCGGCCAGGGCTTCGCCCGGACGACCGTGGACGAGATCGCCGCCGCCGTCGACGTCTCGCAGCGCACCTTCTTCCGCTACTTCGCCAACAAGGACGAGGTCGCCCTCGCCGTGCTGGCCGACGCCGAGGACTACTTCATCGAGCGGCTGCGCCGGCGCCCCGCCGAGGAGAACCCGCTGCGGGCCCTGCGCGCCGCGATCGTCGAGTCCTGGCGCGACCTCGCCTCCGACCACCCGAGCGGGAGCGGCTCGATCACCAGCGCGCTGGAGCTGATGCAGATCATCGAGAACACCCCGCCGCTGCTCGCCACCCACCTGCGCCGCGTCACCGAGCAGGAGCGGGTGGTGGCCCGGGTGATCGCCGACCGCGAGGGGCTGGACCCGGCCGAGGACCTGCGCCCCGCCGTCCTGGCCGCCGTCTTCGGCGCCGTCCTGCGCTCCGCCCACCTCTCCTGGACGCCCGACCGCGCGGAGTCCGGCCCCGAGGGCATGATCGAGCTGATCGAACGCCACTTCGACCAGCTCGGCCCCGCCCTGGCCGGCGACTGGCGCCGCTGAGCGGCCCGCGCCGGGGCCCCGGGCGCCGCCGGGTCATACCGGGGTACTACGGCCGATCCCCCTCCCCGGTCCGACGCCCGGGCGGCCCGGCGCACCTAGGCTGACCGGATGATCGATCCGCCCACCGGGCCGGCCCGGGGCGGCCGACTCCCCGCCCTGCTCGCCCTGTTCGCCCCGCTCACCAGCCCGTCCGCCGACCGCACCCCGCTGCTGGCCCACGCCTCCCGCCGCTGGGTCCGCTACCTGCCGTACGCGCTCGCGCTGTGCGCGTTCTGCTCGCTGCTGCCGAGCACGATCAGCGTCCTCACCCGCGACTACGGGCTGGACGCCGGGCTCGCCGCCCCCCTCGCCCTCGCGCAGACCGCGCCACTGCTGTTCGCGTCGAGCCTTCCGCTGCCCGCCTGGTGGGCGACCGGCGGCGCCGGCGCCCTGGCCGCCCTGCTGATCCTCACCACCGGCGGCGAGTCCTCCGCCAGCTGGCCCTGGCCCGCCCCCCTCATCGTCGGCTACCTGATGCTGATGGTGCCGCTCGCGCTCCGCGAGCCCCGGCGCACCCTCATCGCGGTCTGGCTGGCCACCGCCGCCGGCAGCCTCACCCTGTCGGCGATCGGCCTCGGCAGCCGGGAGGGCGGCGACAACAGCGTGCTGGCGATCGCGCTGACCGGCGCCGTCCTGGTGCTCGGCGGGGCCTTGCGGGAGCGGGCCGAGGCCCAGCGGCTGCTCACCGAGCAGGAGCACATCAGCGAGGCCGAGCGCGAGCGGCGCACCCTGCTGGAGGAGCGCGCCCGGATCGCCCGGGAGCTGCACGACGTGGTCGCCCACCACATGTCGGTGATCGCCGTCCAGGCCGCCAGCGCGCCCTACCGGATCACCGGCGTCCCACCGGAGGCCGCCGAGGAGTTCACCGCCATCGCCGGGACGGCCCGCGAGTCGCTGACCGAGATGCGGCGGCTGCTGGGCGTGCTGCGCAGCGAGGAGTCCGCCGCCGAGACGGCCCCGCAGCCCGGCATCGGCCAACTCGCCCAGCTGGTCGAGACGGTCGGCCGGGCCGGGGTCCCGGCCGAGCTGACCATGCCGCCGGGGATCGACGGCGCGCTGGCACCGGCCGTCGACCTCTCCGTCTACCGGATCGTCCAGGAGGCGCTGGCCAACGTCGTCCGGCACGCACCCGGCGCGCCCGCCCGGGTCTCGCTCGCCGTCGACGGCCCGGTCCTGCTGGTCACCGTGGTGAACGGCGCCCCGCCCGAGCGCCGCGCGTCGCTGGAGGACTCCGCCGAGGGCACCGGCCACGGCCTGGTCGGAATGCGGGAACGCGTACGCCTGCTGGATGGCAGTCTGGACACCGGCCCGCTGCCCGACGGCGGCTTCAAGGTGGCCGCCGCCCTGCCGCTCGACACCCCTGTGGAGACAACGCCATGACCATCCGCGTGATCATCGTCGACGACCAGGCGATGGTCAGGGCCGGCTTCGGGGCCCTGCTGGGCGTCCAGAGCGACATCGACGTGGTGGGCGACGCCGCGGACGGTGCACAAGCCCTGGAGGTCTGCGGCCGCACCCACCCGGACGTGGTCCTGATGGACGTCCGGATGCCCGGCATGGACGGCCTGGAGGCGACCCGCCGGCTGCTCGACCCGGCCGTGCCCGGAGCCCACCGCCCCAAGGTGCTGATGCTGACCACCTTCGACCTGGACGACTACGTGTACGAGGCGCTGCGCGCCGGGGCCAGCGGCTTCCTGTTGAAGGACGCACCGCCGGCCGACCTGATCGCCGCCGTCCGGGTGGTCGCGGCCGGCGAGGCCCTGCTCGCCCCCTCGGTGACCCGCCGGCTGATCGAGGACTTCGCCCGGAGCAGGCCCGCCCGCCGCCGGGACCCTCGGCTGCGGCTCAACGGGCTGACCCCGCGCGAGACCGAGGTCCTGGAGCTGATCGCCCGCGGACTGTCCAACCAGGAGATCGCCACCGGACTCGTCCTCGCCGAACAGACCGTCAAGACCCACATCGGGCGCATCCTCGCCAAGCTCGACCTGCGCGACCGCGCCCAGGCGGTCGTCCTCGCCTACGAGTCCGGCCTGGTGACCCCGGGTCAGTGACGGCCCCCCTCTGATACCCGGGTAGCACCCGGGAGTTGGCCCCGCGGTGTGACGCCCGCGGGGCCGCCGCATTTCTACCTTCCTCTCCGTCGGGACCACACGGACGAGGGAGACAACGGACATGCAGCAGCGCCTGAGGAGGACGGTCGCCGCCGTCGCACTGGCCGTCGCCGCGGTACTGGGCGCCGGCGGCTGGGCGGCCGGCACCCAGCAGGCCGTCACCGGCCCGCCGCCCGGAAGCGCCGCCTGGACGGCCGACACCACCCTGGGCATCCGGCTGCCGGACCCGGCCACCGCCGCCCCCGCCGAGGTGGCCGCCTTCTTCGCCGCCCTGCCGCCCGCCCAGCGGGACGCGCTGGCCGTCCGCCACCCGCTGGTGGTCGGCAACCTGGACGGCGCCCCCGTCCCGCTGCGCTACCGCGCCAACGCGCTGGCCCTCGCCGAGGAGCGCGGTCACCAGCTGGCCCGCGCCGCCGACCCGGCGCTCACCCCCCAGGACCACTCCGCCGCCCGCGAGCGCGCCGAGCGCTACCGCACCCTGCTCGACGGCGGCCGGCAGATCCTCGCCTTCGACCCGCGCGGCCGCGGCCAGGCCGCCGAGGTGTTCGGCGACCTGGCCGCCGCACCCCGCACGGCGGTGGTCGTCCCCGGCTCCGACATCGACCTGATGAGCTTCGACCGGGCCGCCGACCCCTACGGCACCCCGGCCGGGATGGCCCGCGCACTGTACGAGGCCACCGGCCGCGGAACCGCCGTGGTCGCCTGGGCCGGCTACACCACCCCGGTCGGCCTCGGCCCGGACGCCGCCACCGAGGACCTCGCCCGCGCCGGGGCCCGGCGGCTCGACCGGCTGCTCGACGGACTCGCCGTCACCACCCGCCCCGACGCCCCCGCCACGGTGTTCTGCCACAGCTACGGCTCGGTGGTCTGCGGGCTGGCCGCACCCGGGCCCGCGCGGGCCTCCGGCCTGGTGGTGCTCGGCTCCCCCGGGATGGGCGTCGGCTCGGCCGCCGAGCTCGACCCCCGGGTGCCGCTCTGGGCCACCGCGCGCAACGGCTCCGACTGGATCGGCAACGTGCCCCACGTCTCGGTGCTCGGCCTCGGCCACGGCGCCGACCCGACCGGCCCCGGCTTCGGCGCCCGCCCGCTGCCCGCCACCGGCTCGCACGGCCACACCGGCTACTTCGCCCCCGGCACCGCGTCCCTGGCCGCCTTCGCCGCCGTCGCGCTCGGCCGCTGACCCGACCCACCACCCCCGAGGAGCACCGCCATGGCCCACCCCCGCACCGCCCGCCCCCTCACCGCCCGCCCCCTCACCGCGCTGCGCCGCGCCGCCGCCCGGGTCGACGCCCGCACCCCCGAGACCCGCGACCGCGCCCTGGACGGCCTGCGCGCGCTCGCCCTGCTCGCCGTGCCGTTCGGCCACTGGATGCTCGGCGGCCTCACCCGCTCCGCCGACGGCGCCCTGCACAACGCCAGCCCGCTCGCCTCGCTCGGCTTCTTCGCCCCGCTCAGCTGGGTGCTCCAGATGCTCGGGGTCTTCTTCCTGGTCGGCGGCCACTCCTCGGTCCGCTCGCTGGAACGGGCCAGGGCCAGGGGGGAGACCTGGGCGGGCTGGCTGCGCGGCCGGTCGGTGCGACTGCTGCGCCCGGTGCTCGGGGTGGCGGCCGTCTGGGCGGTACTGATCCCGCTGCTGGGCCGGCTGGGCGTCCCCGGCGACACCGTGCGGACCGGCTCGGTGCTGGTGGTGCAGCCGCTCTGGTACATCGCCGTCTACCTGGGGCTGACCGCGCTCACCCCGCTCTGCATGGCGGCCGGCCGCCGGCTGCGCGGCTGGTCGGCGGGCGCCCTGGTGGCCGCCGTCGCACTGGTCGACGCGCTGCGGTACGGGCCGTGGGCCGACGCGGCGCCGTCCTGGGTCGCGCTGCTGAACATCCTGCCGGGCTGGCTGTTCGGCTACCAGCTCGGGGTGCTCTGGGCGCAGGGCCGGCTCGGCCGGCCGGGTGCGCGGCTGCTGCTGTTCGGCGGCGGCGCGCTGTTCGCCGCCCTGCTGCTGGTCTTCCACTACCCGGCCAGCATGGTCGGCGTGCCCGGGGTGCAGCGGACCAACTCGCACCCGCCGTCCCTGCTGGTGCCGGCCCTGGCGGCGGTGCAGTGCGGCGCGGCCGTGCTGCTGCGCGAGCGGCTCGGGCGGCTGCTGAGGCGCCGTCCGCTGCTCTGGCTGCCGGTGGTCGCGGTGAACCTCTCGGCGATGACGATCTTCTGCTGGCACCAGAGCGCCATGCTCGCGGTCGCCGTGCCCGGCGCCGCGACCCTCGGCGCGGTGCCGGGGCTGACCACCGCACCCGACTCGCTCGGCTGGGTGGCCGCCCGGCTGGCGCTGCTTCCGCTGTTCGGCGCCGCGCTGGTCGCGATCGGGTGGTTCACCCGCCGTTTCGACGGGCCGTGGACGTCCGTCTCCCGCACCTGGAAGGCGGTGGCCGGTGCCGGGGCGGCGCTCTTCGCCGCCTACGCGCTGGGGGTGGTGTGACCAGGGCGGGCGCGAGCGCCGGAGCGTGAGGACCGGTGGGGCGCGGGGCCCACGGCCCCCCCCCCCCGGGGGGCCCCCCCCCCCCCCCCCCCCCCGGGGGCGCGCCGGCCCCCCCCCCCCCCCCGCGGTGTGCC
>NZ_JBICZP010000001.1:2097-216034 GCF_043202015.1 Kitasatospora sp. NPDC048239 | reverse complement strand
GGTGTCCCCCCCCGGGGGGGGGGGGGTGGGGGCCCGGGGGGGGGGGCGCGGGCGGGGGGGGGGGGCCGGGGGGGGGGGGGCCCGCGCGCCCCCCGCCCCAGGTGCGTCCGCGACACGCGCCCACCCGCAGGTGGATCCGCATGCGAACCACCACGCACTGTGATGTCCTGTCACCGTCGGCCACCGCGTGTGCCCGCGTCCGCCCACGGCCCGTCCGCGCCGCGCGCCGACCCCTCCCGACGTGTCCCCCCTTCCGAGGAGTCCCATGTCCCTGTCACCGCCACGGCCGCAGCCCCGGCCGCGGTCCCGCCGACTGTCCGCCCTCGCCACCGCCGTGGCCGGCGCGCTGACCGCCGGCACCGTCCTGACCGCCGCCCCGGCCCTCGCCCTCGGCCGCGCCCACGGTGAACCCGCCGACACCGCCCCGCACATCACCGCGCCCCGGGTCCAGGCGGAGATGCGGGACGACGAGGTGGCCGCCCTCGGCCAGGAGCACGCCGAGGAGCACGCCCGCGCCCGGGCGGCCGTGCGCGGCGTCGGCGACTACCCGCAGACCACGCGGACCAACCGGCTGAAGGCACTGACGGACTCCCAGACCAGCATCAACGCGGGGTTCGACCCGACGGTCTTCGGCGCGTTCAAGGAGTACTTCCCCTCCCCCGAGTTCGCCGCCCACATCGCCATGCTGCCGACCGGCAAAGTCCTGCTGTTCTCCTTCGAACGGATCGAGACCAACCCGGAGAAGGAGCCCGCGCCCACCCAGACCACCGGCACCGAGAACGCCGGCCGCGCCTACATCTGGGACCCGGCCAAGGGCACCGGCGCGAACGCCTTCACCAAGGCCACCCCGCCGGTGGTCGACATGCCGGACGGCCTCAACCAGCCCCGCCCGGCGCCGTTCTTCTGCTCCGGCCACTCCTTCCTGCCCAACGGCATGCTCGGCGTCTTCGGCGGCAACCTCGGCGGCAACGGCGGCACCGGCGCCAAGCTCTCGCTGGTCTTCGACCCCTGGACGGAGACCTGGACCCGCAACCCCGACATGTCCGTCGGCCGCTGGTACCCGTCGGTGGTCACCGGCGCGGACGGCCGGCAGCTGATCATGTCCGGCCAGTCCGAACTGGGCTGGGGCACCCCGACCCCGGTGGTGGAGCGCTTCCCCGCCAAGGGCCACGCGGTGCCGACGCTGAAGACCGACACCCCGCGGAACACCCCGGTGGACCGGTTCAAGGCGGACGCCCCGTTCACCCTGGACTACCCGCACCTGTTCTCGCTGCGCGACGGCAACATCTACGCCTTCGGCCGCCAGCCGAACGAGCAGTGGGCCTTCGACCCGGTCAACGAGACCCGCAGCGACCTCCAGGCCCGCCCGGACGGCAGGAAGCGCAACTACGGCTCCGCCATCCCGCTGCCCGGCGGGGTGAACGGGCCCGACTCCGCGCTGGTCCTCGGCGGCGACCGGGACAACCCGAGCACCCTGCGGTTCGCCAACGGCACCTGGACGGCCGAGAAGTCCCGCGCCTTCGGCCGCACCCAGGACGACACCCTGCTACTGCCCGACGGCAACCTGCTGACCGTCAACGGCGCGTACGACATCCGCGACTACGGCAACGGGCCCTACAACCCCAACGCCGACCTGAAGTACCGCCAGACGGAGCTGCGCGACTCCCAGGGCAACTGGCGGCTCGGCCCGGTCCAGCGGCTGCCGCGCGGCTACCACTCCAACGCCGTGGTCCTGCCGGACGGGCGCGTCATGGTGACGGGCGACGAGCTGCAGCAGCTCGCCAACGACCCCAACATCAACGACGACATGAACGGCACCATCGAGATCTACGAGCCGGCCTACCTGCACAAGGGCAACCGGCCCTTGCTCGACCGGGCGCCCACCACCCCGGTCGGCTTCGACAAGAAGTTCCTGGTCACCACCGGCACCCCGGAGCACGCCGCCAAGGCCGTGCTGCTCTCGCCGACCACCGCGACCCACTCGGTCAACACCAGCCAGCGCCACGTCGAGCTGCGGATCACCAGCCGCGCCGGCAACCGGCTGGAGCTCCAGGCCCCGCCGGACGCCAAGGCGGCGCCGCCCGGCTGGTACATGCTCTTCCTCCTGAACGACCAGGGCGTGCCCAGCGTCGCGCAGTGGGTGCAGCTCGGTTCCTGAGGCCCGATCCCGTCCGCCTCCCCCCGAAACACCACCGAAGGAAACCCCATGGCAACGGATCTGAGACTGCGCCAAAGCGACGAGATCCAGGGCGACATCGTCGCCGGCTTCAAGAAGGACAACGTCACCCTGCTGTTCCTGAAGTTCGAGGACGCGGCCAGGGCCCGCACCTGGCTGCGGACCCTCGCGCCGCAGATCGCCACCACCCGGCAGGTCGCCGACTTCAACGAGGCGTTCAGCGAGGCCCGCCGGTCCTCGGGCGGCGACGACCCGAAGACCCTCAAGGCGACCTGGCTCGGCATCAGCTTCACCTACGAGGGCATGCGCCAGCTCTCCACCACCGACCCGTTCGAGAAGGCCCCGCCGACCGGCAGCGGCCTGGAGGCGTTCAAGGAGGGCTCCGCCAAACGGGCCGGCGCGCTCGGGGACACCGGCGACAACTCCCCGGAGAACTGGCTCTTCGGCAACGGCAGGAGCCAGCCGGTGCACGCCGTGCTGACGATCGCCTCGGACACCGAGGCCGACCTGGCGGCCGCCGTCACCGCCCAGCGCGAGGCGGCCGCCGAGTCCAAGATCGTCATCATCTTCCAGCAGAACGCCAAGACCCTGCTCGGCAGCCGCCGGGGCAAGGAGCACTTCGGCTTCAAGGACGGCATCAGCGAGCCCGGCATCCGCTTCTTCGACCGGCCCAGCGCCGCCCGCCCGGAGGAGGTGGACGGCCACCCGGGCACCCGGATCATCCCGGCCGGCGAGTTCGTCGTCGGCGAGGAGCCCGCCCCCGGCAGCTTCACCGACTACCCCGAGTGGGCGCGGAACGGCTCCTTCCAGGTCGTCCGCCGGCTGTCCCAGGACGTCCCCGGCTGGTGGTCGCAGATCTCCGTCAAGCTGAAGGAGCTCAAGCAGGCCAAGGCCGTCCCCGACACCGCCACCGCCGAATGGCTGGCCGCCCGGCTGGTCGGCCGCTGGCGCTCGGGTGCGCCGGTCTGCAAGCACCAGGACCGGGACGTCCCGTTCGACCCGAACGCCTCCTCGGACAACGACTTCGACTACCGGGACGACCTGGAGGGCCTGGCCACCCCGCTCTTCTCGCACCTGCGCAAGACCAGCCCGCGCGCCGGGCTGCAGGCGCCGAACCCCAGCCGGCCCCCGTTCGACGCCAAGGAGCTCGACGGCCGGCGGATCATGCGCCGCGGCGCACCCTACGGGCACCCCTTCGACCCGGCCTCCGAGGGCCCCGGCGGCCCGGACGACCCGCGCGGCCTGCTCTTCGTCTGCTACCAGGCCGACATCGCCCGGCAGTTCGAGTTCATCCAGGCGGACTGGATCGACCAGCCCGACTTCCCGCCCGGCCGCAACCCCCAGCCCGGCAAGGACCCGGTGATCACCGAGGCCGACAGCGTCGACTTCGAGAGCCGCGGCCCCGACGGCGCGATCCGGCACACCCCGCTGAGCTTCCAGCAGTTCGTCCAGACCCAGGGCTCGGTCTACGCCTTCGCCCCCTCCCTCTCCACCCTGAAGGCGCTCGCCGAGGGGCGGCTCACCGGGCAGTCGCAGGGCCAGCAGGGCGGCGGCCAACAGCAGCCGCAGCCCGGCAAGGCGTACCCCTGCGACGAGTTCCTCGCCGTCCCGGACCAGCAGCGCAAGGGCGGGCAGAGCCAGTACTGGGCGTTCCACAGCGAGCAGTACCGCCGGATCTCGGTCGCGGACGGCGCCGCCCACACCGACCGCGCGGTCGAGGGCGACAGCCGGCTGACCACCTGGACCTGCCTGCAGGGCGTCGGGCGGATCGACTGCGTGCTGCCGATGCCCGACCTGCAGAACCCCGGCGGCAAGAGCTGGTACTGGGTGTTCCACAGCACCGGCGGCCGCCAGCAGTACCGGGCCGTCTCGATCACCTGCGGCGGCGGGGGCTACACCAGCGCCCTGGAGCGCCCGGACCGCGACCTCACGGCCTGGAGCTCACTGGGCGGCGTCGGCCAGGTGAACTGCTTCCTCCCCGTGCCGGACCAGCAGCGGGTCGGCGGCAAGAGCTGGTACTGGGTGTTCCACAGCACCGGCGGCCGGCAGGTCTACCGGCTGATCTCGGTGGCCGACGGCGCCGCCCACACCGACGCGCTGGAGCGCTCCGACCGCGAGCTGACCCAGTGGGGCTCGCTCGGCGGCATCGCCAGGGTGGACTGCTTCCTGGCCGTGCCGGACCAGCAGCGGGTCGGCGGCAAGAGCGAGTACTGGGTCTTCCACGGCGAGGACTACCGCCGGATCTCGGTCTCCGACGGCAGCGGCCACCCGGACCGCCAGGTCGCCGGCGACCGCTCCTGCAGCGGCTGGGGCTCGCTGCTGTGACGTGACGCCCTGACGGACCGTCGCCCCCGGCGCGCAGCACTCGCGGCGCACCGGGGGCGACGGTCCGTCAGGCTGCCCGCCCAGGGCCTCTCTTTCGGGGGGCCTAAGCTGCCGTCATGGTGACCTTCGACGAGTTCCGGACCATGGCCCTCGCCCTGCCGGCGGCCGTGCAGCAGCCCACCTGGGAGATCGAGACCCTGCGGGTGGGCGCGAAGATCTTCGCGATGGGCTCGCCGGACGGCGAAACGGTCAGTCTGAAGGCCGCCCGGGAGGATCAACTGGAGCTGATCGCCGCCGAACCCGAGGTGTTCTCCTACCCCAAGTACGTCGGCCGGCACGGCTGGGTGGGCGTCCGGCTCGACGCGGTCGACCCGGACGAGCTTCGCGACCTGCTGACCGAGGCCTGGCGGCGCACCGCACCGAAGCGGCTGGTCAAGGAGTTCGACGCACAGGCCGATGACTGAAACCAACCGGACACCCCCGGTTCATGTGACCCATCCCACAGTTTAGGCGTGCCCACCAGTCCCCCGGGCACCCTAGGCTGGCCCAGGAAGTTGGCAGTCGTACCACCCTCCGGGCCCCGCCCGTGGAACGGTCACGGGCCCCTAGGGAGTTGACGCGATGCGCCGTCGGCGGTGGAAGCGTGTAATGATCGGCGCCTTCGCGGCCGGTGCCGTGCTTGCCGATGCCGGCGCAGCAGCGGCCCAGGCCGCCGCCTCCACCGAGCAGCTGGCCATCTCCACGCCTCCGGCCGGCAGCGCCGCCTGGGTCGAGGACCACACCTTCGGGCGGTCCCTGCCGGACCCGGCCACCACCACGCCGGCCGCCGCCGCCGACTTCTTCGCCTCCCTCGCCCCCACCGAGCTGGACCGGCTGATCAAGGACTACCCGCTGGTCGTCGGCAACTTCGACGGCGCCCCGGTGGAGCTGCGCTACCGCGCCAACCGGATCGCCCTCACCGCCGAGCGGGACCGCGCCCGGGCACGCGCCGCCGACCGGAAGGTCGACTCCGACCTCCGCGCGCTGGCCGTCTCGCGCGCCAACGACGTCGACCACCTGCTCGCCCCCGAGCGCCAGGTGCTCGCCTTCGACCCGCGCGGGCGCGGCCTGGTCACCGAGGTCTTCGGCGACCTCGCGGACGCCGACCGGATCTCCGTCCTGGTGCCCGGATCGGACGCCGACCTGGGCCACTTCGACCAGGCCTCCGAGCCGCTGCGCTCCCCCGCCGGAATGGCCCGGGCGCTCTTCGCCGAGGAGCACCGGCAGTCGCCCGGCACCCGGACCGCGGTGATCGCCTGGACGGGGTACGTCACCCCGTCGGGCCTCGGCCCGGACGCCGTCACCTCCCGCCTCGCCGACGTCGGCGCGCCGCGGCTGGGCCGTCTGCTGGCCGGGCTGAAGGAGACCACCCGGCCGGACGCGCCGCCCTCGCTGCTCTGCCACTCCTACGGCACGGTGGTCTGCGGCAACGCCGCGCCGGACATCCCGCGGGCGGCCACCTCGCCGTCCGACACCTCAGGGGTCACCGACCTGATGGTGTTCGGCAGCCCCGGCATGGGTGTGCAGAGCACCTCCGAGCTGGGCGCCGGCGTGCACGTCTGGGCGACCCGCAACGGCAGCGACTGGATCGGCAACGTGCCCTACCTGGAGGTCGGCGGGCTCGGCCACGGCGCCGACCCGACCTCGACCGACTTCGGCGCCGAGCAGATCTCCTCGGCCCGCTCCTCCGGGCACAACGGCTACTTCGTCGCGGGCACCGACAGCCTGCACAACTTCGCGGCCATCGCCCTGGGCCACTACGAGGACGTGGTCCGCCCGGCCCCGGAGGCCTGAGGCCTGAGGCCTTCCGCAGGAACCGCTAGGCCCTGTCCGCCTGGTCCCACTGGTCCCGGTAGACCCGGGCGGCCTCGGTGGCGGCCCGGGCCATCTCCCGCCGGGCGGCGGGCGGCGAGAGCACCTCGGCGTCCATCCCGAAGGAGAGCAGCGCTCGGACGGCCGCCGGCGACTGGAAGGCCATGGCCAGCTCGACCCACTCCTCCGGAGCCCCGGCGCCGGTCTCCGGCGGCGCGGCGGCGAGCCTGGTGCCGTGGATCCGGATGAACAGGTCCAGCCGCCCGCGCCGCACCCGGACCTTCACGGGCACCTCCTTCGGCAACCGCTCCACCTGTTCGCGCAGCACCGCCCAGACGTCGCCGAGCCCCAGGCCCGGGCGGCGCCGCACCGGCTCCTCGGCGGCCTCCGCGGCCAGCACCCGGTCGGCCCGGAACAGCCGGGGCTCGCCCTGCAGATCGGCCACCAGGTACCAGACGGCGGCCTTGCTGACCAGGCCGTAGGGGTCGACGGTGTACTCGACCGGGGCGGGCGCGCCGCTGTGCCGGTAGCGCAGCCGCAGCCGCCGGTCGGCGAACACGGCGTGCTGGAGCTCCCCGAGGTCCGGCCCGGCGGGCGGCCCGGGCTGGAGCCAGCGGGCCGGGTCGACCAGGATCCGCTCGCTGATCCGCTCGGCGGCCGGGCGGTGCGGGGCCGGCAGTGCGGCCATCACCTTGCGCAGGGCCGAGCCGAGCGCGCCGTCCAGGCCGAGGTCGCTGTGCGCGCCCTGGGCGGAGAGCACGAACAGCGCGCGGGCCTCGTCGGCGGTCAGGCCGCTGACGTCGGTGCGGTAGCCGGGCAGCAGGCTTATCCCGCCGTGCCGGCCGCGCTCGGTGTAGACCGGGACGCCGGCCGTCGAGAGCGCCTCGACATCGCGGTAGATGGTGCGGACCGACACCTCCAGCCGGTCGGCCAGTTCGGTGGCGGGCACCCGGCCCCGGGTCTGGAGCAGCAGCAGGATCGAGAGCAGGCGGTCGGCCTTCATGGCACGAGGATCCCAGAAATCCTGACGCTCCCTGTCAGGTTTTGCCGGGAGATTGCCTCCGAGAAGGAAACCCTTGCGAATCGACGGAGTTGACCCCGCGTGGACACCACCCAGGACCCCCGCCCGCTGTACCTGCTCGCCCTCGGACAGCTGGAGAAGCTGATCGCCGAGGTCACCCCGGAGGCGCTGGGGCGGCCGACCCCGTGTACCGAGTACGACCTGCGGCAGCTGCTCGGCCATGTGGTCGGCGGGGTGCACCGGCTCGCCTACATCGGTGAGGGCGGCATCGCCCACGACGTGGCGGCCGCGACCGGCGATCAGCCGGACGACGGCTGGCCGGCCGCGCTCGGCCGGGCCCGGGCCCGGGTCACCGCCGCCTGGGCGGACGACGCCAAGCTGGACCGCCCGTCCGTCGCGCCCTGGGGCGAGGTGCCGGGCCGGGCGGTGCTGGGCGGCTACATCGTGGAGGCCGTCACCCACTCCTGGGACATCGCCCGGGCGCTCGGCAGCAGCCTCGTCCTGGACGGGCCGCTGGCCGAGACCGCCCTGTCGATCGCCCAGGCCGTACTGCCGCCCGGCTCGCGCGACGAGACCATCCCCTTCGCCGACGAGCGGACCGCGCCCGAGGGTGCGGACGCCGCCACCCGGCTGGCGGCCTGGCTGGGCCGCGAGGCCTGAGCCGCCGTCGGGTGCGGCCCGCACCCGGCGCTACTCGCGGCCGACCGAGGTGAAGGCCATGTCCGGGTAGCGGTCGCCGGCCACCTGGCCGGCGACCGGCTCCAGCACCGCCAGCTCCTCGGCGGTGAGCCGCAGCACGGCGGCCGCGGTGTTCTCGGCCAGCCGGGCGCGCCGACGGGTGCCCGGGATCGGGATCACCGTCAGCCCGTGCACCTCCGCCCGCTGGTGCACCCAGGCGAGCGCCACCTGGGCGGTGGTGATCCCGCGCGCCGCCGCGATCTCCCGGACCGGCTCGACCAGCGCGAGGTTCGCCGCCGCGTTCGCGCCGTTGAACCGGGGCTGGGTGCGGCGCACGTCGTCCGCCGGCAGCTCCTCGGCGGCGGCGAAGGACCCGGTCAGGAAGCCCCGCCCGAGCGGCGAGTAGGGCACGAAGGCGACGCCCAGCTCGGCGGCGGCCTGCACCGCCGAGCGCTCGACGTCCCGGGCGAAGAGCGACCACTCGGACTGCAGGGCGGCGATCGGGTGGACCGCGTGCGCCTCGCGCAGCTCGGCCCCGGTCACCTCGGAGAGCCCGAGGTGGCGCACCTTCCCGGCCGCCACCAGCTCGGCCATCGCGCCGACCGACTCGGCGATCGGTACGGCCGGGTTGCGGCGGTGCATGTAGTAGAGGTCGATCACGTCCACGCCGAGCCGGCGCAGCGAGGCGTCCACCGCGGTCCGGATGTACGCCGGCTCGTTGCGGACGGCCCGGTACAGCGGGTCGTCGGCCTTGCGCTCGACGCCGAACTTGGTGGCCAGCACCACCCGGTCGCGGTTGGCCCGGACGAACGGGCCGATCAGCTCCTCGTTGCGCCCTTCGCCGTACTGGTCGGCGGTGTCGAAGAGGGTGACACCCGCCTCCAGGGCGGCGTCCAGGGTTGCGAGGGCCTCGGCGGTGTCGGTCGGGCCGTAGAACTCGCTCATGCCCATGCAGCCGAGGCCCTGGAGGCCCACGGTCGGGCCGTCGGTGCCGAGCTGCGCGGTGGGAAGGACGGGGAGGTTCATGCGCTCTGCTTCTTCCTCTGCGGGCGGTCCGCCGGGACGCCGCTGTCGGCGATCTTCCCGGCGTAGAGATCGATCTTGTAGTCGATGACGGCGAGGGTCGCGTGGAGGTCGGCGATCCGCTGCCGGACCTCCTCGCGGTGGGCGACCAGCAGGTCGCGCCGGTCCTCGAGGGTCTGCTCACCGCGGCGGGCCAGTTCGACGTACCGGAGCATGTCGGCCACCGACATGCCGGTCAGCCGCAGCCGGCCCAGGAAGGCCAGCCGGTGCAGGTCGGCGTCGCAGTAGCGGCGCTGGCCGGACGCGGAGCGGTCGACCGGGTCGAGCAGGCCGATCCGCTCGTACCAGCGCAGTGTGTGGGCGGTCAGTCCGCTGGCCGCCGCGACCTCGCTGATGCCGTGCCGCGGGGTCCGGTCCGGTTCGCCGGTCGGCGTGTGGAAGACCTGGTCGCAGGTCCGCAGATCCACCTTGATCGACGCGAGCGTTGCCATCTTCCAAACCCCCTGTGGTGAGCGGTGTCCACGACGCTAATGAGTTAGAGCGCACTCCAAGCAAGCCTCCCACGCGGGTACTCCCGGCACCCGGTTCCGGACCCCGGTTAGAGTCGGGCCCATGGAGAGCTTGCGGATGATCGAGAACTGGCCGGTGCCGAACGCCGCGGTGGCCGTCGTACGGGGTGCGGACGGCGCGGTGCTGGGCGGGCACGGGCCCCAGCAGCACCTCTTCCCGCTGGCGTCGGTGACCAAGCTGCTCACCTCCTACGCCGTGCTGGTCGCCGTGGAGGAGGGCGTGTTCGAGCTGGACTCCCCGGCCGGGCCCGCGGGTTCGACCGTCCGGCACCTGCTGGCGCACACCTCGGGGCTGGCCTTCGACGAGCACCGGGTGATGGCCGAGCCGGGCAACCGCCGGCTGTACTCCAACGCCGGGTTCGACGTGCTGGCGCAGGCCCTGGCGCAGGCCTCCGGCATCGAGTTCGGGCGGTACGCCGCCGAGGCGGTGTTCGAGCCGCTGGGCATGCGCTCGACGCTGATCAACACCGCGCACAAGTCCCCGGCCGGGGCCGGCGGCCTGTCCACGGCGGCGGACCTCGCGCTGTTCGCGGCCGAGCTGCAGTCGCCCAAGCTGCTGGACCCGTCCACCCTGCACGCCGCCACCCGCGAGGTGGCCTTCCCCGGGACCAGCGGCGTACTGCCCGGCTTCGGCCACCGCCGGCCGAACGACTGGGGCCTCGGCTTCGAGATCCGCGACGGCAAGGCGCCGCACTGGACGGGTACCACCAGCTCGCCCGCGACCTTCGGCCACTTCGGCCAGTCCGGCACCTTCCTCTGGGTCGACCCGGAGGCGGGCGCGGCCTGCGTCGCGCTCACCGACCGGGACTTCGGCCCGTGGGCGGCCGAGGTCTGGCCCGTGCTCACCGACGCCGTGCTGGCCGAACTGCGCGGCTGAGACCCTCCGGTACGGCTGGGCCCCCGCCCGGTGGCTCAGCCGTACGTGAGCGGCGAGTGCATCTCCCAGACCAGCAGCTCGGCGCCCGCCTCGCCGGCCGTCGGGTCGGCGAAGGCGGCGCCGGTGATCCGCACGCTGTCGCCGGGCACCATCGAGCGGCCGCCGCCCTGCGGGCCCGGGACGGTGCGGTAGCCGAGCGAACCGGCCGTCAGGTGGGCGTACCGCCAGGCCGCGGCGGGCGGTTGGGGCAGCGGCTGCCAGGGGCCCGCGGTGGCCAGCCAGAGCGCGGCGTCGCCGCGCCGCAGCCGCAGGGCGTCCGTCCCGGCGTCCCGGGCCAGGCCGGAGGCGAGCAGCGTCAGCCCCTCGGCGGCCCGCTCCACCCGGCGCAGCCCGTACCCGGGGGTCGCGTCGAACACGTCCGGCTGGAGCCACATCTGGACGAAGCGCACCGGTCCGTCGGCGCCGCCGACGTTGCGCTCGGTGTGGGTGACACCGGAGCCCGCACTCAGGTGCTGGAGCATCCCGGGCCGGACCACGCCGCTGTGGCCCTGCGAGTCGCGGTGGGCGAGCGCGCCCTCCAGCACCCAGGTGAGGATCTCGGTGTCGCGGTGCTTGTGCTCGGCGAACCCCGCACCGGGCGCGAGCAGTTCCTCGTTGCAGGCGAGCAGTGCGCCGAAGTGGGTGTTCCTCGGGTCGTAGTGGCCCGAGAAGGAGAACGCGTGTCTGGTCTCGATGCCCTCGTCCGGGGTGGAGAGGTAGCGCTCGGCGGCACGGCGCAGGTCGGCGCGGGGGCGGGCGGGGGCGTCGGTCACGGGCCCACGGTAGCGGGTGTGACCACTGCCACCGCGCCTCCTAACCGGGGGGTGTGCACGAGCAGTCACTCCGGTGAGGCAGTCTTGTCCTTGTGCCAGCCGCCTCCGCGAACTCCAAGAGCGATCCCACCGCCCAGCCCGACAAGGGCGGGAAGAGCCCGACGCCCGGGGCCGGGCGAGACCGGCCGGGGCGCGCGGCGCCACGGCTGACGGCTCAGGAGCGCAGACTCGCGGCCGACCGGGCCGAGCGCCGGGCCGCCACCCTGAAGCGGCTGGAGAAGTCCTCGGGCAAGCTGGCCACGGCCGCGATCTCGCGGATGGACGACCAGCTCGGCTGGTACCGGCGGATGCCGCCGGAGCACCGCTCCTGGATCGGCCTGGTCGCCCAGGCCGGTATCGCCGCCTTCACCGAGTGGTACCGCCACCCGGACGCCCCGCAGGCGATCTCCACCGATGTCTTCGGCACCGCCCCGCGCGAGCTGACCAGGGCCATCACCCTGCGCCAGACCGTGGAGCTGATCCGCACCACGATCGAGGTGATGGAGGAGGCCATCGAGGAGGTGGCCGCCCCCGGCGACGAGGCGGACATGCGCGAGTCCGTCCTGGTGTACGCCCGGGAGATCGCCTTCGCGACCGCCCAGGTGTACGCGCAGGCGGCCGAGGCGCGCGGCGCCTGGGACGCCCGGCTGGAGGCGCTGGTCGTCAACTCGCTGCTCTCCGGCGACGCCGACGAGGGCGTGCTGTCCCGGGCCGCGGCGCTCGGCTGGGGCCAGCCGAGCCAGGTGCGGGTGGTGATGGGCAGTGCCCCGGACGGGGACAGCGAGCTGGTGGTGGAGGCGATCCGCCGGGCCGCCCGGTACGCGAAGCTGCACGTCCTGACCGGGGTGCTGGGCAAGCGCCTGGTCGTGGTGGTCGGCGGCGACAAGGAGCCGGTGCACGCGGCCCGCGCGCTGATCGGCCAGTTCGCGCCCGGTCCGGTGGTGGTCGGCCCGACCGTGCCCGACCTGCTGTCGGCGACCCGCTCGGCGCACGCCGCGGCCGCGGGCCTGCGGGCCTGCGCGGCCTGGCCGGACGCGCCGCGCCCGGTACTGGCCGACGATCTGCTGCCCGAGCGCGCGCTCGCCGGGGACCAGGCGGCCCGCCGCCAGCTGGTGGAGGAGATCTACACACCGCTGGACGAAGCGGGCTCGGCACTCCTGGAGACCTTGAGTGTCTATCTGGAGCAGGCCTCCTCCCTGGAGGGCGCTGCCAGAATGCTCTTCGTCCACCCCAACACGGTGCGCTACCGGCTCCGACGTGTGACAGACGTCACGGGCTACGCTCCTTCGGACGTGCGTTCGGCGTTCACCCTGCGTATCGCACTGGCGCTGGGCCGACTCGCGGCGACCGGGGAGCAGAACTGACCAGGCTGTAGGGAACTTACAATCCCCGATGCTTTTCTTCGTTACCGTCGCCTACCCGCCCCCGGGCGCCTGGCGAGAGAGGGTTGAACCGTGCTCGTAATCGTCGCCCCTGGACAGGGTGCCCAGACCCCCGGTTTCCTCAGCCCCTGGCTGGAGCTCGACGGTGTCGCCGACCGGCTTCGCGGCTGGTCGGAGGTCGCCGGGCTCGACCTGGTGCACGCCGGTACCGAGGCGTCCGCCGAGGACATCAAGGACACCGCCGTCGCCCAGCCGCTGCTGGTCGCGGCCGGCCTGGTCACCGCCCGCGCGCTCTTCCCCGACGAGGACCGCGCCCGTGAGCTGGTCGGCGCCGTGGCCGGCCACAGCGTCGGCGAGATCACCGCCGCCGCCGGCGCCGGGGTGCTCACCGCCCATGACGCGCTGACCTTCGTTCGCGAGCGCAGCCTGGCAATGGCCGAGGCCGCCGCCGCCACCGAGACCGGCATGATCGCCGTCCTCGGCGGCGAGCCGGAGGTCGTGGCCGCCAAGCTCGCCGAGCACGGCCTGACCGCGGCCAACAACAACGGCGGCGGCCAGATCGTGGCGGCCGGCACGCTGGCCCAGCTGGAGGCCCTCAAGGCCGACCCGCCGGCCGGTGCGCGGATGATCGCGCTCAAGGTCGCCGGCGCGTTCCACACCGACCACATGGCCCCGGGCGTCGAGCGGCTGGCCAAGCTGGCCCCGACCCTGCCGGTCGCGGACCCGAAGGTCGCGTACGTCTCCAACCGGGACGGCGAGGTCGTGGCCTCCGGCGGCGAGGTGCTCGACCGCCTCGTGTCCCAGGTGTCCAACCCGGTCCGCTGGGATCTCTGCATGGAGACCCTCCAGCGGCTGGGTGCGACCGCCGTCATCGAGCTCGCTCCCGCGGGCACCCTCACCGGACTGGTCAAGCGCAACCTCAAGGGTGTGGCGACGCTTGCCCTCAAGACCCCCGCCGATCTGGACAAGGCCCGCGCGATCGTCGCGGAGCACGGCGGTAAGGATCAGGAGACCAAGGCATGAGTGTGCCCCAGATCAAGCCCGTCACCGGCGCCCGCTACTCGCGCATCCACGGTGTCGGCGGCTACCGTCCGGTCCGGGTGATCCCGAACGCCGAGGTGCTGAACTGGATCGACTCCTCGGACGAGTGGATCCGCACCCGCAGCGGCATCGCCGAGCGCCGCTGGGCCGGTCCGGAGGAGAGCGTCGCCGAGATGTCGGTGCAGGCCGCCGGCAAGGCGATCGCCCAGGCCGGGATCACCCCGGACCAGATCGGCGGCGTCATCGTCGCGACCGTCTCGCACCTCAAGCAGACCCCGGCCATCGCCACCGAGATCGCCGAGCGGCTCGGCTGCGGCACCGCCCCGGCCTTCGACATCTCGGCCGCCTGCGCCGGCTTCGGCTACGGTCTGAGCCTGGCCGACGGCATGGTCCGCGGCGGCAGCGCCGGGTACGTCCTGGTGATCGGTGTCGAGCGGCTCAGCGACCTCACCGACCAGTCGGACCGCTCGACCGCCTTCATCTTCGGCGACGGCGCCGGCGCCGCGATCGTCGGCCCGTCCGACACGCCCGGCATCGGCAAGGTCGTCTGGGGCTCGGACGGCTCCCAGAAGGACGTCATCTCGCAGACCGAGGCCTGGGACACCGCCTTCGCGAAGGAGGACGCCGTCAACGGCGTCGGCGCGGAGACCAGGTGGCCGGCCCTGCGGATGGAGGGCCAGGCGGTCTTCCGCTGGGCCGTCTGGGAGATGGCCAAGGTGGCCCAGCAGGCGCTGGACGCCGCCGGGGTCACCGCCGACCAGCTCGGCGCGTTCATCCCCCACCAGGCGAACATGCGCATCACCGATGCCATGATCAAGAAGCTTCAGCTGCCCGACTCGGTGCCGGTCGCCCGCGACATCACCGAGACGGGGAACACGTCCGCGGCCTCCATCCCGCTGGCGATGGAGCGCATGCTGGAGAGCGGCGAGGCCCGAAGTGGCGACCTCGCGCTGATCATCGGGTTCGGGGCGGGTCTGGTCTACGCGGCGGCAGTCGTTACGCTCCCCTAGGCGCGTTTCGCCCCATCCCATCCACAAGCCTGCGTCCGTCCGCCGGGCGGCCGCATTCAACACCGAAGAGGAGCAGCCAGTATGGCTACCAAGGACGAGGTCCTGGAAGGTCTCGCTGAGATCGTCAACGAGATCGCCGGCATCCCGGCCGAGGACGTCGAGGTCGACAAGTCCTTCACCGACGACCTGGACGTCGACTCGCTCTCCATGGTCGAGGTCGTCGTGGCCGCCGAGGAGCGCTTCGACGTGAAGATCCCGGACGACGAGGTCAAGAACCTCAAGACCGTCGGCGACGCGGTGGACTACATCCTCGCCAACGCCTGAGCGATCAACCAGCTCGATGCCTGACCGTCGGTAGGCCCCGTGCCCGCCGACCTTCCGGTCGGGGCGCCCCACCGGGCGCCCCGGCCGGGTCCCACCCCCGGCTCGCCGCCGAACCGCACACGTGAGAGAAGAAGATCCAGTGACCGCTGAAAACCGTACCGTGGTCGTCACGGGTATCGGCGCCTTCACGCCGCTGGGCGGCGATGCCGCCACCACCTGGGAGAACCTGGTTGCCGGGCACTCGGGAGTGGCTCCGCTGACCGACGAGTGGGCCGCCGATCTGCCTGTCCGGATCGGCGCGCGCGTCGCGATCGAGCCGGGCGAGATCCTCCCCCGCCCGCTGGCCCGCCGGCTGGACCGCTCGGCGCAGTTCGCGCTGATCGCCGCCCGCGAGGCCTGGGCCGACGCCGGGTTCGAGACCCCGGCCACCGACAACTCCTCCAAGCTCGCCCCCGAGCGCCTGGGCGCCGTGGTCGCCTCCGGCATCGGCGGCGTTGGCACCCTGCTCGACCAGTACGACATCCTGCGGGAGAAGGGCGCCCGCAAGGTCTCCCCGCACACCGTCCCGATGCTGATGCCCAACTCCCCGGCGGCCAACGTCGGCCTGGAGGTCGGCGCCCGCGCGGGTGTGCACACCCCCGTCTCCGCCTGCGCCTCCGGCGCCGAGGCGATCGGCTACGCGATCGAGATGATCCGCACCGGCCGCGCCGACGTCGTGGTGGCCGGCGGCACCGAGGCCGCGATGCACCCGCTGCCGATCGCCGCGTTCGCCAACATGATGGCGATGTCCAAGAACAACGACGAGCCGCAGCGCGCCTCCCGCCCGTACGACAAGGGCCGGGACGGCTTCGTGCTGGGCGAGGGCGCCGGCATCGTCGTCCTGGAGTCGATCGAGCACGCCGAGGCGCGCGGCGCCCGGATCTACTGCGAGGCCGTGGGCCAGGGCCTGTCCTCGGACGCCCACCACATCGCCCAGCCCGAGCCCACCGGCGCCGGCGTGGCCCGGGCGCTCGCCGACCTCTTCGAGCGCAACGACCTCTCCAAGGCCGAGATCGTGCACGTCAACGCGCACGCCACCTCGACCCCGCAGGGTGACACCGCCGAGCTGAAGGCGCTCCGCAAGGAGCTGGGCGACGACCTGGACCACATCGCCATCTCGGCGACCAAGTCGATGACCGGCCACCTGCTGGGCGGCGCCGGCGGCATCGAGACCGTCGCCACCGTGCTGGCGCTGCACCACCGGCTCGCCCCGCCGACCATCAACGTCGAGGAGCTGGACGACGACGTGGACGCGGACATCGTGCGCGACGTGGCCCGTCCGCTGCCCGAGGGCCGGATCGCGGCGCTGAACAACTCGTTCGGCTTCGGCGGCCACAACGTGGTGCTGGCCTTCCGCAGCGTCTGACCGAACCCGCGCGAAGGGGCCGGCCGCTCGTACCGAGCGGCCGGCCCCTTCGTCGTACGTCCGGTCTCAGACCACCTGGTGCAGCCAGCGCACCGGAGCGCCCTCCCCGGCGTAGCGGAACGGCTCCAGTTCGTCGTCCCAGGGCTTGCCGAGCAGCCGGGAGATCTCCGCCTCCAGGTCGGCGCCCTCGCTGCGGGCGCGCAGCAGGACGGCGCGCAGCCGGTCCTCGGGGATCAGGATGTCCCCGTGGATGCCCGTGACGGCATGGAAGATGCCGAGTGTGGGCGTGCTGCTGTACCGCTCGCCCTCCGCCGTGGCGCAGGGCTCGCTGGTGACCTCGTAGCGCATCAGCTGCCAGCCGCGCAGCGCGGAGGCGAGCTTCGAGGCCGTACCGGGCTCACCCTGCCAGGAGAGCTCGGCGCGCCAGTGTCCGGGTGCGGCCGGCTGGCGGATCCAGTCCAGGCTCACCCGCACACCGAGCACTCCTGCGACGGCCCACTCGACGTGCGGGCACAGCGCGCGGGGCGCGGAGTGGACGTACAGGACTCCACGTGTCGTCACCGGGACCTCCAGGCTGTGGACGAGGGTCGCCTTCCCCAGCTGCCTCGTGTCAGTGCCTGTAGTTGATCCACAGTTACCCACGTTAGCCGACATTAAGCCACTAAATTGAGCAAAACGGACAGGCTTTCGCTCAATGCTAGTCGAATCCTCAACGAGGTCCACCCCTCGGTGGGATCTCTCCCCCGAACGGCCCCATAGGCGGCGGAACCACCGTACCGCGCCTCCCCGCACCGCGGATGACGCACTTTCGGATCCGGCCGGAATGCGGTAGTGCGGGCGAACCCCCAGCGCCCGGTACGCAAACCGCCCCGCACGCCCGGGCGGGGCGGCGGGGCGGTCGAGCGGCCCCGGCGAAGGGGTCCTGATGCGGTGTCAGCCGTCGAGGCGAACGACCATCTTGCCGGTGTTGACGCCCCGCAGCAGGTCCAGGAAGGCCTGCGCGGTGTGCTCGAAGCCGTCCACCACGGTCTCCTCGTTGCGCAGTGCGCCGTCCTGCAGCCAGCCGCCCACCTCGGCGACGAACTGCGGCTGCAGGGCGGCGTGGTCGCCCACCAGCATGCCCTCCAGGCGCAGCCGCTTGCCGATCACCAGCGCCAGGTTGCGCGGGGCCACCGGGGCGGAGGTCTCGTTGTACTGGGCGATCGCGCCGCACAGCACGGCCCGGCCGTGCGGGGTGAGGGCGCCGATCGCGGCCTCCAGGTGTTCGCCGCCGACGTTGTCGAAGTACACGTCGATGCCGTCCGGGGCGGCCTTGGCGAGCTGCTCGGCGACCGGGGCGTCCTTGTAGTTGAACGCCGCGTCGAAGCCGTAGTCGTCGACCAGCCTGGCGACCTTCTCCGGGCTGCCGGCCGAACCGACGACCAGCGCCGCACCCTTGAGCCGGGCGATCTGGCCGACCATCGAGCCGACCGCGCCGGCCGCGCCGGAGACGAAGACCCGGTCGCCCTCCTTGAGACCGGCGACGGCCAGCAGGCCGGCGTAGGCGGTCAGGCCGGTCATGCCGAGCACGCCGAGGTAGGCGGACAGCGGCACGGACGGGTCGACCTTCACCGCGCGCCGGGCGTCCACGGTGGCGTACTCGCGCCAGCCGAGCCCGTGCAGCACCGCGTCGCCCGGGGCGAAGCCCTCGGCCGCGGAGGCGACCACGTAGCCGACGGCGCCGCCGTCCATCGGCTCGCCGAGCTGGAACGGCGGGACGTACGACTTCACGTCGTTCATCCGGCCGCGCATGTACGGGTCGACCGAGAGGTAGGCGTTGCGGACCAGGATCTCGCCCGGGCCGGGGGTGCGGACCGGCGCCTCGACCAGCGCGAAGTCGGCGGGGACGGGCCAGCCCTGCGGGCGGGCGGCGAGGTGCCATTCGCGGGCGGTCGCGGGCGCTGCCTGGTCTGCCATGGGTGGTACTCCCTGCTTGCATGAAAGGTTGACTTACTGAAGTAACGATGGACATGAAAGGTTCATGTTGTCAAATGTTCAGGTAGACTCTGAGGCATGGACACCCAGCCGACCGGGGCCGCCACGCCGCAGTCCGACGAGATCACCCGCGAGGTCGTCGACCTCATGGCCAATCTGGTCGGGCTCTTCCATCGCGAGTACGAGGAGGCCGCAGCCGCCCGCTCGCTCACCGGCGCGCAGGCCAAGGTGCTCGCCCTGCTGCGGCGCGGGCCGATGCCGATG
This sequence comes from Kitasatospora sp. NPDC048239, assembly GCF_043202015.1. Lineage (NCBI taxonomy): Bacteria > Bacillati > Actinomycetota > Actinomycetes > Kitasatosporales > Streptomycetaceae > Kitasatospora > Kitasatospora sp. NPDC048239. Next base: position 197,263 of record NZ_JBICZP010000001.1, on the reverse strand, counting down.
CGCCACATCGCGCAGACCCTGAGCTGCGAGCCGTCCAACATCACCGGGATCGTCGACCGCCTGGAGTCGCGCGGCTTCGTGACCCGCGAGGCCGACCGGCAGGACCGCCGGGTGAAGCTGGTCGCCGCCACCGACACCGGCGCGGCCGCCTCCGAGGAGCTGCGCGAGTCGCTCAACTTCGCCCGTGAGCCGCTGGCCGCCCTCGACGCCGAGGAGCGCACCGCCCTGCGGGACCTGCTGCGGCGGATGCTGTCCGGCGCCTCCGGCCCGGGGGCCTGACCAGGGCGCCCGCTTCGGGCACCCCAGGACGCCGGCGTGAGCAGCATCACAGCCGGAATGCCTGATCCGGGCCGTATTCGTCGGCCATCGGATGTAACCGAACACTTCCCCGAAACGTCTAACGTTCGAGTAACTCGGCACCGGACTGTCCAGACCGGCGCCGCACGCACCGACACGAGAAGACGGGGGCCCGGGGACGATGAGCAGCAGCTCGCGCAGGCGGCGCATCGTACGAACCGCCGTAGGGCTCGCCGCCGTCCTGGTGCTGTCCGTCACGGGCGCCGGGGCCTGGTTCTACCACCGGCTCGACAGCAACATCACCACCTTCGACCCGGGCGGCGTGGCCACCACCCGCCCGCCGGCGCCCGTCCCGGTCACGCCCGGCGCCTCCGTCCCGGTCAACGTCCTGCTGCTCGGCTCGGACACCCGGGACGACGGCAACGCCGACCTCGGCGGCGGTGACGAGGGCGTGGGCCACTCGGACACCGCGATCGTGCTGCACATCTACGCCGACCACAAGCACGCCGTCGGCGTCTCCATACCCCGGGACACCCTGGTGACCATCCCGTCCTGCAAGCTGCCGAGCGGCCGCTGGACGGAGCCGCGGCCGAACCAGATGTTCAACTCGGCGTTCACCATAGGCGAGCTGCCCAAGGGCAACCCGGCCTGCACGCAGAACACCGTCGAGGCGCTGACCGGGCTGCGGATCGACCACACCATCGTGGTCGACTTCAAGGGCGTCGCGGCGATGACCGAGGCCATCAACGGCGTGGACATCTGCGTCCCCAACGACGTCAACTCGCACAACATCCGGCTCAAGAAGGGGCTGCAGAAGATCTCCGGCCAGCCGGCCGTGGACTACCTGCGGGCCCGGTACGGCTTCGGCGACAACTCCGACATCGGGCGGATGAAGCGCCAGCAGGCCTTCCTGTCCTCGATGATCAAGAAGATCCAGGGCCTCGGCTTCTCGCTGCCCACCCTGCTCCCGCTGGCCGACGCCGCCACCCGCTCGCTCACCGTCGACGAGAACCTCGGCACCGCGCTGAAGCTGGTGGACTTCGCCCAGTCGCTGCAGAGCATCAAGCTCTCCGACATCACCTTCGTCACCACGCCCTGGCGCTACTCCGGCGACCGGGTCGCCCTGGTCCACCCCGACGTGGACACGCTCTGGCGGCTGCTGCGGGAGGACCGCACCCTGGACGGGCAGACCACCGGCCAGGCCGACGGCGCCCCCGCCCCCTCCGGGACGCCGACCGCCGCCGCGCCCTCCCCCACCGCGCTGACGCCCGAGCAGGCCGCCGCGCCCGTCGTGGTGGTCAACGGGGTCGGCACCTCCGGCCTGGCCGGCAAGGCCGCGGAGACGATCCGGGCCAAGGGCTTCCAGAACGTCGTCCTGGGCCCGGTCGACGGCGGGCGGCTGCGGACCGAGATCGCCTACGGTCCCGCGCTGAAGGCCGTCGCCGACCAGCTGGCGCCGCTCTTCCCGCAGGCGCGGCTGGTCGAGGAGCCGGGCTCGGAGGACGTCACCATCACCCTCGGCCGGGACTACCACCCGACCGCCTCCACCGGCATCGACTCCCTCGCCGCCGCCCCGGGAGCGGCCGCCCCCGGCGTCCCCACTCCCGGCGGCGCCCCGGCCGCCGCCCCCGGCGCGAGCGCCGCCCCGACCCCGACCGGCGTCCCCACCGGCATCGCCGAGAACTCCCGCAACGCCGACACCGACCCCTGCGCCAACCTCACCTTCGGCTAGGGCCCGTCCGGCGGGTCCGGCAGGCCGGTGACGACCGCGGTCAGCCTGGTCCCCGGCGGGAAGGCCCCGGCGGCGGCCAGGCCGTGCACGGCGGCGAGCAGCTTCGCGACGTAGCGCCGCTCCAACGCGACGCCGTGCCGCTGCTCGAAGCCATCCGCGAAGGCGGCCAGCCCGGCTGGGACGCGGCCGTAGCCGCCGCCGTGGTGGTCGTGGTCGATCCGCCAGTTGTCGAACCCGCGCCCGTACGCGGCCCGGTGCAGCCGCGTCACCTCGCCCTCCAGATAGCCCTCGCCGCCGCGCAGCACGGCCACGCCGAGCGCCCGCGCCCCCGGCGGCAGGCCGGCCGCGATGCCCGCGAGGGTGCCGCCGGTGCCGACCGGGCAGCAGACCACGTCCCGCTCGCCGAGGTCGGGCAGCTCCGCCGGGATCTGCGCCGCACCGATCGCCGCGAGCGCGTTGGAGCCGCCCTCCGGCAGCACCAGGCACGGGCCCCAGCGGCGCTGCAGCTCCGCCTCGGCCGCGCCGCCGGGTGCCCCGCGGCCGGCCGCCTCCCGGTACGCCGAGCGCGACAGGAACGCCAGCTCCATCCCCGCCGCCTCGGCCGCCCGCAGCGACCAGTTGCGCGGGGCCCCGGCCAGCTCCTCGCCGCGGACCAGCCCGACGCTCTCCAGCCCGAGCGCCCCGGCCGCCACGGCCACCGCCCGCAGATGCGTGGAGTACGCCCCGCCGAAGGTCACCAGCCGGGTGTGCCCCTGCTCGACGGCCGCCGACAGGTTGGGGGCGAGCTTGCGCCACTTGTTCCCCGGAACTCCCGGGTGCAGCAGGTCGTCCCGCTTGAGCCGCAGCTCCACCCCGGTACGCGCCAGGGCCTCGTCGGTGCAGTCGGTCAGCGGGGTCGGCAGCCGGGCGGGTTCGAGCATCGGGTCAGGATACGGAACGCGGCCCGGTTGGCTCCCCCCGGGCGGCGCCGCTCGCCCCGCGCCTCTGCCGTGTCCACGGATGTCCACTCGTGGGTGACTCTCGGCGTGGCGGCCGGGCTCCAGCGGGCCCGGTGCTCTACAGTTCGATCAGACCGGGATGCATTTCCCCTGGCCAGAAGCCCTTTTTATCTGACGAACCGTCTGGTTCGGAGGTGGGGCGGGTGGGACTCGAACCCACGACCAAGGGATTATGAGTCCCCTGCTCTAACCGGCTGAGCTACCGCCCCGGTTCGCCGTGCCCGCCGGTCACCCGGTTGCGGCAGCAGCAGACGGCCCCGGAAGGCCGTCCCGGGCAGCATAGCCGGTCGGTCAGCCGTGGTGCGCGCCGGGGGCGCACACGGGTACGCCCGCCATCACGCCTCCCCGGACGGCGCAGGCCCGCTGGCGGGCGGCCAGGGGCGCCGGGAGCCTGGGCGGATGACGGTACGTGAGCTGGCCCCGGTCGGCGCCGCCCTGTTGGCGCTGGCGGCCGCGGGCTGCACCACCGCCGCGGGCCCCGGCGGCAGCACGCCGACGGTGAGCTCGCACCCGCCGTCGTCACCCGCCGCCGACAGCCACGGCTGGAGCCGGGACCGGCTGCGCGGCGCCGCCGCCCGGCACACCGGCGTCACCCGCACCGCCAAGCCCAGCGTCCTCAACGGACTGGTCGGCGCCGTCTTCACCCGCAACGCGGACGGCGACCACTTCTGCACCGCCAGCGTGGTCGACAGCGCCGGACTCAACCTGATCGTCACCGCCGCGCACTGTGTCTGGGACCCGAAGCTCGGCCAGCGCGGCGACCTGGTGTTCGTGCCCGGCTACCGGGACGGCGACGCCCCGAGCGGCGTCTGGCCGCTGCTGGCCGTCACCGTCGACCAGGCCTGGAAGGACGGCGCCGACCCGGACGTGGACGTCGCCTTCGCGGTCGTCCAGGCCCAGAACGGACAGCAGGTGCAGCAGGTGCTCGGCGCGAACCGGCTCGGCGTCAACCGCGGCTTCCGGCTGCCGGTGAAGGTCACCGGCTACCCCGGCACCAGCGACGTGCCGATCACCTGTAGCAACACCACCACCGAGCAGAGCCCGACCCAGCTGCGGATCGACTGCCCGGACTACACCGGCGGCACCAGCGGCAGCCCCTGGGTGACCGACTTCGACCCGGCCTCCAGGACCGGCACCGTGGTCGGCGTGATCGGCGGCCACCAGGAGGGCGGGGACAGCCCCGACACCTCGTACAGCAGCTACTTCGGGGACCGCGTCCAGGCCCTCTACGACCGGGCCACGGGCTGACCGGGCCGGGGGTGGCGCCACCGGGCGCGGCCTGATAGATCTTCCTCACGAACGGCGGTACGCACGACCCGCAGTGCCCGCCCCGAGGACGAGACGGAGACCCGATGGCCTCCCGCCCGGTACGGCCCATGCGCGCGGGCCAGGCGGTCGCGCTGGCGGCCCTGCTGCTCGCCGCCGGCATCGCCTGCGGCGGCGGGGCGGAGCCGGCCGTGACCGCCGGGGTTGCGGCGCAGAGCCCGTCGGGCGACCGGGTCGGCACCCTCTCGATCCGCACCGCGCAGGGTCCGCGGGCGTGCACGGCGAGCGTGGTGCACAGCCCGCGGCGCAATCTGCTGGTGACGGCCGCACACTGCGTGCAGAGCCGCCGGATCGGCCTGCTGGACGGCCTGGTGTTCACCCCCGGCTACCGCAACGGCTACTCGCCCTACGGGAGTTGGCCGGTCCAGTCGATCACCGTCGACCCGCGCTGGGCGGAGGACGACGATCCCGAGTACGACGTGGCCTTCGTCACCCTGCGGCCGGCCGGCGGCCGGGAGGTCGAGGACGCGGTCGGCGGCAACACCCTCGGCACCGGCGAGGGCTTCGGGCTCGCGGTCTCGGTGACGGGCTACCCCAACGAGCGCGACGAGCCGATCACCTGCGCGGCCCGGACAAGCTCGCAGAGCCCCACCCAGGAGCGGTTCGACTGCGGCGGCTACACCGACGGCACCAGCGGGAGCCCGTGGATCACCCAGGGCGGCACGGTGGTCGGCGTGATCGGCGGCTACCAGGAGGGCGGCGAGACCCCGGACACCTCGTACAGCGTCGCCTTCGACGACAAGGTCGCCGAGCTGTACCGCCGGGCCACCGCCTAGGGCCTGCCCGGCACCGGAGCCCGTCCGACCCCGGATCCGGTCGGGCGGCCGGGCCGGAGGTGGCGCAGGCCACACAACACGAAGGCCCCCCGGTCGACCGGGGGGCCTTCGCTCTGAGCAGTCACCGGGCGCACCCGGTGAAGCTCCCGCATTTGGACTCGAACCAAAAACCTGCCGGTTAACAGCCGGCTGCTCTGCCAATTGAGCTATGCGGGATCGCGGTACACAACTGCCGTACCACGGACAGGAGAACGGGCCCGAAGGACCCGCCACCTGAGCTCCCCCAATTGGACTCGAACCAATAACCTGCCGATTAACAGTCGGCTGCTCTGCCAATTGAGCTATGGGGGATCGGCTTCCGCTTCGGCTCCCGGTTCCCCGGGCTCCTCGGCGCTCGCTGCGGGACATACATTAGCGCACTCGGGGGGGTGGTCCGCCAATCGCTTTCCCCCCGGCCGCCCCGGCGGCCCCGACCGGCGCGCCCCGCGCGCGCCCGGCGGAGCGCCCGGGGATGCTGGGGGGCACGGACGGTTCGCCGCCCCGAACTACGGGTAGGGCAATGCGGCAGAGGCCGCCAGGAGAGGGTGGAATCCGATCATGTGGAAGCTGTCGTTGATCGTCGGACTCGCGGCGGGCTACGTGCTGGGCTCGCGCGCCGGGCGCCAGCGCTATGAGCAGATCGCCAAGGTCACCCGGCAGGTCGCCCAGAACCCCAAGGTCCAGGGCGCGGCCGGCAAGGCGAAGCAGCAGGCCGGAGCGGTCGCCGGGAAGGCCGCCGGGGCCGTCGCGGACAAGGTCGGCGACAAGCTGCCGCCCGCCGTCACCGAACGGGTGCCGTACTTCAACCGGCCCCGGGTCGAGGACGACGGCTGGGGTACCTTCCGCCCGTGACGACCTGGTGACGGGCGGCTGTCCGCGGGGGATCCGGCCGCGATACCGAACGGGCAAAACCTGCCCGGTCCGGACGCGTCCGACCGTGCGCTGAGGCATGATCTCGACATGGCCATCGTCGCGGGGATAGACAGCTCGACCAGCCACACCCGGATCGTCGCGTGCGACACCGAAACCGGCGCGGTGCTGCGGTCCGGCAAGGCACCGCACCCCGCTCCGGAGGGCCCGGACGCCCGGGCCGGCGAGGCCGACCCGCAGATCTGGCTGCACTCGCTCGGCGACGCGGCCGCCGGCGGCCTGCTGGAGGGCGTCCGGGCGATCGGCGTCAGCGCGCAGCAGCACGGCATGCTCGGCCTGGACGCGGGCGGCGTACTGGTCCGCCCCGCGATCCTGTGGAACGACCCGCGCTCCAGTGGCGCCGCGGCCGCCCTGCTGGACGCCCTGGGCGGCGCGGCGGCCTGGACCCAGGCGATCGGCGCCGTACCGGGCCCCACCTACACGATCGCGAAGCTGCGCTGGCTCGCCGAGTTCGAGCCGGCGAACGCCCGCCGGGTGGCCGAGGTGCTGCTGCCGCACGACTGGCTGGTCTGGCAGCTGCTCGGCCACCCCAAGCGGCGCACCACCGACCGGGGCGACGCCTCCGGGACCGGCTACTGGTCGCCGATCACCGGCGAGTACCGCCAGGACCTGGTGGAGCTCGCGCTCGGCCACGAGCTGCGGCTGCCCGAGGTGCTCGCCCCCGCGGAGCCCGCCGGGCACACCCCCGAAGGCCTGCTGATCTCGGCCGGCACCGGCGACAACATGGCGGCCGCGCTCGGCCTCGGCCTCGGGCCGGGGGACGCGGTGGTCTCGCTGGGCAGCTCCGGGACGATCTTCGCCGTGCACGAGCGGGCCGTGGTGGACGCCACCGGGCTGGTCTCCTCCTTCGCCGACGCCTCCGGCCGGCACCTGCCGATGGTCGCCACCCTGAACGCCGCCCAGGTGCTCCGCTCCACCGCCGCCCTGCTCGGCCGCGACCTGGAGGGCCTGAGCGACCTCGCCCTGCAGTCCTCCCCCGGCGCGTACGGACTGGTGCTGCTGCCCTACCTGGACGGCGAGCGGACGCCCGCGCTGCCGCACGCGGCCGGCACCCTGACCGGAATGCGGGCCGAGTCGATGACCCCCCAGCACCTGGCCCGGGCCGCCGTCGAGGGCATGCTCTGCAACATCGCGGACGCCCTCGACGTGCTGCGCGTCCAGGGCGTCGAGGTGAAGCGGGTCTTCCTGCTGGGCGCCGCAGGTCGGCTCCCGGCCGTCCGGCAGATCGCGCCGCTGCTGTTCGGCGTCCCCGTCGTGGTGCCGCCGCCCGGTGCGCACGCGGCCCGCGGCGCGGCCCGGCAGGCCGCCTGGGCGCTGGCCGGCACCCCCGAGCCGCCGCGCTGGCCGCTGCCGGAGGCCGTCACCGTGGCGCCCGACCCGGAGCAGGACCTGCCGCTCGGCTCGGCGGTGCGCCAGCAGTACCGCTCCGCCCGCGAGCAGATCCACCCGGAGAGCGCCTAGCTCCACCCTGGCGCGCGGTGGAGATGCGCCCTGCGGTGGCCGGTGGCAGCGTGGGAGGCGACGCGGTCACCGGTAGCGAAGGGCGGCAGGACTTCATGGCGCTGCACAAGGGGGCCGGCGACGACCGCCGGCTGACCATCAGTCCGTTCGTCGGCACGGCCGACCCGCTGGGCCCGATGGAGCTGTCACCGCCGCTGCACCGGCTCGCGGACAAGCCCGTCGCGGCCGACACGGCGTACCAGCTGATCCACGACGAGCTGATGCTGGACGGCAACGCCAAGCTCAACCTGGCCACCTTCGTCACCACCTCGATGGAGGCCCAGGCCTCCCGGCTGATGACCGAGTGCCTCGACAAGAACATGATCGACAAGGACGAGTACCCGCAGACCGCCGAACTGGAGCGGCGCTGCGTGGCGATCCTCGCCGACCTCTGGCACGCCCCCGACCCGGAGAACACGGTCGGCTGCTCCACCACCGGCTCCAGCGAGGCCTGCATGCTGGCCGGCCTCGCCCTCAAGCGCCGCTGGATGCGCCGCAACCCCGAGCGCTACGCGGCCGGCGCCAGGCCCAACCTGGTGATGGGCGTCAACGTGCAGGTCTGCTGGGAGAAGTTCTGCACCTTCTGGGAGGTCGAGGCCCGCACCGCGCCGATGGAGGGCGAGCGGTACCACCTCGGCGCCGAGCAGGCGGTGGCGCTCTGCGACGAGAACACCATCGGCGCGGTCGGCATCCTCGGCTCGACCTTCGACGGCTCGTACGAGCCCGTGGAGGAGATCTGCGCCGCCCTGGACAAGCTCCAGGCGCGTACCGGGCTGGACGTCCCGGTACACGTGGACGGTGCCTCAGGTGCCATGGTGGCGCCCTTCCTCGACCCCGAGCTGGTCTGGGACTTCCGGCTGCCCAGGGTCGCCTCGATCAACACGTCCGGCCACAAGTTCGGCCTGGTCTACCCGGGCGTCGGCTGGGCGCTCTGGCGCGACCGCGAGGCGCTGCCCGAGGAGCTGGTGTTCCGGGTCAACTACCTCGGCGGCGAGATGCCGACCTTCGCGCTGAACTTCTCCCGGCCCGGCGCCGAGGTGATCGCGCAGTACTACACCTTCGTCCGGCTCGGCCGGGACGGCTTCCGGGCCGTGCAGGGGGCCTCGCGCGAGGTGGCGCAGTACCTGGCCGGGCGGGTCGAGGCGCTCGGCTGCTTCCGGATGCTGACCCGGGGTGACGAACTGCCGGTCTTCGCCTTCACCACCACCGACGACGTGCCGTTCGACGTGTTCGACGTGTCGCGCCGACTGCGCGAGCGCGGCTGGCAGGTGCCCGCGTACACCTTCCCCGAGAACCGTCAGGACCTCTCGGTGCTGCGCGTGGTGTGCCGCAACGGCTTCTCGCGGGACCTGGCCGACCTGCTGCTCGGCGACCTCGAACGGCTGCTGCCTGAGCTGCGGAGCCAGCCCGGTCCGCTGAAGGAGCTCGGGGTGCCGGCCCGGACGGCCTTCCACCACTGACGACCCACCACCGACACGACCCACCACCGACCGGCCCGGCGCGGGCACGACCCGGCGCGGAGCGCGGACGCCCGCGGGCGGGTGGTCCCGGCGGGGAGGGCGCCCTCAAGGCGCCCTCCCCGCCGCGCGTCCCTTGATTCGAGGCAGCCTCCCCCCGCGAGGCTGCCTCGATCCGTGGGGGATTCGGGACGTCTGATCGCCGGGTCTGCGAACAGTGCCCGGACGAAGGATCGGGCGCTGAAACGCTCCGACCAGAGAACTTTGCAGCACGGGCACATGCATGTTCGAGCGGCTGACGGGGTTGTGAGACACTTCCGTCCGTCTCAGAGCCATGACCTGGGGTTTGAGACGGTAGGCCGGTGAGGTTGGAGACGCCGAAACGCCCCCACGGCCCCGGGCCGGTGCGCACCTCGGCCCTCCCCGCCCCCCGTCCGCCGTTTCTCACGTTGGGAAGGCCCCATGGCATCCGCCTGGAAGCAACTGCCGGACGAGCTGTCCGGCCCCGCCAGACGTCTGACGGAGGACCTCCGCGCCATCAAGGACGCGGCCGGCCTCTCGCTGTCCGAGCTGGCCACCAGGACCCACTACAGCCGGGCCTCCTGGGAGCGCTGGCTGAACGGCAAACGGGTCGTCACCGAGCAGGCGCTGGAGGCGCTGATCGGGGCGGTGGAGTGCGACGGGGCCAGGCTGCGGGCGCTCTGGGCGGAGGCCTCGGCCCCGGAGGCCGCCGAGGACGCCCCGGCGGCGGACGGTCTGGCGTCCGACGAGCTCGCGTCCGACGCCCCGGCGGCGGACGAGGCCGGGGAGGCACCTGTCGACGAGGCAGCGGTCGAGGAGGCGCCGCGCGACACGCCGGAGGCCTCGGAGTCCGGGGAGGAGCCGAAGCCCGGCCCGGTGACGGGACCGGTGTGGTGGCGTCGGCCGCTGGTGCTGGTGACCTGCGCGGCCGTGGTGCTCGCGCTGCTGGTGCTGGCCGGCGTGCGGCTCTCCGGCGCCGACGGGGACCAGGCCGTCGCCGCCCAGTCCGTCCCGCCCACGACGGCCGCCCCGAGCCCGGCCGCCAAGACCGCGGGCCCGGCCCAGGCGGTGCCCGCCTGCCAGGGCCTCGGCTGCTCGCACAAGGACCCGAAGACCACCGGCTGCGGCGCCGACGCCCGCACCCTGCAGACCAGCAACGTCGGCAAGGTGGTCGTCTACCTGCGCTACAGCCAGAAGTGCCAGGCCGCCTGGGCGGCCATCACCGAGGGCGCGCCCGGCGACGCCTCCACCATCACCAGTGCCTCCGGCGAGTTGGAGACGGCCCTGATCCACTGGGGCTACGACAACTACTCGGCGATGGTGAACGCGGCGGACCCGGCCACCACCTTCCAGGTCTGCGGGCAGCGGGCCGAGGCGAACGGCGGCGGCGGCGCCTGCACGATGACCGTTAGCGACCTGGCCACCCTGGTGGCCTCCACCCCGATCCCGATCGGCCCGGCCTCCCCGCCGCCGGCTGCGGCCGCACCGTCGCCGTCGGCCTCCTGAGCCAGGGCCTGCCCGGCCCTAGTCGAGGTACCCGCGCAGCTGGGCGGCGAAGGCGTGGTCGCGGAGCTTGACCAGGGTCTTGGACTCGATCTGGCGGATCCGCTCGCGGGTCACCCCGAACAGGCCGCCGATCTCCTCCAGGGTGCGCGGGCGCCCGTCGTCCAGGCCGTAGCGGAGCTGGACGACCTGGCGCTCGCGCTCGCCGAGGGTGGCCAGCACCGCCTCCAGGTGCTGACGCAGCAGCAGGAAGGTCGCCGACTCGGCGGGTGACGCGGCGTCGGCGTCCTCGATCAGGTCGCCGAGCGCGACATCGTCCTCCTCCCCCACCGGGGTGTGCAGCGAGATCGGCTCCTGCGCCAGCCGCAACAGCTCGCGCACCCGCTCCTCGGTGAGCTCCAGGGCGGCGGCGATGTCGGCCGCGCCGGGTTCGGTACCGCGCTCCTGGAGCAGTGAGCGCTGCACCCGGATCACCCGGTTGATCAGCTCGACGACGTGCACCGGCACCCGGATCGTCCGGGCCTGGTCGGCCAGCGCGCGGCTCATCGCCTGCCGGATCCACCAGGTGGCATAGGTGGAGAACTTGTACCCGCGGGCGTAGTCGAACTTCTCCACCGCCCGGATCAGGCCGAGGTTGCCCTCCTGGACGAGGTCCAGCAGGGTCAGCCCGCGGCCGACGTAGCGTTTGGCGACCGAGACCACCAGCCGCAGGTTGGCCTCGATCAGTCGCCGTTTGGCGATCCGGCCGATCACCACCAGGGTGTCCAGCTCGCCGGCCAGCGGGTCGGGTGGGGCCGACGCGCGGTTCAGCTGCTCCTCGGCGAAGAGGCCGGCCTCGATCTGGCGGGCCAGCTCCACCTCCTCGGCGGCGTTGAGCAGCCGGATCCGGCCGATCTCGCGCAGGTACTGGCGGAGCAGGTCGGCCGCCGGGCCGGTCACCCCGGCGGGTCCGACCGCCTCGCGGTCAGAGCGGTCCGAGCCGTCCGAGCGGTCCGGGGTGCGCGGGGTGTCCGGGCCGTCGTCGGCGCCGTCGGCGTCCTCCGTGTCCGGTGCCTCGGCGTCCTCGGCGTCCTCGGCGTCCAGGGCGCTGTCGTCCAGGGCCTGGGGGTGGCCCTGCACGGGCACCCGGGCGCCGTCCGGTGGCGGGGCCTGGGCCCGGCCGTGGTCGTCGTCGCGATCCTCGGGGGCGCCGGCGGGGGCGTCATCGGGGGCGAGCGGGTCGGTGGTGGGGCGGGGGGTGGCGGCAAGGCCTCGGTCCACGGGCATCCCTCGGGGCGGGCGCGACTCTGGCGGACCCGCGCTGTACGGAGGTGGGACGCCCTCCAGTGTGCGGCACACCACGCTCCGTGGCCGAGACTCGTGCGCGGACTTTCTGCCGCCCACCGCCTGCCGGGCCGAGGGCCCCGACTGCTCGGCCGGCCGCGGCCTACAGCCCGGCGGCGCCCCGGCTGCGCAGGCCCTGCCCGTACTGCTGGAGCTGCCACAGCTCGGACTGCACCGCGTGCTGCTCCTCGGCCGAGGCCCGGGTGCCGAGCCGCTGCAGGTGGGCGCGGACCTCGTCGACCCGTCGGTCCACCGCCAGCAGGCGCAGCTTGACCAGGAACTCCCCCGCGTAGACCGCGTCCACCTTGCGGCGCGAGCGCACCGGCTCCACGGTCAGCTCGGTGACCAGCGAGCGCACCTGGTCGTCCGGACAGGCCTCGCGCACCGTACTGGTGAAGTCGGCCAGGGTGGCCCCGTACGCGGCGCCGCCGGCCTGGCCGATGGCACGGCGCACGGCCGTGTACGGCGGGGTCGGGAACTCGTCCTCGGCGTAGTGGTCGAAGGCCGGGGCGACCAGCTCCGGGTGCTGCAGGGCCAGCTTGAGCAGCTCGCGCTCGACGAACTGGGCCGGGTCGCGCGGGTTGAGCCGGAACACCGGGCGGGCCTGCTGGACGGGCTGGGCCGGCTCGGGGCGGCGCGGCTGGGCGGCGCGCGGGTTCTGCTGGCGCTCGCGGTCCCAGCGGGCCAGCTGGGTGATCCGCCGGACGACGAACTGCTCGTCGCCCGGGGTCACCCCCAGCAGTCCGGCCAGTCGGACCGCGTAGCCGTGGCGGACGGACTGGTCCTTGATCTTGGCGACGATCGGCGCCGCGGCCTCCATGGCGGCCGCCTGTCCCTCGGGCGTCTCCACCCGGTGCTGCGCGACCGCCGTCCGGAGCGCGAACTCGAAGAGCGGGACGGAGTTCTCGACCAGCGCGCGGACCGCCTCGTCGCCCTGGGCCAGCCGCAGGTCGCACGGGTCCATGCCGCCGGGGCTGACCGCGATGGAGGTCTTGGCGGCGAACTTCTGGTCGTCCTCGAAGGCCCGGAGCGCGGCCTTCTGGCCGGCCGCGTCGCCGTCGAAGGTGAAGACCGTCTCACCGCGGTACTGGGAGGTGTCCATCAGCAGCCGGCGGATGATCTTGATGTGGTCCTCGGCGAACGCGGTGCCGCAGGTGGCCACCGCCGAGGTGACGCCCGCCAGGTGGCAGGCCATCACGTCGGTGTAGCCCTCGACCACCACGGCCCGGCCCGACTTGGCGATGTCCTTCTTCGCCAGGTCGATGCCGTAGAGCACGTGGGACTTCTTGTAGATCGGCGTCTCGGGGGTGTTGAGGTACTTCGGGCCGTTGTCGTCCTCGCGCAGGCGGCGGGCGCCGAAGCCGACCACCTCGCCCGCGATGTCCCGGATCGGCCAGACCAGCCGGCCCCGGAAGCGGTCGATCAGGCCGCCGCGCTGGCCCTGCGAGGCGAGGCCGCCGAGCAGGATCTCCTTGTCGCTGAAGCCCTTGCCGCGCAGGTAGCGCACCAGGTGCTCCCAGCCGACCGGCGCGTAGCCGACGCCGAAGGTCTGCGCCGCCTGCTCGTCGAAGCCTCGCTCGGCGAGGAAGCGGCGGCCGATCTCCGCCTCCGGCGAGCCCAGCTGCTCCTGGTAGTAGGCGGCCGCCACCTTGTGCGCCTCGACCAGGCGGGTGCGCTCGCCCTGCTGGTGACGGGGGCTGTAGCCGCCCTCCTCGTAGCGCAGGGTGATGTTGGCCTGGGCGGCCATCCGCTCGACGGCCTCGGCGAAGGTGAAGTGCTCGATCTTCATCAGGAAGGCGATGGTGTCGCCGTTCTCCTGGCAGCCGAAGCAGTGGAAGACGCCCTTGGCGGGGTTCACGTAGAAGGAGGCGGACTTCTCATCGTGGAAGGGGCAGACGCCCTTGTACTCGCCACCGCCACCGTTGGTGAGCTGTACGTAGTCGCCGACCACCACGTCGATGGGCAGTGCGCTGCGCACCGCCTGCACGTCTTCGTCCCTGATCCGCCCGGCCACCCAGGAAGTCTACGGTGCCGGGAATCGTTTCCCCCCGGGCTTTCCCGCCGGGCTTTCCGGTGGCTCTCCGCCGGGCCTTCCCGTCAGGCCTCCCGCCGGGCCTTTCCGCCCCGCCCGGCGGGGACCGTCACGTCCAGGCCGCGCCGACCAGCCTGGCGTGCAGGGCCAGGGCGGAGGCGTCGGTGAGGGTGGCGATCTGGTCGATCACCGCCCGCAGGGCCGCGCAGTCGTCCTCGGCCTCCTCGTAGAGCGCGGCGAAGACCGGGTCCAGCCCCTCGGGGGCGCGCTGGGTGAGCACGTAGGCCAGCTCGGCGATCACGATCCGCTGGCGGGCCCGCAGCTGGGCCTGCTCGTCGCGCTGCATCACGTACCGGACGGCGACCGCCTTGAGCACCGCGCACTCCAGCCGGACGTCGCGCGGCACCACCAGCTCGGCCCCGTACCGGGTGAGCCGGCCAGGGCCGTAGCGGGCCCGGGTGGCCTGCTCGGCGCCCAGGCAGAAGCGGCCGATCAGCTGGCTGGTGAGGTCCTTCAGCCCGGCCCGGGCGCGGGCCGAGCCGTCGTACGAGCGGGGCCACCACTCCTGGGCGAGCAGCCGGTCCAGGGCGGCGTCCAGCTCCTCGGGCTCGGCGTCCGGGGCATAGCGCTCGGCGACCTTGAACAGCTCGGCGCGCTCGCTCGGGGCGCGCAGTGCGGCCGGGTCGATGTGGCCGGCCTGGAGGCCGTCCTCGACGTCGTGGGTGGAGTAGGCGACGTCGTCGGACCAGTCCATGACGGTGGCCTCGAAGCACTTGCGCCCGGTCGGGGAGCCGGCCCGCAGCCAGCGGAAGACCGGCAGGTCGTCGGCGTAGACGCCGTACTTGGGCGAGGCCGGGTCGGTGGGGTGGGAGCCCCGGCTCCACGGGTACTTGGTGGCGGCGTCCAGCGCGGCGCGGGAGAGGTTGAGGCCGACACTGCGGCCGGGCCAGGGCGCGAGCCGGGCCGGCTGCTCGTCCTGCGGGGCGAAGCGCTTGGGCTCCAGCCGGGTGAGGATGCGCAGCGACTGGGCGTTGCCCTCGAAGCCGCCGCAGGACTCGGCGGCCTGGTCGAGCGCCTCCTCGCCGGTGTGGCCGAACGGCGGGTGGCCGATGTCGTGGGCCAGGCAGGCGGTCTCGACGAGGTCCGGGTCGCAGCCCAGTGCCGCACCCAACTCCCGGCCGACCTGGGCGCATTCGAGCGAGTGGGTCAGCCGCGTACGGGGGAAGTCGCTGCGCATCGGGGCGACCACCTGGGTGGTGCCGGCGAGGCGGCGCAGGGCGGCGGAGTGGAGCACGCGGGCGCGGTCGCGCTGGAACGCCGTCCGGCCGGGGCGCTTGTCCGGTTCGGGCACCCAGCGGGCCTCGGCGGCGTGGTCGTACGGGGTCGGGGCGGCGGTGGGGCGGTGCGCGGTGTCGTCCATATGCCAATCACGGTACGCCGAGGCTCCGACACCCGAGGTGAGCCGCGCGCGAAGGGGCGCGGGCCGGGGCGTGAACCCTTGGCCGTACGCCGGCGGGGGCCCGGGCGGCGGCGCTGGCGGCGGGCGCCCTGGGCCCGGGGCCCGCCCTAACCCCGGACGGCCTTCAGGACGGCGGCGGCCAGGCCCTGCTGCCCCTGGGCGTTGGGGTGGATGGCCGCCAGGCCGGGGGCCGGGAACGGCGGCTCGACCCAGCGGGCGGCCTCGCCCGCGCACATGTCGTGGCCGACCGAGGGCGCGGCGGCGTCCACGAAGACCGCGCCGGCCGTCTCCGCCCGGCGTCGGAGCATCGCGTTCAGCTGCTGTTCCTTCTCGACCAGGAAGCCCAGGTCGGCGGCGGCCACGGCGGCGCCGAGCACCGGCGCGCAGCCGCCCGGGTCGGCGGGGAGCAGCCCCGGGTAGCCGACCACGTAGACCCGGGCCTGCGGGGAGCGGCGCCTGATCTCCTGCAGCACCTGGCCCAGCCGCTCACCGGCCGCGTCCACCTTGCGCTGCACCTGGTCCGCGCCGGCTCCCGCGGAGTAGTGGTCCCGGCAGGGCGCCGCCGCGCGGCCGGAGCCGACCAGGCCCTTCACCGCGTCCACCAGGTTCTCCTTGGCGCACTGGCCGACGACCTCCATGAACCCGGCGTCGTTGCCGCCGATCCCCACGGTCACCAGGCGGGTGGCCGGGGAGAGCGCGTCCAGCTGCGGCGGGTTGGCCACCCCGCCGTCGGTCTGCTGGGCGCCCGTCAGGTCGCCGGTACGGGCGCCGCTGCAGCTGACGTCGCGGAACTGCTCCTGCGCCAGGCCGAGCGCCTTGGCCACCAGGGACGGGTAGTTGACGGCGGAACGGGAGCAGCCCTTCGGCTCCCCCACCTGCGGACCGAGCTTCAGGCCCGCCGTGTAGGAGTCCCCCAGCGCGACGTACGGCCCGGTCGGGGGCGGGGTCGGGGTCGGCGTCGGGCCGGTCGAGGTGCGGCCCGGCAGGGCGCCGCCGAAGCCCTTGGCCTGACCGCCGTCCGCGTCGCCCTGGCCGGTGCAGCCGGCCAGCAGCAGGGCGGCCAGCCCGGCCGTCATTACGGCGGTCGAGCGCCTGGGCATCAGCACGAAGTCCCCCCGGGGGTAGGAGTATCAGAAGTGTTCTCCGGACGGCGGCCCGTCCCCCGGGCACCTCCCGCCCAACGAACGACGCTGCCCGATGACTCCCGACCCCCGGGAAATTTTCCGGGCCTTGACCCCGCCCCGACCAGGCCTTGACCCGGCCCCGTCCTGCTCCGGGCCGGCGCCTACTCCGGTCCGCGCTCGTGCTCGGCCAGGAACTCCTCGAAACGCCGGCCCAGCTCGTCCGCGGACGGCAGGTCGACCGGCTCGGCCAGCAGGCTCTCCCGGCCCTCGGCGCCCGCGACCGCGTCGTACTGGCCCTCCATCCCCCGGATCGCCGAGCGCAGCTCGCCGTCCCCCTGGGCCAGCTGCTCCTCGATGTCGGCGTACACCTCGCCGACCCGCTCGCGCAGCCGCATCCCCGGCAGCACCAGGCCGGTCGCCGACTGCACCGCCTCCAGGATCAGCACCGCCGCGGCCGGGTACTCCGAGCGCGCCACGTAGTGCGGCACGTGCACGGCGAAACCGAGGACGTCGTGCCCGGCCTCGGCGAGCCGGTACTCCAGCAGCGCCTGGGCGCTGCCCGGCACCTGGGCCTGCTCGAACCACTGCGGGTACCCGGCGGCGAGGTCCAGCCTCGTCCCGTGCGGGGTCAGGCCGACCGGGCGGGTGTGCGGCACGCCCATCGGGATGCCGTGGAAGTCGAGCGTCAGCCGCACCTCGAAGCGCTCGACCAGCTCGCGGACGGCGGCGATGAAGCGCTCCCACTCGACGTCCGGCTCGGGCCCGCTGAGCAGCAGGAACGGCGAGCCGGCCGCGTCGTGGACGAGCTGCAGGAGGATCTCCGGCGGCTCGTAGGTGGACCAGTGCTCGCGGTCGAAGACCATCGCGGGCCGGCGGGCCCGGTAGTCGACCAGCCGGTCGTGGTCGAAGCGGGCCACCACCTGGGGCTCGCCCTCCTCCAAGAGGTGGGCCACCACCTGGCCGCCGGCCTCGCCGGCGTCCATGAAGCCCTCGAAGTGGTGGAGCAGGACCAGGCCGGCGCCGGTGTCGCCCAATGCGGCGTTCGCCGCGGCCACGGCGTCCACACCCTGCTGATCCAGCTCGTACAGCGCCTGGGGATCACGCACCGCGCACCCAACCCCGATCTCTACTCGTCACCTGCGTTCCTCTCGTCCAGCGTGCCCGGCCCCGCCGGAATTCCCGGCACCGCCGGCCATCGTCGCGGCCGCGCCCCGGCGACCGCCCGGAGCCCCGCTGGAAGGGCTCCCCGACCATGATCGCACTCGGCGGGAAATCCGCTGGTCACAGGCGTTCGGCGGCCCTTCCGGGCAGGCGCCGGGGAGACCCGCGCGCCCATTCGTGTGCCGCGAAGTGACGCACCGCCTTCTGGCGGGTATCGTCCTCTCGCTGCCTCGCATCGTCGCGTCGTCGTCACGTCGTCCGTAACGCCGTCGATCACGTCCCGGCCCGGTGCTCGGCCAGCCACCCACGACGCATCTTGCCTTCACCTGGCCGCCTGCTTCCCTTCGCGCTCTCGTTTCCTCTTCGGCCATTTCGCGGACGCACACTGTCCCCTCGCTCATCCCGCCGGACCGGTCCGTGGACCCGTGTCCGTTCCGGCACCGCGTGCCCGCCTCCGGGCCGCCGCCCCCGCCCCGTGCACCGGACCTCCGGCCTGCACGGGTACCCGGCGGCGGAGTCCGGGCGGGGCGAACGTCCAGAGCCGCCCACGCCGCAACCCCGGCGCGGAAGGCATCCTCCGACCGCCGAAGGACCGAAGGTTCCGTGCCCGTACCTGTCATCCTCACCGGCCGCACCGTGCGGCTGGAGCCCCTCGCCGCGCACCACGCCGAGGCCCTTGCCGGGGCCGGCGCCGAGGACCGTACGACCTACGCCTTCACCCCCGTCCCGCACGGCCTGGAAGCGGCCCGCGACTACATCTCGCGCGCCCTCGCCGACCAGGCCGCGGGCCGGTCGCTGCCGTTCGCGACGGTGAGTGCCGCCGACGGCCGGGTGGTCGGCTCCACCCGGTTCCTGGAACTCGACTACTGGCAGGGCCCGGTGGTCTGGCCGCCGGTGCCCGGGGTGCCGTTCGGCGATCCGGCCACCGCGGTGCCGGACGCCGCCGAGATCGGCAACACCTGGCTCTCCCCGCGCGCCCAGGGCACCGGCATCAACACCGAGGCCAAGCTGCTGATGCTGCGGTACGCCTTCGAGGAGTGGGGGGTGCAGCGGATCTCGCTGCGCGCCGACGCCCGCAACCTGCGCTCCCGGGCCGCCATCGAGCGCCTCGGCGCGACCTCCGAGGGCGTCCGCCGGGCGCACTCGCGGGGCCTGGACGGGGTGGTGCGCTCCACCGCGTTCTACTCGATCCTCGACTCGGAGTGGCCCGCCGTGCGGGACATCATCGAGCTGCGGATCGCCGCCGCCACCTCGCCGAGCGCCCCGGACCGGGCGATCAACCAGGAGTGCCTTAGACACGGCGGCGGCCGGCTGATCACGGCCTGAGGGTCGCTCCCGCTCCACCGGTGGCGGCGGCTCCGGGTGTCCTGGCGAGGTCGGGCGGAGGTCGGCCCCGGCCCGCCGCACCGCCCGGCGGCTCGTCAACATCCTTGTCGCCCGTCCCCCCACGGGCGATGTTTCGCATACATCCGACCCGGGTGGGCACTACCGCGACATGACCCGTCCCGATCGTGTCGACCGGATCGACCCGCTGCTGCTGCTCGGCGCCGACCAGCAGCACATCGCCACCCGCGCGCAGCTGCGCCAGCTCGGTGTGCCGTCCGGCACGATCGCCCACCGGCTGCGACCGGGCGGGCCCTGGCAGCAGGTGCTGCCCCGGGTGATCCACCTGCAGAACGGCCGGCTGACCGCCCATCAGCGGCTGCGGGCGGCCCTGTCCTACGCGGCCCCCAAGGGCCGGGCGGCACGGGCCGGGGAGGTGCTGCTGACCGGGGTGGCGGTGCTGGCCCACGCCGGACTGCCCAGTGCGGGACACCCCGCCGACCTGGCGGAGGTCGACGTGCTGATCCCCGGCGCCCGCCGGGTCGCGGACCGGGCCTTCGTCCGGATCCACCGGGCCGCCGGCCCGATGCCGGCCGGCTTCGAGCGGGACGACGGGCTGTGGAGCACCACGGTCGCCCGGGCGCTGGCCGACCTGGCGCCCCGGGGCGCCGGGCAGCGCCGGTTCCGGGCGCTGTGTGCGGAGGCGGTACAGCGGCGGCACTGCGAACTCGGCGAACTGATGGAGCAGTTGCTCGCCCGGCCGGGCGCCCTGGCGCTGCCCCCGGTCGCCCGGGTGGTGGAGGAGCTGGCGGCCGGGGTGCGGTCGGTGGTCGAGGGCGAGGCCCGCGAGCTGGTGCGCGAGTCCGGCCTGCCCGAGCCGCTGTGGAACCCGGTCCTGCACCTGGACGGCCGCTTCCTCGCCGTCCCGGACGCCTACTGGCCGCACGCCTGCGTGGCCCTGGAGATCGACTCCCGGGCCTGGCACCTGCGCCCGGCCGACCACGAGAACGGCCTCGCCCGGGCCAACCGCCTCACCGCCGCCGGGCTCCCGGTGGTCCGCACCACCCCGACCCAGCTGCGGCGCGATCCGGCCCCCGTGCTGCACGAGCTGCACACCCTCCTCGCCACCGGCCCGCACGGACCGCACGCCCGCCTCACCTGGCGCCGCGCCCGGTGAGCGACCAGGGCCTGCCCGGCCGGCCCCGCCGGGCGGGCGGCGCCGGACGCTCAGCAGCGGGGGTCGATCTCCTGGAACGAGGCGTAGTGGTCGGCCGTCCAGTACTGCTCGCCGGAGGTGCCGGTGACCACCCGGCGGGCGCCGCGGTCGTTCGAGCCGGGGGTGACGACGGTGTACTCGTGGTAGTAGCCGGTGGCCTTGCGCGGAAGGCGGTTCTCGCGGTTCTCGAAGACGATGCCGTCCGAGCGGTACGGGTACGGGCCGCCCCTGGCGATCAGGCCGAGGGTGTCGAGGGCCTGGCCGGGCAGGCCGGTGCGGCAGACGTCGGCCAGCGCGGGGTCGGTGGGCACCCAGACGACGGCGCCGGCCGGCGGGGAGGACTTCGGGGCGCTCGGCTTCGGGGCGCTGGGCTTCGGCACCGCCGAGCCCGCGGAGGCGGCGGAGGCCGTCGGAGCGGACGAGGCGGCGGCCCCGGAGTGGCTCGATCCGTTGTCGGAGAGCAGGTACCCGGCCGCCGCGGCGAGTACGCAGAGCAGGACGGCCACAACGGCGTAGAGGCGGTTTCTGCTGGTCATGGGCCCAGCTTCGCAGCCGCCCCGGGTGCGGCCCGGCAACCGCGCGGGTGGTCGTCGCCACACCCGGCCGCGTGCGGACATGCGTCCGGGGCGGGGACGGACGCCATTGTCCGTCCCCGCCCCGGCTGCGTTACGTACGCCGGTTCTCCTGCGCCGAGCTCCGGTGTACGCCCTCCCGGTGGGAGGGGTGCGGTCAGCGATGGGACCGCGCTGGGGCGGGCCCTCCCGGCCGATGCCTGGTCGGGAGGGCTGCCGCCGTCAGCGCGAGTCGCTGCCCGCCGTCTCGATGGCGGCGCGGCCTGCCTCCAGGCGCGCCACCGGGATCCGGAAGGGGGAGCAGGAGACGTAGTCCAGCCCCACCTCGTGGAAGAAGTGCACCGACTCCGGGTCGCCGCCGTGCTCGCCGCAGACGCCGAGCTTGAGGTCGGGGCGGGTGGCCCGGCCGGCCTCGACGGCGTGCTTGACCAGCGCGCCGACGCCGTCCCGGTCGATGGTCTCGAACGGGGAGACCCCGAAGATGCCCTTCTCCAGGTAGGCCGTGAAGAAGGAGGCCTCCACGTCGTCCCGGGAGAAGCCCCAGACCGTCTGGGTGAGGTCGTTGGTGCCGAAGGAGAAGAACTCGGCGGCCTCGGCGATCTGGCCCGCCGTCACGGCGGCACGCGGCAGCTCGATCATGGTGCCGAGCTTGATGTCCAGCTGGACGCCGGTGGACTGGGCGACCTCGGCGAGCACCCGCTCGCACTCGTCGCGGACCAGCTCCAGCTCCTGGACGGTGCCGACCAGCGGGATCATCACCTCGGGGCGCGGGTCCCCGCCGGCCAGCCGGCGCTCGGCGGCGGCCTCGGCGATGGCGCGGACCTGCATGCCGAACAGGCCGGGGATGACCAGGCCGAGGCGCACCCCGCGCAGACCCAGCATCGGGTTCTGCTCGTGCAGCTTGTGCACGGCCTGGAGCAGCCGCAGGTCGTTCTCGTTCGGGTCCTTGCGGGCCTCGGCGAGGGCGACGCGCACCGACAGCTCGGTGATGTCGGGCAGGAACTCGTGCAGCGGCGGGTCGAGCAGGCGCACCGTCACCGGCAGCCCGTCCATCGCCTGGAAGAGCTCCAGGAAGTCACCCTTCTGCAGCGGCAGCAGGGTGGACAGGGCGAGCTCCCGGTCCTTGTCGTTGTCCGCCAGGATGAGGTGCTCGACCTCCTTGCGGCGCTCCTCGCCGAGGAACATGTGCTCGGTGCGGCAGAGGCCGATGCCCTGGGCGCCGTAGCGGCGGGCGCGCCCGCCGTCCTCGGAGTTGTCCGCGTTGGCGCGCACCGCGAGCCGGCGGCGGACGTCGGCGTGCGACATCAGCCGGTGCACGGCCTGGACCAGGCCGCCCTGGACGTCGGCGCCCGCGTGCAGGGTGCCCTCGAAGTACTCGACCACCGGGGACGGCAGGACGGGTACCTCGCCCAGGTAGACCTTGCCGGTGGCGCCGTCGATGGAGACGACGTCGCCCTCCTCCAGCACCAGGCCGTCGGAGGTGGTCATCCGGCGGCGCTTGGTGTCGACCTCCAGCTCCTCGGCACCGCAGACACAGGTCTTGCCCATGCCGCGGGCGACGACGGCGGCGTGCGAGGTCTTGCCGCCGCGCGAGGTGAGGATGCCCTCGGCGGCGATCATGCCGTCCAGGTCGTCCGGGTTGGTCTCGCGGCGGACCAGGATGACCTTCTCGCCGGAGCGCGACCACTTCACCGCGGTGTAGGAGTCGAAGACGATCTTGCCGATCGCGGCGCCGGGCGAGGCGGCCAGGCCCCAGGCGATCTGCTTGGAGGTGGAGTCCGGGGCGAAGCGCGGGAACATCAGCTGCGAGAGCTGGCCGCCGGTGACCCGCATCAGGGCCTCGTCCAGGTCGATCAGACCCTGGTCGACCAGCTGCACGGCGATCCGGAAGGCGGCGGCGGCGGTGCGCTTGCCGATCCGGGTCTGGAGCATCCAGAGCTTGCCGCGCTCGATGGTGAACTCGATGTCGCAGAGGTCGCGGTAGTGGTTCTCGAGCTTCAGCATGATCGCCATCAGCTCGTCGTACGACTTCTTGTCGAGCTGCTCGAGGTCGGCGAGCTGCAGGGTGTTGCGGATGCCGGCGACGACGTCCTCGCCCTGGGCGTTGGACAGGTAGTCGCCGTAGACGCCGACGGCACCGGTGGAGGGGTCGCGGGTGAAGGCGACACCGGTGCCGGAGTCCTCGCCGAGGTTGCCGAACACCATGGTGCAGACGTTGACCGCCGTGCCCAGGTCGTTCGGGATGCGCTCCTGGCGGCGGTACAGGCGGGCCCGGTCGCCGTTCCAGGAGTGGAAGACGGCGTGGACGGCGAGGTCCATCTGCTCGCGCGGGTCCTGCGGGAAGTCCCGGCCGGTCTCGCGCTGGACGATGCCCTTGAACACCTCGACCAGTTCCCGGAGGTCGGAAGCGTCCAGGTCCAGGTCGTTGGTGGTGCCCTTGGCGTGCTTGGCCTCGTCCAGGGCCTCCTCGAACAGCTCGCCGTCGACGCCCAGCACGGTCTTGCCGAACATCTGGACCAGGCGGCGGTAGGAGTCCCAGGCGAAGCGCTCGTTGCCGGACTGGGCGACCAGACCGGTCACCGAGACGTCCGAGAGGCCGATGTTCAGGACGGTGTCCATCATGCCGGGCATGGAGAACTTGGCACCGGAGCGCACGGACACCAGCAGCGGGTTGTCCGCCTGGCCGAGCTTCTTGCCCATCTCCTGCTCAAGGGCTTCCAGGTGGGCGCTGATCTCCTTGTGCAGCGAGGCGGGCTCGCTACCGGTCTCCAGGAAGACCTTGCAGGCCTCGGTGGTGATGGTGAACCCCGGAGGGACGGGGAGGCCCAGGTTGGTCATCTCGGCCAGGTTCGCGCCCTTGCCGCCAAGAAGATCCTTGAGGTCCTTGTTTCCTTCGGTGAAGGAGTAAACAAACTTCTGCTGGGACGGCACGGGTCGGTCTCCTCGCACACGGTTGCCCTGACGCCGGAGAACATACCCATTTCGAAGGCACTTCCGCGCCGCCAATAGGGCGTACGCCCCCCGTACCCGGCGGTAACCCGACAGATCTAATGCACGTAAAGGCGTTCACCTCTGTTGGTGAAATCGTCCGGATGACGCTAGCTAGTGTTCAACTCTTGAACGCGAGGAAACCGGAAGATCACATAAGGGGGACGGAGGGTAGCGGTCGTGCGCCCGCCGTGTTGCCCCGGCTTGATTTCCTGCACCCGGACCGGCCGATCCGCACCGATCCCCTTCGGGAAGCGATTCAGCGCCGACCTGTCCATTTCGTCCTCTGAGTGGGTGTCAGTCGCCAGCGTATGTGGCAAGAGTCACCAGCGCATCCCAGTGGCTGAACGTAGGCCGCCTCGGCCAATCGTCGCACTCCGTCCAGAAACGTGCCCGTTCCGTGACATCGCTGCGCCGAAAAGGAGCCCTCTTGTCCAGATGGGACAAGAGGGCTGGGACGGGGTGGCAGTCGACCCCGCGCGGGCATTTTTGCCGCTACGGACAGATCATCCGCCGGAGGTGTCCGATTCGGCGTCAGAGCTCGGCAGAGCGCAGTCATACGGATCGTCCAACCAGCCCTCGGGCAGAACCACCCGGTTGTTGCCCGCGGTCCGCCCGCGCGGGCCGTCCGCGCCCGCCGGCCAGAGCTGGGACTGCTCCACCATGGACAGGGTTTCGGCCAGTTCGGCCAACGAGGAGGAGTTGGCCAGCCGGACCCGGAGCTCGGAGCCGACCGAGAAGCCCTTGGTGTACCAGGCGACGTGCTTGCGGAAGTCGACCACGCCGCGCACCTCGTCCCCCATCCACTCGCCGAGCAGCTGCGCGTGGCGCACCATCGCCCGGGCGACGTCGGCGAAGCTCGGGCGGGCGTGGTCGACCTCGCCCTCGAAGATCGCGACCAGGTCCTTGAACAGCCACGGCCGGCCCAGGCAGCCGCGACCGACCACCACGCCGTCGCAGCCGGTCTCGCGCATCATCCGCACGGCGTCCTCCGCCGACCAGATGTCCCCGTTGCCGAGTACCGGGATGTGCGCCGGGACGGACTCGCGGAGCCGGGCGATCGCCGACCAGTCGGCGGTGCCGCCGTAGTGCTGGGCGGCGGTGCGGCCGTGCAGGGCGATCGCGGACACGCCCTCCTCGGCGCCGATCCGGCCGGCGTCCAGATAGGTGAGGTGGTCGTCGTCGATGCCCTTGCGCATCTTCATGGTGACCGGGAGGTCCCCCGCGTTGGCCACGGCCTCGCGCAGGATCTCGCGCAGCAGGTTGCGCTTGTACGGCAGCGCCGAGCCGCCGCCCTTGCGGGTCACCTTCGGGACGGGGCAGCCGAAGTTGAGGTCGATGTGGTCGGCCAGGCCCTCGTCCGCGATCATCCGGGCGGCCTTGCCGACGGTCACCGGGTCCACCCCGTACAGCTGGATCGAGCGGGGCTTCTCGCTCGGGTCGAACCTGATCAGCTGCATGGTCTTGGCGTTGCGCTCGACCAGGGCCCGGGTCGTGATCATCTCGCTCACGTACAGGCCCTTGCCGCCGCTCTGCTCGCGGCACAGGGTGCGGAAGGGCGCGTTGGTGATGCCGGCCATCGGTGCCAGCACGACGGGCGGCCACACCTGCATCGGGCCGATGTTCAGCGGCGCGAACCCGGCGCTGGTCGCGGCGGCGGACGCGGTGGTGGTCGCGGCGCCGGACGCGGTGCCGGTCGCGGTGGTGGCGGGCGTGGCTGTCATGCGCGGCTGACCTCGGGAACGGGGGCTGGGGACTCTCCATTGTCCCCCACCCGGCGCAGGGCCCCGATCGCCCGGCCCCGGCCGCCCGTCCCGGCCCCGGCCGCTCTGCCGCGACCGCTCCGCCCCCGACCGCTCAGTCGTCCGCCGCGCTGACGATCACCGACCCGGAGCCGGCCGAGAGCCGGACGGTGTTCGCACTGGTCGGGTCGACCAGGTCGGTGTCGATGTGGCGGTTGCCCGAGCCGGTGTTCCCGAAGAAGGAGCCGGCGGCCCCGGTGAAGTTGTACTTCGTCTGCGCGGGAAGGACGAGCGACAGGGCACCGGAGGTGACGCCGATGTCCACCGCCTTCGGCTGCTGTGCGAAGGTCAGCCGGACCTCGCCCGAGGTGGTGCCCACCTCCACCCGGGAGGAGGCCAGGCCCCCGCCCCTCACCTCTCCGGAGGTGGTGCGCACCGACACCTGCCCGGAGAGGTCGGCCAGCTCGACCGCCCCGGAGGTGGCCTCCAGCCGGACGTCACCGCTCAGGCCCCGGACGGCGACGCTGCCCGAGGAGCCCTTGCCCGTCACCGAGGCCGCCGCCGGCACCTCCAGGTCGAAGGACGCGCCGCAGCCGAAGTCCGCGACCGGCAGCACCTGGTTGCAGCGCATCCGGACGATCAGCACGTCGCCCTCGAACACGGTCGAGACGACCGGCCTGCGCACCGTCCAGTCCAGGTCCTGGCGGACCAGCACCCGCCCGTCCCGGCCCGGCCTGATCCGGACCGCCGCGCTGCCGGTGTCCAGCTGCACCCTGGTCACCCCGACGTGGTACGTCCGCGAGGACACCGCCTTCTGCTGCACCACCACCGCCCAGGTCTGTACGGCGCCGAACGACACCGCGACCACCAGGGCGAGCGTCCCGGTGATCCGCCACGCACGAGCCCCCCGCACCGCTACCCGACCTCCAGGAACCGCAGCACCGCCAGCACCCGGCGGTGGCTGTCGTCGGCCGGCGGCAGGTCGAGCTTGGTGAAGATGGAGCTGATGTGCTTGGCCACCGCGCTGTCGCTGACCACCAGGGCGGTGGCGATCGCGGCGTTGGAGCGGCCTTCGGCCATCAGGCCGAGCACGTCCCGCTCGCGCGGGGTCAGCTTCTCCAGCGGGTCCCGGTGGCGGCGGACCAGCAACTGGGCGACCACCTCCGGGTCCAGCGCGGTGCCGCCCTCGGCGACCCGCTGCAGGGCGTCCACGAAGTCGTCCACGTTGGCCACCCGCTGCTTGAGCAGGTAGCCGACGCCGCTGGTGTTGGTGGCCAGCAGGTCGGCGGCGTAGCGCTCCTCGACGTACTGGGAGAGCAGCAGCACCGCCACCTCCGGCCACTGCCGGCGGATCAGCAGCGCGGCCCGGACCCCCTCGTCGGTGTAGCCGGGCGGCATCCGGACGTCCGCCACCACGACCTTCGGCCGGTGCTCCTCCACGGCGGCGAGCAGCTCCTCGGCGTCGCCGACCGCGGCGACCACCTCGAAGCCCACCGCCTCCAGGACCTTGACCAGTCCTACCCTGAGCAGGACCGAGTCCTCGGCGATCACAGCGCGCACGGCAACTCCACGGTGATGGTGGTGGGCCCCCCGAGGGGGCTGAGAACGGACAGCGTGCCGTCGACCGAGGCGGCGCGCTTGCGCAGGCCGGTCAGCCCGGTGCCCCGGGCCGGGTCCGCGCCTCCCCTGCCGTCGTCGCTGATGACCAGGCTCAGCCGGCCGCCGGCCGTCCGCACCGAGAGGACGACCCGGGAGGCCCCGGCGTGCTTGGCGACGTTGGTCAGCGCCTCGGAGACGGTGAAGTAGGCGACCGCCTCGACGGTCGGGGCGATCGGCTCGACGAGATGGACGTCCAGGCGCACCGGCAGCGGGGAGCGGGCGGCGATCCCGGACAGCGCCGCGTCCAGGCCGCGGTCCTCCAGGACGGCCGGGTGCAGGCCGCGGACCAGGTCGCGCAGCTCGTCGATGGCGGCCTGGGCCTCCTCGTGCGCGTCCACGATCACCTGCAGGGCCTCGGGCGGGAGGTCCTTGAGGGTGCGCCGGGCCAGGCCCAGGTTCATCGCGAGCGAGGTGAGCCGCTGCTGGGCGCCGTCGTGCAGGTCGCGTTCGATCCGGCGGCGCTCGGCGTCGACGGCGTCGACCAGGCCGGCCCGGCTCTCGGCGATCTCCTCGACCCGGCGCTCCAGGGCCTCCGTGCGGCCCGGGCCGAGCAGCCGACGGGCCGCGCCCTCCTCCAGCCCGGCCAGCAGGGCCGCCGCCCAGGGTGCGGCGAACAGCAGCAGGGCGCCGACGAGGGTGAGCGGGATGTCCAGCACCAGCCACAGCTCACGCACCGGGCTGGAGTGCGGCATCGTCCAGGCCCAGCCGAACACGGTGGACATCGCCAGGCCCGCGCCCCAGGCGTAGAGCACCACCGCCGCGCCGGCCGCGAGCAGCGGGGCGACCAGCAGGTGGTAGGCGACCATCCGCCAGTTCACGCCCGTGCGCAGCCTGGTCAGCAGGCCGGCCGGGATGTCGGTGGACCGCAGCAGCGGCGGCACCTCGACCCCGCGCAGGGCGCGCAGCCGGCCGCGCTGGGCCATCGTCAGCACGCGCAGGCCGAGCAGGACCAGGCCGAGCAGCGGGAGGAGGGCCTTGGAGGTGGCGAGGGCCGTCCAGACCGGCAGGGCCATCGGGATGCCGGCGGCTATGAAGCGGGTGTCGCGCCACGCGCCGGCCGACCACGGCGGCCGCCCGGCGCTCCTGGCGAGCGCGCGGCGCAGCGTGGTGGAGGGCATGACCGACAGCGTAGAGCGCGGTGATCGACCACCACCATGAAGGGGTGTGCAGGCCGGGGGTGTAGCTGGGTACACCCCCGACTCGGTGCGGCGCACTACCGACACCGGCCGCTCCGGACGGAAGTCTTGACGGTATGACGAGCACCGCATCGCACTCCGCCACCCCGCCGCCCGGCAGGCCCGCCTCGCCGCGGTTCCCCGCGAGCGCGGGCGCCGACGACCTGCTGCCGGTCGGCCCGTGCGGGCCGTGGTCGGTGCGCAACGTGCGGGCGGGCCGCAGCCGGGCCGCGATGGAGGTGTACGAGCACGGCGAACTGGTCGACGTCCTGGTCGCCGCCCGGCTGACCCCGCAGTTGCTGCGCGGCGCCCGGCGCGGTGCGGTCGACGGCGGGCGGGCGCAGGCGTACGCGCTGGCCTGGGGCCGGCTGCCGCAGGACGGTCGGCCGCCCGTCGTGGGGTTCACCGCCGGGCGGTTGCGCTGGCCGGGCCGCCCGGCCCGCGTCACCGGGGCCGACGTCCTCACGGTGGCCGGGGAGTTCTGGCTGGCCTGGGCGGCGGGCCCGTTCGACGGCGTCCTGGTGGAGTACCCGGGCGGGTGTGAGCGGCAGTCGCTCGGGCGGCTGCGGCGGCCGTCCGGCCGGGCCGTCGGGTCGGCCTCCGAGGTGCTGGGGGGCGCCGCGTGAGCACCGCCGTCCTCGCGGTCCGACCGGGCCCGACCGCCCGGCCGGGCGCCTTCGCGCCGGCTGCCCCTGCTCCTCTCACCCGCGCTCTCACCCGCCGTCTCACCCGCGCCGAGCGGGTGCCGGCGCTGGCGGCGCTGGCACTGCTGCCGTGGCTGGCGGTGCTGGCCGTCTGCCACGAGACCGCCTGGGTCGTCCTGGACCTGTTCGAACTGGCCGCCCTGCTCTGGCTGGACGCGCTGCTGCGCCGCCGCAGCCCGGCCGTCCACCTCCCCGCCGCCGCGATCGCGCTGCTGCTGGCCGGCGACGCGCTGGCCGACATCGGCACCGCCGGCTCCGGCCTGCCGCTGCTCGCCGCCCTGGTGATGGCCCTGGGTGTGGAACTCCCGCTGGCCGTCCTGTGCCTGGCGCTCGCCCGCGGTACCCGGTCCGCTCAGAGCTGACCGGGCAGCCGCCCCATCAGCGCCCTGGTCTCCTCGTCCCGCGGGGTGTACGCGATCATCCGGGAGCCCTGCCGCGGGCCGAGCCAGAAGCTGGTGTAGTTGCAGCGCAGCACGCCGACGCCCGGGACGTGGAAGCGCTTGAGCCCGTTGCCCGGCCGCTGGACGTCGTGCCGCTGCCAGGCCGCCTCGAAGTCCGGCGACGCCTTGCGCAGCCGGCCGAGCAGCGTCTTCCAGGCCGGTTCGGCGCTGTGGTCGGCCATCGCCGAACGGAACCTGGCCACCATCAGGTCGCGCTCGCTCTCGTGGTCCACCAGCACCTCGCGGAACCGCGAGGGCGTGAACGCCAGCCACATCATGTTGCGGTCCTCGAACGGCAGCGCGGCCAGGTCGCCGACGATCCCGGTGAACTGCGCGTTGTACGCCAGGACGTCGTAGCGGGTGTTGACCACCCCGGCCGGGTACGGGGACATCTGGTCCAGCACCAGCCGGACCGCCGGGGTGACCGTCGGGCACTCGACCACCGGGGCGGGGTCGTCCGCGCCGGCCAGGGTGAACAGGTGCGCCCGCTCGCTCGGGTCGAGCAGCAGGGCGCGGGCCACCGCGTCCAGTACCTGGGTGGAGACCTGGATGCCCCGCCCCTGTTCGAGCCAGGTGTACCAGGTGACCCCGACCGAGGCGAGCTGCGCCACCTCCTCGCGGCGCAGGCCCGGGGTGCGGCGGCGGCCGGTCGGCGGCAGGCCGACCTGCTCGGGTGCGATCCGCTCGCGGCGGCTGCGCAGGAAGGCGGCCAGCTCGTGCCGCCGGGCCTCGGCGGGGGCGACCGCGGGGTTCGCGGCGGGAGCGGCCGCGGGGTTCGCGGCGGGGGTGCGGACGGGGGCGGTGCCCGCGGCGGCGGTGGTCAGGCTCATCACCCCAGCATGGGGCACCCGGAACCCTGTTTCCAGGTACTTCTTATACCTGGATAACCACACTCTGGTACCCGGGTAGCGACGGCCCGATCGTAGGACCGTGACCCGACAACTCGCCGCCCCCAAGACCACCGTCGCCCTGGCCCCCCGCCCTGCCGGACCGGCCGCCGCCACCCCTGGCGCCGCTCCGCTCCCCGTCCCGCCCGGTGCCGTATCCGCCGGTGCCGCCTCGTCCGACACCGCTTCAACTGACACTGCTTCGGCTGCCGCCGCTTCGCCCGGTGCGGCCGCGCTCAGCACCGCCGGGCTCGTCACCGTCCTGCTCGGGGCGTTCCTGCCGATGCTCGACTTCTTCATCGTCAACGTGGCGCTGCCGACCATCGACCACGACCTGGCCGCCGGCCCCGCCGTGCTGGAGCTGGTCGCCGCCGGGTACGGCATCGCGTTCGCCGTCCTGCTGGTGCTGGGCGGCCGGCTCGGCGACAACTTCGGCCGGCGGCGGCTGTTCGTCGTCGGCGCCGCCGCCTTCGCGCTGACCTCGCTCGCCTGCGGGCTCGCCCCCGGCGCCTGGTCGCTGGTCGCCGCCCGGGCCGCCCAGGGCGCCTCGGCCGCCCTGCTGATCCCGCAGGTGCTCGGCACCATCACCGCCGCCACCCACGGCGCCCGGCGCGGCCGCGCGCTCAGCGTCTACGGCGCGGTGGGCGGCATCTCGGTGGTGATCGGCCAGGTCCTCGGCGGGATGCTGGTGGCCGCCGACCTGTTCGGCACCGGCTGGCGCTCGGTCTTCCTGCTGAACGTCCCGTTCGCGCTGCTCGCCCTGGTGCTCGCCGTCCGGTACGTGCCGGAGAGCCGCGCCCCGAAGGCCGCCCGGGTCGACGTGCCCGGCACCGTCCTGCTCACCGCCGCACTGCTGTCCCTGCTGCTCCCGCTGATGGAGGGCCGCGCCGCCGGCTGGCCGCTCTGGTCCTGGCTGCTGCTGGCGCTGTTCCCCGTCTTCGCCACCGCCTTCGCCGTGGTCGAGTACCGCGCCGAGCGCCGGGGCGACACCCCGCTGGTGCCGCCGTCCCTGCTGCGGATCCCCGAGATGCGGCGCGGACTGGGCATCGCCCTGCCGTACTTCGGCGGCTTCGGCGGCTTCATGTTCGTGGTGGCGGTCGCCCTCCAGCAGGGCCTGCACCTGGGACCGGTGGCGGCCGGCTGGGCGCTCGTCCCGATGGCCGTCGGCTACTTCGCGGCCTCGCTGTCCGGCCCCCGTCTGATCGGCCGGTTCGGCAGCCGGGTGCTGACCGCCGGCGCCGTCGTCCAGGCCCTGGGCCTGACCACCCTGGCCCTCACCGTGCTCGCCGACTGGGCGCACTTCTCCCCGCTGCGGATGGCCCCGGGCGTCGCCCTCGCGGGCATCGGCCAGGGCCTGATCGGCACCCCGCTGTTCCGGGTGGTCCTCTCCAAGGTCCCCGCCGAGCGGGCGGGCGTCGGCAGCGGCGTCCTCGCCACCAGCCAGCAGGCCAGCCTCGCGCTGGGCGTCGCCACCCTGGGCACCCTCTACCTGGCGCTCGCCCCCGGCCTGGGCATGGACCGCGCCCTCGCCCTCGTCCTGGGCATCCAGCTGCTGGGCTCTTTCACCATCTTCTACCTGACCACCCGGCTCCCCCGCTCCATCGGCTGACCCCGGAGAACCCGCCGGGTCGCCTGCCACCCGCGGTCCCCCACCCACCGGTGGGGGCCGCGGGTCCGCCTTTTCCGGGGGCGGCGACAGCCGACGGCACCCCCGCGGACGCGGCGGGGGGGGGGGGGGGGGGGACGGCCCCCCCCCCCCCCCCGGGCCCGGTGTGCGGTCAGTCGAGGACGGCGGCGACGGCCTCGATCTCGACCAGCTGGTCGTCGTAGCCGAGGACGGTGACGCCCATCAGGGTGCTCGGCACGTCGTGGTCGCCGAAGGCCGCGCGGACCACCTTCCAGGCGGCCACCAGGTCCTGCCGGCGGGTGGAGGCCACCAGGACGCGGGTGTTGACGACGTCCTCCAGTTCGGCGCCGGCCGCCGCGAGGGCGGTGCGCAGGTTCTCGACGGCCTTGGCGGCCTGGCCGGGGTAGCTGCCGACGGCCGCGGTGGAGCCGTCCGCGTTCAGCGGGCAGGCGCCGGCCAGGAAGATCAGCCGGGCCCCGGCGGGCGCGGTGGCCGCGTAGGCGTACTCGGCGACGTCGGACAGGGCGTCGGAGCGGATCAGGGTGATGGCACGGGCCATGGTCGTCCCCCTCGGGTCGGGTGGTCGGTGGGAATCCGGTGGCCATCCTGACAAGGGCCGCCCGGGACGCGCGCCCGATTAACCGGGGCGCCGTCAGGCATCGAGGCCGCCCAGGTCGAGCCCGGCCAGCCGCTCGGGGTCGGTCAGCACGTCGATGGCGACGATCAGGCCGTCCAGCACGGTGAAGGCCATGACCGAGACCGGCCGACCCTCGACGACCACCACGACGCCGGCCGCCCCGTTGACGAGCGCCGGGCGGACGAACGGGGCGAGGCTGCGGTAGGTGACCGCCTGACTGGCCACCGTCCGGGCGCCGTTGAGCACGACGGAACCGCGGGCCCGGCCGGCCGCGCCGTCGGCGCGCAGCACCACGTCGGGGTCGAGCACGGCGACGAGCGCCTCGAAGTCGCCCTCGCGCGAGGCGGCGAAGAAGGCGTCGACCGCCGCCCGTTGGCGGGACCGGTCCGGGTCGGGCGCCGGCGCCTGCCCCTGGACCCGTCGCCGGGCGCGGCTCGCCAGCTGACGCGTCGCGGCGGTGGTCTTCTCGATCACCGGGGCGATCTCGTCGAAGGGCACCGCGAACATGTCGTGCAGGACGAAGGCGATCCGCTCGGCCGGGCTCAGCGACTCCATCACGACCAGCAGCGCGAGCCCGACCGAGTCCGCCAGCAGCACCTCCTGTTCGGGGTCGACCACGCCCTCGCGGCCGATCACCGGATCGGGCATCCGGATCTCCAGCGGGTCCTCCCGCCGCTGTTCACGCGCGCGCAGCTGGTTCAGGCACAGCCGTGTCACCACCGTGGTGAGCCAGCCTCCGAGGTTCTCGACGTCGCTGGTGTCGGTGCGCTCCAGGCGCAACCAGGCCTCCTGGACGGCGTCCTCGGCCTCGCTGAGCGAGCCGAGCATCCGGTAGGAGACGGCGCGCAGGTGCGGCCGGTGCTCCTCGAAGCGTTCGGTCAGAAGCTTTTCGGCGTCCACGTGTCACATTCCTTCGCCGCTCGGGGTCATAGCTGCAGAACCACAACGGATACCACCGGAAGATCAACTCCCGCGAGCGAATCGGAGACGACCATGACCTCCCCCATCCTGGTAACCGGCGGAACCGGCACGCTCGGCCGCCACATCGTGCCGCTGCTGCGGGCGGCCGGCCGCGAGGTGCGGGTGCTCAGCCGGCACGGCCACGCCGCCGGGGACGGTGTCCGGTACGTGGTCGGCGACCTGCTCAAGGACGAGGGTGTCGAGGCCGCGGTGGACGGCGTCGAGACCGTGCTGCACCTCGCGGGCGGCGCCAAGGGCGACGACCAGGCGACCGCGCACCTGGTGCGGGCCGCCCGGCAGGCCGGGGTGCGGCACCTGGTGTACATCTCGGTCATCGGTGCGGACCGGCTTCCGCTGGGCTACTTCCGCTCCAAGCACGGCGCCGAGCAGGCGGTGGCCGACTCCGGCATTCCGTGGACCACCCTGCGGGCCGCCCAGTTCCACGACCTCGCGCTGAAGACCGCCGCCGCGATGGCCAGGCTGCCGGTCGTCCCCTCGCCGGGCGGACTGCGGTGGCAGCCGGTCGACTCGCGCGACGTGGCGGCCCGGCTGGTGGAGCTCGCCCTCGACCGTCCGGCCGGGCTGGTGCCCGACCTCGCCGGACCGAAGGTGTACGGGCTGGGCGAACTGGTCCGCGGCTACCTCCGGTCCCAGGGCAGGCGCCGCCCGCTGCTGCCGGTCCGCGTTCCCGGCAAGGTCGGCCGCGCCTACCGCGCCGGCGACAACCTGACGCTCCAGGGCGCCGAGGTGGGCCACCGCACCTGGGAGGCCTTCCTCGCCGAGCGGTCGGGCGCCTCCGCGCGGCCGTCCTCGGCGGCCGAACCGATCGGGTGAGCGGGAAAGGAAGCGCCTCCCGAATCGGATTTCGACCGGAGGCGCCAATCCTTCGCGGGATCGGGTCAGACCCCCGGCCATCCCGCCCCACCACGTCGGACCTGGACGGCTACTCCCCTCCTGCTACGGGCAGTTCGGGGCCAATGACAGGTATCCGATCATAGAAGTCACATCTTTTCGTGTACGGTTTATCAATTTCCTGAGCGGGGAGTTCTACGGTCGCCCCTGCATGTGAATTCCTTCCAGGAATGGAAATATGATGAACCACCTCAAGAAGCTCTCCCTCGTGCTCGTGACGGGAGCGCTGGCCCTCGGCGGCTCCCTGGCCGGAGCCACCGCACACGCCGAGCCCACCGGCGCGGGCGCCAAGTCGGCGGCCCAGGCCTCCGACACCCGGGCGGTCATGCGGCCGCAGGCGGACGCGCACTTCTACCCGACGTCCACGATCCGCCGGAACGAGGCCTGGACGTCGGGCAACGGCCGCGCCATCCTGCGGGTCCAGGAGGACGGCAACTTCGTCCTCTACAAGGACAACCACGCCGCCTGGCAGGCCCCGGGCGCCTGGCCGAACGGCGATCACGCCGTCATGCAGCAGGACGGCAACTTCGTCCTCTACGACCGCAACAACCACGCCCTGTGGGCGTCCAACACCCAGAACCGGGGCGCCTACGTCGCCGTCCAGGACGACGGCAACGTCGTCGTCTACAACGGCAACAACCAGCCGCTGTGGGCCACCAACACCGGGGACTGACACCCCCTTACCGCTCCGGGGCCCGGCCGGCCCCGGAGCACCCCGCCCTGGTGGCCGGGCAAATCCGCTGGCCCGCCCGGCCGCCTTTGGGTCAGAATGACGATATGACGAAGATGCAGCCGGGGACCGTACTGGAGGCCCGTGACCGAACGGCACTGACGGCGCTGGTGGAGTCCGGCGCGGAGCCCAGGTGGCTACTGTTCTGGGGCCATCGGCCGCAACCGGACGGCTCCCCCGGGCCCGGCACCCTGAGCCAGTGGTGGCCCGGGGCGTTCACGGTGGACGGCGTCGAGTACGCGACGGCCGAGCACTGGATGATGGCCGGGAAGGCCCGGCTCTTCGGCGACGACGAGATCGTGCCGCGGATCCTCGCGGCGCGCACGCCGGCCGAGGCGAAGAAGCTCGGGCGGCTGGTCCAGGGCTTCGACGAACGGGTCTGGACGGCCAAGCGGTTCGAGCTGGTGGTCGAGGGCAACGTGGCCAAGTTCGGGCAGGACCAGGCGCTGCGCGCGTACCTGCTGCGGACGGGCGGCCGGGTGCTGGTCGAGGCCAGCCCGCTGGACAAGGTCTGGGGCATCGGCCTGGCGGCACACGACGAGCGGGCGCGGCGCCCCGGGCAGTGGCGCGGGGAGAACCTGCTGGGCTTCGCGCTCATGGAGGCCCGGGCCCGGCTGGCCCGGTGAGCCCGGTCGCCCCGCCGCCGGACGCCGCCGGGGACGCGGACCGGCGCACGGGCGGGTGCACGGGCGGGTGCACGGGCGGGTGCACGGGCGGGTGCGCGGGCGGGTGCGCGGCGACCGGCGCCCTGTCCGCCGCGATCACCGCCTGTGCGCGCCAGGACGCCAGTCGCAAACCACTGGACGCACTGCCGTAACGCAGTCGCCGTATCGCAACGCCAGGATGTCCCGCAGTCAGGGTCGAGATGACAGGGCGGGGCGATCACCGTGCGGATCAGGCAGGCAGCACAACCGGCGCGACAGACAGCGGAAACGGAGCAGGACGCGCTCGAACTCAGGGCCGAGCTGGACGAGTTACTGCGGGCCAGGCAGTACGCGGGCCAGCGCGAACGACGGCTCGCCGAGGCCGTCCGGACCGCGCCCGACCAGCAGCTCCCGGACGGTGAGGTGCTGCGCCAGCTCGCCCAGGCCCGGACGCTGCGCGAGGGCCTGGGCGAGCGCTGCATCGAACTGAGCGAGCAGCTCAAGGACTTGGAAATCCGGCTCAGGCAGCCGGCGCCCCGCCGGGCGATCCCTCAGCAACCCACCGGAGCCCGCTTCGGGGGCGCGTACAGTGAGGCGCACGCCCCCTCAACGCCTCCAGCTCCCCCAGCCTCCCCGGCTCCCCCGGCACCGCAGCCGACGGCACCGGCACCGGCCACCGGGGCCCGCTTCGGCCCGGCGCGCCCACCCGCCGCCGAGCCCGACGGACCGGCCCCCACCGGGGCGCCCAAAGCCCGGTCGTCCAAAGCCCGGACACCGCAGGCGCCGCCGCCACCGCCGCCCGCACCCGAGCCGCCCCGGCGCCGCTCCCCCGCCGAACTCCTCGCCCTCGCCGAGCGGATCACCACCCTGCACCGCCAGGGCGCCACCCGGGAGCCGACCGCCCTGATCGAGCAGGCCGCCGTTCTGCTGGCCCCGCCGGACACCGCCCGGCTGGCCGCACTGCTCGCCCGGAGCGGACCGGTCGGCACCTCCGTCCAGCTGGCCCGGGCCGTCGCCCAGGGCTCCCCGGACCAGGCCGCCGCCACCCTCGCCGAGCTGCGCCAGGCCGGGTCCGCCGAGGAGGCCGCCGAACTGTTCCACACCCTCTGGTCCTACCCGGCCGCCGCCCTGCCCGGGCTGCTCGCCGCCCTGGAACGCACCGGGCAGCACGCCGACGGCGCCACCCTGCTCTGGGAGTGGGGCTCCGCGCCCACCGCCGAGATCGCCGACCTGGCCGCCGCGCTCCAGCGGGCCGGCCGGACCGCCGACGCCCGGACGCTGCTGCGCCAGGCCGCGGGCCGGCCCACCGCCGACCTCACCGCGCTGGCGACCACACTGGCCCCGCCACTGCCCGCCGTCCTGCTGCACGAGCTCGCGGCGCTCCGCCCGCCCGCCGAACTGGTCCGGCTCGCCGCCGCACTGGACGGCCGGCCGGAGCTGTACGACGAGCTGCTGACCGCGCTCACCGCCGACGAGGGCCGCCACCGCACCACCCTCGCCGCCCTGCGCACGGCCGGGCTGCCCACCACCCCGACCGCCCCGGCGCGCTCCCGCTGGGGCCGCCGCCAGGACAGGGCCTAGCACGGCAGGAGCCCCCGCCCGCCCGAAGGCGAACGGGGGCTCCTGGGCAGCCGACTGGTCAGCAGCCGATCAGACGCGCCGCCAGGTAGGACTTCACCTGGTCCAGCGAGACGCGCTCCTGCGACATGGTGTCGCGGTCGCGCACCGTCACGGCGTTGTCCTCAAGGGTGTCGAAGTCGACGGTGACGCAGAACGGCGTGCCGATCTCGTCCTGGCGACGGTAGCGCTTGCCGATCGCACCGGCGTCGTCGAACTCGACGTTCCACGCGGTGCGCAGGTCGGCGGCGAGGCCGCGGGCCTTCGGCGAGAGGTCGGCGTTGCGCGACAGCGGCAGCACCGCGACCTTGACCGGGGCCAGGCGCGGGTCGAGCCGCATGCCGACGCGCTTCTCCATGACGCCCTTGGCGTTCGGGGCCTCGTCCTCGAAGTAGGCGTCGATCAGGAAGGCCAGCATGGCGCGGTTGAGGCCCGCCGCCGGCTCGATGACGAACGGGAAGTACCGCTCGCCGGACTCCTGGTCGAAGTACTTGAGGTCCTGGCCGGAGGCCTCGCTGTGCACCGTCAGGTCGTAGTCGGTGCGGTTGGCGACGCCCTCCAGCTCCGAGAACTCCTGGCCGCCGAAGTTGAAGCGGTACTCGATGTCCACGGTGCGCTTGGCGTAGTGGGAGAGCTTCTCCTTCGGGTGCTCGAAGAAGCGCATGTTCTCGGTCCGCAGGCCGAGGTCGACGTACCAGTCCCAGCGCTGCTGGAGCCAGTAGTCGTGCCACTGCTCGTCCTCGCCCGGCTTGACGAAGAACTCCATCTCCATCTGCTCGAACTCGCGGGTCCGGAAGATGAAGTTGCCCGGGGTGATCTCGTTGCGGAAGCTCTTGCCGGTCTGGGCGATGCCGAACGGCGGCTTCTTGCGCGAGGTCGTCTGCACGGCCTTGAAGTTGGTGAAGATGCCCTGGGCCGTCTCCGGGCGCAGGTACGCCAGGCCGCCGGCCTCCTCGGTGACACCGAGGTGGGTCTTCAGCATGCCCGAGAACTCCTTGGGCTCGGTGAAGGAGCCCTTGGTGCCGCAGTCGGGGCAGTTGACGTCCTTGAGGCCGTTGGCCGGCGGGTAGCCGTGCTTGGCCTCGTACTTCTCCTCCAGGTGGTCGGCCCGGTGGCGCTTGTGGCAGGAGAGGCACTCGGTCAGCGGGTCGTTGAAGGTGGCGACGTGGCCGGAGGCCTCCCAGACCTCGCGGGCCAGGATCACCGACGAGTCGAGTCCGACGACGTCCTCCCGAGCCTGGACCATCGCGCGCCACCACTGGCGCTTGATGTTCTCCTTGAGCTCGACACCCAGTGGCCCGTAGTCCCAGGCGGCACGGGTGCCGCCATAGATCTCGCTGCAGGGGTAGACGAAGCCACGGCGCTTGCTCAGGCTGACGATCGTGTCGATCTTGTCGGCGGCCACAGTGCTCTCTTCAGTACGACGGCACGGTCAGGGCACGGCTGGTTGCGCGTACCCGAATACCTCAGGTTACCGGCCAGACGGGTACGAGGTTCAAATCGGTATCGCTCGCCCGTCCACCCACCCCTCCGCTCACCCGTCCGAGTGATTTGACAATCATTTCCATCTAACCTGAGAATGGTTGTCATGATGATCCGACGACCCGCCCGCACCGCCATAGCCCTGACCGCGACCGCCGCAGCCGCCGCCCTCCTCACCGCCTGCGGCGGGGACAGCAGCGCCCAGGGCACGGACGGCAAGCTGGACGTCGTCGCCTCCTTCTACCCGATGGAGTACCTCGCCTCACAGATCGGCGGCGAGCACGTCAAGATCGTCGACCTGACCGCCGCCGGCGTCGAGCCGCACGACCTGGAGCTCACCGCCAAGCAGGTCGCGAGCCTCCACAAGGCCGACGCCGTGCTCTACCTCAAGGGCCTGCAGCCCACCGTGGACAAGGCGGTCGCCGACTCCGGCGCCAAGCACGTGGTCGACGCCACCGCCGCCAGCCCGCTGGTCGACCACCACCTCGCCGAGGGCGCCGAGGAGGGCGACGGCCACCAGCACGAGGGCCCCGCCGGCGACCCGCACATCTGGCTCGACCCGACCCGCTACGCGGCGGTCGCCAGGAGCGTCGGCGCCGAGTTCGCCAAGGCCGACCCGGAGCACGCGGACGACTACCGGAAGAACACCGACGAGCTGGTCGGCAAGCTCACCGGCCTGGACCAGGAGTTCCGGGACGGCCTGAAGAACGCCAGGACCAGGACCTTCGTCACCAGCCACGCCGCCTTCGGCTACCTCGCCGAGCACTACGGCCTCACCCAGGTCGCCATCAACGGCGTCGACCCGGAGTCCGAGCCCACCCCGGCCCGGCTGGCCGAGGTGCAGAAGGCCGCCAAGGAGAACGGCGCCACCACCGTCTTCTTCGAGACCCTGGTCAGCCCCAAGCTCGCCGACACCGTGGCGAAGGACCTCGGCCTCAAGACCGCCGTCCTGGACCCGCTGGAGGGCGTCAAGGAGCCGGCCAGGAACGACTACCTGACGATCATGAAGCAGAACCTGGCCAACCTGCAGGCCGCGCTCGGCGCCACCAGCTGACGGGACGACAGCACCGATGACCCTTCCGATACCCCCGGCCGTCCGCCTTGGCAACGCCGTCGCCTCCCGCGGCGGCCGGCCGGTGCTGCGCGGCGTCGACCTCACCGTCCAGCCCGGAGAGGTGGTGGCCCTGCTCGGCGCCAACGGCTCCGGCAAGTCCACCACCGTCAAGGCCGTGATCGGTACCGTCCCGCTGGAGCGCGGCAGCCTGGAGCTGTTCGGCACACCGTTCGCCAGGTTCCGCGCCTGGCACCGGATCGGGTACGTGCCGCAGCGCACCACCGCCGCCTCCGGCGTCCCGGCCACCGTCCGCGAGGTGGTCTCCACCGGGCGCCTGCCGCAGCACGGACTGCTGCCGTTCCGCCGCAAGGACCGCACGGCGGTGGACCGGGCCCTGGCCGCCGTCGGCATGCTGGACCGGGCCGGCGACGGCGTCGCCGACCTCTCCGGCGGACAGCAGCAGCGGGTGCTGATCGCCCGCGCCCTGGTCGGCTCCCCCGACCTGCTGATCATGGACGAGCCGATGGCCGGCGTGGACTCCGCCAGCCAGCAGGTGCTCGCCGACACCCTGCGCACCGAGGTGGCCCGCGGCGCCGCCGTCCTGCTGGTCCTGCACGAACTCGGGCCGCTGGAGCCGCTGATCGACCGCGCGGTGGTGCTGCGCGACGGCTGCGTCGCCCACGACGGCCCGCCCGTCCCGGGCGCCGGACTGCACGCCCTGCCCGGCCACGACCACGTCCACCCGCACGCCGACCACACCCCGCCGAGGCTGCTCGCATGACCGAGATGCTCTCCTACGACTTCATGCAGCGCGCCCTGCTCGCCGCCGTGCTGGTCGGCATCACCGCGCCCGCCGTCGGCATCTACCTGGTGCAGCGGCGCCAGGCGCTGATGGGCGACGGCATGGGCCACATCGCGATGACCGGCGTCGGCCTCGGCTTCATCTTCCAGACCAGCCCGGTCTGGATGGCCGTACTGGTCTGCGTGCTCGGCGCCATCACCATGGAGCTGGTCCGCTCGCGCGGCAACCAGCGCGGCGACATCGCCCTCGCGATGCTCTTCTACGGCGGTATGGCCTGCGGCAAGCTGCTGGTCTCGAAGTCCGCCCAGGCCGGCGCCGGCTCCCTGGAGAGCTACCTCTGGGGCTCCATCCTGACCGTCTCCCCCGGGGACCTCGCCACCATCGCCGCGCTCGGCGCGGTGGTCATCGCCGTCACCGTGGGCCTGCGCCGCCAGCTCTTCGCGATCTGCCAGGACGAGGACTTCGCCCGCGTCACCGGCCTGCCGGTGCGCCTGCTCAACCTGCTGCTCGCCGTGATGGCCGCCGTCACCGTCACCGTCGCCATGCGGGTGGTCGGACTGCTGCTGGTCAGCGCCCTGATGGTGGTGCCGGTGGTGGCCGCCCAGCAGCTCACCCGTTCCTTCGCCGCCACCCAGGTCGGCGCCATCGCGCTCGGCGTGGTGGTCTCGCTGGCCGGCGTGGCCGGCTCCTACCAGACGGACGTCCCCTCCGGCCCGGCCATCGTGCTGCTCGCCATCGCCGTGTTCGCGGTGTTCAGCGTGATCGCCGCCCCGCTGGCCCGCCGCCGGCACCGGCGGACGGCCGATGCCGGACCGGTGGTCTGCGACGTCCAACTGCCCGCGCCCGGTACCTCCGACGAGACCGACCCGGGCCGGAGGGCGGGGCTGGCACAATGAGGTGCGAGACGCCCACACCCCCAGGAGGACCCACGGTGACCACCGCAGGCCCGTCGCCGCGCGCCCGCTCGACCCGGCAGCGTGCCGCCGTCTCGGCGGCCCTGGACGAGATCGAGGACTTCCGCAGCGCGCAGGAGCTCCACGACATGCTCAAGCACCGGGGTGACTCGGTCGGCCTGACAACGGTCTACCGCACTCTGCAGTCGCTCGCCGACGCCGGCGAGGTCGACGTGCTGCGCACCGCCGACGGCGAGGCCGTCTACCGCCGGTGCAGCAGCGGACACCACCACCACCTGGTCTGCCGGCTCTGCGGTGCCACCGTCGAGGTCGAGGGTCCGGCCGTGGAGCGGTGGGCCAACTCGGTCGCCGCCGAGCACGGGTTCACCGACATCGCGCACACCCTGGAGATCTTCGGCACCTGCTCGGAGTGCGCCGCCAAGGCCTGACCCGGACGCCGAGGGGCCCGTGGGATCGTCTCCCACGGGCCCCTCGGCGTACCGGTGTCAGCGGTACCGGCCTCAGCGCTGGGCGGGCAGCTCGGTGGCCAGCGGCACCTCGTTCGGGATCGCCCCGCCGAAGCGCCGGTCGCGCATCGCGTACTGCTCGCAGGCGCGCCACAGGTCCCGGCGGTCGAAGTCCGGCCAGAGCACGTCCTGGAACACGAACTCGGCGTACGCGGACTGCCAGAGCAGGAAGTTGGAGGTGCGCTGCTCGCCGCTGGGGCGCAGGAAGAGGTCCACGTCCGGCATGTCCGGGTGGTACAGGTACTTGGCGATGGTCTTCTCGTTGACCTTCTTCGGGTCCAGCCGGCCGGCCGCCACATCGGCCGCCATCGCCGCCATGGCGTCCGCGATCTCGGCCCGGCCGCCGTAGTTGACGCACATGTAGAGCGTGACGGCGTCGTTGTCCTTGGTCTGCTCCTCGGCGACCTGGAGCTCCTGGACGACGCTCTTCCACAGCTTGGGCATCCGGCCGGCCCAGCGGATCCGCACGCCCATCGCGTCCATCTCGTCGCGGCGGCGGCGGATGACGTCCCGGTTGAAGTTCATCAGGAACTTCACCTCGTCGGGCGAGCGCTTCCAGTTCTCGGTGGAGAACGCGTACAGCGAGATGTTCTTCACGCCGAGCTCGATCGCGCCCTTGAGGACGTCCAGCACCACGGACTCGCCGACCTTGTGGCCCTCGGTGCGCGGCAGACCGCGCTCCTTGGCCCAGCGGCCGTTGCCGTCCATGACGATCGCCACGTGCTCGGGGACGAGCTCGCCGGGGAGCTTCGGCGGCGTGGCACCGCTGGGGTGCGGGGTCGGAGGGAGGTACTCCCTTTGCTTGCCGCCGCCGAAGAGCCGTCGCGCTGCCATGTGCTCAC
The DNA here is from genome assembly GCF_043202015.1 of Kitasatospora sp. NPDC048239. Classification (NCBI taxonomy): domain Bacteria; kingdom Bacillati; phylum Actinomycetota; class Actinomycetes; order Kitasatosporales; family Streptomycetaceae; genus Kitasatospora; species Kitasatospora sp. NPDC048239. The sequence goes on along the minus strand of NZ_JBICZP010000001.1, from coordinate 154,152 downwards.
TTCTCCACGTATCTCATCGAGCGGATGCCCCGCTCAAGGTGCCACTGCAGATAGGCCGCGACCAGGCCGCTGCCCTCCCGCCAGTACCTCGGCTCGCAGCTGTCGGCCGTCTGCCAGTCCCCTGACAGCAGCGCGCCGAGCAGTACCAGTGTCTCAGGGGAGGGTACGGCACAACCGGGTACTCGGCAGTCCCCGCACAGCACCCCGCCCGCCTGGAGCGAGAAGAACCGGTTCGGGCCGTCCAGCCCGCACTTGGCGCAGTCGGTGAAGCTCGCGCCGTAGCCGTTGACGGCCAGCGAGCGCAGCAGGAAGGCGTCCAGCACGAGGTGCGACTCGTGCACCCCGGCGGCCAGCGTGCGCAGGCCGCCGACCAGCAGCAGGTACTGCTGGACGGCGGGTTCGCCCTCGTTCTCGGCGAACCGTTCCGCCGTCTCCAGCATGGCCGTCCCGGCGGTGTACCGGCCGTAGTCGGTGACGATCGAGCCGCCGTAGGGGGCGATCGTCTCCACCTGGGTGCAGAGCGGCAACCCGCGGCCGATCAGGTCACTCCCCCGGCTGAAGAACTGCACGTCCACGTGCGAGAACGGCTCCAGCCGGGCGCCGAACTTGGACTTGGTCTTGCGCACGCCGCGCGCCACCGCGCGCACCTTGCCGTGCTGGCGGGTGAGCAGGGTGATGATCCGGTCGGCCTCGCCGAGCTTCTGCGCCCGGAGCACCACGCCGTCGTCCCGGAACAGACTCATGCCGCGGCCCCGCGGCCGGCGTCGAACAGTGTGGACATCCCACCATTGTCCCCCAGGACCCGGACCTCGTGGCCGGCGGCAGCCGTGTGCCCGCACCGGGGCCGAGGGGGGGACGACCGGTCGGTGCGGGTCACGGCGGGCCCAAGTGGGGGCACCTCCCGGCCGAGGGCTGAGGTGGGGGAGGGTCGGGCCCGGTATGTGGGGGTCTGCGGAATCGGACCAGCGCGGCGGGAGCCGGGCGGCGGGGAGCCGGGCGGCGGGGAGCCGGGCGGCGGGGAGCCGGGCGGCGGGGTCAGCGCGAGGCGCGGGTGGCCGCCTCCAGCAGCGCCCCGACCCGCGCCTGCGGCAGGTCCAGACAGCGCCCGACGGCGACCAGCGCCTCGCGCTCCTGCGGGAGGTAGCGGCCGTCGGCCAGGGCGATCGCGGCCCCCTGCAGCAGCAGCCGCTCCCGGCCCTGGTGGGCCAGGTGCGGGGCGAGCGGTTCGAGCACCGCGTGCAGCTCCACGGCCAGGCCTCCGGCCATCCCGTGGGCGTCGTAGAGCTCCCCGCCGAGGCCGGAGAGCGCGGCGAGCGCGGCCAGCACCTGGGCCTCGCCGCAGTCCTCGAAGCCGGCCTCCCGGACGGAGCCGCAGGCCGCCTCGCGGGCCGCCCGGTGCGCGGTGCCGCCGGCCGCCAGCAGCGCGAGGGCGATGGTGTACTGGGCGTCGCGCAGCATCCCGGCCAGGCGGACGCAGGTCGGCTGCTCCAGGCTCTCCACGCCGTAGCGGCCGTGGCAGGAGGTGCACTGCACGCTCCCGATGACCGGGCCGAGCGGGAGGACCGGGGTACCGAGAAGCCGCAGCCACCGCCGGCCGTGCTGCCGGCGGTAGTTGCGGTCCCCGCCGCAGCCTGGGCAGAAGAAGTCGCCGAGAACGTCAGTCCGCCACCGCGGGCGAACACCCCACAACCCTGTCACGGCGCCACTCCCCAGACATGGCAGGCGGCCTGCACAACAATGGGCAGGTCACGCGACCGGACTCCGCGGCCGTCCCACCGACCCGGTTTTCCGGTGGATCGATGTTGCCACGGTTACCGGCACGTGTCAGTACCCCCAACGGCTTCCGATCCGAAAAAATGTGGCGCAGGACACAGCGGCCCGCCCCTGGCCGCCGGAAACGACGGCGGGCCGCCCCAGGGGACGGCCCGCCGACACTCACCCGTACGAACTACCCGCGCTGCGAGCGGTTGACGGCGCTGATCATCGCCTTCAGCGAGGCCAGCACGGTGTTGCCGTCGATGCCCACGCCCCACAGCACCTTGCCGTCCACGGCGCACTCGACGTACGCGGCGGCCTGGGCGTCGCCGCCCTCGCTCAGCGCGTGCTCGGCGTAGTCCAGCACCCGTACGTCCACGCCGATCTGCGCCAGCGCGTCGGCGAAGGCGGACACCGGGCCGTTGCCGGAGCCGGTCAGGGTGACGGGCGCGCCGTCGACCAGCGCCTCGGCGGTCAGCGCGTCCCGGCCGTCCTCGGTGGTCAGGCTGCGCGAGCCGCTCAGCGCGATCCGGCCCCACGGGTTGTCGATGGTCGGCAGGTACTCATCCTGGAACACCGCCCAGATGGCGGCCGGGGTGACCTCGCCGCCCTCGGCGTCGGTCTTGGCCTGGATGATCCGGGAGAACTCGATCTGCATCCGGCGCGGCAGGTCCAGCTTGTGGTCGTTCTTCAGGACGTACGCGACGCCGCCCTTGCCGGACTGGCTGTTGACCCGGATGACCGCCTCGTAGCTGCGGCCGACGTCCTTCGGGTCGATCGGCAGGTACGGCACGCCCCAGACGTGCTCCCCGACCGGCACGCCGGCCGCCGCGGCGTCCGCCTCCAGGGCGTCGAAGCCCTTCTTGATGGCGTCCTGGTGCGAGCCGGAGAAGGAGGTGTACACCAGGTCGCCGGCGTACGGGTGGCGCGGGTGCACCTCCATCTGGTTGCAGTACTCGGCGGTGCGGCGGACCTCGTCGATGTCCGAGAAGTCGATCTGCGGGTCGACGCCCTGCGAGAACAGGTTCATGCCCAGGGTGACCAGGTCGACGTTGCCGGTCCGCTCGCCCTGCCCGAACAGGCAGCCCTCGATGCGGTCCGCGCCCGCCAGGTACGCCAGCTCGGCGGAGGCGACGGCGGTGCCGCGGTCGTTGTGCGGGTGCACCGACAGGCAGACGTGCTCGCGGCGCGACAGGTTGCGCGACATCCACTCGAACTGGTCGGCCTGGACGTTCGGGGTGGCCCGCTCGATGGTGGCCGGCAGGTTCAGGATGATCTCGCGGCCCTCGCCGGGCTGCCAGACGTCCATGACCGCCTCGCAGACCTCCAGGGCGAAGTCCAGCTCGGTGTCGACGAAGATCTCCGGCGAGTACTGGTAGCCGAAGACGGTGTCGTCGCCCAGCAGCTTGTCTGCGTACTCCATCACCAGCCGGGTGCCGTCGGTGGCGATCGCCTTGGTGGCGGCCTTGTCGTTGCGGAACACCACCCGGCGGAACAGCGGCGCGGTCGCGTTGTACAGGTGCACGGTCGCGCGCGGGGCGCCGACCAGCGACTCGACGGTCTTCTCGATCAGCTCCTCGCGGGCCTGCGTCAGCACCGAGATGGTGACGTCCTCGGGGATCGCCCCCTCCTCGATCAGCGAGCGAACGAAGGCGTGGTCGGTGGCACCGGAGGACGGGAAGCCGACCTCGATCTCCTTGTAGCCCATCGCGACCAGCAGGTCGAACATCTTGCGCTTGCGGGCCGGCGACATCGGGTCGATCAGCGCCTGGTTGCCGTCCCGCAGGTCGGTCGAGAGCCAGCGCGGCGCCTTGGTGATCACCTTCGACGGCCAGGTGCGGTCCGGCAGGTCGACGGTGCCGAACGGCAGGTAGCGGCCGTGGCGCATGCCCGAGGGCTGCTGGCGCACGGTGGCGGCGGTGATCGGGGTCGCGCGGTCGACGAAGGCGCGACCGGCGGGGATGGACGCGGCGGAGCTCTGCTCGGTCATGGAGGTGACTCTCGGCTTCCTGTGGTGCGGGGCTGGTCGGGGGGAGGTGGACACCCGACTGGCCGGCCTGCTGCCGCTCGCGACCCCTCGTCGGATCGCCCGTTTCCTACGCGCACAGCACAGTCCCCGCGGCGAGGGAGCCGGCCCTGGTGGACTACAGGCCCTCGACGCGGCAGCTAAGAAGGAGCAGCCCGTTGCGCATGATGTTCACAAGCGTAACCCAGCCTCGCGCGCCCCCGAAGTGAGCCCGGCGACATTTCCACCCCTTGAGACGGCGGGCACTTCCGTCCGCGCCGGTGACAACACGTCATCGAGGCCTCACCCTTGGCCACATGACAGCAGACCTGCCGCTCTGCGCGATCGTTCCGCCGTTCATCCTGGACCGCCTCGCCGAGGACGGTCACACCCCCGCCGCCCGCTCACTCGCCCTGGACGCCGTGCACCGCGCGGCCCGCCTGGCGCCCGCCCCTCCCCCGCCCGGACCGGCCCGGCTGGAGCGGGTGATCGCGGACGCCGGGCACGCCGAGCGGCTGCCCGGCCGCGTCGTGCGCCGCGAGGGCCAGAACCCCGGTACCGACGACTCGGTCAACCACGCCTACGACGGCCTCGGTGCGACCTTCGCCCTGTTCTCCGAGGCGTACGGGCGCCGCTCGATCGACGACCAGGGCCTACGGCTGGACGCCACCGTCCACTACGGCCGGCACTACGACAACGCCTTCTGGGACGGCCGGCGGATGGTCTTCGGCGACGGGGACGGCGTGATCTTCGGCGACTTCACCGCCTGCGTGGACGTCATCGGCCACGAACTCTCCCACGGCGTGACCCAGTTCACCGCCGGCCTGGAGTACCAGGGCCAGCCCGGCGCGCTCAACGAGTCCGTCTCCGACGTGTTCGGCTCACTGGTCAAGCAGTACGCGCTGCGGCAGGACGCCGCCGACGCGGACTGGCTGATCGGCGCCGGGCTGCTCGCACCGGGCGTGCAGGGGGTGGCGCTGCGGTCGATGAAGGAGCCGGGCACCGCGTACGACGACCCCCGGCTCGGCAAGGACCCGCAGCCCGCCCATCTGCGCGACTACGTGCACACCGCCTCGGACAACGGCGGCGTGCACATCAACTCCGGCATCCCGAACCACGCCTTCTACCTGCTCGCCACCGCCCTCGGCGGCCCGGCCTGGGAGTGCGCGGGGCAGATCTGGTACGACGCGCTGACCGGCCGGCGGCTGCCGGCGGACGCGGACTTCACCGCATTCGCCCGGGCCACCGTCGCGGCCGCCCGGGACCGCTACCCCGAACCCTCCGTCGCCGACACCGTCACGGCGGCCTGGGCCCGGGTCGGCATCAGCCCGGGTTGAGGCGGGCTTAGGGCGAACCTTAGGTCAAGGTCCGGGAAAACGTCGGCAAACGCCATCCCTGCGTAGCACCATGGACACCATGCGTATCCAGGTGACCCGGACCGGCGGCCTCGCGGGACACGTCCGCCGCGCGGCGCTCGACACCGCCGAGCGTATCGACGCCCCGCACGTCCACGCACTCGCCCGCGAGGCCGTCGCGGGCGGGCTGCGCGCGCCCTCCTACGGGGTGCCGGACGGCTTCCACTACGAGATCACCGTCGACGGCCGGACGGTCCACTGCGCCGACCCCAAGCTGACCGACTCGCAGCGGGAGCTGGTCTCGCTGGTCCTGCGCGAGGGCGCCTGAGCGCCCCCGCGGGGCCGGGCTCGGGCCACTCCACCGGCCGGCCTCAGATCCAGCCGTCGAGCGAGGCCATGAAGCCCTCGTGGTCGTCCCGGTGGATGGTGTGGCCGCTGTCCTCGACGGTGCGCACCTCGTAGCCGAGGCCGCGCAGCTCCTCGGCGTCCTCGGGGGTGATCAGGAAGCTCCGCCCGGGCAGCTGGACCAGCGAGGGGACGGCGGGCGCACCGGGCAGGCCGGTCGGCTCCTGGTGGCCTGCCAGGGCGAGCGCGCTGTCCGCGTCCCAGGCCGCGACGGTGGCCAGCTCGACGTCCACGTCGACCTCCTCCCAGCGCGGGCTGAGCAGCTTGATCTGCTCCCGGGAGGCCCGCTTGAACAGGGTGAAGGCGGACGGCGTGAACAGGCCGGGCTGGGCGAACTTCCAGGCCGGGTCGGAGTAGACGGCCCGGGCGGGCTTCAGCCGGTCGACGGCGTCCAGCAGGGCGAGCCCGCCCAGCGAGTGGCCGATGGCGAGGTCCGCGCCGACCGGCAGGGTGTCGACCAGGTCCTGGGCGAACAGCTCGGGGCCGTACCGGTCCACCGGGGTGGCGCCCTCTCCGCGCGGGCTCGCACCGTGCCCGCGCAGGTCCACGGCCACCACCCGGTAACCGCGCTCGGCGAGCGCCGGGCCGACCCTGCGCCAGGTGCGGTGGTCGGACATGATGCCGTGCACCAGGAGGGCGATCCGGTCGCCGGAGCCCCACTCGTGGGTGTTCAGCCTCATTCTGGTGAAACCTCTCTGCTCTGCCGTCACGGTCTGGTCCGCCGTCACTGTCCGCGCCGACGCCGGTCCGCCCTTGCCGGGCGGGGGTGGACGAGGGCCACGGCTCAGCGAACACCCCGGACGGGCCCGAGGGCCAGCGCCGCCGTCCGAGACGACCGTCACTGCGGGCCGTCACTGCGGGCCCGCGACGCGCGAGGGCCCGCCCGGACGCGGTGGTCCGGGCGGGCCCTCCCCGGCCCTGTGCTGCCGAGGTCTTGCCAGAGTCCTGCCGAAGGTGCGCGGGGGCTCAGAAGCCCAGCTTGCGCAGCTGCTTCGGGTCGCGCTGCCAGTCCTTGGCCACCTTGACGTGCAGGTCCAGGTAGACCGGGGTGCCGAGCAGCGCCTCGATGTGCTTGCGGGCGGTGGTGCCGACGTGCTTGAGCCGCGCGCCCTTGGCGCCGATCACGATGGCCTTCTGGCTCTGCCGCTCGATGTAGACGTTGGCGTGGATGTCCAGCAGCGGGCGGTCCGCCGGGCGGCCCTCGCGCGGGATCATCTCCTCGACGACCACGGCCAGCGAGTGCGGCAGCTCGTCCCGGACGCCCTCCAGTGCGGCCTCCCGGATCAGCTCGGCCACCATGATCTGCTCGGGCTCGTCGGTGAGGTCGCCGTCCGGGTAGAGCGGCATGCCCTCCGGGAGCAGCTTGGTGATCAGGTCGGCGACCAGTTCGACCTGCTTGTCGCCGACCGCCGAGACCGGGATGATCTCGGCCCACTCGATGCCCAGCTCCGCGCCGAGCTGGTGGACGGCGATCAGCTGCTCGGCCAGCCGCTTGGAGTCGACCAGGTCGGTCTTGGTGACGATGGCCACCTTGGGGGTCTTCTTGATGTCGGCGAGTTCCTTGACGATGAACTTGTCGCCGGGGCCGAGCTTCTGGTCGGCGGGCAGGCAGAAGCCGATCACGTCGACCTCGGCCCAGGTGCTGCGGACCAGGTCGTTGAGCCGCTCGCCGAGCAGGGTGCGCGGCTTGTGCAGGCCGGGCGTGTCGACGAGGACGAGCTGGGCGTCCGGGCGGTGCACGATGCCGCGCACGGTGTGCCGGGTGGTCTGCGGACGGTCGGAGGTGATCGCGACCTTCGTCCCCACCAGGGCGTTGGTCAGGGTCGACTTGCCCGCGTTGGGCCGGCCGACGAAGCACGCGAAGCCGGAGCGGTACGAGGAGGAAGGGGCACTCATGCGCTCCATTCTCCCTGATCACCGGGAGCGCGACGGACCAGGCTGCCGACGGCGTGCCCGTTCAGCCCTTCCCGCCCCCTCCGAGCGAGGCGATTCCCATGATCAGGACGAGTAGGAGGAACGCCAGCGAGCCCCAGAGCCAGAACGGCGAACCGGTCTCCTGCCACTTGCCCATCCCCATCACGCCCAGCAGCAGCCCCGCGAAGAACGCGAACGGCCCCATCTCCCCAGCCCCCTCAGCACGTCCCACTCCCGGTGAGATTATCTGCCGTATTCGGGGGTGGATGGCCGGGGTCCCAGGGTGCACGACCGGGTGCGGGGCGCCCGGACCCTCGGCCCGGGCGCCCCGCGGACGCGGCTCAGCGGGCCTCGGCCGCCACCTTCAGCGCGCCGTCCGGCCCGGCCAGCAGGACCGGCGTCCCGGCGCCGCCGAGGTCCCGCACCGCGGCCAGGTCGGCCTCGGCGGGCTCCCCGGCCTCGCTCACCACGGCCGCCGCCTCCAGCGACTTCGCGCCGCTGGCCACCGCCATCGCCACCGCCGTCTGCAGCGCGCTGAGCCGCAGCGACTCCAGCGCGACCGTCCCGGCCACGTACGTCCGGCCGGTCTCGTCGCGCACCGCGGCCCCCTCCGCGACGCCGTTGCGGGCGCGGGCGGAGCGGGCCAGGGTGATGATCTTCTTGTCTTCGGGGTCGAGTTCGACGATGTCACTCATGCCCAGGAGCATAGGCCCGGGGCCCGAACCCCGGCCGGGCCGGGCTCGGCAGCCCGACCCGGCGGCCCTGCTCAGTGGCCGATCGGGTTCGGCGGCCCGGGCCGCAGCACCTTGACGAGCGTCTTGGGACCGGAGGGCATCGGCTCCTCGTCCTCCGACCGCTGCCGCCAGTACGGGTTGTCGTGCGGCAGGTGGCTGCTGACCCGGCCGTACATGCCGAAGGTCACCACGACCACGCCGAAGACGAACGCGAAGATGATGTTGGACATCCGGAAGTTGAGGATGTTGGCGTCCGGCCGGCCGAGCACCGTCAGACCGTAGAACCCGGAGAGCACGAAGAGCGCGCCGACCGCCATGTTCACGTTGGAGGCGACGTTCCCCCCGATCACCGCTCCGGCGACCAGGACGGCGCCCACCACGATCGAGAGGATGCTCAGCGCCCCGTTGGTCGAGAGCCCGGCGATGTGGTCGCCACTGGTGGACAGGAAGCCCGGATGGTCCAGCAGTCCGAGGATCCCGAACACGATCAGGAAGACCCCGCCGAGTCCCGCCCCGATCCGCCAGACCGTGACGAGCTTGTGGTCGACGGGCAGTTCGTCTTGCAGCTTCATGGCGGCCTCCACCATGGGACGTCGGACGGCCTGGGCCCGCGCCGCCCCGCGCACGGAGGAGCGCGGCCGGGCCGATCAGCTGTAGGGGTGGCTCCCCTGCATGTGGGGCACCTCGTGCATGTACAGCGAACCGCACTGCTGGCAGCAGCGCAGCCCGGTGCCCCAGTCCTCCTCCGGCCGGTTCTCGGCGTCGGTGTCCATGGTGCGGCCGCACAGGGCCGTCGCGGGGTCGGCGGCCCGGACGACGTGCCAGGACTTCGCCCCGGCCGACCGGCCCTGCGGGCCGTACTCCGCACGCAGTAGATGACTCATGTACCCATGGTCGATCGCCTCGGGCCCGGACGCTACTCGCCGGTGTCCGCGGCCGCCCCGGACGCCACCCGGACCGGGGCGGCAACCATCGAGCCGATCCGGTTGCGGCGGCCCGCCGAGCTCTCGGCGGTGAGCCGGATCGCGGTCAGGTCGGTGGCGGCGTCCTCCGGCAGCGGGATCTCGCAGGACGACCCCGGGATCGGCACCCGGCCGAGGTGCTTGGCGAGCAGGCCGCCGACGGTCTCGACGTCCTCGTCCTCCAGCTCGATGCCGAACAGCTCGCCCAGGTCCTCGACCAGCAGCCGGGCGGTGATCCGGTACGAGCCGTCCCCGAGGTCCTCGACCGGCGCGATCTCCCGGTCGTACTCGTCGGTGATCTCGCCGACGATCTCCTCCAGGATGTCCTCGATGGTGACCAGCCCGGCGGTGCCGCCGTACTCGTCGATCACGATCGCCACGTGCGAGCGCATCTGCTGCATCTCGCGCAGCAGGTCGGTGGCCGGCTTGCTGTCCGGGACGAAGACGGCCGGCCGCATCACCGTGCCGACCTCGTCGGACTCGGAGTCCCGGTTGATGTGGGTGCGGCGCACCAGGTCCTTGAGGTAGACGATGCCGACCACGTCGTCCTCGTTGTCGCCGACCACCGGGATCCGCGAGAAGCCGGAGCGCAGCGCCAGGGTGAGCGACTGTCGGACGGTCTTGTGCCGCTCGATCATCACCAGGTCGGTGCGCGGGACCATCACCTCGCGCACGATGGTGTCGCCGAGCTCGAAGACGGAGTGCACCATCCGGCGCTCCTCGTCCTCGATCAGGTCGTCCTTCTCGGCGAGGTCCACCAGGGCGCGCAGCTCGGCCTCGGAGGCGAACGGCCCCTCGCGGTAGCCCTTGCCCGGGGTGAGCGCGTTGCCGAGCAGGATCAGCAGGCGCGGGATCGGGCCGAGGACGCTGGCCAGCGGCAGCAGCACGAAGGAGGCCGCGGTGACGGTGGTCAGCGGGTGCTGGCGGCCGATCGTGCGCGGCGAGACGCCGACCGCGACGAAGGACACCAGCACCATCACGCCGAACGCCAGCAGCACGGCCTGCCAGGTGGAGTCCAGGTTCCGGACGCACACCACGGTGACCAGGACGGCCGCGGCCATCTCGCTGGCCACCCTGATCAGGGTGGCCAGGTTCAGGTAGCGGATCGGGTCGGAGGCCAGGGTCAGCAGTCGCGTCGCCCCCCGCCGCCCGGCCCGGACGGCCTCCTCGGCGCGGAACCGGGAGACCCTGGAGATGCCCGCCTCGGCGCACGCGGCCAGCCAGCCGAGGACGACGAGCAGGACGGCACCCAGGATGAAGCTCGTACTCTCACCACTCACAGGGGTTCGGGCTCCGCGCTCAGTGGGTGGTGGGGGCCGGGGAGATCCCGCCGAGGCCGCGGCCCGCCCGCCAGTCGTCCAGGATCCGCTTCTGGAGGGCGAACATCTCCTCCTCCTCGTCGGGCTCCTCGTGGTCGTAGCCGAGGACGTGCAGCACCCCGTGGACGGTGAGCAGCTGCAGCTCCTCGTCCATCGAGTGCTTGGACGGGGCCGCCTTGCCCTGCTGCTCGGCGACCTCGGGGCAGAGCACGATGTCGCCGAGCAGGCCCTGCGGGAGCTCCTCGCCCTCCTTGCCGGGGCGCAGCTCGTCCATCGGGAAGGACATCACGTCGGTGGGCCCCGGGAGGTCCATCCACTGGATGTGCAGCTCCTCCATCGCCGCACCGTCCACCAGGATCACGGACAGTTCGGACTGCGGGTGGATCCGCATCTTGTCCAGTGCGTAGCGGGCGACGTCGAGGATGGACTCCTCGTCGGCGTCCCAACCGGACTCATTGGCGATGTCGATCGACATGACGGGCTGGTTACTCAGCTTTCGGTGCGATGGGACTGTCGGGGTGCGCGCGAGCCGCGCCGCTGGGTGGGCTTGCGGGCGGCCGGCGGAGTGCCCTCCTCGGCCTCCTGCCGGGCGTCCCAGCGTTCGTACGCGTCCACGATCCGGCCGACCAGCTTGTGGCGGACCACGTCGGTGCTGGTGAGGACGGAGAAGTGGATGTCGGGCACGTCGACCAGGATGTCCTGGACGACCTTGAGGCCGCTGCGGGTGCCGCCCGGGAGGTCGATCTGGCTGGTGTCGCCGGTGACGACCACCCGGGAGTTGAACCCGAGGCGGGTGAGGAACATCTTCATCTGCTCGGGCGAGGTGTTCTGGGCCTCGTCCAGGATGATGAAGGCGTCGTTGAGGGTGCGGCCGCGCATGTAGGCGAGCGGGGCGACCTCGATGGTGCCCGCGGCCATCAGCCGGGGGATGGAGTCCGGGTCCATCATGTCGTGCAGCGCGTCGTACAGCGGGCGCAGGTACGGGTCGATCTTCTCGTAGAGGGTGCCGGGCAGGAAGCCCAGCCGCTCCCCCGCCTCGACGGCCGGACGGGTCAGGATGATCCGGTTGACCTCCTTGGCCTGGAGGGCCTGGACGGCCTTGGCCATCGCGAGGTAGGTCTTGCCGGTACCGGCCGGGCCGAGGCCGAAGACGATGGTGTGCTTGTCGATCGCCTCGACGTAGCGCTGCTGGTTGAGGGTCTTGGGTCGGATCGTGCGGCCCCGGTTGGACAGGATGTTCGCGGTGAACACCTTGGACGGCGCCGGGCTGTCCGGGTCGTCCACGGCGCTGCGGAGCATGGCGATGGAGCGCTCCACGGAGTCCTCCGTCAGGGGCTGGCCGGTGCGCAGCACCAGCATCATCTCGTTGAAGAGCTGCTGGACGAGGGTGACCTCGGCGCGCTCTCCGGTGGCGGTCACCTCGTTGCCGCGGACGTGGATGTCCGCGGCGGGGAAGCCCCGCTCGATCACGCGCAGCAGCGAGTCCGCGGTGCCGAGCAGGGTGACCATCGGGTGCTTCTCGGGGATGACGATCCGGGCGCTGGTGCGGCCCTCGTCGGCCGGTTCCGGGCGCGGGCGTCCGTTCGTACGGGTCTGCGATGTGTCACTCATAGGTCGGCGCTGGGGCCTGCCTCATCCCAATCCGTGGTCTCGTGGTGCCGCTCGGTCTCTCCGGGGTCACCAGGGTACGCCGCGAGCGTGATCGTTGCGGCGGGCGGCGGGGCCGCCTCCGTTGATGCTGGGGCAGATCGGAGCCCGGCGCGAGCGGTTTTCCGCCCGTCCGGAGGGCGCACCGCCGGGGTCCGCACTACCGGCGCGGGGGGACCGGGACCCGGGCGAGGTCCTCGGCGAGCACGATGGTGCCCTCGAAGTGCTTGCGGGCGTCGGCGAGGTGCTGGGCGAGGTCGGGGTAGCGCTGGGAGAAGTGGGTGAGCACCAGGGTGCGGGCCCCGGCCTCGGCGGCGACCTTGGCGGCCTGGCCCGCGGTGAGGTGGCCGTGGTCCTCGGCGAGCCGGAGGTCGGCGTCGGTGAAGGTGGCCTCGACGACCAGCAGGTCGGCGCCCTCGGCGAGTTCGTGGACGCCCTCGCAGAGCCGGGTGTCCATCACGAAGGCGAAGCGCTGGCCGGGCCGGGGTTCGCTGACCTCGTCCAGGGTGATCCGGCGCCCGCCGGCGTCGATCACGCCCTGGTGCTGGAGCCGGCCGACGTCCGGGCCGGCGAGGCCGAGGGCGGCGAGGCGCTCGGGCACCAGCCGGCGGCCGTCGGGCTCGGAGAGCCGGTAGCCGAAGGACTCCACGGGGTGCGACAGCCGGACGGCGTCCAGCGCGAAGCGGGCGCCGGGCGCGGGCAGCGGGCCGGGCTCCTCGATCGGGCGGGGGCGCAGCACGGCGGTCTCGTGGTAGGCGGTGGCGTACCGCAGCCGTTCGAAGTACACCTCGCCGGACGCCGGGAAGTAGACGTCGACCGGGTGCGGAACGCGGTCCAGGTTGATCCGCTGGATCACCCCGGCCAGGCCCAGGCTGTGGTCGCCGTGGAAGTGCGTGACGGCGATCCGGGTGATCTGGGTGGCCGAGACCCCGGCGTGCACCATCTGGCGCTGGGTGCCCTCGCCGGGGTCGAACAGCAGCCCCTCGCCGTCCCAGCGCAGCAGGTAGCCGTTGTGGTTGCGGTGCCGGGTCGGCACCTGGCTGGCGGTGCCGAGGACGACGAACTCGCGCTGTGACACCTCGGTCAGACCATGCGCTCGGTCATCGGGGCGCCGCCGAGCACGTGGACGTGGGCGTGGAAGACGGTCTGGCCGGCGCCGGCGCCGGTGTTGAAGATCAGCCGGTAGTCCTCGATGCCCTCGTCCCGGGCGACCGCGCCGGCCTCGGCGAGCAGCTCGCCGGCGATCTCCGGCTCGGCGGCGGCCAGCTCGGCGGCGTTCGGGTAGTGGACGTGCGGGATGACCAGCACGTGGACCGGGGCCTTCGGGGCGATGTCCCGGAAGGCGAGGGTGCGATCGGTCTTGCGCACCACGGTGGCCGGGATGTCGCCGGCCACGATCTTGCAGAACAGGCAGTCGGGCTGCGGCTCGCCGGCCATCGGGGTCTCCTCGCGGTGTCGCACGGTGTCGGTCGGGGCGTACGGCCGCATGCTAGCCGAGCCGTGCCGTCGCCTGCTGGTACTCGCGCAGGTGCTTCCAGCGGACCACCCGGACCCCGACGGCGGTGCCCTCCGACTCCGGATCCTCGGTCAGCAGGCCGACCACGACGATGACGTAGCCGAGCAGCCAGCGCTTGGTGAGCCGCCAGGTGTGCGGGCGGCTGCCGTCCTTCCTGCGGATCACCCGGGTGGCCAGGACGCCCTTGCCCAGGCTGAAGCCGGTCAGGCGGGCGAGCAGCACCTGGTTGGCGAAGGACGCGGCGAGGAAGACGCCCAGGAGCGTCCCGAAGTAGACGCCGACCGGGCCGTCCGGGCCACTGGCCGCCTTGGCGGAGGCGAAGCCGGCGGTGACGGCGACCAGGCAGTCCAGCGTCGCGGCGAGGAACCGCCGGATCCCGCCGGCCTCCCTGGGCCGCGGCACCCGGGCGGCGGCCTGCTGCTGCGGGTACGGCTGGCCTGGGTGGGGGTGGCCCGGGTACGGCTGCCCGTGGGCCTGCTGCGGGTAGGCCTGCGGCGGGTACGGCTGCTGGGCGTACGGGCCCTGCGGGTACGGCTGCTGACCGTACTGCTGCTGCCCGTACGACTGTTGTCCGTACGGCTGCTGCCCGTACGGCTGCTGTCCGTACTGCGGCGGCGGATAGCCCTGTGCCATGTGCTCCCCCGTGAGCTGTCGATCGTCTGTCGATCATGAACAGCCCCGCATCCTACCCACGCCCCGTGGGGGGAGGGCCGACCGGCCGCCCTCCCCCCACGGCGGGTGGACGCTACTCCCAGGGGAGCGGCGGCGGGGTCTTCGCCGGGGTCTCGGCCAGGGCGGCCAGGGCGATCCGGACGCCCTCGGCGAGCTGCGGGTCCTCGCCCGCGCCCCACTGGTGCGGGGCGATCGGCACCTCGACGTCCGGGTCGACGCCGTGGTTCTCCACGCCCCAGCCGTAACCCTCCAGCCAGAAGGCGTACTTGGGCTGGGTCACCAGGGTGCCGTCGACCAGGCTGTACCGGCTGTCGATGCCGATCACCCCGCCCCACGTCCGGGTGCCGACCACCGGTCCGAGCTTCAGCGCCTGGATGGCGGCGTTGACGATGTCGCCGTCCGAGCCGGAGAACTCGTTGGCCAGCGCCACGATCGGCCCGCGCGGCGCGTCACCCGGGTAGGGCACCGGGCTGGCGATGTCCCGGGCGACGTCCCAGCCGATGATCCGCCGGGCCAGCTTCTCGATCACCAGCTGCGAGGTGTGGCCGCCGCGGTTCTCCCGGATGTCGACGATCACCCCCTCCTTGATCATCTCCGACCGCAGGTCGCGGTGGATCTGGGCCCAGCCGGTGGTCTGCATGTCGGGGATGTGCAGGTAGCCGAGCCGCCCGCCGGACAGCTCGCGGACGGCGGCCCGCCGCCCGACCACCCAGTCGTGGTAGCGCAGCGGCTCCTCGTCGGCGAGCGGGACGACGACCGGGTGGCGCTGGTCGGTGCCGTCCTTGCCGGCCACCGTCAGCTCCACCGGCTGCCCGGCGGTGCCCGCCAGCAGCGGCGCCGGGCCGGTGACCGGGTCCACCGGGCGGCCGTTGACGGCGAGGACGGCGTCCCCCGGGCGGACGGCGGCGCCCGGCGCGGCCAGCGGGGAGCGGGCCCGCGGGTCGGAGGACTCCCCGGGCAGGATGCGGGCGATCCGCCAGACATCGCCCTCCTTGACCAGGTCGGCGCCGAGCTGGCCCTGCCGGCGGGCGGCCTCGGCGTGGACGCCGTGCGGGATCACGTAGGCGTGCGAGGTGCCGAGCTCGCCGTGCACCTCCCAGAGCAGGTCCACCAGGTCGTCGTGCGAGCCGACCCGGTCCACCAGCGGCCGGTAGCGGTCCAGCACGCCGGTCCAGTCCACGCCGGCGAGGTCCGGGCGCCAGAAGTTGTCGCGCATCAGACGGCCGTTCTCGGCGTACATCTGCCGCCACTCGGCCGCCGGATCGACCGTCACCCGGAGCCGGGAGAGGTCGACCTCGATCTCGTCGTCGTCGCCGACCGCCTTGTGGTCGGCGGGGACGATCCGCAGCTCGCCCTCGTCCAGGACGGCCAGCCGGGAGCCGTCGGCGCTGACCGCGAACGCGTCCAGGCCGTCCACCAGCTGCTCGGCGCGGCGCTTGCGGAAGTCGAACCGCTCCAGCGTGGGCCGCGGCCGCTCGTCCTCCAGCGAGGCCGCCTCGTCGCCGAGTTCGCCGACCAGCGGGATCCTGGTCCAGAGCACACCGTCCTTGGCGGCCTTCAGCGCCCCGAAGCGGCCGCCCTCGACCGGGAACGGGATGATCCGGTCGGCGATGCCGTCCAGGTCGACCCGGGTGGCGGGCGGCGCGTCGGCCGAGGCCTCCTCGCCGTCCGCCTTGCGGCCCTTGGGCTCGTCCTCGTCCCCGCCGACCGCGCGCCCGGCCCGCTGCGGCCCGAACGGGGACGGCGTGTCGGCGGCCAGCGTGACCAGGTAGGGGCGGCAGCCGTTGGGGAACGACAGGTCGAAGACGTGCGAGTCGTAGACCGGGTCGAAGTTGCGCACCGAGAGGAACGCCAGGTGGCGTCCGTCGGCGGTGAAGACCGGCGAGGTGTCGATGAACCGCTGCGGGGTGACCTCCCCGACCGTCCGGGTGGCCAGGTTGGCCAGCACGATGTGGCGCAGCGACCAGGCGCCGAGGCCGGCCGCCGGCTGCGACCAGGCCAGCCAGGCCGAGTCCGGGCTGAACGCCAGCCCGGAGACCTCGCCGTCCGTGCTGCGGGCCAGCTCGTGCACGGTGCCGTCGGCGAGCGCGACCAGCAGCACCCGCCCGTCGTGCGAGCCGACCGCCGCCTGCTTGCCGTCCGGCGACACCACCAGGGAGAGCACCCGGCCGAGCGCGCCGACCGCCAGCCGGCGGCGCTCGGCGCCCAGCACGGCGGGGGCGTACTCGATCGCGTCCTCGCCCTCGGCGTCCGTCACCCAGAGCACGCCCTGCGCGCCGTCCTCACCGGGCACCACGCGGGCCTGGCGGCCGCGCACCCCCGGCGTCTCGTCCAGCACCCGGGCCGGGCCCTCGCGGTGGGTCAGCCAGTGCACGCTGCCGCGCACCACGACGGCGCCGGCCCGGCCGGTGCGGTCGGGGGCGACGCTCTCCAGCCAGTGCGCGGCCGCCACCGGGCGGGGGCGGCGGCCGGCCCGCGGGCCGGCCAGCAGGATGTCCGGGCGGCGCGGCTCGGCGCCGTCGAGGTCGTCCAGCAGCCAGAGGTCGCCGGCGCTGTGCCAGATCACCCGGGTGCCGTCGGTGGTGGCGCCGCGGGCGTAGAAGCCCTCCGGGGAGGTGGTGTGCCGGCGCAGGTCGGTGCCGTCCGGGAGGCTGGAGTACAGCTCGCCGACGCCCTCGTGGTCGGAGAGGAAGGCGATTCTGGAGGCGTCCGGCCCGCCCACCCAGAGCGGGGAGTCGAGCTGCCCGTCGAGGTCCGCGTGGACCCGGACGAACTCGTCCCGGCCGATCCAGAGCTTGCCGGCCTGGCCGCCCCGGTAGCGCTTCCACCAGGCGGGCTCCCGGTTGCCCGCCGAGGCCAGCAGCACGCCGTCCCCGCCCGGCTCGAACGCCAGGCCGCCGATCGGCCCGTACGGCAGCCGGACGGGCTCGCCGCCGTCCAGCGGCACGGCGTGCGCCCAGGTGCGCCGCAGGGTGGCCTGTCCGGCGGTGGTGGTGGCGATCGGGCGGCCGTCGGCCGTCCAGCCCTGCAGCTGGGTCTGCGCGCTGCCCCAGTACGTCAGCCGGCGGGACGGGCCGCCGTCCACCGGGGCGACGTGCACCTCGGGCGCGCCGTCCCGGGTGGAGGTGAAGGCGATGTGCCGCCCGTCCGGCGAGAACCGCGGCCGGCGGACCGGGACGTGATCGGCCGTCAGTCGCCAGGCCCGGCCGCCCTCCAGCGGGGCGAGCCAGACGTCGTTCTCGGCGGCGAAGGTGATCAGGTCGCCGTGCAGATGAGGGTGGCGCAGATAGGCGCCCGCTGAGGTGCTCCGAGGTTCGCTCACGCCGTCAGCCTAGGCACGTGCGCACACGACGCGCCCCGGTTTTCGTGGACTGCGAACTCCTACGGAGGACACCCGCGGCGGGCGGCGCGCCCCGGCGGTCAGCCCCAGCGGCCGGTACGGCCCAGCAGCAGGGCGCCGGCGGCCACGCCCGCGGTGGAGGTGCGCAGCACCGACGGGCCGAGCCGGTACGGCCTGGCGCCGGACTCGGCGAAGGCGGCCAGCTCCTCCGGGGAGACCCCGCCCTCCGGTCCGACCACCAGCACGATGTCCCCGGCGGCGGGCAGCGCGGCGGCGGCCAGCGGTTCGGCGCCCTCCTCGTGCAGCACGGCGGCGAGCGCGGCGCCGGCCAGCACCGGGGCCAGCTGCCGGGTGGTCACCGGCTCGCGGACCTCGGGGAAGCGCAGCCGGCGGGCCTGCTTGCCGGCCTCCCGGGCGGTGGCCCGCCACTTGGCGAGCGCCTTGGCGCCGCGCTCGCCCTTCCACTGGGTGATGCAGCGCGAGGCGGCCCAGGGGATCACCACGTCCACGCCGACCTCGGTCATGGTCTCGACCGCCAGCTCGCCCCGGTCGCCCTTGGGCAGCGCCTGGACGACCACGATCCGCGGGCCCGGCTCGGGCTCGCGGCGCACCGCCGCCACCGTCACCTCGATCGCGTCCTTGCCGTGCACGGCCGTCACGGTGCCGTCCACGCCGAGGCCCAGTCCGTCGGCGAGGGTCACCGCCTCGCCGGGCTCCAGCCGCTTCACGGCGGCGGCGTGCCGCCCCTCCGGCCCGTCCAGCCGGACCACCGCGCCCGGGGCGGCGGGGGCGAGCTGCGCGGTCTCGACGACGAACACGGGCGCGGTCATGAGGTCCCCTGGGGGTGCGAGGTCGGTGCGGTGGAACGACGGCGCCCGGCGACCCGTCCGGGTCGCCGGGCCCAGGGGCGGTGCCCCGGCGCTGTCAGCGACCGTTGAAGGCGTCCTTCAGCCGGGAGAACAGCCCCTGCTGGCCGGGCGCGAACTGGCCTGAGGGCCGCTCCTCGCCGCGCAGCACCGCGAGGCGGCGCAGCAGGTCCTCCTGCTCGGGGTCGAGCTTGGTGGGCGTCTGCACCTCGACATGCACTATCAGGTCGCCCCGGCCGCCCCCGCGCAGGTGGGTGATGCCGCGGGCGTGCAGCGGGATCGACTGGCCGGACTGGGTGCCGGGCCGGATGTCGACCTCCTCCAGGCCGTCCAGGGTCTGCAGCGGCACCTGGGTGCCGAGCGAGGCCGCCGTCATCGGGATGGTGACGGTGCAGTGCAGGTCGTCCCCGCGCCGCTGGAAGGTCGGGTGGGTGGTCTCGGCGATCTCGACGTAGAGGTCGCCGGCCGGGCCGCCGCCGGGGCCGACCTCGCCCTCGCCGGCCAGCTGGATCCGGGTGCCGTTGTCGACACCGGCCGGGATCTTGACGGTCAGGGTGCGGCGGGCCCGGACCCGGCCGTCGCCGGCGCACTCGGGGCACGGGGTCGGCACGACGGTGCCGAAGCCCTGGCACTGCGGGCAGGGGCGGGAGGTCATGACCTGGCCCAGGAAGGACCGGGTGACCTGGGAGACCTCGCCCTTGCCGCGGCACATGTCGCACGTCTGCGCGGAGGTGCCGGGAGCGGCGCCCTCACCGCTGCAGGTGGTGCAGGTGACGGCGGTGTCGACCTGGAGTTCCTTGGTGGTGCCGAAGGCGGCCTCCTCCAGGGTGATCTCCAGCCGGATCATGGCGTCCTGGCCGCGCCTGGTCCGCGAGCGCGGGCCGCGCTGGCCGGAGGCCGCGCCGAAGAAGGCGTCCATGATGTCGGAGAAGCCGAAGCCCGCCGCGCCCGCGCCGAAGCCGCCCGCGCCGCCGCCGTTGGGCGACAGGGGGTCGCCGCCGAGGTCGTAGACCTGGCGCTTCTGCGGGTCCGAGAGCACCTCGTAAGCGGCGTTGATCTCCTTGAACCGCTCCTGCGTCTTCGGGTCCGGGTTGACGTCCGGGTGCAGTTCGCGTGCCAGGCGCCGGAACGCCTTCTTGATCTCGTCCTGCCCCGCATCCCGTCGGACGCCGAGTACCGCGTAGTAGTCCGTGGCCACCAAATGCTCCGCTTGTTCCGCCTGTAGAAGTGCTTGCGACTGGTGCCACCGCCGGATTTCCGACGGCGGCCGTTCCTACGACTCGGCCAGGATCTGACCCACGTACCGTGCCACCGCTCGCACCGCCCCCATTGTGCCCGGATAGTCCATCCGGGTCGGACCGATCACACCCAGTTTGGCCACGCTCTCGTCGCCCGAACCGTAACCGACGGAGACGACCGAGGTGGAATTGAGCCCCTCGTAGGCGTTCTCCCGCCCGATCCGGACCGTCACCCCCGCGTCCGCGGTCTCACCCAGGAGGCGGAGCAGGATGACCTGCTCCTCCAGGGCCTCCAGCACCGGCTGGATGGTGAGCGGGAAGTCGTGGCCGAAGCGGGTCAGGTTGGCCGTGCCGGCCAGCATGATCCGCTCCTCGTTCTGCTCGGCGAGCGCCTCGAAGAGCGTCGCCAGGACGATCGTGACGGTCGGCCGGTCGGCCGCCTCGAAGGCCGCGGGGAGTTCCTCCAGCAGCCCCGGCACCTCGGGCAGCCGCTGTCCGACGGCCCGGGTGTTGATCTTGGCGCGGAGGTCCGCGAGGACCACCTCGCCGACCGCGCCCGGGCAGTCGACCATCCGCTGCTCGACCCGGCCGGTGTTGGTGATCAGGACCAGCATCACCTTGGTCGGGGCGAGGGCGACGAGCTCGATGTGCCGCACCGTCGACCGCGAGAGCGAGGGGTACTGGACGACCGCGACCTGCCTGGTGAGCTGGGCGAGCAGCCGGACCGTCCGGGCGACCACGTCGTCCAGGTCGACCGCGCCGTCCAGGAAGTGCCGGATCGCCCGCCGCTCGGGCGCGCTCATCGGCTTGACCTCGGCCAGCCGGTCGACGAACAGGCGGTACCCCTTGTCGGTGGGGATCCGCCCGGCGCTGGTGTGCGGCTGGTGGATGTAGCCGTCCTCCTCCAGCGCGGCCATGTCGTTGCGGACGGTGGCCGGGGAGACCCCGAGGCTGTGCCGCTCCACCAGGGCCTTGGAGCCGACCGGCTCCTCGGTCCCCACGTAGTCCTGGACGATGGCGCGCAGCACGGCGAGCTTGCGTTCGTCGAGCTGTCGGACCTCACCGGCCATGGGGCACGCACCTCCGTCTTCGCACGTTGTCCGTTGTGGCATGTGTCCGCTTTGGCATGCTGCGAGCCGCTCTGGGAGGGCCCTGGCTCTGGCACTCTGAACACACGAGTGCCAGGACCGTACCTGCCAGTGTAAGGCCCGGGTCCGACGGCAGGAACGGCCTGTCGGGGGTGATCCTGCCCGCACTGTCCGGCGCGCGGGTGATGCCGTGGGCCCGACCGGGTGGCAGCATCGATAGCGAACGGCGAACGGAGGAGCAGCGATGTCGAGCTCGGGCCAGCACACCCGCTTCGCCCCGGACCGCGGTCTGACCGGCCGGATGGTCGGGACGATGTTCGTGATCGGGCTGTTGTACGTCGGTTTCACCGGCCTGCTGATCGTGCTGCTGCGCGGGGCCTGGCCACTGATCGTGCTGCTCTCGGGCGGCCTGTTCGTGGCCCAGTTCTGGTTCAGCGACAAGATCACCGAGCGGGCGATGGGCGCCCACCGGGTGACCCCGGAGCAGTACCCGCAGCTGCACGGCACCATCGACCGGCTCTGCGCGCTCGCCGACATGCCCAAGCCCCGGGTGGCGGTCGCCGACAACGACATGCCGAACGCCTTCGCGACCGGGCGCAACCCGCAGAACGCGGTGGTCTGCGTGACCACCGGGCTGCTGCGGCGGCTGGAGCCGGAGGAGCTGGAGGGCGTGCTGGCGCACGAGCTGTCGCACGTCGCCCACCGGGACGTCGCGGTGATGACCATCGCCGGCTTCCTCGGCGTGCTGGCCGGGGCGATGACCCGGATCGCGATGTACGGCGGGTTCATGGGCGGCGGCCGGAACAGCAACGACTCCAACGCGGCCATCGCCGCCCTGGTCATCCCGCTGGTCTCGGTGGTGGTGTACGCGATCAGCTTCCTGCTGACCAGGCTGCTCTCCCGCTACCGGGAGCTGGCCGCCGACCGGGCCGCCGCCCAGCTCACCGGCCGGCCCAGCGCGCTGGCCTCGGCGCTGACCAAGGTGACCGGCCAGATCGCCGCGATCCCGAGCAGGGACCTGCGCCAGGCCCAGCCGTACAACGCCTTCTACTTCGCCCCGGCGCTGAGCGCCCGGGAGGCCGCCTCGCAGCTGTTCTCCACCCACCCCTCGCTGGAGAAGCGGCTGGAGCAGCTGGCGGGCATCTCGGCCCAGCTCGGCCGCTGAGCCGGGCACCGAGCCGACCGCCCCGCCGACCGCCGACCCCGCCGAAACACCTCCGGAAGGGACCACCGTGGGATTCCTGGACGCCCTGTTCGGCCGCACCAAGCCGGTCAGACCCGACCTCGACCAGCTGTTCGGGGTCCCCTCGGCCGCGCTGACCCTGGAGGCGGCCGCCGGCTTCCTGCCGACCGGTCTCGGGTCGGTCTGCTTCGCGGCCGTCGAGGGCGGGGCCTTCGGCGAGGTGGAGCGGCAGGTACGGGCGCTGCTGGACGCCGACACCGAGCGCGGCGGCGTCCCGGTGGAGGCCTCCAAGGACGCGTACGGCTACTCCTGGCTGCTCGCCTGGCACACCCCGCAGGAGCTGCCGGAGCTGGTCAACGACCTGCACGCGGTCAACAGCGAGCTGGAGGCGAACGGCTTCGGGCCGCAGCTGCTCTGCTCGCTGGTCGCCTTCCGCAACGCCGAGGGGCAGTCGCTGGCGCTGGTCTACCTGTACAAGCGCGGCACCTTCTACCCGTTCGCGCCGATGCCGGGCGGCGGGGAGCGGCGCAACAGCCCGCTGGAGCTCCAGGTGAACGCCATGCTCGGGAACGACCTGCGGCTGGAGAAGGACCTCGGCCGCTGGTTCCCGGTCTGGGGCGCGCCGGGGCTGTGAGGTCCGCCGGGGCTGTGACGTCCCGCCGCGGCGGCGCGGCCGGCGGGCTGACGGACCGACGGGTCGGCGGACCCTAGACTCCGGGGAATGCGCAGCCGCCAGTACGGACCCGATCTGACCCCGCCGTGGAAGCGGCAGCAGCCCGCCCCGGAGGTGCCCGCCGAACGGGACCTGGTGGTGGAGGAGGCGGCGAGCGGCTTCTGCGGCGCGGTGGTGCGCTGCGAGAAGACGGCGGAGGGCTTCACCGTCACCCTGGAGGACCGCTTCGGCAGGCACCGGGTGTTCCCGCTGGTGCCTCGCGGCTTCCTGCTGGAGGGCCGGACGGTCACCCTGGTCCGCCCCGCCGCGGCCGCACCGGTGCCCTCCCGGGCACCCGGCCGGACCGCCTCCGGGTCGGTGGCGGTGCCCGGCGCCCGCGCACGGGTGGCCCGGGAGTCCCGGATCTACGTCGAGGGCCGGCACGACGCCGAGCTGGTCGAGCGGGTCTGGGGTGACGACCTGCGGATCGAGGGCGTGGTCGTCGAGTACCTGGAGGGCATCGACGACCTGGCCGCGATCGTCGCCGGGTTCGCCCCCGGCCCGGGCCGCCGCCTCGGCGTGCTGGTCGACCACCTGCTCCCGGGCACCAAGGAGCACCGGATCGCCGCCCGGGTGACCGGCGACGCCGTCCTGGTCGTCGGCCACCCGTACATCGACATCTGGCAGGCCGTGAAGCCGTCCAGTGTCGGCATCCCCGGCTGGCCCGACGTGCCGTACGAGGAGGAGTGGAAGGAGGGCGTCTGCCGCCGCCTCGGCTGGCCGGTGGACACCCCCGCCGCCTGGAAGCGCATCCTCTCGAAGGTCGACTCGTACAAGGACCTGGAGCCGGCCCTGCTGGCGAGGGTCGAGGAGCTGATCGACTTCGTGACGCTGCCGGAGTGACGGTCAGAGCGTGCCGAACTCACCCGTGCCCAGCGTCACTCCCAGAGCATCGACCGCGATGGGACCACCGAACTTGAACGACTCCCCGACCTCGTGGTCGGGGACGCCCGACGCAGTCGCGGTGGTCGGCTCGGTGAGCAGCAGGCACTCGCCCTCGAGCGGGTCGGCGACCAGGCGGACGCCGATCCTCCCGCCGATTTCCCCCTGACGAGCTCGGCCTTGACGCCCTCCGGAACCTCCAGGTTCTCGAAGATCCCGGTCATCCGGTCATCGATGGCGGTCATCGCACGCCCCCTCCGACGGCTGGCACCACGCCAACGAATGTCAGTCCACCAGGTCACGCACGACCGCGTCGGCCAGCAGGCGGCCCTGGAGGGTCAGGACGGCGCGGCCCGCCCCGTACGGCTCCGGGGCGAGGAGGCCGTCGGCGAGGTGGCGGCCGGCGGCCTTCAGACCGGTCTCGGTCAGGAGGGTGAGCGGGATGCCCTCGGCGAGGCGCAGTTCGAGCAGGATGCGCTCGACGCGGCGGTCCTCGTCCGCGAGCAGCTCGCGGCCCTGGGCCGGGGTGCGGCCCTCGGCGAGGGCCTGCGCGTACGCGGCGGGGTGCTTGGCGTTCCACCAGCGGACGCCGCCGACGTGGCTGTGCGCGCCCGGCCCGGCGCCCCACCAGTCGGCGCCGGTCCAGTAGAGCTCGTTGTGCCGGCAGCGGCCCTCGGGGGTGGTGGACCAGTTGGAGACCTCGTACCAGGAGTAGCCGGCGGCGCTCAGCGCCTGCTCGGCGATCAGGTAGCGGTCGGCGTGCACGTCGTCGTCGATCATCGGCAGTTCGCCGCGCTTGACCCGGGCGGCCAGCTTCGTGCCCTCCTCGACGATCAGCGAGTACGCCGAGACGTGGTCGGGGCCCGCGCCGATCGCGGCGTCCAGGGAGGCCCGCCAGTCGTCGTCGGACTCGCCGGGGGTCCCGTAGATGAGGTCCAGGTTGACGTGCTCGAACCCGGCCTCGCGGGCCTCGGCCACGCAGGCCTCGGGGCGGCCCGGGGTGTGGTGGCGGTCGAGCAGCTGCAGCACGTGCGGCCGGGCGCTCTGCATGCCGAAGGAGACCCGGTTGTAGCCGCCCTCGCGCAGTTCGGCGAGGTAGGCCGGGCCGACCGACTCCGGGTTGGCCTCGGTGGTCACCTCGGCGCCGGGGGCGATCCCGAACTCCTCGCGGATCGCGGCGAGCATCTTCACCAGGTCCCGGGCGGGCAGCAGGGTGGGGGTGCCGCCGCCGAGGAAGACGGTCTGCACCGGCAGCTCGGCGTCCCCCAGCACCCGCCGGGCCAGGCGGATCTCGGAGACCACGTTGTCCGCGTACGTCTCCTGGGAGGCGACGGCGCCCGAGGAGCGCAGCTCGGTGGCGGTGTAGGTGTTGAAGTCGCAGTAGCCGCAGCGGCTCGCGCAGTACGGGACGTGCAGGTAGAAGCCGAACGGCCGCGAGCCCAGCCCGGTGAGGGCGTGCGCGGGCAGGGAACCGTCGGACGGCACGGGTTCGCCGTCGGGGAGTGCGGAGGGCATGAGCCCATTGTCCCGTACGGCCGCGGTGATCCTTCAGGCCGTACGGGACAGCGGGTGGGTCAGGCCTCGTTGGCCCCCGCGTACATCTCGGTGACGGCGTCCGCGTACGTCCGCTCGACCACCGGGCGCTTGATCTTCAGGCTCGGGGTGAGCTCGCCGTGCTCGATGTCCAGGTCGCGCGGGAGCAGGGTGAACTTCTTGATCGTCTGCCAGCGCTGGAGGTCGGTGTTGACCCGCTTGACGAAGCCCTCGATCAGCTCGTGCACCTGCGGTGCGGCGGCGACCTCGGCGTACGACTTGCCGGCCAGGCCGTGCTCGGCGGCCCACGGCATGATCACCGACTCGTCCAGGCCGATCAGCGCGGTGCAGAAGTTGCGGCCGTTGCCGATCACCAGGATGTTGCTGACGAACGGGCAGACCGCCTTGAACTTGCCCTCCACCTCGCTCGGCGCGACGTACTTGCCGCCGGAGGTCTTGAACATGTCCTTCTTGCGGTCGGTGATCCGCAGGAAGCCGTCCTGGCCGAGCTCGCCGATGTCCTCGGTGTGGAACCAGCCGTCCGGCTCCAGCACCTCGGCGGTCTTCTCCGGCAGGTTGTGGTAGCCGCGCATCACGCCGGGGCCGCGCAGCAGGATCTCGCCGTCCTCGGCGATCCGGACCTCGCTGCCCGGCAGCACGTTGCCGATGGTGCCGACCCGGACGTCCTCGGCCCGGTTGACGCAGATGCCGGCCGAG
Source organism: Kitasatospora sp. NPDC048239 (assembly GCF_043202015.1). Taxonomy (NCBI): domain Bacteria; kingdom Bacillati; phylum Actinomycetota; class Actinomycetes; order Kitasatosporales; family Streptomycetaceae; genus Kitasatospora; species Kitasatospora sp. NPDC048239. The sequence goes on along the minus strand of NZ_JBICZP010000001.1, from coordinate 128,309 downwards.
GTCTCGGTCAGGCCGTAGCCCTCCAGCACCGGTACGCCGACGCCGGCGAAGAAGTAGCCGATCTCGGGCGCCAGCGCGGCGCTCCCGGAGACCGAACCGCGCATCCGCCCGCCGAAGGCGTCCCGGATCTTGGTGTACACCAGCTTGTCGGCGATCGCGTGCTGGACCCGCAGGCCAAGCGGGGCGCTGTCGCGGCCGGTGGCGATCCGGTTCGCCTGGGTGACCCGGGCGTACTCGCGGGCGGTGCGGGCCGCCCACATGAAGATCTTGTACTTGGCGCCGCCCTCGGCCCGGGCCTTGCCGGCGATGCCGTTGTAGACCTTCTCGAAGATGCGCGGCGCGGAGGCCATCATGGTCGGGCGGACGACCGGCAGGTTGTGGATGATCCGGTCGACCCGGCCGTCCACGGCCATCACGTGGCCGGTGGCGATCTGGCCGCAGATCAGGCTCTTGCCGAACACGTGCGACAGCGGCAGCCACATGAACTGCACGTCCTCCGCGCGCAGCAGCCCGCTCTGCTCCTGGGAGCGGCCCTGGTACGCCCAGCAGTCGTGCACCAGGCGCACGCCCTTGGGGCGGCCGGTGGTGCCGGAGGTGTAGATCAGGGTGGCCAGCTGCTCCTTGTCGAGCGCGGCGACGACCTTCTCCACGGCGTCCGGGTGCTGCTCCAGGTACTCGTTACCGAGCTGCTCCAGGTCGGCCAGGGTGAGTACGTTCAGTCCGCCGGTCTCCGCCGGGGCGGCGCCGTCGAACAGGATCGCGGTGCGCAGCTCGGGCAGCTGCTCCAGCTCGCCGACCACCTTGGCGAGCTGGGTCCCGTTCTCGACGAACAGTGCTCTGGAGCCCGAGTCCGAGAGGATGTACGCCGTCTCGTCGGCGTTGGTGCTGGGGTAGATCGCGGTGGTGGCGGCCCCCGCGCACATGTTGCCGAGGTCGGCGACGATCCACTCCAGCCGGGTGGAGGACATCAGCGCGACGCGGTCCTCCGGGTGGATGCCCAGCGACAACAGGCCGGCGGCCACCGCGTAGACCCGGGTCGCGGTCTGTGCCCAGGTCACCGAGCGCCACTGCTCGGCGCCGGGGGTGCTGTCCGCCGCGTGCTCGTCGACCGGCACGGGGAAGCGGTAGGCCTCACCGCCCGGAGTGGCGGCGACCCGCTCCAGGAACAGGTGGGCGACGGAGGCGGGACGCCCGGCGACGATGTCGGCACTGCCGGAGTCGATCAGGGACTGCGCGGAACTCAACGAGGACCTCCGGAGGGCGGGTGGCCGTGTGAGGGGTTGTCTCGGCGCCCGTGGGGGGCGGTCGCCGGGCCCCGGTCGACCGGCTGGGTACCGGTGAGTAACAAGGGGGCATTCAGCAGCCTATTGGGAAACCGGCCATTCCGTAAGGGGGTCGGGCAGGCTGGCACGGCGGCACCGGGCCAGTGCAGCATGTGACAGGCCCGCCGCACCACCCCGCAACGCCCCGCCGGGGCGTTGGGCAAAGGACTGGACAAACATCCGGCTCGCAGCACCGGAATCACCTGTGCGAGTCCACCAAAGAACGAGAATCGGGGTGCGAACCCCACCGCCGACGACAAGAGTGTGCCAGTGCTGATCAGACTGCTCAGGGCGTACCTGCGCCCCTACTCCCGCCCGATCACCGTGCTGGTACTGCTCCAGCTCGTGTCCACCCTCGCAGCGCTCTACCTGCCCACACTCAACGCCGACATCATCGATGACGGCGTGACCAAGGGAGACACCGGCTACATCCTGCGCGTGGGCGGGGTGATGATCGGGGTCACCCTGGTCCAGGCGCTCTGCTCGGTCGGCGCCGTCTACTACGGCGCGCGGACCGCCATGGCGTTCGGCCGGGACGTCCGGGCCGCCGTCTTCGGCCGGGTGCAGAGCTTCTCCGCCCGCGAGGTCGGCCAGTTCGGCGCCCCCTCGCTGATCACCCGGACCACCAACGACGTCCAGCAGGTGCAGATGCTGGCCCTGATGAGCTTCACCCTGATGGTCGCCGCGCCGATCATGTGCGTCGGCGGCATCATCATGGCGCTCAACCAGGACGTGCCGCTGTCCGGCCTGCTGCTGGCCGTGATCCCGGTCCTGGGCACCGTCGTCGCCCTGCTGGTCCGGGCGCTGCGCCCGAGCTTCCGCAGCATGCAGGAGCGGATCGACACCGTGAACCGGGTCCTGCGCGAGCAGATCACCGGCATCCGGGTCATCCGCGCCTTCGTCAAGGACGACCACGAGCAGGCCCGCTTCGCCGGGGCCAACGGCGACCTGACCGACGTCTCGCTGCGGGTCGGCCGGCTGATGGCCTTCATGTTCCCCACCGTGATGCTGGTGGTGAACGTCTCCAGCGTCGCGGTGCTCTGGTTCGGCGCCCAGCGGATCGACAGCGGCGGGATGCAGATCGGCGCGCTGACCGCCTTCCTCTCCTACCTGATGCAGATCCTGATGAGCGTCATGATGGCCACCTTCATGTTCATGATGGTGCCGCGCGCCGAGGTCTGCGCCGAGCGCATCCAGGAGGTGCTGGACACCCGCTCCAGCGTCGTCCCGCCGTCCGCGCCCGTCACCGAGGTGCTGCGCCGGGGCAACCTGGAGCTGCGCGACGTCGAGTTCCGCTACCCGGGCGCCGAGGCCCCGGTGCTGCGCGGCATCGACATCACCGCCCGCCCCGGCGAGACCACCGCCGTGATCGGCTCCACCGGCAGCGGCAAGTCCACCCTGCTCGGGCTCGTCCCGCGGCTGTTCGACGCCACCGGGGGCAAGGTCCTGCTGGACGGCGTGGACGTGCGCGACCTCGCCCCCGAGACGATCGCCGAGACCGTCGGCCTCGTCCCGCAGAAGCCCTACCTGTTCTCCGGCACGGTCGCCAGCAACCTCCGCTACGGCCGGCCCGAGGCCACCGACGAGGAGCTCTGGCACGCCCTGGAGGTCGCCCAGGCCAAGGAGTTCGTCGAGCGCCTCCCCGAAGGCCTGGACGCGCCCATCGCCCAGGGCGGCGGCAACGTCTCCGGCGGCCAGCGCCAGCGCCTGGCGATCGCCCGCGCACTGGTCCGCAGGCCCGGTGTCTACCTCTTCGACGACTCCTTCTCCGCGCTCGACTACGCCACCGACGCCAGGCTGCGCAAGGCGCTCGCCCGGGAGACCTCCGACGCCACCGTCCTGATCGTCGCCCAGCGCGTCTCCACCATCCGCGACGCCCACCGGATCATCGTCCTGGACGAGGGCGCGGTGGTCGGCAGCGGCACCCACACCGAGCTGATGGCCGACAACCCGACCTACCGGGAGATCGTCCTGTCCCAGCTCACCGAACAGGAGGCGGCGTGAGCACGCCGAAGAAGGCACCCGGGAAGGCCGTGGCCGACGAGGTGCCCAGCGACTCGCAGGCCGCCGCCGCCCGGCGCGGCCCGGCCGGCCCCGGCCGGTTCATGGGCGGCCAGGGCACCGAGAAGTCGATGGACTTCAAGGGCTCCGGCAAGCGGGTGCTCAAGCTGCTGCGCCCGGAACGCGCCCTGATCTCCGCCGTGCTGGCGCTCGGCGTGCTCAGCATCGGCGCCGCCGTGGTCGGCCCCAAGGTGCTCGGCGACGCCACCGACCTGATCTTCGCCGGCGTGGTCGGCGACCAGTTCGAGCCCGGCACCTCCAAGCAGCAGGCCGTCGAGGGGCTGCGCGCGCACGGCGACGGCGGCACCGCCGACCTGCTCAACTCGATCGACTTCACCCCCGGCGTGGGCATGGACTTCAACGCCATCGGCACCGTGCTGCTCTGGGTCCTGGTGATCTACGTCGCCTCCGCCGTACTCGGCATCGTCCAGGGCCGGCTCGCCACCACGGCGATCCAGCGGGCCGGCTACCGGCTGCGCAGGGACGTCGAGGCCAAGCTCGCCCGGCTGCCGCTCAGCTACTTCGACAAGCAGCCGCGCGGCGAGGTGCTCAGCCGGGTCACCAACGACATCGACAACATCGGCCAGTCCATGCAGCAGACCATGGGCCAGGTGGTGAACTCGCTGCTCACCGTGGTCGGCGTGCTCGCGATGATGTTCTGGATCTCACCGCTGCTGGCGCTGATCGCCCTGGTCTCGGTGCCGCTGTCGGTGGTCGTGGCGACCAGGGTCGGCAAGCGGGCGCAGCCCCAGTTCGTCCAGCAGTGGAAGTCCACCGGCCAGCTCAACGCCCACATCGAGGAGATGTACACCGGCCACAACCTGGTGAAGGTCTTCGGCCGGCAGAAGGAGTCCGCGGAGGTCTTCGCCGAGCACAACGAGGCGCTGTTCACCGCCAGCTTCCGGGCCCAGTTCATCTCCGGGATCATCCAGCCCGCGATGATGCTGATCGGCAACCTGCAGTACGTGCTGATCGCCGTGGTCGGCGGCCTGCGGGTGGCGAGCGGCGCGCTGTCGATCGGCGACGTGCAGGCGTTCATCCAGTACTCGCGGCAGTTCAGCCAGCCGCTCACCCAGGTCGCCAGCATGGCCAACCTGGTGCAGTCCGGCGTCGCCTCCGCCGAGCGCGTCTTCGAGCTGCTGGACGCGCCCGAGCAGACCCCCGAGCCGGCCATGCCCGAGCGCCCGGACACCATCCGCGGCCGGGTCGCCTTCCAGGACGTGGCCTTCCGCTACGACCCGGGGACGCCGCTGATCGAGGACCTCTCGCTGAAGGTCGAACCCGGGCAGACCGTCGCCATCGTCGGCCCGACCGGCGCCGGCAAGACCACCATGGTCAACCTGCTGATGCGGTTCTACGAGGTCAGCAGCGGGCGGATCACCCTGGACGGGGTGGACGTGGCCGCGATGTCCCGCGAGGAGCTGCGCTCCGGCATCGGCATGGTCCTCCAGGACACCTGGCTGTTCGGCGGCTCCATCGCCGACAACATCGCGTACGGCGCCGAGGGCGCCACCCGCGAGCAGGTGGTCGAGGCGGCCAAGGCCGCGCACGTGGACCGCTTCGTGCGGACCCTGCCGGACGGCTACGACACCAGGATCGACGACGAGGGCGCCGGCGTCAGCGCGGGCGAGAAGCAGCTGATCACCATCGCCCGGGCCTTCCTGGCCCAGCCGTCGATCCTCGTCCTGGACGAGGCGACCAGCTCGGTCGACACCCGGACGGAGGTCCTGATCCAGCGCGCGATGGCCCGGCTGCGCACCGGCCGGACCAGCTTCGTGATCGCCCACCGGCTCTCCACCATCCGGGACGCCGACGTGATCCTGGTGATGGAGAACGGGTCGATCGTCGAGCAGGGCACGCACGACGAGCTGATCGCCGCCGACGGCGCGTACGCCCGGCTGTACCAGGCCCAGTTCGCCGAGGCCGTGGCCGAGGTCGACTGAGCGGCGGCGCAGTCGTCCGGCGGAGCCGGAGCGGGGGCCGTTCGGTCCGGCCCCCGCTCCGGCTCCTCGTCTTCGGCGCCCGGCCGCTACCGTGGGTCGGGTGAGTGACGACCTCTCAGCCGAGCCGACCGACGCAGCGCCCGACCAGGCCGCGGGGCCGGTGACGGACGACGCCTTCGAGGCGAACCGGCGCTACCTGGGATCGGTCGCCTACCGGCTGCTGGGGTCGTTCACCGACGCCGAGGACGTGCTGCAGGAGGCGTGGCTGCGCTGGCGCACGGCCGACCGGTCCCGGGTCGCCGACCCGCGGGCCTTCCTGACCACCGTCGTCACCCGGCTCTGCTACGACCAGCTGGGCTCGGCCCGGGCCCGCCGGGAGTCCTACTGGGGCGAGTGGCTGCCCGAGCCGGCCGTCTCCTACGCGGACTCCCCCGCCTCCCCCGCCGAGCTGGCCGAACGCGGGGAGTCCGTCTCGCTGGCCCTGCTCGCCGTCCTGGAGCAGCTCACCCCCGCCGAACGGGCCGCGTTCGTCCTGCACGACGTCTTCGCGGTCGGCTTCGACGAGATCGCCGCCACCCTGGAGCGCACCCCCGAGGCCACCCGCCAGCTGGCCTCCCGGGCCCGGCGCCGGGTGAAGGACGGCGGCCGGCGGGCCACCGCCGATCCGGGCGAGCACCGGCAGGCCGTCCAGGCCTTCGCCGCCGCCACCGCCCGCGGGGACATCGAGGGCCTGCTGGCCGTCCTCGATCCCGACGTGGTCTGGCACTCCGACGGCGGCGGCATCGTCACCGCCGGCGCCCGCCCGGTGGTCGGCGCGGACAAGGTCTCCCGGATGGTGGCCGGCCTGGTCGCGAAGTGGTTCACCCCCGGCATCGGCATCGCCTCCGCGCTGGTCAACGGTGAGCCGGGCCTGCTCTGGCACGACGCCGACGGCTCGGTCGGCGCCGTGCTGGCGTTCACCGTCACCGACGGCCGGATCACCGAGGCGTTCGTGGTGGTCAACCCCGAGAAGCTGACCCGTGTGACACAGGTCACCGTCACACCCTGACCGGCTGCGTCGTCCCCTTCCCGAACGCGCGCAGAGAGCGCGGCGAAGGAGGCGGACGACATGACCGAGAAGCAGATCGTCGTACTGGGGGCCGGCTACGCGGGGCTGACCGCCGCGACCCGGGCCGGTCGGCACCACCGGGTGACCCTGGTCGCTCCCGAGGCCCGCTTCCTGCACCGGATCCGCCAGCACGAGACCGCCGCCGGCCACCCCGAGCACCGGCCCGCGCTGGCCGAGCTGGTCCGCGGCCGCGGCGTCCGCCACCTCCGGGCCCGGGCCACCGAGCTGGACCCGAACGCCCGCAAGGTCTTCCTGGACACCGGCGAGGCCATCGGCTACGACACCCTGGTGTACGCCCTCGGCAGCCGGACCGCCTGGCACGGCGTCCCCGGCGCCGCCGAGCACGCCTACCCGGTGGAGCGGGCCGGCGAGCTGAGCGAACGCCTGCGCACCGGGGAGCCCGGCACGGTGGCCGTGGTCGGCGGCGGCGCCACCGGCATCGAACTGGCCGCCGAACTCGCCGAGGCGCACCCCGGCTGGCGGGTGCGGATCGTCGCCGCCGGCCAGGTGGGCGGCTGGTTCTCGGCGAAGGGCCGCGGCCACGTCCTGCGGGTCCTGGAGCGGCTCGGGGTCGACGTGCACGAGCAGAGCGCCGTCACCGGGGTCGACCCGGAGGGGCTGACCACCGGGCGGGGCCGGATCCCGGCCGACGTGGTGGCCTGGGCGGCCGCCATGGACCCCCACCCGCTGGCCGCCGAGGCCGGACTGGCGGTCGCCGCGGACGGCCGCGCGATCGTCGACCGCCACCTGCGCTCGGTCTCGCACCCCGGGGTGTACGTGATCGGCGACGCCGCCGAGGTGACCGTCCCCGGCACCGGCACCCTGCGGATGGGCTGCGCCACCGCCCAGCCGATGGGCCGGTACCTCGGCCGGGTGCTCGCCGGGCGCACCGACAAGCCCTTCGCGTTCCGGTACGCCGTGCAGTGCCTGAGCCTCGGGCGCCGGGACGGGTTGCTGCAGCTGATCCACGGGGACGACTCGATGCGGCCCACCGTGTTCACCGGGCCGGTCGGGCGGCTGGCCAAGGCGGCCATCGTCGGCGGCGTGGTCTCGACCCTGCGCTGAGCGCGCGGGCGGGCGTCGGGTGGCGGAACGGCTGAGGGGCCCGGGGGTGTCGACCCCCGGGCCCCTCAGGCCGCTGCTACCGCTCTACCTCGTTACTTCTTTTCCTTCGGCGCCTCGGCGTCGGTGGACAGCGCGGCGATGAAGGCCTCCTGCGGGACCTCCACGCGGCCGACCATCTTCATCCGCTTCTTGCCTTCCTTCTGCTTCTCCAGCAGCTTGCGCTTACGCGAGATGTCACCGCCGTAGCACTTGGCGAGCACGTCCTTGCGGATCGCGCGGACCGTCTCACGGGCGATCACCCGCGAGCCGATGGCCGCCTGGATCGGCACCTCGAACTGCTGGCGCGGGATCAGCTTCTGCAGCTTGCCGGCCATCATGACGCCGTAGTTGTACGCCTTGTCCTTGTGCACGATCGCGGAGAACGCGTCCACCGCGTCACCGTGCAGCAGGATGTCGACCTTCACCAGGTCGGCCGTCTGCTCGCCGATCGGCTCGTAGTCGAAGGAGCCGTAACCGCGGGTCTTGGACTTCAGGTAGTCGAAGAAGTCGAAGACGATCTCCGCGAGCGGCAGGGTGTAGCGCAGCTCGACGCGGTCCTCGGAGAGGTAGTCCATGCCCTGGAGGTTGCCGCGGCGGCCCTGGCACAGCTCCATGATCGCGCCGACGAACTCGTTCGGCGCCAGGATGGTCCCGCGCACGACCGGCTCGTGCACCTCGGCGATCTTGCCGGTCGGGAACTCGCTCGGGTTGGTGACGGTGTGCTCGGTGCCGTCCTCCATCACCACGCGGTAGACCACGTTCGGGGCGGTGGAGATCAGGTCGAGGTTGAACTCGCGCTCCAGGCGCTCCCGGATGATCTCCAGGTGCAGCAGGCCCAGGAAGCCGCAGCGGTAGCCGAAGCCGAGTGCGACGGACGTCTCCGGCTCGTAGACCAGCGCGGCGTCGTTCAGCCGCAGCTTGTCGAGGGCGTCGCGCAGCAGCGGGTAGTCCGAGCCGTCCAGCGGGTAGAGGCCGGAGAACACCATCGGGCGCGGGTCCTTGTAGCCGCCCAGCGGCTCGGTCGCACCCTTGTGCATCGAGGTGATGGTGTCACCGACCTTGGACTGCCGGACGTCCTTCACACCGGTGATGATGTAGCCGACCTCGCCGACGCCCAGGCCGTCGGCGACCTTCGGCTCGGGCGAGATGACGCCGATCTCCAGCAGCTCGTGGGTCGCGCCGGTGGACATCATCGCGATCCGCTCACGCTTGGTGAGCTGGCCGTCGACGACACGGACGTAGGTGACCACGCCTCGGTAGGAGTCGTACACCGAGTCGAAGATCATCGCGCGGGCCGGGGCGTCCTTGACGCCGACCGGCGCCGGGATCTTCTCGACCACGTGGTCGAGCAGCTCCGGCACGCCGAGGCCGCTCTTGGCGCTGACCTTGAGGACGTCCTCCGGGTCGCACCCGATGATGTGGGCGAGCTCGGCGGCGTACTTCTCCGGCTGGGCGGCCGGCAGGTCGATCTTGTTGAGCACCGGGATGATCGTGAGGTCGTTCTCCAGCGCCAGGTACAGGTTGGCGAGGGTCTGCGCCTCGATGCCCTGGGCGGCGTCCACCACGAGGATGGTGCCCTCGCAGGCGGCGAGCGAACGGGACACCTCATAGGTGAAGTCCACGTGGCCCGGGGTGTCGATCATGTTGAGGATGTGCGTCGACCCGACGTTCGGTCCGGTCTTCGGCGCCCACGGAAGGCGGACCGCCTGCGACTTGATGGTGATGCCGCGCTCGCGCTCGATGTCCATCCGGTCGAGGTACTGGGCGCGCATCTGCCGCGGGTCGACGACGCCGGTGATCTGCAGCATCCGGTCTGCGAGCGTCGACTTGCCGTGGTCGATGTGGGCGATGATGCAGAAGTTGCGGATCAGCGCCGGGTCGGTACGGCTGGGCTCTGGCACATTGCTGGGGGTCGCGGGCACCTTGGTCCGATTCTCCGTTGGTCCGGGGGCCGGGGGTGTCCGGATCATCGCTGACCGCGGCTTCCCGGGGACCGGACAGTCGTCCGATCGAGATAGTTCCTCCCATCTTCCCACGAGCTGGACGTGCGTCGCCGGTCAGCTCGTCCCCCAGCTCGTCCCCGGGCCGCCCGGACCGCGCCCGGGGGGCCGCTGCGCAGCGGCTGCGGCGCCGCTCCGGGGCTTTCGCGCGGCGGTCCGGCGGGGCAGGATGGCGCTCCATGATCCTCGAAAGCGCGCTGCTGGACGTCCTGCCCGGTCAGGAGGAGGCGTTCCTCGCCGCCTTCACGGAGGCCAGGCCGCTGATCGCGGTCCAGTCCGGCTTCCGCTCGCTGGAACTGCGCCGCTGCCTGGACGAGGGACGCGGCTCGCGGTTCCTGCTCCAGGTGGAGTGGGAGGCGCTGGAGGACCACACGGAGGGGTTCCGCCGCTCCGCCGAGTACCAGCGGTGGCGGGAGCTGCTGCACCGCTTCTACGAGCCGTTCCCCGAGGTCGAGCACTACGGCGAGCCGGTGCTCGGCGACTGATCCGGGCCCGGCCGGTTTGGGGCGAACGGTACGCCCCTGGTAGCGTGGGGCGCTGCACCTGGCCCTCGGCATGCCCTCTCAGCTTGTCCGGCGGCCGCCTGGTGCAGCCCGTTCCAACCGTTAACACACAAGACTGAGGCTCCTTCGTGGCGAACATCAAGTCCCAGATCAAGCGCAACAAGACCAACGAGAAGGCGCGCCTGCGCAACAAGGCCGTCAAGTCCTCGCTGAAGACCGCTCTGCGCAAGGCCCGCGAGGCCGCTGCCGCCGGTGAGACCGAGAAGGCCGCCGTGCTGGCCCGCGCCGCCTCCAAGGCGCTGGACAAGGCCGTGAGCAAGGGCATCATCCACGCCAACCAGGCCGCCAACAAGAAGTCGGCGATCACCAAGCGCGTCAACACCGCCGTCCAGGCCTGACGCCCCCGGGGTCCTCGACCCCACCGCCCCAGGTCGGACCGGCCCTCTACCCGGACCCCTGAGGCGCAGTAGGAACTTCGCACCGCACGCGGCCTGCGTTCGCCACGCGGGTGCGGTGCACACAGCAGTACGGCAGGCGCCGCAGCAAGCCCCTTCCCCGGGGCGGCTGCGGCGCCTGTTCCGTTCACCGGTGCGAACGCTAGGGTCGATCACCGACCGGGATCGCGTCCGTCGGGCGCGGGCCCGGGACCACAGGGCTCAGGGGGGCCACGTATGGCAACGCCACCGCCACCGCAGGGCGGGCCGGGGTTCGGCGGTTTTCCGCAGCAGCAGCCGCCGCAGGTGCACCAGCCGCAGCAGCCACCGCAACACCAGCAGCCTCACCAGACTCCGCCGCCGGGCGGTACCCCGGGCTTCGGGCCGCCTCCCGGGCTGCCCACCTCGCCCGGAATGCCGCCGGTGGAAGCCGATCGGCGGGGCCGCCGGGGCGGGGGCCTGCGCCGCAACGCCGTCTGGGCGTTCACGGGCGCGCTGATCGTCTCGGGGGGCTGGGCGGCCGCGGTCTTCACCCTGCCCGGCATGGTGCAGTCCGGGGGCTCGGCGCGTCCGATCCGGGGCTACCACGTCGTGGACGATCTCTGCTCGGCCGCGAAGCCGGGCAAGTTCCAGTCGCTCTACACGATGGTGGACACCAACCCGTACCACTACAGCGCCCGGCACACCGACATGGACGTCATGTCGTGCACCGCCGACATGAAGCGCGGCGCCACGTCCTCGGACTGGGACTACGCGCTGATCGAGATGCGCGCCAACCTGCACAAGTCCGTGGACTCCGCGCCGGAGTTCACCGCCACCAAGGCGGCCTTCCAGCAGCGCAAGGCCGAGATCAGCGCGGTGCCCGGGCTCGGCGACGAGGCCTATCTCGCCTACATCGACGAGCGGCGCACCACCAGCAAGAGCCGGACCTGGCACTCCGCCCGCTACGAACTGCAGGTCCGGGACGGCGGTATGACGTTCTCACTGGCCTGGTCCGCGACCTATGACGACGACGGGCCCAAGCCGGTCGACAAGGAGACCGTCCGGCAGTCGCTGCTCTCCGACGGCCGGGACGCCCTGAAGGCGATCGGCGGCCCGTAGGCGCAGGCGCAGGCGCCACAGGGCCTGCCTCAGTCGGCCTGCCCGCGTGGCCCGGGTGGGAGCCTGCGCCGCCGGCCCGTCAGTACGGGCGGGTGCCTGCCCGGGCGGCGCGGGCGACCGCGACGACGGCCCGCTCCAGCGCGTAGGCCGGGTCGTCGGACCCGCCCTTGACGGCGGCGTCCGCCTGGGCGATCGCGGTCAGGGCGGTGGCCACGCCGTCGCCCGTCCAGCCGCGCATCTGCTGACGGACGCGCTCGACCTTCCACGGCGGCATCCCCAGCTCGCGGGCCAGGTCCGCCGGGCGCATGTTCCGCCCGGTGGTCGCCAGCCGCCCGATGCTGCGGACGCCGGAGGCCAGCGCATAGGTGATACCGGTCGGCGGCTGCCCGACGGCCAGCGCCCAGCGCAGCCGCTCCAGCGCCTCGGCGGCCCGACCGGTGACGGCCAGGTCGGCCACCTCGAAGCCGGTCGCCTCGGCCCGTCCGCTGTAGTAGCGGGCCACCACGGTCTCGTCGATGGTGCCCTCGACGTCCGAGGTGAGCTGGCTGCAGGCGGCGGCCAGCTCGCGCAGGTCGCTGCCGAGCGCGTCCAGCAGGGCCTGGCAGGCCTCCGGCGTCGCCGAGCGGCCGAGCGTCCTGAACTCGCCCCGGACGAAGGTCAGCCGCTCCCCCGCCTTGGCCAGCTTCGCGCAGGCGACCTCCCGGCCGCCGGCCTTGCGCCCGGCGTCCAGCAGGCCCTTGCCCTTGGCGCCACCCGCATGCACCAGCACGATGATCACTTCTTCGGCCGGGGACTCGATGTACGCCTTGACCTCCTTCACCGCCTCGGCGGAGAGGTCCTGAGCGGCCCGGACCACGATGACCTTGCGCTCGGCGAAGAGCGAGGGTGTGGTCAGCTCGGCCAGACTGCCCGGCTGCAGGCCCCCGGGCGGGAGGTCCCGCACATCGGTGTCGGGATCGGCCGCCTTCGCCGCCGCCACCACCTGGGCGACCGCGCGGTCGAGCAGCAGCTCCTCCTGGCCGACCGCGAGGGTCAGCGGGGCGAGCAGGTCGTCGGGTGCACTCTTCCTGGCCATCGCCTACCAGCATCCCACGGGGTGCGGACACTCCCGCCCGGGCCGACCGGGACGCGGACCCGGGTGCGCGGACCGGGTGCGGGCCCGGGTGCGCGGACCGGGTGCGCGGGCCCGGGTGCGGGGGCCGCACGGGGACCCGGGTTGAGGGCGGGCCGACGGATCCGGGGAGAATGACCCAGTGACCGAAGACCACACCATCAGCGACCTGGACGAGTTCGACCCGCACGCCCGGCAACTGCTCGTCCTGCCCGACCGCGACGCCGCCGAGGAGGCCTCCGAAGGCCTCAGCGCCGACCACCCCGACCTCGGCGAACTCGAAATCGTCCGCGACGCACTGGCCGGCGAGGACGACGCCGAGGACGCCCAGTGGCTGGTGGTCGTCGAACCTCCCGAGGACGGCTGGACCCCCGGACTCCTGCGCGCCCTGGACGCCGTCGCCACCGAACACGAGGGCTGGCGCGAGGAGGGCTGACCCCGCCCCCGGGGTGCCGCCCGGCACCCCGGCCTGCCGATGCCGCCTGCCGGTTCCGACTGTCCGGGTGCCGGCTGTCCGGGTGCTCCGCGATGTGCCCATGGCGGTACAGGGGAACGGGCTCAGCGTCGGCGCGGCGCCGCCCCTGGGCTATCGGTCAGCAGAGGAAGAGGGGCAGGTCTTCCAGCGAACCAGGGCCGGTGAAGAAGCGCTCCGCGGCGGCCAGGTCCTTCGCGAACCGTGGCTCACGCTCGGCGAGCGCCTGGTCGAGATCCTGTCGTTCCTGCGGAGGCCGGCTGCGGGCCGCGGCGTTGAGTTCGGCGACGGTTGCCAGCATCAGCCGCTGCCACCGTTCGCCCTGTTCGGCGAGCGCGTAGATGCCCGAAAGCAGGTCGGCCATGCCGACGGGGCGGGTTTGAGACGAAGGGTCCGTACCCGCCACAGGACGGAGTTCAAAGCTCCCGGCCCGTGCGGCGAGCCGCAGCACGCCGGCCCAGTTCCCGATGCGTCCGAGGCGTACGTACAGCGACTCGTCGTCGTGCGGTGGCAGCCGGCCACCGTGCAGGGGATTGGTAGCCGCCACGATGTCGGCCAGGATCCGGCGCTCCGTCCCGGTCAGGACCCACCGCCCCTCCTGCTGAGCCTCCAGAGCCGCGCCGGTCCAGTCCTCGGCCGCAGCCAGCCGGGACGCGAAGTCAGCCGGGTCACTGACCGGTGAAGGTGAGGGCTCAGTGATCACAGCAGTCAGTATCCGATGCCTCCTTGCCGCGGCACGAGAGCGTCACCCACCGCTTCGTCCGGGCACGTTCATCCGTACGGGACTGGGCACGTTCACCTGTACGCCGACACCTGCGCTGCCGAAGTCCGCACTGCCGATCCGCTCAGGTGCGACGCCCCCTCGCGGGTTGGTGGTCGAGTGGGTGGACGACCGCAGCGAGGGCGGCCGGGGTGCCGCCCGTGACGGCGATGTCGCCGGACTGGTCGGTCCGCAGGACGGTCGCACCGAGGGCCCTCAGCTGGTCCACAGTGCGGGCGGCGGGGTGGCCGTAGGGGTTGTCCCGACCGCAGGAGATCAGGGCCAGCCGCGGGCGGAGGAACGCGGCGAGGGCCGCGTCCTGGTGGGCGGAGCCGTGGTGGGCCACCTTGAGGACGTCCACCCGGGTACGGCCGCTGCGGCCGATACGGGCCAGCAGTGCGGACTGGGCCGGCGGTTCGAGATCCCCCAGGAGGGCCAGCCGCAGCCCGCCGCCCAGGGTGACCAGCAGGGCGACGCTGGCGTTGTTGGCACCGGGCGCGTCGGCCGCCGCCGAGCCGTCCGGCCAGAGCACCTCCCAGGAGAGGCCGGGGCCGGCCGTGCGGCGCTCGCCGCGCACGGCCCGCGCCAACGGCACGCCGGCCGCCGACGCCCAGCGGAGCACCCGCGCCGCCTCACCCGGCGGATCGTCCAGCGCGGTGCCCTCGACCGCCCCGACCCGCCGCCCGCGCAGCACTCCCGGCACGCCCTCGACGTGGTCGGCGTGAAAGTGCGTCAGCAGGAGCAGCGGGACGGTGGTGATCCCCAGGTCGCGCAGACAGCGGTCGGCCGCCTGCGGGTCCGGCCCGGCGTCCACGACCACGGCGCTGTCCGGGCCGCCGTCACCGGTGCTCTGGTCCGCCGCGTCGCCTGGGGCGGTGACGGGCAGTACCAGCATGTCGCCCTGGCCCACGTCGCACATCGCCAGCCGCCACCCCGGGGGCGGCCAGCCGGTCGCGATCCGGGTGAGCAGCGGCGGCCGCAGCAGCACGGCCGGCAGGGCAAGGAGGAGAAGCCCCGCCACGACCGCCCGGACATGCCGCAGCCGGACGTACCGCAGCCGGATATGCCGCAGCCGGGCACGCCCCGCCCGGGAGCTACCGCCTGCGGGTGACGCTCCGGCCGGAGGCGGTACGGCAGGAAGCGGTACGGCAGGAGGCGCTCCTCCCACCCCACCGGGCACCGCTCGGCGGGGTAGGAGGAGCGGGGCCGACCAGCAGGCCGCCACGGTGGCGAGGGCGAGGGTGGCGGTACCGAGGAGCCCGCCCGGCCAGGAGAGCCGGGCCCCGGGCAGTTCGGCGCCGTGTCTGGCCACCGCCGCCAGCCAACCGGCCGGGAGGCCGGCCGGCTCGGCCAGCAGGCCGGCCACCGCCGGAAGGACCGGCTCCACCGCGAGGACCGCGAACCCCAGCAGGGTCGCCGGGGCCACCGCCGGCTCGGCCAGCAGGTTGCAGGGGATGGCCACGAGGCTGATGTGTGCGGACAGCACCACGGTGACGGGCGCACAGAGCGCCTGGGCCGCGGCCGTCGCCGCCACGGCGGTCGCCAGGTGGTGCGGCCAGCCCCGCGCCCGCAGGGCGTCCGCCCAGTGCGGACCGAGAACCAGCAGACCCGTGGTGGCGAGGACGGAGAGCAGGAACCCGAACGACCGCGCGAGGTGGGGATCGAGAAGCACCAGGAGCAGGACCGTGCCCGACAGGGCCGGCACCGCCTGGCGCGGTCGGCCGGCCGCCAGGGCCAGCAGGCCGACCAGGCCGGTACCCGCCGCCCGCAGCACGCTCGGCTCTGGGCGGCAGATGGTGACGAAGGCCAGGGTGACGGCGGTGCCGAGCAGCGCGGTGGTGCGCAGCGACAACCCGAGCAGGCCGGCCAGGCCCCGCCGCTCGGACCTCCCGGCCCGCCCGGGTGCCCCCAGCAGCACGCCCAGGACGATCGCGAGATTCGCCCCGCTCACCGCGACCAGGTGCGCCATGTCGGTGGCGCGGAAGGCCTCCTGGAGGTCGTCGGGCAGCCGGGAGACGTCCCCGACGACGAGCGCCGGAAGCAGCCCCCGCGCATCCGGTGGGAGCCCGTCGACGGCGGATCGCAGACCGGCCCGCAGTCGGCCGGCGATGCGCTGCGGCAGGCTCGGCGGCGCCAGCTGCCGGGGCGGCCCGTGGGTGAGCAGCAGCGCCGCGGACTCGGTGTCGTACCCCTCCCCCGCCGGGCGGACCTGTGCCTCGACGGCCAGCCTGGTCGACGGAAGCAGGTGCTGCCAGGCCTCCAGCCCCTCGCCGCGTACCAGGACGGTCACCGGGGTCCTGGTCCGGACGGTCCCGCCCGGTGCGAGCCCGTCGGGTGCGAGCCCGTCGGGGACGCCGACCCGGTCCACCACGGCCTCCACGGTGAGAAGGGCCTGGCCGGCGCTCGTGCCCCTGGACCGGGAGGTGGACGCTCTCGGATCCCCGGTGATGGTCAGGTCGACGCCCACGATCGCGCCGGCCGCGGCCGGGGCCCCGGGGGCGGAGGCGCTGTGGGCCAGTCCGGGCAGCGGACCGCGGTGCAGGTCGGCGGTGTGCAGGAGGGTGGCGGTGGCGGCCGCCGCGCCGGTAAGCAGGACGGCGGCCACGGTGGTGGCGGCGCCCCGGCGTCGCCACCGGGCGGAGTACAGCAGCAGGAACACGGCTGCGACGGCGGCCGCCGTCGCAGCGAGGGCTGCACCGTCGCGCGCACCCGGCCGCAGGACGAGGGCCGTGACCGCCCATGCCGAGACGGCGGGCAGCAGCAGACGGAGGTCGGGGGACGTCCGGACGGGGTCGGTGGAGATACGGGTGGGCTTGGCCGTCCCTGGGATGGCGGCACCTCCCTTCGGCGCACACGGGATGGGGGCGGGGCGGTGGTCGGTCAGAGGGTGAGCATCGGTCTGATCTCCGCGTAGGTGCGCTCGCCGATGCCGCTGACCTGTCTGAGCTGCTCCAGGGAGCGGAACGACCCGTGCGAGGTGCGGAACGCGAGGATGCGCTGAGCCAGCGTCGGACCGACGCCGGGGAGGGTGTCGAGCTGCTGGAGGGTGGCGCGGTTGAGGCTGACCGGCTGCGTCGGCGCGGCCGAGGCGAGCGGGGCACCGGCCGGGGGCGTGCCCGGCTCCCCCACCAGGATCTGCTCACCGTCCGTCAGCACCCGGGCCAGGTTGAGGCTCTTGGTCTCCGTCTCCGGCAGCGGGCCGCCGGCCACCCGCAGGGCGTCCGCCACCCGGGAGCCGCCGGGCAGGGTGTGCACCCCGGGTGAGGGCACCCGGCCTCCGATGTCCACCACCACGACGGTGTTCGTACCAACGGCGCCCGGGCCTGCGCCCGGACCGGCGGCCTCGGCGGCGACCGTGGACGAGCCGGTCGCGGCCGCCACCGCCTCCCCCGGCACCGGCGGGGCGACCGCCACCGCCGGCACCTGGACCGGCCGGGCCCTGGCGAGCCAGAAGTGCTGCACCGCGTAGCCCACGGCGAGCAGCAGCAGGACGAGGAGCCCCACGACCGCCCGCCGGTCCAGCGCCAGCGCCGGGCTCAGTCGAAACGGCGGGCCGCCCACCGGGGCGGGCACCGGACCCGCGTCCGACGGCGGCCCGGTGGCCGAGGGCTCGCCCACATCGGGCGGGCCCTCGGACTCGGGCAGCAGCGTCGACATCCGTCGGCGGGCCGTCTCGGTGATCTCATGGCGCCTGGCCGCGCCGATGCTCGTGGTCGTCATGCGCAGCACGGTAGAAGTCGCTCACCGGCTGCGGGGAAATCTCGAAAAAGCTGTGGATAAAAGGGGGTTGTGGATAAGTCAGGTCACTCACACGAGCGAGGAGACCCGAGGCCGGTTGCCCCCGAAGCACGGCCCCACCCGCCGAAACGCCCCCGCCGCCCCGCCCACCGAACGCCCCCGCCGCCCCGCGTCGCCCCGCCCACCGAACGCCCCCAAGACGAGGCACCGCGTCAGCGCGGCGAGACCACCACGGCCAGCAGCCCCGGCCCCACATGCGCACCGATCACCGCCCCCACCTCGCTCACGGACAGCTCCCGCAACCCGGGCACCCGAGCCCGCAACCGCTCCGCGAGCGGCTCGGCGCGCTCCCCCGCCGCCAAGTGGTGAACGGCGATGTCGACCTCGCGCTCCCCCGCCTGCTCGACCGCGATCTCCTCCAGCCGGGCGATCGCCCGGGACGCCGTCCGCACCTTCTCCAGCGGCTCGATCCGCCCACCCGCCAGGTGCAGCAGCGGCTTCACCGCCAGGGCCGACCCGAGCAGCGCCCTGGCGGCACCGATCCGCCCACCCCGGCGCAGGTACTCAAGGGTGTCGACGTAGAAGAAACCGCTGGTCAGCGATGCCCGCCGGGTGGCGGCCCCGGCCACCTCGGCAAGCTCCTCACCGGCCGCCGCCGCCTCCGCCGCCGCCAGCACGGCATAGCCGAGGGCCATGCCCACCAGCCGGCTGTCCACCACCTGCACCGGCACCGGCGCCTCGGCGGCCGCCAGCCGGGCCGCCTCCACCGTGCCGGACAGCTCGCCGGAGATGTGCACCGAGACGATGCCGCGCGCCCCCGCCTCGGCGGCGGCGCGATAGGCGGCGGCGAAGGTCTCGGGGTTCGGCCGGGAGGTCGTCACCCGCTGCTTGCCGCGCAGCGCCTCGGCGACGTCCTTCGGGGAGATCTCCACCCCCTCGGAAAGCACCGTGTCACCGACCGCGACGCTCAGCGGGACCACGGTGATCCCGTGGTGGTCGACGGCCTGCTGTGGCAGGTAGGCCGTGGAATCGGTGACAAGTGCGAGGTCGGCGGGCATGAGCCGGAGGTTACTCCCCGTCCGCTCCGGATGACAGCGGCCGGAGAGCAGCGACCGGAGAGCAGCACCGGGCCCGGGCCGATCCGCCGAACGCCCAGGGCCCGGCCGACGGCGACGCCCGGCCCCGAAGGCCGGGCCGAGCCGTCCCGGTCAGCCGGCCGAGGACCCCGTGCTCGGCTTGCGCAGCCGCTGCGCCAGCCGGGACAGCGGGTCCGCGAGGCCCAACAGCTCCTCGGCGCTGGGCCGTCCGCCCCGTCCGTCGGTCAGCCCGGGCCGCACCGCCTCCTCCCGCGCCGCGGTCCCGGTCTCCGCAGCCCCGACACCGCCCGCACCCCCGGCACCGCCAGCACCACCGACGCCACCCGCACCGCCTGCGCCACCGGCAGGGGCACCCGCCCCCGAGGTGTCCCAGTGCCGCAGCGCGCCGGCCTCGCTCTCGCACTCCTGGCTGAGCCGGCTCAGCTCGTCGTCCGCGAACCGGTGCATCCGGTCCTGGGCCGCCCACCGCATGGTCTCGGCGGAGTGGGTGATCCGGTCGGCCCGCTCCCGCAGCTCCGGCAGCTTGGCCGCGATCCGCCCGGTGTCGGGCTCCCGCTCCAGGATCCGCAACTCACCGTCCAGCTCGGCCGCGTGGGCGTCCAGCCTGGCCAGCAGCACCAGCGACTCGCCGAGCTGGCCGTCCTGGGCGAGCCCGCTCTCCAGCACCTGCCGGGTGCCGTCCAACGAGGTCCGCAGCCCGAGCCGGACGGCGGAGATCTGCCCCTGCGGCCCGGGCTTGGTGAACGTCTTCGCCTTGAGGGTGACGTTCTCCACCGCGCGCCGGGCGTTGGCCTCGTGCCGCTCCACCTTCACCGCGACCGCCTTCGCCGCCTTGACCGTGCCGACCACGGCCAGGGCCAGCGCCGCCAACCCGAAGAGCAGGGCCAGGCCGATCATCACGCCGAGCACGTCCATCACGAGCCACCTTCCACCAGCCGAACCGGCCCCCACCGGGCCCAACGCGGGCCAGCCCGCCGAGGGTTCCACGGTAGCCGCCGAGCACGCTCCGAGGCAGGCCGAAGGGGCCCCGGCACCGGAGATCAGGGACAGATCGGGGTTCTCACCCAGAGTCCTCCCCCGGGCAGGCCGGGCACAACCGCAAGGCCGTCGCGGCAACCAGCCGGACAACCCACCCCGGTCCGAGCCCGGACAGCAGCACACGCGAACCGCGGAACCCCCGAAACGGCAGAGGGCCGGGCGGCGCCACGACGACGCCACCCGGCCCCCGAACAGCCGCCCGTCAGCCCGTGACGATGTTCACCAGCTTCGGCGCCCGCGCGATCACCTTGCGCACCGGCGCGTCACCGATCGCGGCCACCACGGCCGGGTCGGCCATGGCCAGCGCCTCCAGCTCGGCGTCGGAGATCGACGGCGGGACCTCCAGCCGGGCCTTGACCTTGCCCTTGATCTGCACGACGCAGGTCACCGCCTCGTCCACCACGTACGCCGGGTCGGCGACCGGGTAGTCGGTGTGCGCCAGCGACTCGCCGTGGCCCAGCCGGCGCCACAGCTCCTCGGCGATGTGCGGGGCCAGCGGGGCGACCATCAGCACCAGCCGATCGGCCACCTCGCGCGGCGTCGACCCGCGCTTCACCAGGAAGTTGTTCAGCTCGATCGCCTTGGCGACGGCCGTGTTGAAGCGCAGCCCGGCCATGTCGCCGCGGATGCCGTCGATGGCCTTGTGCAGCGCCCGCAGGGTCGGCTCGTCGGCCGGCTCGTCCGCGACGACCAGCTCGCCGGTCGACTCCGAGACGATGTTGCGCCACAGCCGCTGCAGGAAGCGGTACGAGCCGACCACCGCGCGGGTGTCCCACGGACGGGAGACGTCCAGCGGGCCCATCGACATCTCGTACAGGCGCAGCGTGTCGGCGCCGTACTCGTCGGCGATCTCGTCCGGGGCGACGGCGTTCTTCAGGGACTTGCCCATCTTGCCGGCCTCGCGCCTGACCGGCTCGCCCTCCCAGAAGTAGCCGCCGTCGCGCTCCTCGACCTCGGCCGCGGGCACCGGGAAGCCGCGCTCGTCGCGGTACACGTCCGCGGTGATCATGCCCTGGTTGAACAGCTTGTGGAACGGCTCGACCGAGGAGACGTGGCCCAGGTCGTGCAGCACCTTGTGCCAGAAGCGGGCGTACAGCAGGTGCAGCACGGCGTGCTCCGCGCCGCCGACGTACAGGTCCGCGCCGCCGGCCGGCTTCTCGGCCGTCGGGCCCAGCCAGTACCGCTCGTTCGCCGGGTCGACCACCCGCGCGCCGTTGGCCGGGTCGATGTAGCGCAGCTCGTACCAGCACGAACCCGCCCAGTTGGGCATGGTGTTGGTCTCGCGGCGGTACGTCCTGACACCGTCGCCCAGGTCCAGCTCGACGTTGACCCAGTCCTCGTTGCGGGACAGCGGGGTCTTCGGCGAGGAGGTGGAGTCGAACGGGTCGTAGGTGTGCGGCGAGTAGTCGTCCACCTCGGGGACCTCGACCGGCAGCATCGACTCGGGCAGCGCGTGCATCACGCCGTCCTCGTCGTAGACGATCGGGAAGGGCTCGCCCCAGTACCGCTGGCGGCTGAACAGCCAGTCGCGCAGGCGGTAGTTGACGGTGCCCTCGCCGATGCCGTGCTCGGCCAGCCAGGCGGTGACGGCGGCCTTGGCGTCGACCACGCTCAGGCCGTCCAGCGAGATGCCGTTCTCGGTGCCCTCGTCGTGCGCCGAGTTGACGATGACGGAGTCGTAGGTGTCGAACGCGTCGTCCCAGCCGTGCGGGTCCTCGCCGCGGCCGTCGGTCGGGCCGACCACGCAGCGCATCGGCAGCTCGAAGGCCCGGGCGAAGGCGAAGTCGCGGTGGTCGTGGGCCGGGACGGCCATGATGGCGCCGGTGCCGTAGCCCATCAGCACGTAGTCGGCGACGAACACCGGGACGGGCTCGCCGCTGACCGGGTTGGTCGCGTACGCGCCGGTGAACACACCGGTCTTGACCTTGGCCTCGACCTGGCGCTCGACGTCCGACTTGGCGGCGGCGGTCGCGCGGTACGCGGAGACGGCCTCGGCGGGGGTGGCGGCGCCGCCGGTCCACTCCTCGCGGGTGCCGGCCGGCCAGGCCGCCGGGACGATGGAGTCGACCAGGCCGTGCTCGGGCGCCAGCACCATGTAGGTGGCGCCGAACAGGGTGTCGGGGCGGGTGGTGAAGACGGTGATCTTCTCGTCGGCGCCGACCGCGAAGTCGACCCGGGCGCCCTCGCTGCGGCCGATCCAGTTGCGCTGCTGCAGCTTGATCGCCTCGGGCCAGTCCAGCAGGTCCAGGTCGGAGATCAGGCGGTCCGAGTAGGCGGTGATGCGCATCATCCACTGGCGCAGGTTCGACTTGAACACCGGGAAGTTGCCGCGCTCGGAGCGGCCGTCCGCGGTGACCTCCTCGTTGGCCAGCACCGTCCCCAGGCCGGGGCACCAGTTGACCGGCACCTCCTTGGAGTACGCCAGCCGGTACTCGCCCAGCACGTCCTCGCGCTCGGCGGCGGACAGCGCCGCCCAGGCGCGGCCGTCCGGGGTCGGCTGCGCGCCGGACTCGAACCGCTCGACCAGCTCGGCGATCGGGCGGGCCCTGCCGGCCTCGGTGTCGTACCAGGAGTTGAAGATCTGCAGGAAGATCCACTGGGTCCAGCGGTAGTACTCCGGGTCGATCGTGGAGATCGAGCGGCGCGGGTCGTGGCCCAGGCCCAGCCGGCGCAGCTGGTGGCGCATGTTGGCGATGTTGGCCTCGGTGGAGACCCGCGGGTGGGTGCCGGTCTGCACCGCGTACTGCTCGGCGGGCAGGCCGAACGCGTCGTAGCCCAGCGTGTGCAGCACGTTGTGGCCGGTCATCCGCTGGTAGCGGGCGTAGACGTCGGTGGCGATGTAGCCCAGCGGGTGGCCGACGTGCAGGCCCGCACCCGAGGGGTACGGGAACATGTCCATGATGAAGCTGTGGGGCTTCGCGGCGACGTCACCGGCGGCCGGGTCGGCCAGGGCGCCGGCCGGGTTGGGGGCGTGGAACGTCCCCTCCTTCTCCCAGATGTCCTGCCAGCGGGACTCGATCTCCGCCGCCAGGGTGGCGCTGTACCGGAACGGCTCGGTGGCGGCCTCGGCCGCGCCGGAGGCAGGGGTCGTCTCGCTCATGATCCTTCAGGCTCCATCGATGTCGGTTGGCGAACCGGCGCACTCGGCCGGCTTCGGCGGGCAGCCGGGGCGGGAAACCCGGGCGGAAAACAAAAAATCCCCTCGCAGGAGGGGACGCCACGCCGACTCCGGCACCGCCCTGGGGGCGCAGCCGGTCCTGGTCAGCGCGGCCGGCTAAGGAGCAGGCGCACGGTTCGCATGGGCTCAGGGTACCGCAAGGGGGTCAGGCCTCTCCCGGCGATACCAGCCGGGAGGCCGCGTCGAAATCGCGCAGCGCCCGGGCGACCCGCTCGGACTGCATCCCCGCGGCCAGCAGCCGCGCCCGGTCGGCGGTCCTGGCGGCCTCCCCCCGGTCGCCGGCCCGTCGGTGGGCGTCGGCCAGCCGGACCATCAGCAGCACCCTCGCCCGGGCCCGGCCGGGGCCGAGTCCGGCCACCGCCTCGGCCAGCAGGGCGCGGGCGCGGGCGAGCTCGCCGAGGTGGAGGTACCCCTCCCCCAGCATGCCCGCGAGGTCGGCCCTGACCTCCGGGTCCGCCGGGGCGTCCGGCGGGCCGCCGGCCAGCGCCGCGAGGGCCCGCCCGGCGGCCGCCTCGGCCTCCTCGCCCTCGCCGCGGCGGCCGTGCGCGCGGGCGATCCGGCCGAGCTGCAGCGCCCGGTCGGCCGCGCCCAGGGCCGGTCCGGCCGCCTCCAGGGCGGTGGCGAGCATGGCGATCGCGTCCAGTCCGCGCCCGCCGGGGCTGTGGGTGGCCAGCACCACCAGGCACCCGGCGACGGCGACCCCGAGCCGGGCGTCGCCGCAGACGTGCGCGGCGCGCAGCGCGGCCGCGAACGCCCGCTGGGCCACCGCCTCGTGGCCGAGGTCGTAGCCGGCCCAGCCGACCAGCCGGGCCAGCCGGCTCGCGGTGCCGTACAGCTCGCGCCCGAGCGCCTCGTCGTACGCGCCGAGCTCCAGCAGCTTGGCGACCATGGCCAGTTCGGCCCGGGCCGGGCCGAGGACGAGCCCGCCGCCGCAGGCCCGCTCCAGGCGCAGCTTGCTCTGGTAGGCCAGCCCGAGCTCGCCCACCAGGGCGGGGTCGATCCGCAGGGCGCCCTCCCCGCCCCCGACGGGCGGCGGCGGGGACACCAGCCGGCGGGCGGCCTGGTCGAGGTCGGCGCCGCGGAACAGGTCGGTGAGGCGGACCGGGCCGGCGTCGGAGGCCGCGTCCCGCAGCGCGGTCTGCGCGGTGTCGGCCGTCCACGGGTCGCCGAGCAGCCGGGGCGAGAGGATCTTGGCGCCGCGGTTGCCGCCCATCCGGCCCCAGAGCTGCTCGTAGGTGACGGCGATGCCCAGGGTGCGGCTGAGCACCTCGCAGACCGCCTGGTCGTGCGGGCTGCGCGGCACCATGCCCCGGTCGCGCCACTTGTAGGGGGCGGTGGAGCTGATCGCGAGGCCCGGCGGCAGGGTGAGGTTGACCTCGCGGGCCAGCCGCTCCGGGTTCCAGCCGAGCCGGTGCAGTATCCGGGCCAGCTCCTCGTTGCGCCTGCGCTCCAGATCGGCCATGCGACGACGGTAGCGGTCGCTCCGACCGCGCCGCCGCCGCACCGGGGAAAACGGCGCACCCCGCAGAGCCGCGCGGAACACGCGCAGAACACCCACGGGACAACCGGGCCGCGGAAACGCCGAAGACCGCCTCCCGAATGGGAGACGGTCTTCGATTCCTGTGGAGCTACGGGGAATTGAACCCCGGACCTCTTGCATGCCATGCAAGCGCTCTACCAACTGAGCTACAGCCCCTTGACCTGCGGTGCCTCCGAAGGTTTCCTGCTGTTTCCCTCGGCGACATCGATTACTTTACACGGTCGAAGGGGTGCTCCACGAATCCGTATCCGGCCGGGCCCGCGAGCCGCCCGGACCGGCCCCAGGGCCCGTCTTCGGACCCCCGCCGGCGGGCCGGCGCCGGGGCGCGCACCTACCCCGCCACCCGCCGGACGCGGACGGCGAACGCGGCGGCCAGTGCCAGTGCCCCGGCGATCACCGCGAGGGTGACCTGCAGCGCGTGCCCGGAGGCGCCGGGCGTCGCCGGCAGGTCGACCTCGCCGAGGAAGACCGTGCCGAGCAGCGCGACCCCGACGACCTGGCCGAGCTGGATGACCGTCACCATCACACCGCTGGCGTCCGCCGCGTCCGCCGGGGCGACCCGGCCGAGGGCGCGGGCGAACAGCGGGGAGTAGGCGCAGCCCGCCACCAGCCCGAGCACGGCCGTCAGCACCAGCCCCCCGGCCCCGATCTGCGCACCGTCGCCCAGCAGCACGCCGAGCAGCAGGTAGCCGGGGGCGAGCAGGCAGCCGGCGAGGACCGGCAGCACGCCGTGCAGCCGCCCGGGCAGCCGGTGCCAGTGCAGGCTGGCGACGCCGAAGCCGACCGCGACCGGGGCGGAGCACAGCCCGGCCTGCAGCGCGCTGTAGCCGAGTCCGGACTGCTGGTGCAGGGCGAAGGCGAACATGAAGCCGGCGAACGCCGCCATGATCATGAACAGCGCGCCGGCCGCCGGGCGCAGTCCGGCGGCCGCCAGCACCCGCCCGGAGATCAGCGGCTGCCCGCCGCGTCCGGCGATCCGCCGCTCGACCAGCAGGAACAGGAGGGCCAGCAGCCCGCCCGCCGCGAACACCGCCCAGCACCAGGCGGGCCAGCCCAGCTCGCGGCCGAGCACCAGCGGCACCACCAGTAGGCCGAGGGCGGCGCCGAGCACCACGAGGCCGGGGACGTCGAAGCCGCGGCTCCGGTCGCCGGGCAGGGCCGGCAGCAGTCGCGACCCCGCCGCGAGCAGGGCCAGCCCGATCGGCACGTTGACCAGGAACACCGGGCGCCAGCCCGTGCCGAACAGGTCCGCGCTGACCAGCACGCCGCCGAGCACCTGGCCGACCGCCAGGCCGCCCGCCAGCACCGCCGAGTAGAGGCCGAGCGCCCGCACCCGGGCCTGGCCCGTGAAGGTGCGCTGCACCAGGCTCATCACCTGCGGCACCATCAGGGCCGCCCCCGCGCCCTGGAGCAGCCGGAAGGCGATCAGCCAGCCGGTGGTCGGGGCGAGCCCGCAGGCCAGCGAGGTGGCGGTGAACGCGGCCAGGCCGAGCTGGAACAGCCTGCTGTACCCGTAGCGGGCGCCGAGCCTGGCCCCGGTGATCAGCAGGACCGCGTACGCGATGGTGTAGCCGGCGATGACCAGCTGGAGGGCCGCACCGGAGGCGTGCAGGTCGGTCCGGATGGTCGGGACGGCGACGTTGACGATGGAGGCGTCGAGCACGGCCATGAACTGGCCGCCGAGGATGAGCGCGAGAAGCGGGCCGGGCCGGGTTGCCGCGGCGCCCTTCGTACGACCGGCCACGCCCGGCCGGATCTGAGTGTCCGTCATGGATCCAGCCTCACCCAAAGCTGGTACTGGTGGTTAGAGCCTGGTGATCCTGGTACTGGCAGCACCTGTCTGCCCGGCGCGCCCTGCGGCACGATGAGGGGCATGACCGTCCTGGACGAACCCCCGACCGCCCCGACCGCCCGCGGACCGCGCCGACCGGACCGCCGGCGGACCGAGCTGGCCGGGTTCCTGAAGGCCTGCCGGGCCAGGGTCGCACCCGAGGACGTCGGCCTGCCGCCCGGCCTGCGCCGCCGCACGCCCGGGCTGCGCCGCGAGGAGGTGGCGCAGCTCGCCGGGGTCGGGGTGACCTGGTACACGTGGCTGGAGCAGGGCCGTCCGATCAACGCGAGCGAGCAGGTGCTGACGGCGGTGGCCCGGGCGCTGCGGCTGGACGCCACCGAGCGGGAGCACCTGTTCCGGCTCGCCGGGGTCTCCGCGAGGCCGCAGGCGCAGCCGGACCCGTCGATCCTGGACCCGTCCACCCAGCTGATCCTGGACGCGCTCATGCCGCTGCCGGCGGCGGTCTCCAACACCCGCTTCGACGTGCTGGCGTTCAACCCGGGGTACGAGGCGCTGTTCGCCGCGAGCCGGGCGAGGGCCGGCGACTGGCAGTTCAACAGCATCTGGTGCACGGTCACCGCCCCGCCGTGCTGCAACCCGTTCCTCAACCGGGCCGACGCGCTGCCGCAGATGGTCGCCGTGCTGCGGTCCGCCTACGGCAAGCACGTCGGCGAGCCGGCCTGGGAGAAGCACGTCCAGGAGCTGGCCGCGCGCAGCGGGGAGTTCCGCGAGCTGTGGGCCCGGCAGGAGGTGGCACCGCCGCGCACCTCGCTGCGGGTGTTCCGGCACCCGGTCGTCGGGGTGCTGCGGGTGAACGCGTCCTACCTGACCATCCCGGGGGTGCCCGAGACCTACGTGGTCGTGTACACCCCGGAGGGTCCCGAGGACCGCGAGCGGATCGAGCGGCTGGCCGCCCTGCCCGCCGGCGGCTGGACCAACGACTGCGACCACCTCGGCTGACCCGGCGGCGCGGCGCCGCGCCGGAAAGCGGAGAAGGCCGCCACCCGGTGGGTGACGGCCTTCTCGTCTGTTGTGGAGCTACGGGGAATTGAACCCCGGACCTCTTGCATGCCATGCAAGCGCTCTACCAACTGAGCTACAGCCCCGCAACACGCACGGCCCTCGCGGACCGCAGGTGCGGAGTGGAGCTACGGGGAATTGAACCCCGGACCTCTTGCATGCCATGCAAGCGCTCTACCAACTGAGCTACAGCCCCGCACTCACCGGATTTCCCGCTTCCCTTCCGGGCCGCGTTTCCTCCGTGCGAACGAGGAAGACTCTAGCTGGTCAGGCCCGGAACTGCGAAATCCGCCCCCGCAGACCACTCAGCACCTCAGGTGTCGTCGCCGATGACCGGCTGCGGCAGCGTGCCCGCGTTGTGCTCCAGCAGGCGCCAGCCGCGCGCGCCCCGGCCGAGCACCGACCAGCAGCAGTTGGACAGGCCGCCGAAGCACTCCCAGAGCTCCGGCTCCATGCCGAGCAGCCGGCCGAGCATGGTGCGGATGGTCCCGCCGTGGCTGACGACCACCAGGGTGCCGTCCTCCGGCAGCTTGCCGACCGCCTCCAGCACCACCGGCACCGAGCGGTCGGCCACCTCGGTGGACAGCTCGCCGCCGCCGCGCCGGACCGGCTCGCCCTGCGCCCAGGCCGCGTACTCCTCGGGGAAGCGCTCGCGGATCTCGGCGTTGGTCAGGCCCTGCCAGGAGCCCGCGTAGGTCTCGCGCAGGCCCTCGTGGTGCTGCACGTCCAGGCCGGTGACCCGGGCCAGCTCCTCGGCGGTGCGCCGGGCCCGCTTGAGGTCCGAGGACACCAGCAGGTCGGGGCGCAGGCCGGAGAGCAGCCTGGCCGCCCGCTGGGCCTGCAGGACGCCCTGGCCGGTCAGCTCGATGTCGGTGCTGCCCTGGAAGCGCGATTCGAGGTTCCAGGAGGTCTGGCCGTGCCGCCAGAAGACGATGCGCGGACCCCGCGCGTCCCGGCTCAGCTGTAGTCCTCGGCGCCGAAGTCGTCGGCCGGGGCCACCTCGGCCGGGGCGACGGCGTTGCCGGCCGCGTCGGTGTGCGCGTCCTCGGGACGGTTGCGCGTGGCCAGCGCGTCGGCCGGCAGCGGCAGCTCGGGGCAGTCCTTCCAGAGGCGGTCCAGCGAGTAGAAGGAGCGCTCCTCGGCGTGCTGGACGTGCACCACGATGTCCAGGTAGTCGAGCAGGATCCAGCGGCCGTCGCGCTCGCCCTCGCGGCGGACCGGCTTGACGTCCAGCTTCTCGCGCAGCTGGTCCTCGATCTCCTCGGCGATCGACTTCACCTGGCGGTCGTTGTTCGCGGAGGCGATCAGGAAGGCGTCGGTGATCGACAGCACCTCGCTGACGTCGAACGCGATGATGTTGTGCGCCAGCTTGTCGGCCGCCGCCTGGGCGGCGACGGTGATGAGTTCCTGGCTGTGCTCGGTGGCGGTCACTATGTTCTTCCGGCTCGGCGGCTTGGGGGTCGCCCCCGGCGCTCGGCCGGGGATCGCCTTCCAGGATCTCACGCCGCCGCGGCGGCCCCGGAACCGTTTTCCCGGGGCCGCCCGCGGGTGACCGGCCACCGGCCGGTCACCGCACGGTGCGGGTCACTGCGCCTTCGGAGGCTGGTAGTCCTTGCCCAGGACGACCAGCAGGTCCGCGTTCTGCGGGTCGGTGACCTTCTTCGCCGCCGTCTCCGGCAGGTTGAGGCTGATCGCCAGCGACTTCGCCGCGGCCTGCCGGGCGTCGTCGGTGTAGCGGATCTCACTGGTCGGCTGCGCGGCCGTCTTCGTCCCGCCGGGGACGAAGGTGAGGCCCGCGTTCACCACCTGGACCTGGGCCGCGGCGGCCGCCTGGTCGTTGCCGCTGCCGTCCTGGATCGAGACCCTGGCCGCCGCGTCGCCCGCGGTGGCGGCCTTCAGGGTGCCGCCGAGCACCTCCTTGACCTGCTTGCCCGCCGTGGCGTCGTCCAGGGTGCCGTCCGGCTTCACCGGCAGCGCGGTGGTGCTCAGGTGCCCGTCCTTGGCCTGCTGGGCGAGCTGGGTGAGCACCCCGGCCAGTGCGTCCTCGGGCAGCGAGGGGTCGAGGACCGCGTTCATCCGGTGCACGTCGTCCTTGGCGTCCTTGAACTCGACCGGCATGGTGCGCACCACGGCGTCCATCACCTGGCCGAACCGGGCCAGCTGGGCGTCCCGGGTCTCACCGGGCGCCTGGAGGGTGGCGTAGGCGACCGCGGCCTTGCCGCTGAGCAGGGTGTTCTTGCCCGCGGCGGAGAGCGGCTTGCCGTCCGGCTTGCCGCCCTCGCGGGTCTCCGCGTTGGTGTCCACCCGGACCCCGCCGAGCTGGGCGACCAGCAGTTCCAGGTACGGGGTGTCCAGCCGCCAGGTGCCGGCCACCGGCGCGCCCAGCACGGTGGCCAGGCCCTCGCGGGTGGAGGACGGGCCGATGGCGTCCATCGCCTGGCCGAGGGTGGTGATGGGCGGGTCGTTCGGGCCGGGCAGCTTCAGGGTGTCGGGCAGCAGCAGCACCGAGCCCTTGTGCCCGGAGGAGTCGTTGACCAGCAGCGCGCTGGAGACCTTGCCCGTCAGGTCGCGCAGGTGGACCACGTTGACCTGGCGCGGACCGGCCGCGGTCGCCGCGGTCTGCTTCTCACCGGTGAACCAGAGGTAGCCGCCGGCCCCGGCGGCCGCGACGGCGAGCA
Organism: Kitasatospora sp. NPDC048239; assembly: GCF_043202015.1. Classification (NCBI taxonomy): domain Bacteria; kingdom Bacillati; phylum Actinomycetota; class Actinomycetes; order Kitasatosporales; family Streptomycetaceae; genus Kitasatospora; species Kitasatospora sp. NPDC048239. The sequence goes on along the minus strand of NZ_JBICZP010000001.1, from coordinate 98,270 downwards.
CCGCGGCGGCGCCGATCAGCCTGGTCCGCAGCTTGCGGCGGCGCTCGGCGCGCACCTCGCTGCGGGACTCGGCGAACTTCAGCCAGTCGATGACGTCCTCGGACTCCTCCGCCTCCTCGTCGACGAAGGTGAACTCGCCCGTCGGGTAGTCCTCCCCGGACGCCTTGGCGGCCCCGCCCCGGGCGGACCGGCTGCCGCCGACCTGCTCCGAGGGCGGCTCCGGCCGGACCGGCGCCTCGGCCGCGGGCCTGGGCGCACGCGGACGCGGCGGCACCGGTGCGGGTGCGGCCGGGGCGGGCTCCGGCTCGGCCACCACCGGCTGCGGCGCGGCCGCGTACTGCTGCGGCTGCTGCTGGTACGGGTCGTAGGCCTGCTGGAACCCCTGCTCCTGGTAGCCGTACCCGCCCTGCTGGTACTGCTGCGGCACGGGCTGGCCGTACTGGTCGTACTGCTGCTGCTCGTAGGGCTGCTGGTACGCCTGCTGCTGGTACTGCTGCTCCTGGTAGCCGCCGTACTGGTCCTGCCCGTACTGGTCGTACTGCTGCTGGTACGGCTGCTGCTGCACCGGCTGGACCGGCTGCCCGTACTGGTCGTACTGCTGCTCGTAGGGCGGGTACTGCTCGTACTGCCCCGTGGACCAGTCGTCCTGCTGTCCCCTGCGATCGCTCATCCGTCGGCCCCTCCGGGGATCAGGTCCGGTGCGGCGCGTAGAGCGCCCGCTTGTCGATGTAGCGGACCACGCCGTCCGGGACGAGGTACCAGACCGGCTCACCCTTGGCGACCCGGTTGCGGCAGTCCGTGGAGGAGATGGCCAGCGCCGGGACCTCCACCAGGGAGACCCCGCCCACCGGAAGCCCGGCGTCCGTCAGAGTGTGCCCCGGGCGGGTGCACCCGATGAAGTGCGCGAGCGAGAAAAGCTCCTCGGAGTCCCGCCAGGAGAGGATCTGGGCCAGCGCGTCGGCCCCGGTGATGAAGAAGAGGTCCGCGTCCGGGTGCAGCGCGCTCAGGTCGCGCAGGGTGTCGACGGTGTACGTCGGGCCCTCGCGGTCGATGTCGATCCGGCTGACCGAGAACTGCGGGTTCTCCGCGGTGGCGATGACCGTCATCAGGTAGCGGTCCTCGGCCGGGGTCACGTGGCGGTCGCTCTTCTGCCACGGCTGCCCGGTCGGCACGAAGATCACCTCGTCGAGGTGGAACGCGCTCGCCACCTCGCTGGCGGCGACCAGGTGCCCGTGGTGGATCGGGTCGAAGGTGCCGCCCATGACGCCGAGGCGCTTCCTCGCCGGTACCGGTCCGCCGGGATTCCCGGCCTGCTCTCCCATGCCGCCACACCTTACGCGACGCCCGTTACGGTGCGGGAACGCCCGGTGTTCGACTGCTTCGGACGCACGGAAGGGAGCGGCCGGCGCGCTCGCCGGACGCTCCCCTGGCCGCCTCCGCGGGGCTCAGCGGTCGCGGTTGAAGCGGGTGGTGACGTAGAGCAGCAGCAGCAGGATGAACAGCGCGCCGCCACCGGTCAGGTACGGGTTGAGGCTGTCGTGGCTGCCCCCCTCGCCCTCGGAGGCGAGCAGGTTCAGGACGGGGAGTGCGGCGGCAGTGCTCATGGTCGGCGGGACCTTCTCGGCTCGGAGGACGGACCAGGGTGCGGGCCGGCAGCGGCCCGCCTGTCATCGTACGGGTGCCGACACGGCAACCGCTCGGCGGCCCACCGCGTCTGATCCGGTGTGAAGGGGCCCCGCCGGGCCGCTCAGCTCTTGCGGCCGGCCCTCAGCAGGATCCACGCCAGCAGGCCGACGCCCACGAAGGAGCCGACCACGACAACCCGCAGGAAGATCCCCGGGCCGCTCTCCGTCGAGATCGGGGCGGCCAGGCTGACAAGGGCGTCGGTGGGCATCTGCGGACTCCTCGGACTGCTCGGTACCGCGGCCAGGTCTGGTCTCGGCTCTCCAGGGCAATCAGCCTAAACCGGTCTCACACCGGCGCCGCCCACCGCCCCCTGCGCCACGCCCGGCGCGGCTCAGGGCCTGTCCTTCGGGTCGCGCCGGATCAGTGGGCGGCGTTGGAGTGCGTGCATCGGCGGTGCGGAGGAGGGAGTCCATGCGCTGGGGGCACCTCCCGGCCGAAGGCCTGGGGCGTGCGTGCTCCGGCGTCGACCACCCGGCGTGACCCGAAGGACAGGCCCTATGGTGGCCCGCGGGGACGAGTACGCAACCGCGGACGTTGCACAGACAGTCGTTGCAGGCGAAGACCAGCGGGGGCCGGCCAGCGATGCCGGGGCCGCCGTTCGACCAGGAGGTACTCACACGATGACCGACACGACCGAGAAGACCCCGAGCCGGCGCCGCCAGCGCTTCCCGGAGATCTCCACCCGGGCCTGGGAGCACCCCGCCGACCGCTCCGCCCTGGTCGCGCTGCGCAAGCTGACCGGCTTCGACGACGTGCTGAAGAAGCTCGCCGGGCTGGTCTCCGAGCGCTCGATCCGGCTGATGTTCCTGGCCACCGCCGTCAAGACCTCCGAGCGCCAGTTCCCCGAGCTGCACAACATGGTGCGCGACGCCGCGTACGTGCTCGACCTGGAGAAGGTCCCGGACCTCTACGTCAGCCAGGACCCGACGGTCAACGCGTTCTGCATCGGCATAGACACGCCGATCATCGTGGTCACCAGCGGGCTGGTCGAGCTGCTGGACGAGGAGGAGCTGCGCTCGGTCATCGGCCACGAGGTCGGCCACGCGATGTCCGGCCACGCCGTCTACCGGACGATGCTGCTCATCCTCACCAACATCGCCGCCCGGATCGCCTGGGTGCCGCTCGGCAACCTGGCGATCATGGCGCTGGTCACCGCGCTCAAGGAGTGGTTCCGCAAGGCCGAACTCTCCAGCGACCGGGCCGGACTGCTCGCCGGTCAGGACCTCCAGGCCTCCATGCGGGCCCTGATGAAGCTCGCCGGCGGCCACAACCTGGCCGAGATGAACGTCGACGCCTTCCTGGAGCAGGCCGAGGAGTACGAGAAGGCCGGGGACCTGCGCGACGGCGTGCTGAAGCTCCTCCAGGTGCTGCCGCAGAGCCACCCGTTCGCGGTGGTCCGGGTCGCCCAGCTGAAGAAGTGGGCGGAGGGCGACGAGTACCGCTCGATCGTGGCCGGCGCCTACCCGCGCCGCGGCGACGACGCCGACACCTCGGTCGGCGAGCAGTGGAAGGCCGCCGCCGACCACTACAGCACCTCGGTGAAGGAGAGCAAGGACCCGCTGATGGGCCTGCTGCGCGACGTCGCCGGCGGCGCCGCCACGGTGGGCGGCAAGCTGCGCGACACCTTCGCGGGCGCCGCCCGCGGCAACGGCTCCGGCCCGGACGCCCCGCGCGACGCGGAGTGACACCCCGCTCCTGACGAGTGGCTCCTGAAAGCCCGTTGGCGACGGCCGGCGACCTCCTGGTCGCCGGCCGTCGGCATGTCCGGGGGCGGCCCCGGAATTCCCCCGGCGGAACACCGGGAAATGCGAACCTGAAAGCAGACCGGGGAAGGCTGAGGATTGTTTCAGCTCGGATATCTCCGACAACCCGGTCAACGGCGTTGCGGCAAAAGCGAATTCACCTATGCTGAACAGCCATGCGACTGCTGATCGTCGAGGACGGAAAAAGCCTCGCGCACTCCCTGAGCGAAGGCCTGAGCGCCGAGGGCTACACCGTGGACCTCGCCTTCGACGGCCGAAGCGGACTCGAACTCGCCCAGTCCGAGCCCTATTCGGCCCTCGTGCTCGACCTGATGCTGCCCGGCCTCAACGGCTTCGCGATCTGTCGCGAACTGCGCCGCACCGAGAACTTCGTGCCGATTCTGATGCTCACCGCGAAGAACGGCGAGTACGACGAGGCCGAGTCCCTCGACTGCGGCGCCGACGACTTTCTGAGCAAACCGTTCTCGTACATCGTGCTCACCGCCCGGCTGCGCGCGCTGCTGCGCCGCGGCAGCGGGCCCCGACCCGCCTTCCTCGCCACCGGAGACCTCCTCGTCGACCCCGCGGCCCGCCGCTGCACCGTCGGCGGGAGGCGGATCCGGCTCACCGCAAAGGAGTTCGCCGTGCTCGAATGCCTGGCCCGGCACCCCGGCCAGGTGGTCGCCAAGACCGCCATCCAGGACACCGTCTGGGACCCCGCCCACCGGGGTGACGCCAACATCGTCGAGGTCTACATCGCCGCACTGCGACGGAAGTTGAACCTCCCCGACGCCCACTGCGGAATCGAGACGGTGCGCGGCGCCGGCTACCGGCTGGTGCCCGATGCGCACTGACGCCCGCCCGCCCGGCCCGATACCCGCCGACCCCCCGCTGCGCCCGCTCCACCGCCTCTGGCACCGCCCGTCCGTCCGGCTGCGGGCCGCCCTCGGCGCCGCTCTGGCCTCACTGGCCGCGTTCGCCGTCGCCACCGCCTGGATCGGCGACGAGGTCCGCGGCCAGTGGACGGAGCTGGCACGGAAACGGGCCGAGTCGAGCGTCGTCATGGTCACCCACGACATCCCCACCGGCACCCAGAGCTGGGGCGAGAACATGCAGGAGTCCTTCCTGCTGGTCCTGGCGGACGGCCGGCTGGCCTCCCCCCTGCGGCCCCCGGACGAGGGCCGGGTCTTCTTCCCCAACGAGCGCTGGGTCCGGGCCAGCACCCTGCTCGACGAGTACACCGGCTCGCCCGCCGCGCCGTTCACCGACCTGTCGCCCTTCGCCCAGGACGTCGGACTCGGCCACACCGAGCGGGTCCGGGTCCGGCTGCCCGACCGGACGGCCCTGCCGCACCTGGAGGAGAACGGCCCCACCCTCGCCGGCCGGACGGTCACCCTGATCAAGCGGGTCACCGACCCGGTCTCCTCGCAGGCCCTGGAGCAGTACACCGGCATCGCCGGCCTGCCGGAGCAGCGGGTCACCGTCTACCTGCTCGTCAACCCCACCACCGCCGACCAGGCCGCCGACCGGATCACCGGCATCTTCGCCCGCTACGTGGTGCCCGGCGCCACCCTCTTCACCGCGCTGGTGGCCTGGCTGGTCACCGGCCTGGCCCTGCGCCCGGTCGAGACGATCCGTCGGCGGATGGCACGGATCGGCGCCGGGGCGTTCCACGAGCGGGTGCCCGTCCCGCCCTCCGGTGACGAGATCTCCCGGCTCGCGACCACCACCAACACCACGCTCGGGCAGCTGGAGCACGCGCTCCGGGAGCAGCGCCGACTGGTCTGCGACGCCTCGCACGAGCTGCGCAGCCCGATCGCGGCACTGCGCAGCTCGCTGGAGGTCACCCTGGCCCACCCGGCGGACGCCGACTGGCCGCGGGTGGTCCGGAGCGCGCTCGCCGACACCGAGCGGCTGCAACTGCTCACCGACGACCTGCTGCTGCTCGCCGCCACCGACGAAGCCACCACCAACGAGACCGCCGGGGAGGCCGCCGACGAGGCCGCCGGGGACGGTCGGCGGGCCCGGCCCGCGACCAGGCTGACCGACCTCGCCGACCTGGCCGCCGAGCAGCTCGCCGAGCGCGCCCATCTCGCCCCCGACGGGCCGCGCTGCACCGCCGCCACCTTGCAGCCCGCCCTGATCGCGGCGGACGAGCTGCTGCTCGCCCGGCTGCTGCGGAACCTGCTCGACAACGCCGTCGCCCACGCCCGCGCGGAGGTCGTGGTCTCGCTCACCGCCGACGGGGGCTCGGCCGTGCTCACCGTCACCGACGACGGGCCCGGCATCCCGGCAGCCGACCGCGAGCGGGTCTTCGACCGCTTCGTCCGGCTGGACGAGGCACGCGACCGCGCCGCCGGCGGTGCCGGCCTCGGCCTCTCCCTGGTCCGCTCGATCGCCCACCGCCTCGGCGGCAGCGCCGTCCTCACCGATCCGCCCGCGCCGCTCACCGGGGCCCACGCCGTCATCCGGCTGCCGCTGCGGCCCGAGCCGACCGAGGCCGAGAGCAAGGCCGCCGCGGAACAGGCCACGGCCGCCGCAGAGCGGCCCTAGCCTCCCGCCAGCACCCCGCACACCTGCCAGGCCGGCCGCGCGTGGTTGCCCGGGTCGACCGCGGGCGGGGCGGGCGGCGGGGTGCCGTCGGGGCCGGCCAGCACCGGCTGGAGGAAGCCCGCCATCGACACGGTGCAGGGCGCGGGCCCGGCCTGGAGCACCGAGTCCACCAGGCGCAGCTGCGCGGTGGCGAGGTCCACCCGGTCGAACTCGAAGGTCAGCTGCCGCCGCACGGTCTCCACGGTGACCGGCGCCCCGCTCGGGGCCCCGGCCGGCTTCAGCGCGTAGACGAAGGTGTGGTCGGTGGTGATCTGCAGGGTGCCGCCGTCCGCCTCGTCGATCCGCATCGCACCGGCCACCTTGACGCTGTCCGCCGCCAGCGCCACCTGCGCCGGGTCGAAGCGGACCAGCCAGCCGGTGAGCGCGTGGTGCCGGTCGTCGACCGGCTGGGTGACGCTGTCGTCGAACTGGGCCTGCTCCCCCGGGGTGACGAAGGCCCGCACCTCGGCGGTCGCCCCCTGGATCAGGGTCGAGGGGGCCAGCGAGGAGGCCACCAGGTAGCGCTGCACGGTGTCGAGGGCCTTGGTCACCTCGACCCTGCTGAAGTGCGCGGTGGCCGTCCCGGAGGGCGTCCCGAGGCCGACCGCGCCATCGCTGTAGCCGGGTGGCAGACCGGCGAACGGGTTGGCCGGATCACCGGCCGGCCGGACGGCGGAAGCGGGGCTCAGCGCCACCAGGCTGACGGTCAGTTGGCTTCCCTCGGGGCGGGCCGCCTGCCGGTTGGGCGAGCTGACCCCGAAGTACACGGCGGCGCCGAAGGCCACCAGGATCAGCATCAGCAGCGCGAGCGCCTGCCTGGGCACGGTGCCCAGCGGGCCGAGCCGCACCCGCGGGCGGGTGGCACGGCCGAACGAGCCGCTCAGCCGCTCGCTGGCGGACAGCTCCTGGATGCGGGCAGCCCGGACGAACGACTCGTCGAAGACGACGGACCGGTATTCGTCATCGTTTCCGGAACCACCGTCGGGCGCACCCTCCGGAGGTTCTCGCGGGTCACCCATAACACCAGGGTAAGGCGCACCCTCGCCCCGCCACGAGGGTGTTCACCGAGATTCCCGGGAACGCCGGGTAACCGCGGCGGCGGCAGGCCGCCGCCGCGGGGCCGGTCGGTGCCCGGTCCGGGCGGATCAGTGCCTCAGCCCGCCGGGGCGGTGACCACGAGCGACGGCTCGGCCGGCGGGGGCGTCGGGTCGACCCCCGCACTGCTGCTGCCGGACTCGGGCCGCCGGGGGGCACCCCCGGTACCGCCCACACCCTGGTAGATCGCCGCGACGGCCACCGCGACCAGGCTGACGCCCATGATCACGGCGAGCACCCAGGCCACCGGCCGGTGCCAGCGCTGCTGGGCGACATAGCGCCCGCGGCCGGCCCGGACGGGGTCGTAGACGCTCGCCCGGCCCCAGCGGCGCGACCGGCGCCCGGAGGTCCGGCCCGGCCCTGACCACGGATCAGGGTAGAGATGGTCGTCGTCGAGCCCGCTCGGGTGCGGGCGCAGCTCCAGCGGCAGCCCGTCGCCCGCGGAGACGTCATACCCCCAGCCCGGTCCCACCGCGTCCGACTCGAACCGGGCCTCGGCAGCGGCGAGCTGCCGCTCCTTGGCCGTCGGCTCGTGAACGGCGGCGGACCGCACGAAGGCCTCATCGAAGACCACGGTGGCGAACTCGTCGTCCGCACCACCGTGGTCGGCGCCGTCGGGGTACGGCAAGCCCCCCACATCCTCAGCCACGGATTCAGCGTATTACCGGGCGGGCGATTTGTCTGTGGCTCCTCGCAGTTGGTCCGTCACACGTGTGACGCCGGACCGGCCGGCCGGGCTCAACCGGTGGCCGCCGAGCCCCCCACGGTCTGCGTCGCCTCGCCCCGGACATGCCCGTCACCAGTGACGATGTACTTGGTGCTGGTCAGCTCGGGCAGGCCCATCGGGCCGCGGGCGTGCAGCTTCTGGGTGGAGATGCCGATCTCGGCTCCGAAGCCGAACTCACCGCCGTCGGTGAACCGGGTGGAGGCGTTGACGGCCACCGTGGTCGCGTCGACCAGCTGGGTGAAGCGGCGGGCGGCGGCCTGCGAGGTGGTGACGATCGCCTCGGTGTGGCCGGAGGACCAGCGGCGGATGTGCTCCACGGCGGCCTCCAGCGAGGGCACCACGGCGGCCGCCAGGTCGTAGGAGAGGTACTCGGCCTCCCAGTCCTCCTCGGTGGCCGGCACCACGGTGGCCGGCGAGCCCTCGGCGGCCTTGAGCACCGCGTCGTCGCCGTGCACGGTCACCCCCGCCTCGGCCAGGGCGGCGAGCGCGAGCGGCAGGAAGGCCTCCGCCACGTCCTGGTGGACCAGCAGGGTCTCCGCCGAGTTGCAGACGCTGACCCGCTGCGCCTTGGAGTTCAGCAGGATGCCGACGGCCATCGCCAGGTCGGTCTGCGCGTCCACGTAGACGTGGCAGTTGCCGGTACCGGTCTCGATCACCGGGACGGTCGAACCCTCGACGACCGCGCGGATCAGCGAGGCGCCGCCGCGCGGGATCAGCACGTCGACCAGGCCTCGGGCGCGCATCAGCTCGGTCACCGAGTCGCGGCTCTCGCCGGGGACCAGCTGGACGGCGTCGGCGGGCAGGCCCACCGAGGCGACGGCGTCGCGCAGCACCTCGGTCAGCGCGGTGTTGGACCGGTAGGCGGAGGCCGAACCGCGCAGCAGCACGGCGTTGCCGGACTTCAGGCAGAGCGCGGCGGCGTCGGCGGTGACGTTGGGCCGGGCCTCGTAGATGATGCCGACGACACCGAGCGGCACCCGGACCTGGCGCACGTCCAGGCCGTTGGGCAGGGTGTAGCCGCGCACCACCTCGCCGACCGGGTCGGGCAGGCCCGCCACGTCGCGGACGTCCGAGGCGATCGCGGCGATCCGCTCGTCGTCGAGGGCGAGCCGGTCGACCACGGACTCGGCGGTGCCGGCCGCGCGGGCGCGCGCGACGTCCTCGGCGTTGGCCGCGGTGATCTCGGCGCTGCGGGCCACCAGGGCGTCCGCGATCGCCACCAGCGCCGCGTCCTTCACCCGGCGCGGCAGCGGGGCGAGCGCGGCGGCGGCCTCCCTGGCTCGGCGCGCTACGGCGAGGACGGGGCTGTCGGCGGTGGCGAGATCGCTGGTCATGCGCCAAGGGTAGCGACTGGGCCGGCACCGCCCGCCGGGCATTTCGCCCGGTGAGACACGCCCCGAGCGAAGCACCCCGGCCCCCGGCCTCAGTACGGGTGGACCCCGCCCAGGTGCGGCGGCGGATCGCCGAAGCCCTCGGCGACCCGCTTGTGGTACGTCGCCCGGTCGACCACCTCCAGCCCGACGATCTCCCACGGCGGCAGGCCGGCGGTCACCTTGTGCTCGCCCCACAGCCGCAGCGCGATCGCCGCCGCGTCGTGCAGGTCCCGGGCCTGCTCCCAGTAGCGGATCTCGGCGTGGTCGGCCGCGTAGCGGGCGGTGAGGAAGAACGAGTGGTCGTGCGCCAGCCGCTCCAGCCCGGCCCGCAGCGCGGACAGCGGGGTGACCTTGCCGGCCACGCTCAGCACCACGTGCCAGAGCCGGGCCTGCTCGGGCACCGTGGGCGGATCCCCCTCGTCCCGCCGCTCCGGACCGAGCCCGCGGACCGTGCCGGACTCCCGCGGCGGACCGGCCGGTCCGGCGGGGCCGCCGTCACCGCGTCCGCCGTCGATGCTGGTCAGCCGGCGGCCCGCCGCTCCTCCGGTCAGCGCTGCCTCGCGCCTGCGTTCCACCGGCGGCCTCCTGTTCGGCGATGTCGTGTCGTCGTCCGCGTCAACCCCGGCCCGGCGCGTACGGCTGCGCCCCTCCTCGCCCGCGGCCGGGGCGGCGCCGCCGCCCTGCCGAGGGCCGGGGAGGCCGGTCCCACCCCGCCCCGTGCGGAGCGGCCCGTCGGCCGTGCAGGCCGGTCAGCCGCGCAGGACGACCAGGTCGTCCCGGTGGACGACCTCGCGCTCGTACGCGGCGCCGAACTCCTGGGCCAGGTCACGGGTGGACCGGCCGAGCAGGCGGGGCAACTCCCTCGCATCAAAGTTGACCAGTCCGCGCGCCACGATGTGGCCGTTTTCGCCAAGAAGGTCCACCGGATCACCCGCAGCGAACTCTCCGTCCACCTTGGTGACCCCGGCGGGCAGCAACGAGGCGCCCCCGGAGACGACCGCCGCGACGGCCCCCTCGTCCAGGTGCAGGGCTCCGCGCGGGCTGCTCGCGTGGGCCAGCCAGAGCAGCCGGTCGGAGGAGCGGCTGCCGGTGCGCCGGAACAGCGTGCCGGTGGACCGGCCGGCCAGGGCGTCGGCCGCGTGGCTGGCGGCGGTGAGCACCACCGGGATGCCCGCGCCGGTGGCGATCCGGGCGGCCTCGACCTTGGTGACCATGCCGCCGGTGCCCACGCCGGCCTTGCCAGCGCTGCCGATCTCGATGCCGTCCAGGTCGTGCGGGCCGCCGACCTCGGCGATCCGGCTGGTGCCGGGGCGGCTCGGGTCGCCGTCGTAGAGGCCGTCCACGTCGGAGAGCAGCACCAGCAGGTCGGCCCGGACCAGGTGGGCGACCAGCGCGGCGAGCCGGTCGTTGTCACCGAACTTGATTTCGGCGGTGGCGACGGTGTCGTTCTCGTTGACGATCGGCATCGCCCCCATCGCCAGCAGCTGGTCCAGGGTGCGGTAGGCGTTGCGGTAGTGCGCGCGGCGGCTGGCGTCCTCGGCGGTCAGCAGCACCTGGCCGACCCGGATCCCGTACCGGGCGAAGGACGCGGTGTAGCGGGCGACCAGCAGGCCCTGCCCGACGCTGGCGGCGGCCTGCTGGCGGGCGAGGTCCTTGGGCCGCCGGTCGAGGCCGAGCGGGGCCAGGCCCGCCGCGATGGCACCGGAGGAGACCAGGACCACCTCGGGGGCGTCCGCGCGACCGCGCACCTTGGCGAGCGCGTCCACCAGGGCGTCGACCCGGTCGGCGTCCAGGCCGCCGGACGCGGTGGTGAGGGAGGAGGAGCCGACCTTGACGACGATCCGCCGTGCGGTCAGCACCTCCTCGCGCAGTGAGTCCTCGCTCATCTCGCTGTACGCCCTTCCGGTGTGGTGCGGTACGACGGGACCGGGCCCGGCCGTTACGTGCGCAATCTACGCGATCGGCGTGTCCCGCCCGCAGCGCATTTCATCCGCTGGACGGGCACCGGACGGCCGCGGCCGGGGCCGGTCGGCGCCGGTCGGCCGACAATCCGGATGGCTGGTATGGTCCCTGACCGAAAGCCAGATCGGGGGACGGCTTCTTGCCCGCTGTACCCATGTCTCCAACCCTTTTGGATCGGGCACCACCGCACGGGCATGCCGGGAACGGTTCGCGGGCGCGTGCCCAGGAGTTAGCGCACAGATGCGTTCGAACACCATGAAGCTCACCGTCGCCGCCCTGGCGACGGCCACCGCCTTCTCGCTCGCCGCCTGCGGCCCGGACAACGCCGACCCCGCCGGGGGCACCGCCGGCGCCGCGGGCGGCGCTCCGGCGGCCACCACCCCGGCGACCGGGGGCGCCACGGGCGGCGCGGCCGCCACCGGAGGAGCGGCCGGCTCCCCCGCCGCCACGGCCGGGGCCGCCGGCGCAGCGGGCGGCAGCGCGACCGGCGGAGCCGCCGGCGCACCCTCGGCCGGGGCCACCGGCGCCGCCGCGGGCGGGGCCGGGACGGGCGGCGCGGCCGCCGGAGGCGCCGCGGCCGGCGGAGCGGCGGGCGCCCTGCCCAAGGCCGCCAACGCGGTCAAGGTCGGCCAGCCGGCCACCGTCGAGTTCGCCGACAAGACCTCGAACATCAACACCAAGCTCGAAGTCACCGTGACCGGCTACGAGATCGGCTCGATCGAGGACCTGAAGGCCGCCGGCAACAGCGTGACCGGCCTCGACGGCCGCACGCTGGTGTACGTCAGCTACACCATCAAGAACCTCGGGGACACCAAGCTCTCCTTCACCGCGCCGAACTCCAAGTTCCTGGTGTTCGACCAGGAGGGCAAGCAGGGCTTCTTCTCGCAGGACGCCGCGAAGCCGGTTCCCAAGTGCACCAGCGCCAAGTTCCAGGGCGTCGCGAAGGGCATGGAGGCCAAGGGCTGCGACATCGTCAGCATCACCGGCAAGGCGGTCGGCCTGGTCGCCTACACCGACTCGACCGACCGGACCAAGTACCAGGCCTCCTGGGCGAAGTGACCTCGCACCACAAAGCCGCGGCCCCCGCCACCCGGAAGGGTGGCGGGGGCCGCCGCTTTGTACGGGCCTACTCGTCGTCGTCGCCCTCGATGGCGCTCTGACGGCTGTTGGACAGCGCCTCGAAGGCCAGGAACTCCGTCTCCGCGGCGTCCCGGCCCTTCTGCTTGTCACGGCGGCGGTCGACCGCCGGGCGCGGGTTCTCGAAGCGGTGGTCCTCACCGCGGCGGCCGAGCATCTCGGCGCCCGCGGCCATGGTCGGCTCCCAGTCGAAGACGACGGCGTTCTCCTCGGGGCCGATGATGACGGTGTCGCCCTCGTGGGCGCCGACCTTCCACAGCTTGTCCTCGACGCCGAGGCGGGCCAGCCGGTCGGCCAGGTAGCCGACGGCCTCGTCGTTGGAGAAGTCGGTCTGGCGCACCCAGCGCTCCGGCTTGATGCCGCGGATGTGGAAGGCGCCATCCTCCTCGGTGATGGTGAAGCCCTCGTCGTCGACGGCGGCGGGCCGCAGCACGATCCGGGTGGACTCCTCGACGGGCTTGGCGGCCCGCGCCTCGGAGACGATCTGCGCCATCGCGAAGCTCAGCTCGCGCAGGCCCTTGCGGGAGGCGGCGGACACCTCGAAGACGCGGTAGCCGCGCTCCTCCAGCGACTCCCGGGTGAGGTCGGCGATGTCCTGGCCGTCCGGCACGTCGATCTTGTTGAGCGCGACCAGGCGCGGCCGGTCCTCCAGACCGCCGTACTCGGCCAGCTCGGCCTCGATGGTCTCCAGGTCCGTCAGCGGGTCGCGGCCCGGCTCCAGGGTGGCGCAGTCCAGCACGTGCACCAGCACCGAGCAGCGCTCGACGTGCCGCAGGAACTCCAGGCCCAGACCGCGGCCCTGGCTGGCGCCCGGGATCAGGCCGGGCACGTCGGCGACGGTGTAGACCGTCTCACCGGCGGTGACCACCCCGAGGTTGGGGACCAGGGTGGTGAACGGGTAGTCCGCGATCTTCGGCTTGGCGGCGGAGAGCACCGAGATCAGCGAGGACTTGCCGGCGCTCGGGTAGCCCACCAGGGCGACGTCGGCGACGGACTTGAGCTCCATGACGATGTCGCGGAACTCGCCGGGCTCGCCGAGCAGCGCGAAGCCGGGCGCCTTGCGGCGGGACGAGGCCAGCGCCGCGTTGCCCAGGCCGCCGCGGCCGCCGGCCGCGGCGATGAAGCTGGTGCCGTGGCCGACCAGGTCGGCGAGCACGTTGCCCTGCCGGTCCAGCACGACCGTGCCGTCCGGCACCGACAGCACCAGGTCGTGGCCGTCCGCGCCGGTGCGGTTGCCGCCCGCGCCGGGCTTGCCGTTGGTGGCCTTGCGCTTGGGCGAGTGGTGGTAGTCGATCAGGGTGGTGATCTGCGCGTCCACGGTGAGGATGACACTGCCGCCCTCACCGCCGTTGCCGCCGTCGGGCCCGCCGAGCGGCTTGAACTTCTCCCGGTGCACGGAGGCGCAGCCGTGGCCCCCGTTACCCGCGGCGACGTACAGCTCGACGCGGTCCACGAAGGTGGTCATGGGTGTGCCTCCAGTGCGAAGAAAGTGTTGACCTGCTCTAAAGCATGAAGGGTGGACCGGAACATTCCGGCCCACCCTTCATTGTGAGTCTTGTCAGACTCAGGCCTCGGTGGCCACGATGTTGACGACCTTGCGGCCGCGACGGGTGCCGAACTGCACCGCACCGGCGGTCAGCGCGAACAGGGTGTCGTCGCCACCGCGACCGACGCCCGCACCCGGGTGGAAGTGGGTGCCGCGCTGGCGGACGATGATCTCGCCGGCGGAGACAACCTGGCCGCCGAAGCGCTTCACGCCGAGGCGCTGGGCGTTCGAGTCACGGCCGTTACGGGTAGAGCTTGCGCCCTTCTTGTGTGCCATCTCGCTATCCCCTTACTTGCTGACGGAGTCGATGCTCGTGATGCGCACAGCGGTGTGGCGCTGGCGGTGACCCTGGCGGCGACGGTAACCGGTCTTGTTCTTGTAGCGCAGGATGACGATCTTGTCGCCCTTGGTCTGGTCGACCACCTCGGCGTGAGCCTTCACGCCGGCGAGCACCCACGGGTCGGAGGTGACGGCCTCACCGTCGACGACCAGGATGGTCGAGAGCTCGACCGAGTCACCGGCCTTGGCCTCAATACGGTCGATCTCCAGCACGTCGCCGACGGCGACCTTGTGCTGGCGGCCGCCTGCGCGAACGATCGCGTACATGCGGTACCTACTTTCCTAACTCGGTCGAAACTCCCGATGCCAGCCACCTGGGTACGGACACAGGGGCCTCCCCCTGCGCTCTTCGGAAACCGAAGGGCTCGGGAGGTGATGTGCTCGGGAGCGTGGCGTAGACACGCCGAGGGTCAAGAATACGGACCGGCCGCCGGTGGGGCAAACCGGACCGTACGGGCCGGGGGGCGGGCGGTCACCCGCCCCCCGGACCGCGGGCACTACTCGGCTGCCGAATCACCCTCGGCGGCCGCGGCCTTCTTGGCCGCCGCGCTGGTCCGCTTGGTCGCGGTCTTGCGGGCGGTGGTCTTCTTGGCCGCCGCCGTCGCCGTGGTCTTCTTGGCGGCGGTCTTCTTGGCGGCGGTCTTGCGCGCGGCCCGCTTCTTGGGAGCGGGCGCCTCCTCGGCCTCCTCCGCGGCGGCCTCGGGGGCCTCCTCGGCGGGGGCACCGGTGACGGCCGCGGTCTCCTCGACCGGGGTCGGCACGGCCTCTGCGGGCACCTCTGCGGGCGTCTCGGCAGCGGTCTCGGCCGGGGCCTCCTCCGGCGCCTCGGCGGCCGCGAAGGCCGCCTGCAGCGCCGCGTCGGCACGGGCCTGCAGCACCACGATCTCGGCCTCGGCGGGCGCACCGGCCGGAGCCGTCGCCTTGCGCACCGCACGGCGGCGGGTACGGCCGGCGGGCGCCGCGGAGGCGGCCGGGATCTCGACCAGGCTCGGCTGGGCCGGCTCGACGGGGGCCGGCTGCTCGGCGACGACCGGCTCGGCCACGACCTCGGCCGGGGCCTCGGCCACCGGCACCTCGATCGCGAGCTGGCCCTCGATCTCCTCGCGCTCGGACTCCTCCAGCACCTCGACGTCGGACTCGACGGCGGCCTGCGGCTCCTCCTGGGCCGCACCGCCCTTGCCCCGGCGCCGGCGCTTGCCGCCACCCGAGCCCGCCTCGCCGGCCGCGACGGCCTGGCCGCCACCGGAGTGGACGTGGGCGCTCGGCTGCTCCATGTGCACGATCACGCCGCGCCCGTTGCAGTGCACGCACGGCTCCGAGAACGACTCCAGCAGGCCCTGGCCGACCCGCTTGCGGGTCATCTGGACCAGGCCCAGCGAGGTGACCTCGGCCACCTGGTGCTTGGTCCGGTCCCGGCCCAGGCACTCCAGCAGACGGCGCAGCACCAGGTCCCGGTTGGACTCCAGCACCATGTCGATGAAGTCGATCACGATGATGCCGCCGAGGTCGCGCAGCCGCAGCTGGCGCACGATCTCCTCGGCCGCCTCGATGTTGTTCCGGGTGACGGTCTCCTCGAGGTTGCCGCCCTGGCCGACGAACTTGCCGGTGTTGACGTCGATGACGACCATCGCCTCGGTGCGGTCGATCACCAGCGAACCACCGCTGGGCAGCCAGACCTTGCGGTCCAGCGCCTTCATCAGCTGCTCGTCGATCCGGTAGGTGGCGAACACGTCCACCTCGGAGGTCCACCGCGTCAGGCGCTCGGCCAGGTCGGGGGCGACGTTGGAGACGTAGTCGTGGATGGTGTCCCACGCCTCGTTGCCGGAGACGATGACCTTGGTGAAGTCCTCGTTGAAGATGTCGCGGACGACCCGGACGGTCATGTCCGGCTCGCCGTACAGCAGCGCGGGGGCGTTGCCGGTCGCGGCCTTCTTCTGGATCTCCTCCCACTGCTGCTGGAGGCGCTGGACGTCCCGGGTCAGCTCGTCCTCGGAGGCGCCCTCGGCGGCGGTGCGCACGATGACGCCCGCGTCGTCCGGGACGATCTTCTTGAGGATCTGCTTCAGACGGGCGCGCTCGTTCTCCGGCAGCTTGCGGGAGATACCGGTCATCGAGCCCTCGGGCACGTACACCAGGTAGCGGCCGGGCAGCGAGATCTGGCTGGTCAGGCGGGCGCCCTTGTGGCCGATCGGGTCCTTGGAGACCTGCACCAGCACGGACTGGCCGGACTTCAGCACCGACTCGATCCGGCGCGGGCCGCCGTGGCCGCCCAGCGAGCCGAAGTTGACCTCACCGGCGTACAGCACCGCGTTGCGGCCCTTGCCGATGTCGACGAAGGCGGCCTCCATCGACGGCAGCACGTTCTGGACCTTGCCCAGGTAGACGTTGCCGACGTACGAGGTGGCCTGCTCCTTGTTGACGTAGTGCTCGACCAGCACGCCGTCCTCGAGGACGCCGATCTGGGTGCGCTGGCCGTTCTGGCGCACCACCATGACGCGCTCGACCGACTCCCGGCGGGCCAGGAACTCGGCCTCGGTGATGATCGGCACCCGGCGGCGGCCCAGCTCGCGGCCCTCGCGGCGGCGCTGCTTCTTGGCCTCCAGACGGGTGGAGCCCTTGATGGACTGCACCTCGTCGGGGTCGAAGGACGGCTCGGTGGAGCGGCGGCGCGGCTCGCGCACCTTCACCACGGTGCGGACGCCGTCCTCGGTGGTCTCGGCGGCCTCGGCGGCGCCGGCCTCACCACTGCGGCGGCGACGGCGGCGACGGCGGCGGGAGGAGGCCAGGCCCGAGGCCAGGTCGTCGTCCTCGTCGCCCTCCTCTTCCTCGTCGACGGCGGCGGCGGCCGGCTGCTCGGAGGGCTGCTCGGTCTCGGCGGCCTCGGCCTCGAAGTCCTCGGCCTCGCCACGGCGGCGGCGACGGCCGCCCCGGCGGCGACGGCGGGACGGACGGCCGTCCTCCCACTCGTCCTCGACCTCGGGGCCGGGACCGGCGACGGGGGCCTCGACCTCGACGACGGGCTCCTCGACCGGGGCCGGCGGGGCGGGCGGCGCCGGCGGGGCCTCGACCACCGCGGGCTTCTGGCGGCGGGCCGGAGCCTGGACCCGCACCTGGGTGCGGGTGCGGCGACGGCGGCCGACGCCGCTGTACTCGTACTCGTCCTCCTCGGTCCCGCCGGCGGCCACGGCCGGAGCCTGCACCGGGGCCTTGGCCGAGGACCTCGCCGAGGACTTCGCCGAAGCCTTCACGGGGGCCTGCGCCGGGGCCTGCGGCTCCACGGCCGCCGGGGCGGCCGGCTGCTGCGCGGCGACGAACGGGGCGGGCTCCTGGAAGACCGGGGCCTGGAAGATCGCGGTGGACGGGCGGACCGCACGGCGGCGGGCCCGGGGGGCCGGCTCGGCGGCGGGGGCCGGCGCCTCGACGGCGGCCGGGGCGGGGGCGGCGGGCGCGGTCTCCGCGACGGGAGCCTCCTCGGCCTGCGGCTCCTCCTCGACCGGCTCCTCCTCGGCGGCGGGCTCCTCGACCGGGGCCTCGACCACCGGCGCGGCCTCGACCACACGGCGGCGGCGCGGGCGGCGGGCCGGCGCGGCCGGGGCCTCCTCGGCGGCGGGCGCGGTCTCGGCGGGGGCCTCGACGACGGCGGCGGGCGCGGTCTCGGCGGGGGCCTCGACGACGGCGGCGGGCGCCTCGACGGGGGCCTCGGCCGCGGTCTCGGCGGGCGCCCCGGCGGGGGCCTCGGCACGCTTGCGGGTGCGACGGGCCCGGACGGGCTTCTCCGCCACCGGCTCGGCGGCGGGCGCGGCCTCGACGGGCGCGGCCTCGACGGGCGCGGCCTCGACGGGCGCCTCGGCCGCGGTCTCGGCGGGCGCCCCGGCGGGGGCCTCGGCACGCTTGCGGGTGCGACGGGCCCGGACGGGCTTCTCCGCCACCGGCTCGGCGGCGGGCGCGGCCTCGACGGGCGCCTCGGCGGCCGCGGCCTCGACCGGGAGCACCGTCTCGGCGCCCTCGGTGGCAGCCCCCTGCGGGGTGCCCGCCGGGCGGGACACCGCACGGCGGCGGCGGCGCGGCGGCGCGGCGGACGCGCCGTCGCCACCGGTCACGGCGGATTCGTTCTGGTCCGCGGTCTGCGGATCGGTGTTATCGAGCATGCGGGTGGATCTCCCGTCAGGCCCCCGGGCTCCGTATCCAGGCACGGCTGGGCACCGGCGGCCGGCCGGCATCGCGGACGATGCTCGGGCCGGACCCTTTCACGGTGCCGCCGTGCGGACGCGAGGCCGCACAGGGGCTCGTAGTCTCGCTCGGCGCCCCGCACGCGGCGGGGTGTCGAAAGTCTTCTGGTCTGACCAGTCTTCTGAGGTTTTCCCAAGCTGTGCCGTCCCCCAACCCCGGGTGGCTCCCGGACGGGGTCCTCGGGCCCACCGACCATCCGGGTCGGCGGGCCACAAGAGGCCGGCCTGTGCTTCGACGACGCTCGCTCCCCTGGGGAGCCGCGGGGGCCTGGAGGACCATCGGGCCCAGTTTGGTACTGGAGCCCGGCCTCCGCCCGCTAGGCGGACGCGGTTGCGCGCGGCTCGCCGGCCGCCACTGGGCCGGCCGGGGCCGCGGCGCGGTCGAGCGCCAGCGGGTCGGTCACCGTGCCGGTCTCCTCGTCGAGCGGCCCCTGCGCCAGCCTGGTCACCTCTGCGGGGACCGGCGGCGCCAGGTCGGCCGTCACACGGAGACCGGACAATACGTCGTCGGGTCGTACGGCGGGTGTGGCGTGTCGTACTACCAGGCGCAGTATCGCACAGGCACGGCCCGTCCGAACATCGCGGGGCCCCCCGCCGTCCGTGTCCGTACCGCCGTCGACCTGCGGCGGGAGGATTTCGAGCGCCGCCACCGCGCCGCGCGCGTCGAAGACCCGCAGACCGTTCTTGGTCCGGCGTTCGACCTCGACCCGCTCCTCGGCGAGGAACAGGGCGACCGCGCGGGCCCCCTCCTCCGGGGTGACGCCCTCCAGCCGGACCTGCCACTCGGAGGCCTCGAGGCGCTCCACGAAGTTCGGCGTCCGGACCTCGACCGCGTCGATGACGTCCAGGCCGTTCGGCAGTGACTCGTCCAGCTGTGCGCGCAGCGCCTCCGGGTCACGGACGGCTGCGAGACCGATCTCCAGGTACTCCGCCTCGCTGGCCACCCCGGTCGGGGCGGCGTTGGCGTAGGACACCTTCGGGTGCGGCGTGAAGCCTGCCGAATAGGCCATCGGCACGGCCGACCGGCGCAGCGCGCGCTCGAAGGCGCGCTGGAAGTCGCGGTGGCTGGTGAAGCGGAGCCGGCCGCGCTTGGTATAGCGGAGACGGATCCGCTGCACCGTCGGTGCGGGCGGCGGACCGTCGGGCGTACGGCGTGCCAGGTCGCTCAGTCCTTAGTCAGTTGTCCGCGTCCGGCGCGGCGCTTTTCCGCCACTGTCCGGACTCTGTCATCTCAAAGGGTACGCGCCCGCGAACCCCCCGCACTCCGCCCCTGGTCGGCGGGCTGCCCGCGACGGCCCGGGCCGCGCACGGCGCCGACACGCAGAGGAGCCCTCCCCGGCAGGCCGGGAAGGGCTCCTGTGCTGTGACCGGGATCTCAGACCCGCTCGACGACCGGGTTCTCACCCATGCGAGTGCGCGGTGCCCGCGCCACCGCCGGAGTTGACCACGGCCAGCGGCAGCAGCTTCACCCCGGTCGGGCCGATCTGGATCTCGGTCTGCATCTGCGGGCACACGCCGCAGTCGAAGCACGGGGTCCAGCGGCAGTCGTCGACCTCGACCTCCTCCAGGGCGTCCTGCCAGTCCTCCCAGAGCCAGTCCTTGTCGAGGCCGCTGTCCAGGTGGTCCCAGGGCAGCACCTCCTCGTAGGTGCGCTCACGGGTGGTGTACCAGTCCACGTCGACGCCGGTGCCGGCCAGGCCCTTCTCGGCGGAGGCCATCCAGCGGTCGTAGGAGAAGTGCTCGCGCCAGCCGTCGAAGCGGCCGCCGTCGTCGTAGACCGCGCGGATGACCGCGCCGATCCGGCGGTCGCCGCGCGAGAGCAGGCCCTCGACGATGCCCGGCTTGCCGTCGTGGTAGCGGTAGCCGATGTTCTTGCCGTACTTGCGGTCGCCGCGGATGGAGTCGCGCAGCTTGGCCAGCCGGGCGTCGGTGGCCTCGGCGGACAGCTGCGGGGCCCACTGGAACGGGGTGTGCGGCTTGGGCACGAACCCGCCGATGGAGACGGTGCAGCGGATGTCGTTCTGACCGGTGACCTCGCGGCCCTTCTGGATGACGTTCTTCGCCATCTCGCCGATCTGGAGCACGTCCTCGTCGGTCTCGGTGGGCAGGCCGCACATGAAGTACAGCTTCACCTGGCGCCAGCCGTTGCCGTACGCGGTGGAGACGGTGCGGATCAGGTCCTCCTCCGACACCATCTTGTTGATCACCTTGCGCATGCGCTCACTGCCGCCCTCGGGGGCGAAGGTGAGGCCCGAGCGGCGGCCGTTGCGCGACAGCTCGTTGGCGAGGTCGATGTTGAACGCGTCGACCCGGGTGGACGGCAGCGACAGGCCGATCTTCTCCTCGGCGTAGCGGTCGGCCAGCCCCTTCGCCACGTCGGCGATCTCGGTGTGGTCGGCACTGGACAGCGACAGCAGGCCGACCTCCTCGAAGCCGGTCGCCTTCAGCCCGCGCTCGACCATCTCGCCGATACCGGTGATGCTTCGCTCCCGCACGGGGCGCGTGATCATGCCGGCCTGGCAGAAACGGCAGCCGCGGGTGCAGCCGCGGAAGATCTCGACGGACATCCGCTCGTGGACGGTCTCCGCGAGCGGGACCAGCGGCTGCTTCGGGTAGGGCCACTCGTCGAGGTCCATGACGGTGTGCTTGGAGACCCGCCACGGCACGCCGGGGGCGTTCGGCACCACGCGGGCGATCCGGCCGTCGGCCAGGTACTCCACGTCGTAGAACCGCGGCACGTAGACGCCGCCGGTGCGCGCCAGGCGCAGCAGCAGCTCCTCGCGCCCGCCCGGGCGGCCCTCCGCCTTCCAGGCGCGGATGATCTCCGTGATGTCCAGCACGGCCTGCTCGCCGTCGCCGACCACCGCGCAGTCCACGAAGTCCGCGATCGGCTCGGGGTTGAACGCGGCGTGGCCGCCGGCCAGCACGATCGGGTCCTCGTCGGTCCGGTCGCGGGCCTCCAGCGGGATGCCCGCCAGGTCGAGGGCGGCCAGCATGTTGGTGTAGCCGAGCTCGGTGGAGAAGGAGAGCCCGAACACGTCGAAGGCCTTCACCGGGCGGTGGGCGTCCACGGTGAACTGCGGGACGCCCTGCTCGCGCATCAGCGCCTCGAGGTCCGGCCAGACGCTGTAGGTCCGCTCGGCCAGTACGCCCTCGCGCTCGTTGAGCACCTCGTAGAGGATCATGACGCCCTGGTTGGGCAGGCCCACCTCGTAGGCGTCGGGGTACATCAGCGCCCAGCGGACGTCGCAGGCGTCCCAGTCCTTGACGGTCGAGTTGAGCTCGCCGCCGACGTACTGGATCGGCTTCTGGACGTGCGGGAGGAGGGCCTCCAGGCGTGGGAAGACCGATTCGACAGTCATGTACTAGGAACCCTTACGACGATGAGAGGTGTCGCGCGCATCCGATCCCGATCGGGACGGTCGGCGACGGCTGGGAGGGGTGACCCTCAAGGGTAGCCGAATCCCGGGGTCGTCCGACCGGGCCGCCGGCGCGGCCGGTGTCCGCGCGACCGGTCGGCCACGCGCCGTGCCCGGCGCACGGCGACCGCGCGCACCCCGCCACGTGGACACCGCCCCACCATCCCGGGAACAACGGTCATTGACACGCTCGGACGGCCCGTGCGCTACTTGCAAGGCTCCGCCGGGAGGTCCTGCACGCCATCGGGGCAAGGAAGTTGGCCATGCACGCGGCAACCCGCGCCGGCCGCCCCGGCCGAGGCCGGCGGCGCGGGGCGGGGGCCGGAGTGGTACGGCCGGGCCGGAGGGGACGCGGGGACGCCACCGGCGACCCGCCAGGACCGGGCGCCCCGGGTCCGCCCGCCCGAGACCGAGGCAAGGAGAGTCATGACCGACACCGGTCGACGGCTGAGCCACGCCGCGCTGCCGCCGCGCCCGGACCGGTATCCCACGGTGGCCCAGGCGGTGGCCGCCGCCCGCGGCCTCGCGCAGCTCCACCCCGACCGCTGCCGGGTGCGCGAGGTGGGCCGCTCCCGTGCCGGGCGGCCGCTGGTGCTGGTCTCGGTGGGCGAGGGCCCGGGCGGCGTGCTGGTGGTCGGCGGCCCCCACCCCAACGAGCCGGTCGGACCGGCGAGCGCCCTGCGGATCGCGGGCGAGCTGCTGCGCCGCCCGGTGCCGCCGGGCGGCGAGGGCGTGCCCTGGCACATCCTGCTCTGCCTGGACCCGGACGGCGCGGCGCTCAACGAGGGCTGGCTGGACGGGCCGCTCACGCTGCGCCGGCACTACGAGCACTTCTACCGGCCCGCCTACGAGGAGCAGCCGGAGTTCCTGCCCTCGGCCGGCTCCGGCCGCGCACCGCTGCCCGAGAGCCTGGTGCTGACCGGTCTGATCGACGAGCTCCGCCCGTTCCTGCAGTGCTCGCTGCACGGCGTGGACTTCGGCGGCGCGTTCGTCCAGCTGACCAGGCCCGTCCCCGGCCTGGCCGAGCGCTTCGCCCGGTCGGTGGCGCGCGCGGGCATCCCGCTGGACGTCGACGCGTACGACGCGGCGGGCTGGGAGAGCCCGGCCCCCGGCACCTACGTGCTGCCGGAGCCCGGTCGGGGCGGCCTCCCCCAGGCCCTCCCGGACGATCCGGCGCTGTCCACCTGGTCGTACGCGGGGCGGTACGGCGGGGTGACGGCCGTCCTGGAGGTCCCGATGTGGGCGGTCGAGGCGGTCGGCGACACCCGGCCGCACCCGGACGTCGCCCGCGCGGTGGGCGCCGCCGCCCGGTCGCTCCGGGACCGCGCCGAGGAGCTGACCGCCCTGCTCGACCACGTCCCGGCGCACGCGAGGGCGGCCTACGGCCCGCTGGTGCGCACCGCCGAGTTCAATCTGGGGGTCTGCCCGCGGCTCGCGGACGAGTGGCTGGCCCGGTGGTGCCCCCGGCCGCTCTCGGCCTCCCGGGTCGCCGCGGTGGGGATCGCCGCCGACCGGATCCCGCTGCGGGTGGCGTCGATGCTGCTGCGGCTGCTGGCCGACACCGACGGACCGGCCGTGGCCGCCGCCCGGCGGCGGGCCGAGCGGATCGTCGCCGAGAGCTCCGACCGGCTGCGCCACCGCTTCGGCGCCCGCTGGGTCCCGGTCGACACCCAGATCACCCACCAGACCCGTGCGGTGTTCGCCGCCGCCGAGTGCCTCGCCCCGGACCGCTGACGCCGGACGGCTCAGGCCGGGGCGGGCTTGGCCGGGGCGGAACAAAGCGGCGCGGGGCGAAGAGCGGCGCGGGGCAAAGCGGCGGGGCCGGCCCGGAGAATCCGGACCGGCCCCGGGGGCCTGGCTCGTCAGGCCGCTATCGGCCGCTGGCTCTGCACCGCCTGCAACAGCCCGATCGCCAGCCAGACCGCGAACATCGACGACCCGCCGTACGACACGAACGGCAGCGGGATGCCCGCGACCGGCATGATGCCCAGGCACATCCCTATGTTCTCGAACGCCTGGAAGGAGAACCAGGCGATCACCCCGGCCGCCACGATGGTGCCGTACAGGTCGGTCGCGTGCCGGGCGATCCGGCAGGCCCGCCAGAGCACCACCCCGACCAGCAGGATGATCGCCAGCGCCCCGAGGAAGCCCAGCTCCTCACCGGCCACGGTGAACACGAAGTCGGTCTGCTGCTCCGGCACGAACTGGCCGGTGGTCTGCGTCCCGTGGAACAGCCCCTTGCCGGTCAGCCCGCCCGAGCCGATCGCGATCCGGGCCTGTGCCGTGTTGTAGCCGACGCCGGACGGGTCCAGCGCCGGGTTGGCGAAGGCCGCGAAGCGGTCGATCTGGTACTTGCTCAGCACCCCGAGCTTCCAGACCGCCACACAGCCGGCCGTGCCGGTCAGCAGCAGGCAGAGCACCCAGCGGTTGGCCGCGCCCGAGCCGAGCAGGATGCCCAGCACGATCGCGGCCATCACCATCACCGAGCCGGCGTCCGGCATCAGCATGACGACCGCCATCGGCAGCGTCGCCCAGACCAGCCCGCGGAACACCGCCCGGTGCGAGGGGAATTCCCGCTCCCCCGCGTCCACCTGGTCGGAGAGCACCACGGCCATCGCCAGCACGATCGCCAGCTTGGCGAACTCGGCCGGCTGGATCGAGAAGCCGCCGCCGAGCTGGATCCAGGAGTGCTGGCCGTTGATGGTCGAGCCGAGCGGGCTCAGCGTGGCGCCCAGCAGCAGGATCACGCCGATGTACAGGAACGGCACCAGGGTCCGGAAGCGCCGACTCCCTATCGCTATCACCACCGCGCACAGCACCAGCCCGATCACCACGTTGGTCAGGTGCCGGAACAGGAAGTACTGCGGGTCCCCGTGGGTGAGCGAGTCCCGCCCGCGGGTGGCCGACCAGACCAGCAGCGAGCTGCCGAGCGACAGGATCAGCGCGGCCAGCAGCAGTATCCAGTCCAGCCGCCAGAGCGGCGAGTCCTTGGCGAGGGACTTGGACACCCCGCCGCGCTGCGGGGCGAGCCGCAGCTGGCGGTACGAGCCGTACGAGGTCATACCCGGCTCCTTCCGGTGCCCCGGTTGGGTTCGAGCGCGGCGTACGCCGCGGTGTGGAGGGCCGACGGGCCGACCGGCTGCGCCGGGTCCAGGAAGACCCGCGGCGCGGCGCCGGCCACCCCCGGGCCGCCGGCCTCGGTGAAGGCGGCCGGCTTGAGGATCGCGGTGCCGTCCGGGTTGAACTTCGGCAGCTCCGCCTGCGGCTTGGCCAGCAGCGCCTTGCCGTTGTCCACGTTGCCCTTGTCGTCCACGCCGTACAGCGCCTGGTAGATCCGGCGGACGGCGTCGCCGGAGCCGCCGGAGCCGGTGCCACCCTGGCTTATCGTCATCACGACCGCGTAGTCGCGACTGTAGGTGGTCAGCCAGGAGGTGGTCTGCTTGCCCTCGACCTCGGCGGTGCCGGTCTTGGCGTGCAGCTCGATCTTGCCCTGCGGCCAGCCCGCGCCGGTGAACTTCCACGCGGCGGTACCACCGGTCACGACGCCCGCGGTGGCCTGGTCGATGTAGCTCAGCAGCTTCTGGTCACCGGGGAACTTCGCGTCCTCGTGCGGGGCGATCTCGCGGACGAGCTCCCCGCTCGGGCTTATCACCGCCTTGGCGACGGTGGGCCGGTAGAACGTGCCGCCGTTGGACAGCGCCGAGTAGATCCGGGCCATCTGGATCGGGGTGACGAGGGTGTCGCCCTGGCCGATCGCGAAGTTGACCGAGTCACCGGCCCGCATCTGGTAGCCGTCGACGCAGTTCTCCCGGGCGATCTGGTCGGAGAAGGTGGTGCCGCCCTTCTCCGCCTGCTTGCACCAGGCGTCCTTGTTGTTGTCGTAGAAGGACTGCTTCCACTGCCGGTCCGGCACCCGGCCGGTGACCTCGCTCGGCAGGTCGATCCCGGTCTTGGCACCGAGGCCGAACTGGTGGGCGGTCTTGTAGAACCAGTCCGCCGTCTCCTTCTTCGGCTTGATGCCGCCGTCCTTCATCCACTGGTCGTACGCCAGCCCGTAGAAGACGGTGTCGCAGGAGATCTCCAGCGCCTTCTCCAGCGAGATGTCACCGAAGCTCTCGCTCTCGAAGTTCTTGAACTCGCGGCCGCCGATGGTCATGCTCTTCGGACACGGGTAGCGCCCGTCCAGCGAGTAGCCGGCCTGCACGGCGGCAGTGGTGGAGATGACCTTGAAGGTCGAGCCGGGCGCGGACTGACCCTGTATGGCCCGGTTCAGCAGCGGGAAGTTGGAATCCTTGCTGGTCAGCGCCTGGTAGTCCTTGCCGGAGATGCCACCCTGCCAGAGGTTCGGGTCGTAGGTCGGGGCACTGGCCATCGCCACGATCCGCCCGGTGTGCACGTCCATCACGACGGCGGCGCCGGAGTCGGCCTCGTAGTTGCGGTTGGTCACCTTGTCGAAGGTCTTCCGGGCGTCGGCCATCGCCTGCACCAGGTTGTCCTCGACGACCTTCTGCACCCGGGCGTCGATGCTGGTGACCAGGTTGTCGCCGGTCTTCGGTTCGACGATGCCGGCGTTGCCGATCACCCGCCCGAGGTTGTCCACCTCCAGCTTGGTGATCCCGGCGGTGCCGCGCAGGTCGCGGTCGTACACCGACTCCAGGCCGGCCCGGCCGATCTGGTCGGCGGGCAGGTAGCGGTCCAGCCCGGTCTTGTCGGCGGTCTTGCTGACCTCCTCGTCCGTCACCGGTGAGAGGTAGCCGAGCACCTGGGCCATGTTGGCGCCCTCGACGCCGGTGTAGTGGCGGACGGCGGTGGGCTGCGCGGTCACCCCGGGGAAGTCCTCGCGGCGCTCCATTATCTGCAGCGCCTGCTGGGTGGTCGCCTCCTTGGTGACCGGGATCGGCTGGTAGGGCGAGCCGTTCCAGCAGGGCTGCGGAGTCTTGGCGTCGCAGAGCCGGACCTTCTCCTGGACGTCCTTGGCGGGCATGCCGAGCACCTCGGCGAGCCGGCCGAGCACCGCCTTGCCGCCGTCCTTCTGCTGCAGCAGCGAGGTCCGGCTGACCGAGACCACCAGCCGGGTCTCGTTGCCGGCCAGGATGCGGCCCGAGGCGTCCAGGATCTCGCCGCGCACGGCGGGCTCGACCACCTCACGGATGTGGTTGCCGGTCGCCTTGGCGGTGTAGACGCTGGCGTTGCGGATCTGCAGGTACCAGAGCCGTCCGCCCAGGGTGGCGAGCAGCGACAGCACCAGGATCTGCAGCACCACCAGACGGATCGTCACCCGCCGGGTACGGCCGGTCTCGGGGATGTTGCTCACGTCTCGTGCGCTCCAGAGTGCTGGGGTCCGGAATTCATGTACAGGGGGCCGGTGGCCTATGGGCGCTTGGCGAAGCCGAGCGAGCGCCGCTTCTTGTAGCCCGGCCCGGAGGAGGCCTCACGGGTGGTGCGGTAGCGCGACAGCGTGCCCAGGCCCGGGCCGCCCTCGTCGGTCCCGGCGGCGGCGGCCACCGGGTCCTTCCCGAAGCGGCGCCCGACCAGCATCACCACCGGCACCACGAAGGGCGCCAGCAGCAGGTCGTACAGCACGGCGGTGAGCACCAGGCTGCCCAGACCCACATGGCGGGCGGCGGTGTCGCCGACCAGGGCGCCGACCATCGCGTACAGCAGGGTCGAGGCGACCGCCGCGACGCCGACCACCAGCAGCGCACTGAAGACCGAACGCTGCCGGCCGTGGTCGGGGCGCAGCAGCCCTGCGGCGTAGCCCATCAGGCAGAGCACCAGCGCGTAGCGGCCGATCGCGTGGTCGGACGGCGGCGCGAGGTCGGCCAGCAGTCCGGCCGCGAAGCCGACCAGGCAACCGCCG
The DNA here is from genome assembly GCF_043202015.1 of Kitasatospora sp. NPDC048239. Lineage (NCBI taxonomy): Bacteria > Bacillati > Actinomycetota > Actinomycetes > Kitasatosporales > Streptomycetaceae > Kitasatospora > Kitasatospora sp. NPDC048239. Next base: position 70,563 of record NZ_JBICZP010000001.1, on the reverse strand, counting down.
GTCGGCCCGTACACCATGGCCAGGCCGACCACCACGAGCAGCAGTATGTCGGGGGTGGCACCCGGGAGTTGGAGCCGGCCGAAGACGCTGACCTGAAGGATCAGGCCGAGCAGGATCAGCACGGCGGAGACGGGGATGCGGGCGAGGCGCATGGCTCAGTTCCCCCCGGAGGGCTTGGCGGGCGGTACCGCGGCGGCCGGGGCCACGGGGGCGGCGGGCGCCGCCGGGGCCTGGCCCTGCGCGGCGGGCGCGGGCGGCAGGACGGCGTCGCGCGGGTCCGCGCGCGGCGGCACGACCACCACGCCGACCAGGTCGAGCCGGGTGAACTGGACGAACGGCTCGACCAGCACGGTCTTGGTGAGCTGGCCGGGGTTCGCCTCGACCTGGACCACCTTGCCGACCGGGACGCCGGGCACGAACGGGCGGCCGCTCTGCGATCCGAAGGTGACCAGCCGGTCGCCCTCCTTCACCTGGGCCTTGCCGTTGAGCAGCGAGACCTTCATGGAGCTGGTGCCACCGCCCGAGGCGAAGCCGATCTCGCCGCTGCCCTCCAGCCGCGCGCCGGCGCTGAAGCCGGGGTCGGAGGCGAGCAGCACGGTGCAGGTGGTCGGGGCGACGGTGGTGATCCGCCCGACCAGGCCCTGGCCGTTGATCACCGTCATGTCCCGGGTGAGGCCGTCGTCGCTGCCCGCGTCGATGGTGATGGTCCAGGAGAAGCCCTGGGCCGGGCCGATCGCGATCACCTGGGCGGCCTTGACGGTGTAACCGCCGGCGCCCGCGGTGCGCAGCAGGTCGTCCAGCTGCTTGGTGCGCGCGCCCGCCATGTCGGAGGAGGCGAGCTTCTGGCGCAGCTCGGTGTTCTCGCGGGCCAGCTGGTCGGTGCGGCCGCTGTGGGTGGCCGCGTCGCGGAAGGCGCGGACGGTGTCGGCCACCGGGTCGACCGCGGTGGCGGCGCCGCGCTCGACCGGGCCGAGGACACCGGCGGCGACGCGCCGGGCGCCGCCGAGCGGGGAGCTCTCACCGCCCTTGATGTCCACGGTGATCAGCGCGAAGGCGACGGCCACCAGCAGGATGAGCAGCAGCCGGCTCTCTCGTGTGTCCCTCACGGTGCTGGTACTGCCCCTTCGTACCTGGCCGCCCACCCGGGCCGTGGGCCCGGGCGGGGGCCGTTCAGTTGACTGTCAGGTCTGTCGGTTGTGCTAACGGCGCGGCTGGGCGTCGAGTACCTGCTGGAGCGCCTCGAACTCCTCGACGCACTTGCCGGACCCGAGTGCCACCGAGTCCAGCGGGTTCTCGGCGATGTGGATCGGCATGCCGGTCTCGCGGCGCAGCCGCTCGTCCAGGCCGCGCAGCAGGGCGCCGCCGCCGGTGAGCACGATGCCGCGGTCCATGACGTCGCCGGCCAGCTCGGGCGGGCACTGGTCGAGGGTGGTCTTCACCGCGTCGATGATCGAGTTGACCGGCTCGTCGATGGCCTCGCGGACCTCGGCGGCGGAGATCACCACGGTCTTGGGCAGACCGCTGACCAGGTCGCGGCCGCGGATCTCGGCGTGCTCGTCCTTCTCGCCCTCCAGCGCGAAGGCGGAGCCGATGCTCATCTTGATCTGCTCGGCGCTGCGCTCGCCCAGGAGCAGCGAGTACTCCTTCTTGATGTGCTGGACGATCGCGTTGTCCAGCTCGTCGCCGGCGACCCGGATGGACTGCGCGGTGACGATGCCGCCGAGCGAGATCACGGCGACCTCGGTGGTGCCGCCGCCGATGTCGACCACCATGTTGCCGGTGGCCTCGTGGACGGGCAGGCCCGCGCCGATCGCGGCCGCCATCGGCTCCTCGATGATGTGCACCTGGCGGGCGCCGGCCTGCGAGGAGGCCTCGATCACGGCGCGGCGCTCGACTCCGGTGATGCCCGAGGGCACGCAGACCACGACCCGGGGGCGGGCCAGGTAGCGGCGGCGGTGGATCTTGAGGATGAAGTAGCGCAGCATCCGCTCGGTGATCTCGAAGTCGGCGATCACACCGTCCTTCAGCGGGCGGATGGCGACGATGTTGCCCGGGGTGCGGCCGATCATCTTCTTCGCCTCGGAGCCGACCGCCAGGATCCCGCCGGTGTTGGTGTTGACCGCGACCACCGACGGCTCGTTGAGGACGATCCCCTTGCCCCTGACGTACACCAGCGTGTTGGCAGTTCCGAGGTCGATCGCCAGGTCGCGGCCGATGAACGACAGGCTGTTTGCCATGGGGTGTGGGTGCCTTCCCGGGCTCGGAGTCATTGCGGGGTGGACGAGGAACGCGCGCCCACCGCGTGGGCGGACACCAGCTGATCAGCCGTACCGGGCCCTGAGTCGCGTCCATCGTAGTCACGCCGGTCAGTACGGACGTCGACGTGGGGCATACCGTCCATTGTCCGGAGCGTGATCGCTTCTCCGGGCATTGGGACGCCGTGTCGGAGTCCCTGGTTCCCTATTTCACGATAAGAATGCCCCGGCCGGGCCAATGGTCCCGACCGGGGCACCCGAAGGTCCCGAGGCGCGTGCCGGTCAGGCGTGGGCCGGGAAGAAGATCTTGATCTCGCGCTCGGCGGAGGCCTCGGAGTCGGAGGCGTGGATCAGGTTCTCGCGCGTGATGGTGGCGTAGTCGCCGCGGATGGTGCCGGCGCCGGCCTCCAGCGGGTTGGTCGCACCGGCCAGCATCCGGATGCCGGGGACGACCTCCTCGCCCTCGACGATCAGGGCGATCGACGGACCGGAGGTCATGAACTCCAGCAGCGGCTCGTAGAACGGGCGGCCGACGTGCTCCTCGTAGTGCTGCTCCAGCGTCGCGCGGTCGAAGGTCCGCAGCTCGACGGCGGCCAGCCGCCAGCCGGCCTTGCGCTCGATGCGGCTGATGATCTCGCCGGCCAGGCCGCGCTTGACGGCGTCGGGCTTCAGCAGGACGAGAGTGCGCTGGGACACGGTGCGTCTCCTGGGGAATCGGTTCGGCGTGCGGTATGCGACTACCCCAGAGGTTACCTTGCGTGAGCAGCCCGGATGGCCGCCCCGGGCTGCTCACGCGAGGTCCGGACACCGGCCCTGCGGCCGGCCCGTCGCTAGGCCTCGGCGGCGGCCCGGGCGGCCTTGAAGGCGTCGACCTTGCGGCCGTAGTGCACCGAGCACCACCACAGGCCGGCGAAGACGACGCCCAGGCCGAACATGGTCGGCAGGATGAAGCCGCTGGCGATCAGGCCGATCTGCAGCGCCCAGCCGACCGCCACCGCGCCGGGGCGGTTGATCATTCCGCAGAGCAGCACGCAGAGTGCCATCGCGATGCCGCTGACCGTCCAGACGGTGGCCGTGGGGACGTCCGAGAGCTGCATCGCGACGAGCCCGGCGAACAGCACCAGCAGCGCCTCGCCGATCAGCGTCGAGGAGCAGAGCGTCCTCATGTCACTTCCTCCCGAGCAGCAGGCGGGCCTCGCCCACGGTGATGACCGAACCGGTGACCAGCACGCCGGCGCCGCCGAGGTCGCCCTCCTCCTCGGCGAGGGTGACGGCCGCGGTGATCGCGTCGTCCAGGCGGGGCTCGACCTGGACGCGGTCCTCGCCGAAGATCTCGACGGCCACCGCGGCGAGCCGGTCCACGTCCAGCGCGCGGTGGGTGGAGTTCTGGGTGACCACGACCTCGGCGAGGATCGGCTCGAAGGCCTCCAGCAGGCCGGCCACGTCCTTGTCGCCGCTGGTGCCGATCACGCCGACCAGCCGGGTGAAGCCGAAGGACTCGCCGATCGCGGTGACGGTGGCCTGGGCGCCGTCCGGGTTGTGCGCGGCGTCCAGGATGATCGTCGGGCTGCGGCGGACGACCTCCAGGCGGCCCGGCGAGGCGACGCCGGAGAACGCCTGGCGGATCTTGTCCACGTCCAGCTGTCCGCCGCGCGCGCCGCCGACGCCGAAGAACGCCTCGACCGCCGCCAGGGCGAGCGCCGCGTTCTGGGCCTGGTGGGCGCCGTGCAGCGGGATGAAGACGTCCTCGTACTCCTCGCCGCCGAGCCCGCGCAGCGTCACCAGCTGGCCGCCGATGGCGACCTCGCGGCGGAGCACGCCGAACTCCATGCCCTCGCGGGCGACGGTGGCGTCCACCTCGACGGCGCGCCGCAGGATGTTCTGGGCGGCGTCCAGCTGCTGCTGGGCGACCACGGCGACCGCGCCGGACTTGATGATCCCGGACTTCTCGACCGCGATCTCGCCGGTGGTCTCCCCCAGCTTGTCGGTGTGGTCCAGGGAGATCGGGGTGATCACCGAGACGGCGGCGTCGATCACGTTGGTGGCGTCCCAGGAGCCGCCCATGCCGACCTCGACCACGGCCACGTCCACCGGCGCGTCGGCGAAGGCGGCGTACGCCATGCCGGTCAGCACCTCGAAGAAGGACATCGCGACGGGCTCGCGCTCGTCGACCATGCCCACGTAGGGCTCGATGTCCCGGTAGACCTCAACGAAGCGCTCGGGGCTGATCGGGGAGCCGTCCAGGGTGATCCGCTCGGTGACGGACTCCACGTGCGGGCTGGTGTAGCGGCCCGTGCGCAGCTCGAAGGTGTTGAGCAGCTGCTCGATCATCCGGGCGGTGGAGGTCTTGCCGTTGGTGCCGGTGATGTGGATGGAGGGGAAGGACCGCTGGGGCTGGCCCAGGATGTCCATCAGCGCCTCGATCCGGTCGAGCGAGGGCTCCAGCTTGTTCTCCGGCCAGCGCTTGGCCAGCTCCAGCTCGACGTCGCGCAGGGCGTCGCCGGGCCCGCCTTCGGCGGGGCGGACGGTGTACGGGTTCGGGTCGGCCTTGTCGCTCACCACCACAGTCTACGGAGCGGCGGCGGGCGCTCCTCACGGGGTGCGGGCGGCCGCTTTGACCGGACTTTCCGTTTTCCGATCATTTGCTATCGGTTTCGCCGTTTTCGCGCACTAAGAGGCATCGATTCACACCCGCGGGCGCCGAAGCGCCTTCGATCAACAGAACCGCGACCTCTCCGCGCGCGAGGCCGCGCGCCACGACCGCCCAGGGGTGCCGCGGCCGGACGGGCACTCTTGACAGCCGGATTGGTCTACTCCACCTTGTGAGGGCAAGTCTCCTCCCCCGACAGGGACTTGAGTTGTCGGTAGCTCCCGCACCATCGACACCCGGACGGCTCTCCCCCACGTGAGCCGACGGTCTCCCCCCACAGGAGATGGAGTCATGCCACCTGCCCGACACCGGCGCCCCCGCGCCGTCCACACCATGCTCGCCGGGGCCGGCGCCCTCGTCCTGGGCCTGAGCGGCCTGGTCGTCACCACCAGCGCCTCCGGCGCCGCGTCCGCCGACGTCGACCTGATCGACAACGGCGGCTTCGAGGCCGCCGACCACCTGAGCGGCTGGACCTGCCCCTCCGGCGCCGCCCCCGAGACCGCCGGCGTCCACTCCGGCTCGTACGCGCTGCGCGCCACCCCCGGCGCCGGCGACACCGGCGAGTGCACCCAGACCGTCACCGTGAAGCCCTCGTCGACGTACACGCTGAGCGCCTGGGTGCAGGGCTCCTACGTCTACCTGGGGGCCCGCGGCACCGGCGGCACGGATCCCGGCACCTGGACCAACTCGGCTGGCTACGCCAAGCTCTCCACCACCTTCACCACCGGGGCGGCCACCACCAGCGTCACGGTCTACCTGCACGGCTGGTACGGCCAGCCCTCCTACCTCGCCGACGACGTCTCGCTGATCGGGCCGGGCGACCCGAAGCCCACCCCGACCGGGAGCGCGACCCCCACCGCGACCCCGACCCAGACGCCCACCGCGACACCCACCGTCACGCCCACGGCGACGGCCACCCCGACGGACCGGCCCGGCCTGCCCAAGCACCTGCTCACCGGCTACTGGCAGAACTTCGACAACAACGCCACGGTGCAGCGGATCAGCGACGTCCCGGCCGCGTACGACATCATCGCGGTCTCCTTCGCGGACGCCACCGGCGGGCCCGGCGGGCTGGGCTTCACCCTGGACCCGGTGCTGTCGGCCAGGCTCGGCGGCTACACCGACGCCCAGTTCAAGGCCGACATCGCGGCCAAGCGGGCGGCCGGCAAGAAGGTGGTGCTCTCGGTCGGCGGCCAGAACGGCACCGTGTCGGTGAACAGCTCCGCCTCGGCCACCAACTTCGCCAACACGGCCTGGGCGCTGATGCAGGGCTACGGCTTCGACGGGATCGACATCGACCTGGAGAACGGCGTCAGCGCCACCTACATGGGCCAGGCCCTGCACACGCTGGCGGCGAAGGCCGGCAAGGGCTTCATCCTCACCATGGCGCCGCAGACCATCGACATGCAGTCGACCGGGATGGAGTACTTCAAGCTGGCGCTGAACGTGAAGGACATCCTCACCATCGTCAACATGCAGTACTACAACTCCGGCGCGATGCTCGGCTGTGACGGCCAGGTCTACTCCCAGGGCACCGTCAACTTCCTGACCGCGCTGGCCTGCATCCAGCTCAAGGGCGGGCTGCGGCCCGACCAGGTCGGGCTCGGGGTGCCCGCGTCCACCAGCGCAGCGGGCGGCGGGTACGTCAGCCCGAGCGTGGTCAACAACGCGCTGGACTGCCTGGCCGCCGGGACCAACTGCGGGAGCTACAAGCCCGACACCAAGTGGCCCGGCATCGGCGGGGCGATGACCTGGTCGACCAACTGGGACGCCAAGGCCGGCGGCGGGATCGCCGGCACCGTCGGCTCGCACCTGCACGCGATGCCGTAGGCGACCGCGGCGGCCCGGGCCGGGGCTCAGACCCCGGCCCGGGCCTCCGGGATCTCCGGGCACGGGCCGCAGTGCCGGCGGCGCAGCTCGGCGACGATCTCGGCCACCTCGCCCTCCGGCAGCAGCGGCAGCATCATGGCGACGCCCTGCAGCAGGCCGCCGAGCAGGAAGGTGGTGTCGGCGGTGGCCGCGACCAGGCCGCGCACCTCGCCGACCCGGCCGGCCGCGACGGCCTCGATCAGCCGGGCCGCGTCCGCGGTCTCCTCGTCCACGTCGACCGCGCCGGTGTCGGCCGGCGCGCGCCGGGCCATCGACCGCAGCACCCGGTCGCCGACCTCGGGCGCGTACGCCTTGCGCACCGCCTCGGCCGCGATCCAGGTGAGCAGGGTGGCCACCTCGCGTTCCGCCTGCTCCTCGAAAAGGCGGTCCAGCGTGTCGTCGAACGCCAGCTGGTTTCCGTGCCGGAACGCGAGCAGCAGGGTCGCCGCCCTGGCTTTGGCCTCCTCGACCGCCTCAGCAGGCAGTTCGTCGGCCAACTCCTTGGTCACCACCACGCCATGCCCTCCCGTCGGTCGCCGGCTCAGCGAAACTCCTGCACACCGTACACATCCGACCTGCGAACGTACGCGAACCCGCGCGGGCAAGACCGGAATGAATTCGGGCGGAATAGGACCTCACCCGGTCCAGGATGAATATTCGCCGGAACAGAGCAATGCCTCTGCGCTATTCGGGGGTGGAAAACCTCCGGGGTCGAACGCCCTCGGGAAATGCGGCGGGGCCGCACCCCGCGTGTGCGGGATGCGGCCCCTGGGGAGCTGCGGGCTTCGTCAGGCCTGCGGCAGCGACGCCAGCTGGGCGGTGATCCGGGCGATGTCGGCCTCCGCGGCCTCCTGGCGGGCGCGGATCTTGGCGACCACGTCGTCCGGCGCCTTGGCGAGGAACGCCTCGTTGCCGAGCTTCCCGGCGGTCTGGGCCTTCTCCTTCTCGGCGGCCGCGAGGTCCTTGGCGAGGCGCTTGCGCTCCGCCGCGACGTCGATGGTGCCGGAGAGGTCCAGTGCCACGGTGGCACCGGCGACCGGGAGCGAGGCGGTGGCGGCGAAGCCGTCGTCGGGCCGGGTCAGGCGCAGCAGCGCGCGGATCGCCTCCTCGTGGTCGGCCAGCACGGTACCGGCCAGGTCCAGTCGGGCCGGGACGCGCTGGCCCGGCTTCAGGCCCTGGTCCGAGCGGAAGCGCCGGACCTCGGTGACGACCTGCTGCAGCGTGGCGATCTCGGCCTCGGCCTCGGCGTCGCGGTAGCCGCTGTCCTTCGGCCAGTCGGCGATGACCACCGACTCGGCGCCGGTGAGCGTCGTCCACAGGGTCTCGGTGACGAACGGCACGACCGGGTGGAGCAGCCGCAGGGTGACGTCCAGGACCTCGCCGAGCACCCGGCGGACGGCGTCGGCCTGCGGGCCGCCCGCGGCCAGGGTGGTCTTGGAGAGCTCGACGTACCAGTCGAAGACCTCGTCCCAGGCGAAGTGGTAGAGGGCCTCGGACAGCTTCGAGAACTGGTAGTCCTCGTAGAAGGCGTCCACCTCGGCGACCGTGGAGTTGAGCCGCGAAAGGATCCAGCGGTCGGTCGCGGTCAGCTCCTGCGGCGCGGGCAGCGGGCCCTCGACGGTGGCGCCGTTCATCAGCGCGAAGCGGGTGGCGTTCCAGATCTTGTTGGCGAAGTTGCGGGCCGCCTGGACCCAGTCCTCGCCGATCGGGACGTCGACGCCCGGGTTGGCACCGCGCGCCAGCGTGAACCGGAGCGCGTCGGAGCCGTACTTGTCCATCCAGTCCAGCGGGTTGACGACGTTGCCGAAGGACTTCGACATCTTCTTGCCGTTCTGGTCACGGACCATGCCGTGCAGGGCGATGGTGTGGAACGGCGGGGTGCCGTCCATCGCGTACAGGCCGAACATCATCATCCGGGCGACCCAGAAGAAGAGGATGTCGTAGCCGGTCACCAGGACGGAGTTCGGGTAGAACTTCGCCAGGCTGTCGGTCTGCTCGGGCCAGCCCAGCGTGGAGAACGGCCACAGGCCGGAGGAGAACCAGGTGTCCAGGACGTCGGTGTCCTGGCTCCAGCCCTCGCCGGTGGGCGGCTGCTCGTCCGGTCCGACGCAGACGACCTCGCCGTTCGGGCCGTACCAGACCGGGATCCGGTGGCCCCACCAGAGCTGGCGGGAGATGCACCAGTCGTGCAGGTTGTCGACCCAGTCGAAGTAGCGCTTCTCCATCTCCTGCGGGTGGATCTTGACCCGGCCGTCGCGGACCGCGTCGCCGGCGGCCTGCGCGAGCGGGCCGACCTTGACCCACCACTGCATGGACAGCCGCGGCTCGATCGTGGTCTTGCAGCGCGAGCAGTGGCCGACCGAGTGGACGTAGGGCCGCTTCTCCGCGACGATCCGGCCCTCGGCGCGCAGCGCGCCGACGATCGCGGAACGGGCCTCCAGCCGGTCCAGGCCCTGGAAGGGGCCGTGCACGGTGATGACCGCGTGCTCGTCCATGACCGCGATGGAGGGCAGGCCGTGGCGCTGGCCGATCTCGAAGTCGTTCGGGTCGTGGGCCGGCGTCACCTTGACGGCGCCGGTGCCGAACTCGGGGTCGACGTGCTCGTCGGCGACGACCGGGATCCGACGGCCGGTCAGCGGCAGCTCGATCTCGGTGCCGACGAGGTGGCGGTAGCGCTCGTCCTCCGGGTGGACGGCGACGGCGGTGTCACCGAGCATCGTCTCGGCCCGGGTGGTGGCGACGACGATCGAGGCGTCGCCCTCGCCGTAGCGGATGGAGACCAGCTCGCCGTCGTCGTCCTGGTACTCCACCTCGATGTCCGAGATCGCGGTGAGGCAGCGCGGGCACCAGTTGATGATGCGCTCGGCGCGGTAGATCAGCTCGTCGTCGAAGAGCTTCTTGAAGATGGTCTGGACGGCCTGGGAGAGGCCCTCGTCCATGGTGAAGCGCTCGCGCGACCAGTCCACGCCGTCGCCGAGGCGGCGCATCTGGCCGGAGATCTGGCCGCCGGACTCGGCCTTCCACTGCCAGACCCGGTCGACGAACGCCTCGCGGCCCAGGTCGTGGCGGGACTTGCCCTCCTTGGCGAGCTCGCGCTCGACGACGTTCTGGGTGGCGATGCCGGCGTGGTCCATGCCGGGCTGCCAGAGCGCCTCGTAGCCCTGCATCCGCTTGCGGCGGACGAGGGCGTCGATCAGCGTGTGCTCGAAGGCGTGGCCCAGGTGGAGGCTGCCCGTGACGTTCGGCGGCGGGATGACGATGGTGTACGGGGGCTTGTCGCTCTTGGCGTCGGCGGTGAAGTAACCGCGCTCCACCCAGCGCTCGTACAGCTCGCCCTCTACGTCCGCCGGAGCGTAGGTCGTCGGGAGGGTGGCTGCGTCGTCCCCGGCAGGCGTGCTCGCGGGGCGCTGGTTCGTGGTGTCGGTCACGACGCACAGTTTACGTAACCGGGGGGGCTGGTTACGAACCGCTTTCGGTCCGGGGGCTCCTTGCGCCCGCCCGGGTCGGCCGTCAGCCCTGTGCGGTACCGTGCCCGGACACTCGTCCGGTTTCCGGTTCGGGCACGGACAACTCCACACGACGACAGGCCGCGGGTGCGGCGGGGGAGCACAGAGGCAGATGTACGGCCAGGGTCAGCAGTATCCGCAGGGTCAGCCGCAGCCATACGGGGGACAGCCGCAGCCGCAGCCGCCGTACGGCGCCCCGCAGCCGCAGCCGCCGTACGGGGGCCAGCCTCCGCAGTACGGTGCGCCGCAGCCCCAGTACGGCTACCCGCAGCAGGGCGCGCCGGCCCCGCAGTACGGCGCCCCCCAACCGCAGTACGGAGCCCCGCAGCAGCCGTACGGCGTGCCCCCGCAGGCCCCCTACGGCGCCCCCGGCTACCCGATGGCGCCGCCGCCGAAGAAGGGCAAGGCCGGGCTGGTGATCGGCCTGGTGATCGGCGCCCTGGTGCTGGGCGGCGGCGGGTTCGGGCTGTACAAGCTGCTCGGCGGCGACCAGGGCGGGACGTACAAGGTCACCGCCCCGCAGTCGCTGCCGGACGGCTACACGCAGAAGTCGGCCAAGGAGCAGGCGGCCGACCCCTCCAAGAGCGAGACCTCCAAGCTCGGCAAGGACCTGCACGTGCTGGTCGCCAGCTACGCCAAGGGCGCGGACGTGCTGGACAGCATCAGCGTGATCGCCGTCTATGGCACGCTCAACGACCCGGACAAGATCATCGAGGACTCCAAGAAGTCCGACGGCGCCGCCACCTGGACCACCCCGATGACCGACTTCCCCGCCCAGGACAGCCGCAACTCCTCGGGAAAGCTCTCCTGCGGTGTGTTCAGCGTCGTCGCTGGGAAGAGTCAGTCCGCCGTCTGTGTCTGGGCGGACAAGTCGACCACCGCCCGGGTCTCGTTCCAGAAGTCCAGCCTCACCGGCGCCTCACCGGCGCCGCTCACGCCGAGCGAGGCCGCCGCGAAGACCCGGGCGATCCGCGACGCGATGGTCTCCGCCAAGTAGCCGTTCCCACCGTGGTGGCAGCGCGTCACACCGGCCTCCCGGGCCGGGCGGCAGCGTGCCCCGTCCGTCCAAGAAAGGGCCACCGTGACCGACCAGAACCCCTACGGCACTCCGCAGCCGCCGGCCGGCCAGCCGTACGGCGCACCGCCGCCCCCGCAGCCGGGCTACGGCGCGGTGCCCCCGCAGCCGGCCGCCCCGGCCTACGGCGCCGTCCCGCCGCAGGCCCCGCCGCCCGGGTACCCGGCGCCGGGCGGGGGCCAGCCCGGCTACCCGGGGTACGGCGCGTACGCCCCGGCGCCGCCGCCGCGCAAGTCCCGCAAGACGCTCTGGATCCTGATCGGCGTCCTGGTCGGCGTGCTGGCCCTGATCGGCGGCCTGCTGGCGTACTTCGTCTTCGACGTGACCTCCAACGCCGGCACCCAGAAGATCGTGCTCCCGGCCCAGTTCAAGGACCTCAGCAGGGACGAGAACAGCGAGATCGCCAAGAAGCTGGAAGAGGACATCACCAGCGAGTTCGGCAAGGGCGACGGCGCCTGGAACCCGACCGGGGTCAGCGCGGTCTACCAGGACCGCGACAGCGAGCCGCAGTTGATCGTGGTCGGCGGCTACGGCAAGGTGCTGCTCCCCAAGCAGGAGATGGACGCCATGTTCAAGGGCGTCTCCAGCAGCGGGCCGAGCATCACCGACCGGCACTCGGTCGACGCCGGGTCCAAGGGCGGCACGATGGAGTGCGCCAAGGCCACCGAGGACGGCTCCGAGATCGGCCTGTGCGCCTGGGCGGACAACAGCAGCCTGGTCATGCTGATGCGGGCACCCCAGGAGGGCAAGTCCCCCGACCTCAGCGCGCTCGCCGCCGAGGCGCGCGACCTGCGGGCGATCTCCGAGGTCCCCAAGTAACCACCCGCACAGCCCGTCCGACCCCCCCCGGCCCCGGCCGGAACACGAAAGCGGCCCCGCACCGGAGAGGATCCGGTGCGGGGCCGCCGTCGTAGGGCCGTAGGTCAGGCGCTCTTCTCGCGCCGCTCGCGCTTGATCATGTCGCGCGGGACCAGGGTCGGGATGGCGTGCTTGGAGACGACGTCCCCGGTGACCACCACGCGGGCGACGTCCTGGCGCGAGGGCACCTCGTACATCACGGACATCAGCACCTCCTCCATGATGGCCCGCAGGCCGCGCGCCCCGGTGCCGCGCAGGATCGCCTGGTCGGCGATGGCCTCCAGCGCGTCGCGGGAGAACTCCAGCTCCACGCCGTCCAGTTCGAAGAGCTTGCGGTACTGCTTGACCAGCGCGTTCTTCGGCTCGGTGAGGATCTGCAGCAGCGCCTCGCGGTCCAGGTTGTGCACGCTGGTGATCACCGGCAGCCGGCCGATGAACTCCGGGATCATGCCGAACTTGACCAGGTCCTCCGGCATCACCTGACGGAAGTGGTCGCTGGCGTCCGACTCCCGCTTGGAGCGGATGTTGGCGCCGAAGCCGATGCCCTTGGCACCCGCGCGGCCCTCGATGATCCGCTCCAGGCCGGCGAACGCGCCACCCACGATGAACAGCACGTTGGTGGTGTCGATCTGGATGAACTCCTGGTGCGGGTGCTTGCGCCCGCCCTGCGGCGGCACCGAGGCGGTGGTGCCCTCCAGGATCTTCAGCAGCGCCTGCTGGACGCCCTCGCCGGAGACATCGCGGGTGATCGACGGGTTCTCGCTCTTGCGGGCGACCTTGTCGATCTCGTCGATGTAGATGATCCCGGTCTCGGCCTTCTTGACGTCGTAGTCGGCCGCCTGGATCAGCTTGAGCAGGATGTTCTCGACGTCCTCGCCGACGTACCCGGCCTCGGTCAGCGCGGTGGCGTCGGCGATCGCGAACGGCACGTTCAGCATCCGGGCCAGGGTCTGCGCCAGCAGCGTCTTGCCGGAGCCGGTCGGCCCGAGCAGCAGGATGTTGGACTTCGCCAGCTCGATGGCGTCCTCACGGCCGTTGCCGCCGCTACGGCCGGCCTCGCCCGCCTGGACGCGCTTGTAGTGGTTGTAGACGGCCACCGACAGCGCCTTCTTGGCGAGGTCCTGGCCGACCACGTACTGGTCCAGGAACTCGTAGATCTCGCGGGGCTTCGGGAGCTCCTCGAAGCGCACCTCGGAGGTCTCGGCGAGCTCCTCCTCGATGATCTCGTTGCACAGGTCGATGCACTCGTCGCAGATGTACACGCCTGGGCCGGCGATCAGCTTCTTCACCTGCTTCTGCGACTTGCCGCAGAACGAGCACTTGAGCAGGTCGCCACCGTCTCCGATGCGTGCCACGAGGTGCTTCCCCTTCGCCAGGGGCCCCGCGGGGGTTCCGGGGCCTGGTGCTGTGGACCGTCCGCGCCGTCGGCGCTCGGTCTCGCTATCCGACGGTACTCTGCCGGGCCCGGGATTCCGTCCTCTTCGCCAGGTCTGCCCTACGCCCTGGGCGAATTGATACCGAACAGATGCCGGAGCCGCTGCCGTCGGCGGGCCGGGGGCCGCGCGCGCAACCGCTGCGCGCGCCGACCCCCGGCGGGTGCCGGCCTCAGGAGGTCAGCGAGGACTTGCGGGTGGAGATGATCTGGTCGATCAGGCCGTACTCCAGGGCCTCCTCGGCGGTGAGGATCTTGTCGCGCTCGATGTCGTCGCGCACCTGCTCCACCGGCTTGTTGGAGTGCTTGGAGAGCATCTCCTCCAGCTGCTCGCGCATCCGGAAGATCTCCTTGGCCTGGATCTCCAGGTCCGAGACCTGGCCGCGGCCGGTCTCGGTGTACGGCTGGTGGATCAGGATACGGGCGTTCGGCAGCGCCATCCGCTTGCCGGGGGTGCCCGCCGCGAGCAGCACGGCCGCCGCCGAGGCCGCCTGGCCCATGCAGACGGTGGTGATGTCCGGCTTCACGTACTGCATGGTGTCGTAGATGGCCGTCAGGGCCGTGAACGAGCCGCCGGGCGAGTTGATGTACATCTGGATCTCGCGGTCCGGGTCCATCGACTCCAGGCACAGCAGCTGCGCCATGATGTCGTTCGCCGAGACGTCGTCGACCTGCGAGCCGAGGAAGATGATGCGCTCCTCGAACAGCTTGGCGTACGGGTCGTACTCACGGATGCCCTGCGAGGTGCGCTCGACGAAGCGCGGGACGATGTAGCGGCCCTCGGCGCGCATGTCCTCGACGCGTGCCTTGGCGCTGGACAGGCTGGGGATGTTCATGGGGGTTCTTGTCCTCCGGAGCGTTGTGGCTGTGGTCTCGTGGGAGCCGGGGCCGAGGCTCAGGCGCCCGTGCCGCCGCCGCCCGGAACGTCCGCGGCGCTGTGCATGATCGCGTCGATCAGGCCGTACTCCAGGGCCTCCTCGGGCGTGAACCAGCGGTCGCGGTCGGAGTCCCGGGTGATCTGCTCGAAGGACTGGCCGCTGTGGAAGGCGATCAGCTCGGACATCCGCTTCTTGGTGCGGAGCAGCTGCTCCGCCTGGATGCGGATGTCGGTGGCCGAACCGCCCAGACCGGCGGAGGGCTGGTGCATCAGGATGTTGGCGTTCGGCAGCGAGAAGCGCTTGCCCTTGGCGCCGGCGGTCAGCAGGAACTGACCCATCGAGGCGGCCATGCCCATCGCGATGGTGACGACGTCGTTCTTGATGTACTGCATGGTGTCGTAGATCGCCATGCCGGCCGAGATCGAGCCGCCCGGGGAGTTGATGTAAAGGAAGATGTCCTTTTCCGGGTCCGCGGCCAGCAGCAGCAGCTGGGCGGTGATCTTGTTGGCGATGTCGTCGTCGACCTGCTGGCCGAGGAAGATGATCCGCTCGTTCAGGAGCCGGTTGTAGACCTGGTCGCCCAGGCCGCCGAGCACGTCACCAGAGGCGGCGTGCGGCGCCATCGGGCCCATCTGCATCTGCGGGAACGTCACTTAGCCACCTGCTCAGTCGATTTGGACGGTCGCTCCACGGCCGTCACGTGTCGCACAGCTTCCGGGTATCACGGTGTGATTGTTGCTGTCCAAGGACCCTAACGCGCAGGCCGGGCCGCAGAATCCCCCACGCAGAACTGTTCGCTGTGAGCGCAGGGTGGACAGGGGGCGGAAGACGGAACAACAGCGGGCCCGGACACCGCGTACGGCGTCCGGGCCCGCTGCTCTGTCAGCGCGACCGGGGCGATCAGGCCTCGGTCTTCTCCTCGGCCTCGGCCTCGACGGCGGCCGGGGCGTCGACGGTCTCGCCCGACTCGTCGGTCTCGTCGTCGTCGAAGTTGATCTCGTTGCCCTCGGTGTCGACGACCTTGGCGGCCTCGACCACGGTGGCCAGCGCCTTGCCGCGGGCGACCTCGCCGACCAGCAGCGGCACCTGGCCACCCTGGACGACCTGCTGCGCGAACTGGTCCGGGGTCAGGCCCGAGCCGGCGGCGCGGCGGATGAGGTGCTCGGTGAGCTCCTCCTGGTTAACACCCAGCTCCTCGTCGGCGACGATCTGGTCCAGGACGAACTGGGTCTTGATGCCCTTCTTCGCCTGCTCCTCGGTCTCCGCCAGGAACTCCTCCTCGGTCTTGCCCTGGGTCTCCAGGTACGCGGCGAGGTTGAGGCCCATGGGCTCCAGCTGGTGGTGCTCCAGGTTGTGCTTGCGGGTCTCGATCTCGTCCTTGAGGAGCTTCTCCGGGAACTCGATCTCGACCAGCGCCAGCAGCGCGTCGAGCACCTTCTCCTGGGCCTGGGTGGCCTGGTCGTACTCCTTCATGCGCTCGAGGCGCTTGCGGGAGTCGGCGCGCAGGTCCTCCAGGGTGTCGAACTCGCTGGCCAGCTGGGCGAACTCGTCGTCCAGCTCGGGCAGCTCCTTCTCCTGGACGGCGGTGACGGTGACGGTGACCTCGGAGGTCTTGCCCGCCTGGGTGCCGCCCTTGAGCTCGGTGTCGAAGGTGGCGGTGCCACCGGCCTCCAGGCCGATGACGGCGTCGTCGATGCCGTCGATCAGGCGGCCGGAGCCGATCTCGTAGCTGACGCCGGCGGCGGTGCCGTCCTCCGGCACCTCGCCGTCGACCTTGGCCTCGAGGTCCACGACCACGATGTCGCCGGCGGCCGCGGCGCGCTCGACGTCCTTGACCGAGGAGAAGCGCTCGCGCAGCTGCTCCAGCGACTTGTCGATGTCCTCGTCGGCGACCACGATCGGGTCGACGACGACCTCGATGGTCGAGAAGTCCGGGAGGGTGATCTCCGGGCGGATGTCCACCTCGGCGGTGAACTTCAGGTCGCCACCATCGGCGATCTTCTCGACACCCTCGATGTTGGTGATGTCGGGCTGTCCGAGAACCTCGATCTTGCCCTCGTCGACTGCCTGCGTGTAGAAGCGCGGGAGGGCGTCGTTGACGGCCTCCTCCAGCACGGCGCCACGACCGAAACGCTGGTCGATGACACGGTTCGGGATCTTGCCCTTGCGGAAGCCCGGGACCGAGACCTGCTGGTTGATCTTCTTGTACGCCGCGTCGAGGCTGGGCTTGAGCTCCTCGAAGGGCACCTCGACGGTGAGTCGAACCCGGGTCGGGTTCAGAGTCTCGACGGCGCTCTTCACGGTTTGGTCTCCTATGGGCTTGCGGTCAGGTTGCCTGCACCCTCCCTGCCGCCGGCCGGGGCCGTACGGGCGGGTCGGGCGAGACGGGCGATGGGCGGTTGGAGCTGCATCTCCCGTGGGGGGTGGACGGTGAGCGTGACTCCTCGCCCTCGTGCGGTTGACCTGGGTGGACGCCACAGGGACTACCGCCAGCGCCCCATCCTACCGGTACCACGAAAGGCGGACGCCAGGACGCTGCCGTCCAGGGCCGGTCAGGCCTTGCCGACGAGCTCCGGGGCGGCCTCCCCGACCGGCTCGCCGGTACCCCCCGCCGGTACCGGGCGCATGGTCGCGGCGGCGTCCGAATCCCGTACCAGCACAGCGATCCCGGCCGCCACGAGGGCCAGTGCGGAGGCCGTGAGGAAGGCCGCGCGGTAGGCGGCGAGGTTCGCCACGGGCGTACCCGAAGCGTCCGCGGTGAAGGCTCCGACGGCGGTCAGAACGGTGCCGAGCACCGCGACGCCGAGCGCGGAGCCGAGCTGGCGCTGCGCGTTGTAGAGCGTGGAGGCGGCGCCGGTGGAGGCCGCGGAGACGGTGGCGAAGGCGGCCGTCTGGGAGGGCATGAAGACGTGCGACATCGCGTAGCCGGTGACGAACATCAGGGCCCGCACCGCCCAGAGGTTGCTCTCCGGGCCGATCGTGGCCATCAGGGCCAGGCAGCAGGCCACCACGGTGGCGCCGGCGACCAGGATCCGGCGCGGACCGATCCGCGGGTAGAGCCGGGCCGCCACCTGGGAGGCGAGCATCACGCCGAGCGCCTCGGGGAAGACCATCAGGCCGCTGTGCAGGGCGTCCATGCCGAGCCCGTCCTGCATCAGCAGCGGGAAGAGGTAGAGCATCCCGAGGAAGGCCGCGCCGGAGAACAGCGAAAGCAGGTTGGTGGTGCGGAAGATGCGGTCCCGGAAGAGCCGCAGGTCGAGCATCGGCTCCGGGCGGCGCAGCTCGACCGGCACCAGCACGACCAGCGCGAGCACGCCGACGAGCGCCGCGGCGACGATCCGCGCGCTCCCCCAGCCCTGGGACGCGCCCTCGGAGAGCGCGTACATCGCCGCGCCGAAGCCGACGGCGGAGAGCAGGAAGCCGGCCGTGTCGAAGCGCCCGGCCCGCTCGGCCCGGTAGTCGGGAAGGAAGAGCAGGGCGAAGACCAGGGCCGCGACGCCGACCGGCACGTTGACGATGAAGACCCAGTGCCAGGACCAGCCGTCCACCAGCCAGCCGCCGAGCACCGGGCCGGCGGCGGGTGCCACGGCGGTGGGCAGCATCAGGATGCGGGTGGCCCGCATCCGCTCCTCCTGCGGGTAGGCCCGGAAGAGCATGGTCATCCCGACCGGGGTGAGCAGGCCGCCGGCCGCCCCCTGGAAGATCCGGTAGAGGGTGAGCTGGGTCATCGAGTCGGCCGCGCCGCAGAGCAGCGAGGCGACGGTGAACAGGGTGAGCGAGACGAGGAAGACCCGGCGGGTGCCGTAGCGGTCCCCCAGCCAGCCGGAGAGCGGGACGAACACGGCCAGGCTCACCAGGTAGCCGACGTTGATCACGCCGACGCCGGCCGGATCCGTGTCGAACTGGCGCCCGATAGCGGGCAGGGCGACGTTGACGATCGTGGTATCCATGATCGTCATGAACAGCGAGGCGACGAAGACGACTCCGACCGCGATCTTGGGGTTCATCCTCATCGGGCTCATCCGGGGCTCCAGCGCATGGGTGAAAAATCAACCACCCACCATGCCTGAACCGGCCCGAAAACGACAACAGCACCGAAAACGCCAACAGGGCCCCGCCGACGACGAGACCCTGCCGCACTGTCGGGGTGACCGGATTCGAACCGACGGCCTTCCGCTCCCAAAGCGGACGCGCTACCAAACTGCGCCACACCCCGTGGTGCCGAGAGGAAGCGTACACGCCGGGCCCTCCCGGTTCCCCGACATATCCGGGGCCCTCGGAGCGAATCCGGTGTGCACGAGGCCGACCGGACCAGGTACGCTGTTCCCCGACCTTCCGTCCGGCGACGGCCGGAGGATCAGTGCGGGTGTAGCTCAATGGTAGAGCCCTAGTCTTCCAAACTAGTCACGCGAGTTCGATTCTCGTCACCCGCTCCGACCGTCCGGCCCCGGAGAGACGCCCAGCGCCTCTCCGGGGCCGGACGCGTTCCCGAGGGTCCGTCAGCAGGGCGGCCCGCCCTAGAGGCCCAGCCGCAGGGCCCGGGCCGCGGCCCGGTCGAGCAGCTGGTGGACGTCGGCCTGGCGGGTCGTCGGGCGGTCGTTGTACTCGTCGGGGGAGGCCGCCGGCCGGCCGGTGGCGTGCAGCACCTCCATCAGCTGCACCCGCGCGGTGCGGACCGTCGCCGGCGTCCCGTAGCCGTGGGCGAGCACGGCGGCCTGGGCCCCGAGCAGACAGACCCGGCCGGCGCCGTCCCACATCGCCCCCTGCACCCAGCCGAAGGCCCCGAGGTAGCGCGAGGCGAGCCGCAGGTGCTCGGCGGCGGTCACCGGCACCGGGCGGGCCGGGCGGCGCAGCGCCCGGTCCAGCAGGGTGGCCCGGGGCGAGGGGTGGCCGGCGTGCCACGGCTGGAGCGCCGAGCCCAGCGGGCAGACGGCCGGCCGACCGACGTAGGGCGCCGGGGTGCGCGCCGGGGCGGGCAGTGAGGCCAGGTACGCCTCGATCTCGGCGACCAGCCCGGAGCCGTCCGGGGTGAGCAGGGCCGGCGAAGGGGGCGTCAGTTCGGTGCGGGGCATGCGGGTTCTCCAGGCGGGTGCCTACGGTTGCCGCTACCCAAAATGGTACATATGGGGCATTCCCGCGACCGGAGAGCGGACCGCCCGGCGCCGGCGGCGGGCGTGCGGCGGTTTCCCGGCGGGGCTCCGGGCCGATAGCCTCGGCGGGCGTTCGAGAGCAGTTCGAGAACGCGCCGAGCCCGATGGTGGAGGAGTTCCCGTGCGCCCCCAGGACCGACTGGACGTCATACAGCGCTGTGTGGTCCGGGAGATGGCGCGACTCGGCCAGGTGTTCGTCATCGACGGCGAGGTGGTCCGCGGTCCGGGCACCACGGCGGTGGCCGTCCGGGAGCACCCCGGTGACGACGGCCATGTCGACCTGGGCTTCGTCCTGCACCTGGGGCGCGCCGACGCGCCGGTGGTCTGGGACTGCACGGCCGGCCTCGGCAAGACCGAGGAGGAGAAGCTCGCCAACGCGGTACGGATGTGGGCGACCACCACCGCCTCGGCGCTGGTCGAGCTGACGGAGCGTCGCGGCGCGCACGGCGACCACTACGACCACCCCGAACTGCCCGGCTGGCACGCCGTGCAGGGGCCGGCCGCGGTGTTCGGCTTCGGCAACGAGACGCTGGCGGGCTGGCTCGCGGAGCACCGGGTGCTGCCCGCGCTGGCGCCCGCGCTGCTGCCGGAGCTGGCCGGCCGGCCGCTGAACGGGGTGAAGCTGTTCCTGGGCGGCAAGGCGGGGGACGACGTCGCCGAGGTCCGGGTCAACGGCGAGGTCTGCGAGGCCGCCTCGACGGCGCTGCGCGCGCTGGACTGGCCGCGCGGCGAACGGCTCTGCTGGGCACGGCTGTTCGTCCTGCTGACGGCTCCGGACGCGCCGCACCGACCGGCGGCGCCCGCGGGCGCGCCGGCACCTGCGCCGGCCCGCGCGACCGTCCCGGCGGCGGCCCGCCCCCGGGGTCTGTTCAGCCGCTGGCGGCAGGCCAGACGGGCCGACCGGTAACGCGGGCGGCCGGCCCCTCCCCCGCTCGGCCCCGCAGGGCCCGGCAGAACCCCGTGGGGGTCAGCTGGCGATGTTGGAGATGCTCTTGGCGATCTGGCTCAGGAAATCCTGGATCGGCTTGGCCGCGGTGCTCTGGTTCAGCATGAAGCCGAACAGGGCGGCCAGGATGGCGTGTCCGACCTTCAGCTGCTTGTTGCGGATGAAGATGAAGCAGATGACGCCGAACAGGACCAGCGCGGAGACGGAGAGTGCCACCCGGACTCACTTCCTCGTTTCATAGCGGGGCGCCCTCGACTGGTAGCCCCTGCGAAGCCGGACCCCGGTCTGTCCGACGGTCCCGAGGCGGAATTGCCGATCGTCCGGTACGTCGCACCGGAGAGGAGTTCCGTGCCGCACAGTTCCCGTCGTGCCGCACGCGACGCCCCCCATCCCCCGAATCCTGACCAGTCCCGCCCGGACTCAGTGTGGTCGACCGTGCCGATTGCGTAAAGGTCTGACTGTCAGCCGAACGCCGATATCCTGCGATGTGAGACGAGTTTCCGCCGACCGAGACGATAGCGGAGGCGTTCTGACGAATCGTCGGCGGGGCGCGCTGAGCGGCCGGGAAGCGCCCGGCGGCCCGGACCGGAACCGCCTGGTCCGCTCAGCCGACGGCGGACCGGAAATGGCCGAAGATCAGCTGCCGGCCTTGACAGCAGCTGCCCGCGGCATATCCACGGCGGGTCAGTCCCGCCAGAGCAGCAGCACCGCGCGGTCGTCGTTGATGTCCCGGGCGACCGTCTCGATCAGCCGGGACGCCGCGCCGCTCCCGGCGCCGGGACCGCTGCCGGGGACCAGCCGGTCGGCCTCGCCCATCAGCCGGTCCATGCCCTCGGAGAGATCGCGGCCGGGCGCCTCGACCATGCCGTCGGTGCAGAGCAGCAGGACGTCGCCGCGGTTCAGCCGACCGCGCACGCCCTCGAACTTGGCGCCGTCGTAGATCCCGAGCAGCGGGCCCTCGGTGGTCTCCTTGATCTCCCAGCGCCCGGCGCCCGCCAGCCGCTGCATGCCCGGCAGGTGGCCGGCCGAGAGCAGCTCGTACTCGCCGGTGTCCAGGTCCAGCACCAGCTGGACGGCGGTGGCGAAGCCCTCCTCCCAGGACTGCCGGAGCAGGTAGCCGTTGGCGGCGGGCAGGAACTCGTGCGCGGGCAGCGAGCCGAGCAGGCCGCCGAACGCGCCGGAGAGCAGCAGCGCCCGGGAGCCGGCGTCCATGCCCTTGCCGGAGACGTCCGCGAGGACCACCTCCAGCACCCGCTGGCCCGGCCCGGTCCGGGCCGCCACCACGAAGTCCCCGGAGAAGGACTGCCCGCCGGCCGGGCGCAGTGCCATGTCGGCGTGCCAGCCCTCCGGCAGCTTCGGGACGCGGCTCTGCACCCGCAGCCGCTCGCGCAGGTCGAAGAGCATGGTGGAGCCGCCCCACCAGGGCACGCCGACCCGGCTGCGGAACTGGGCCAGCAGCAGGCCGCCGACCCCGGCCGCGCCGACCACCAGGGCGGCGCCGGGGGTGACCCCGTAGGTGTAGGCGTCCGGATCGGCGCTGGCGACCCGCTGGCCGGTGTGGATCACGGACTCGGCGGAGAGGCCGAGGGCGGTCAGCGCGTACAGCACCACCAGGCTGCCGGGGCGCAGCAGCAGGGCGGCGGCCAGGATCGGCAGGACCAGGGCGGTGGGCGGGGCCCAGGCGGGGATCCAGATGTTGAGCATGATCAGCAGCGGGACGAGCAGGGCGAGCACGCAGAGCACCGGCCAGTCGGCCGG
Organism: Kitasatospora sp. NPDC048239; assembly: GCF_043202015.1. Taxonomy (NCBI): domain Bacteria; kingdom Bacillati; phylum Actinomycetota; class Actinomycetes; order Kitasatosporales; family Streptomycetaceae; genus Kitasatospora; species Kitasatospora sp. NPDC048239. The sequence continues at coordinate 48,186 of NZ_JBICZP010000001.1, read as the reverse complement.
GCCGCCGCGGAAGTAGTCGACCCCGGCGGTGCGCAGCCTTCGGCGGACCCGGCGGAGCCTCTTGCGCAACCGGGCCGTCACGGGGTCCTTCACCGGGGCGGTGTCGGGCCTCGTCGCAGTCGTCTGGGGCGGTGCGCCCTGCGGTCTGCCAGCCATGGGGACCGACCATATCCAGCGGTACGGGTCCGCGTCGACGGCTTGTGCGCGGGCGGCGCCGCCGTGGCGCGGGCGCGTCAGCGGGTTTCAGCCGATCGGGGCGGCCGCAGCCGCTGCGTCAGGAGGCGTGCGCCGGTTGGGCGTACGAACCGGGTGAGCGACGTGCGCCCCGCGTGCGGGCGCCGAAGGGCGCCGCCCGGGCCGGGTGGGCGCTGTGGCCGACGACACAGCGACCGCACAGCGCGGCACCGGGGCGCGGCACCCGCTCCGTCTCGACACGACGACCGCGGCACTGCGCGCGGCGCGGGCGGAAAGCACGAAGGCCGGCCGCGGCACGGTGCGCGGCCGGCCGTTCGGGGCCGGAGGGAAGGGGTGGGTCAGCCCTGCGGGTGGTGGGCCGGGATGGGCGGGAGCTCGCCGGTGGTCTCGTACTCGCTCAGCATGTCGATCCGGCGGGTGTGCCGCTCGTCGCCGCTGTACGGGGTCTTGAGGAAGACCTCGACGAACTTGGTGGCCTCCGCCTCGGTGTGCATCCGGCCGCCGATGGAGATCACGTTGGCGTTGTTGTGCTCGCGGCCGAGCGAGGCGGTCTGCTCGCTCCAGGCCAGTGCGGCCCGCACGCCCTTGACCTTGTTGGCGGCGATCGCCTCGCCGTTGCCCGAGCCGCCGATCACGACGCCCAGTGCCTCCGGGTCGGCCGCGGTGCGCTCGGCGGCGCGCAGGCAGAACGGCGGATAGTCGTCGAGGGCGTCGTAGATGTGCGGCCCGCAGTCGACCGGCTCGTGGCCGGCCTCCTTGAGCCACTCGACGAGGTGGTTCTTCAGTTCGTAGCCGGCATGGTCGGAGCCCAGGTACACGCGCATGGCAGCAGTGTGGCATGCGGGTGCGCCCGGGCTCCGCAGCGGGGCTGGCGGCGGTCAGCCGCGCTTGCCGAGGAGCTTCCAGGCGAGCGGCAGGGCGCCGGCCGCCAGGACGGCCTTCAGGGCGTCGCCGACCAGGTACGGGTAGAGGCCCAGCTCGGCCGCGCGGGCGAGCGGGACGTCCAGCGAGAAGGCCAGGTAGGGCACGCCGACGGCGTAGATGGCGAGGGTGCCGAGGACCATCGTGACGGCGGTGTTCAGCGGGGTGCGGTCGGCGCCGCGGCGGGCCAGCGCGCCGACCAGGCCGGCCGCGAGCACGAAGCCCAGCACGTAGCCGAGCGTGGGCATGGTCCAGCCGGAGGTGCCCTCGGCGAACCACGGCAGGCCGGCCATGCCGGCGAGCAGGTAGAGGCCGAGCGAGGCGATGCCCCGACGGGTGCCGAGCGCGGTGCCGACCAGCAGTGCGGCGAAGGTCTGGCCGGTGACGGGCACCGGCGAGCCCACGACGCTCACCGAGAACTGGGCGGCCAGGCCGGTGAGGGCGGCGCCGCCCGCCACCAGGGCGAGGTCGCGGGCCTGTGCGCCGAGCCGGGTGGTCGCGGCGGGCAGCAGGTCGGCGAGGACGGCGGCACGGGTCGGTATCGGGGTGCTGGCAGTGGCCATCGGGGTTCTCCGCACGGTCGGGACGGTCAGGCGGTCGGGTGCTCGGTGAGCAGATGAGTGAACAACTGTGAACCTACGCGCTGATCGTCCGAGCCACCGTCAGGGAACCTGACAAACCCCCGGGGGCCGTGGTTGTCGGGTCCGACCCAGGGACGATTCCGGAGCGTACAATGTCGACTACCGCCCGCCATCGACCGTTCCGGATGGTGAGCCCCGCTCCCCCATTCTTGGCATGGACAACTTGTTCACCGGATATTGGGCGACTCACCCCGCTGTCCGAACAGTCTGGATCCACCCTCATGGCCCGTACCTCCGCGCCCCCGGCGCCCGGGACGACCTCCACCGGCGCTCCCCCGTCCGACGGCCAGCAGCTCTCGCGAGGGCTCAAGCAGCGCCACCTCTCGATGATCGCGCTCGGCGGCGTGATCGGCGCCGGCCTGTTCGTCGGCTCCGGCGCGGGCATCGCGGCGGCCGGACCGGCGATCATCCTGGCGTTCACGCTCTCCGGCCTGCTGGTCATGATGATCATGCGGATGCTGGGCGAGATGTCCGCGGCCCGTCCGGCGTCCGGCTCGTTCTCGGTGCACGCCGAGAAGGAGATCGGCCCGTGGGCCGGGGTCACGGCCGGCTGGATGTACTGGGTGATGCTCTGCTGCGGCGTCGCGGCCGAGGCCACCGCCGCCGGCAAGATCATGAACGGCTGGATCCCCGGCGTCTCCGCCTGGATCTGGGTCGGCCTCTTCATGGTCTTCTTCTGCGCCAGCAACCTGACCGCGGTGAAGAACTTCGGCGAGTTCGAGTTCTGGTTCGCCGCGGTGAAGGTCGCCGCGATCCTGGCCTTCCTGGTGCTCGGCACGCTCGGGGTCGCCGGGGTACTCGGTGACGGGGCCCCCGGCGCCGCCAACCTCACCGGCCAGGGCGGCTTCCTGCCCAACGGCACGAGCGGCCTGATCGTCGGCCTGCTCGCCTCGGTGTTCGCCTACGGCGGCCTGGAGACCGTGACCATCGCCGCCGCGGAGTCGGACGACCCCCAGAAGAACGTGGCCAACGCGGTGCGCACCGCGGTCTGGCGGATCGCGATCTTCTACATCGGCTCGATGGCGCTGGTCGTCACCCTGGTCTCCTGGAAGGACCCGTCGATCGTCGCCAACGGTCCGTACGTGACCGTGCTCCAGCACCTGGGCGTGCCCGGCGCGGGCACCATCATGGAGGTCGTGGTGCTGATCGCCCTGCTCTCCGCGATGAACGCCAACATCTACGGCTCCTCCCGGATGGCGTACTCGCTGGTCTCCCGCGGCCAGGGGCCGAAGGCGCTGGCGAAGGTCGGCGGCGGCGTGCCCCGGGTGGCCGTGCTGGCCTCCTGCCTGTTCGGCTTCGGCGCGGTGCTGGCCGGCAAGTTCTGGCCGGACACCGTCTTCACCTGGCTGATGAACACCACCGGCGTCGCCATCCTGGTGGTCTGGCTCTTCATCTGCATCGTCCAGCTGCGGATGCGCCGCCGCCTGGAGCGCGAGGCGCCCGAGCTGCTGACCGTCAAGATGTGGGGCTTCCCGTACCTGACCTGGGTCTCGATGGCCGCCGTGGTCGGCATCCTCGGCCTGATGACCACCACCGAGGGCAACCGGGAGCAGCTGTACGCGGCCGCGGTCCTGGTCGCCCTGCTGGCGGGCGCGGGCCTGCTCAAGCAGCGCCGGGACGCCGCGGCGGTCCGCTAGACCCCAGCCAGGCCCGGCGAGGCCGGACGGACAGACGGAGGGGCCCGGTACCGCGGACGCGGTACCGGGCCCCTGTGCGCTGTGCTGTGCTGCGCAGTGCCGTACGGGGGTGCTACTCGAAGGACGGGCCCGCCGTACGGGTGCGCTTGATCTCGTAGAAGCCCGGGGTGGAGGCGACCAGCACGGTGCCGTCCCACAGCCGGGCCGCGGCCTCGCCGCGCGGGGTCGGGGTGACGACCGGGCCGAAGAAGGCCACCCGCTCGCCGTCCGCTCCCTCGACGGCGATCACCGGGGTGCCGACGTCCTCGCCGACCAGGGTGATGCCCTCCTTGTGCGAGGCGCGCAGCGCCTCGTCGTAGGCGTCGGTGTCGGCCGCGTCGGCCAGCTCGACCGGCAGGCCGGCCGCGACCAGGGCCGCCTCGATCGTCTCGCGGTTCTGCGGCAGGCCCTGGTTGTGGAAGCGGGTGCCCAGCTCGGTGTAGAGGCGGCCGAGCACCTCGTCCCCGTGCTTCTCGGCGGCCGCGATGGCGACCCGGACGGCGCCCCAGGCGTTGTCCAGCAGGGTGCGGTACTCCTGCGGCAGGTCACGGTGCTCGTTCAGCACGGACAGGCTCATCACGTGCCAGTTCACGTCCACCGGGCGCAGCTGCTGGACCTCGATCAGCCAGCGGGACGTCATCCAGGCCCACGGGCAGGCCGGGTCGAACCAGAAGTCGGCGGTCTTGCGCTCAGCGGCAGTCGTCACGGCTGTCGTCCTTCGTCAGAGAGGGGCGGGCCCCCGCGCGGGGCTTCCCCGGGCCCAACGCCCGCCCGCCGCCGCTGATTCCGCCTCCGGGGGCCGGATTGTGCAATGGTACCGGCGCGGGTGCCGTGAAAGGATGCCCCAGTGCACCGAACAGCACGTGCACGGGACCGCAGCAGCACCCCGACCGCACCACCCCGCAGACCGCACCACCGTGCGGGACCGGACAAAGGAGTACCGCCGTGCCGGGCAAGAACCTGAGCCGCGACGAAGCCCAGCAGCGGGCCAGCATCCTGGCCGTGGACGGCTACCAGGTCCAGCTGGACGTGACCTCCGCCCCCGACCCGGCGGCCGCCACCTTCCGCTCCACCACCACCCTGACGTTCCGCTGCTCCGAGCCGGGCTCCTCCACCTTCCTGGACCTGCTCGCCTCCGCCGTGCGCGCCGTCACCCTGAACGGCCGCGAGCTGGACCCGGCCACCGCCTTCGACGGCGCCCGCGTCCACGTCGACGGCCTGGCCGCGGAGAACGTCCTGGTGGTCGAAGCCGACTGCGCGTACAGCCGCACCGGCGAGGGCCTGCACCGCTTCACCGACCCGGTCGACCACGAGACGTACCTCTACACCCACTACGAGCCGGCCGACGCCCGCCGGGTGTTCGCCACCTTCGAGCAGCCCGACCTGAAGGCGCCCTTCACCTTCACCGTCACCGCGCCCGCCGCCTGGGACGTCTGGTCCAACGCCGTGCACGAGCGCGTCACCGCCGAGGGCGACGCCCGCACCTGGGAGTTCGCGCCGACGCAGCCGATCTCCAGCTACCTCACCGCCGTGGTGGCCGGTCCGTACCACGTGGTCCGCGACCACTACAGCCGCACCCTGGCCGACGGCTCCACCCTGGAGATCCCGCTCTCCGCGATGTGCCGCCGCTCGCTCGCCCCCTACTTCGACGCGGACGAGATCCTCGGCGTCACCAAGCTCGGACTCGACTTCTTCCACGAGGAGTTCGACTACCCGTACCCCTTCGGCAAGTACGACCAGGCCTTCGTGCCGGAGTACAACATCGGCGCGATGGAGAACCCCGGCTGCGTCACCTTCCGCGAGGAGTTCGTCTTCCGCTCGAAGGTCACCGACGCCGCCTACGAGGGCCGGGCCAACGTCATCCTGCACGAGATGGCGCACATGTGGTTCGGCGACCTGGTCACCATGCGCTGGTGGGACGACCTGTGGCTGAAGGAGTCCTTCGCCGACTTCATGGGCTCCTACGCGCTGATCGGCGCCCGCACCCGCTACTCCTCGGCCTGGATCACCTTCGCCAACCAGCGCAAGGCGTGGGCCTACCGGCAGGACCAGTTCCCGACCACCCACCCGATCACCGCGGACATCCGGGACCTCGAGGACGCCAAGCTCAACTTCGACGGCATCACCTACGCCAAGGGCGCCGCGGTCCTCAAGCAGCTGGTGGCGTACGCCGGTTCGGACGCCTTCTTCGAGGGCGCCCGCCGCTACTTCAAGGCGCACGCCTTCGGCAACACCGAACTCGCCGACCTGCTGGACATCCTGGAGGAGACCAGCGGCCGCGACCTCAAGTCCTGGGCGGCGGCCTGGCTGCAGACCGCCGGGGTCGACTCGCTCACCCCGCAGGTCACCGTGGACTCCGAGGGGCGGATCACCGAACTCGCCGTCCTGCAGGACGGGGACGTGCTTCGCCCGCACCGGATCGCCGTCGGCCTCTACGACCGGGACGCCGACGGCGCCCTGGTCCGCACCGCCCGGATCGAGCTGGACGTCACCGGCGCCCGGACCGTGGTCGCCGAGGCCGTCGGCCGCCCCCGGCCCGCACTGGTCCTGCTCAACGACGACGACCTGACCTACTGCAAGATCCGCTTCGACGCCGAGTCGCTGGAGACCCTGCGGGCCGGACTCGGCGACATCCAGGACGACCTGGCCCGGGCGCTGTCCTGGTCCGCGGTGTGGAACCTGACCCGCGACGGCCTGATGCCGGCCCGCGACTACGTCGCGCTGGTGCTGCGCTTCGCCGGGCAGGAGTCCAACATCGGCGTGCTGCAGTCGCTGCACCAGCAGGCCAAGGGCGCCGTCGACCTGTACGCCGACCCGGCCTGGCGCGGCGAGGGCGGCCGGCTGCTGGCCGACGGCGCGCTGCGCGAACTGCGCGCCGCCGCCCCGGGCAGCGACCACCAGCTGGCCTGGGCGCGGTTCCTGGCGCAGACCGCCAACGGCTCCGAGCACCTCGGGCTGGTCCGCGGCCTGCTGGCCGGCACCGCCCGGATCGACGGCCTGGACGTCGACCAGGAGCTGCGCTGGTCGCTCTGGCTGACGCTGGCCGCGGCCGGCCAGGCCTCCGACGAGGAGCTGGCCGGGGAGCTGGCGGCCGACAACACCGCCAGCGGCAAGCGCCAGTACACCCAGGCGCTGGCCGCCCGGCCGACCCCCGAGGCCAAGGCCGCCGCCTGGTCCGCGGTGATCGACTCGGAGGAGCTGCCCAACGCCCTGGTCGAGGCGAACATCGCCGGCTTCGCGCTGCCCGGCCACCGCGATCTGACCGCGCTGTACGCCGCTCCCTACTTCAAGCTCCTGGAGCGGGTCTGGGCCGATCGGACCATCGAGATCGCGATGCGGATCGTCGGCGGCTTCTTCCCCCGGGCCCAGACCAGTGAGCAGACCCTGGCCGAGGCGGACGCCTGGCTGGACGGCAACCGGGGCGCCGCGCCCGCGCTGCGCCGGCTGGTGCTGGAGTGCCGCGACGACCTGGCCCGGGCGCTGCGGGCGCAGGCCTGCGACCGCGCCTGAGCACGGCACACCGCCCGAAGGGCCCGCCGCGAGCGATCGCGGCGGGCCCTTCGGGCGTTCCGGGCAGCCGTTCCGGGCAGCTGTTGCGGCCGACCTCTGCCGATCAGCCACCCAAGGCGCCTCCGGTCAGCCGTGCTGGAGGCCGCGGTCCAGGGCGGCGAGCGCGCTGCCCTTGGCGTCGTCGCCGTCCAGCGACCAGACCATCACACCGGCCAGGTCGTTCCAGCGGGTGTAGCGGGCCTTCTGGGTGAGCACCTCGGCGTTGTCGAAGCTGTAGAAGCTGGTGCCGTCGTACTTCCAGGACGCGCCGTGGTCACGGTCGGTGTAGACCTTGCCGGGCAGCTTGGAGATCTCGTTGTAGGTGAAGTCCGCGGTGGACTTGGCGGCCGGCTGGTACAGGCCGTTGCCGGCGCCGGCCGACACCCCGGTCCAGCCGTGGGCGTAGAACGGCACGCCGAGGACGGTCTTGGAGCCCGGCAGGCCGTGCTGGGCGTAGAAGTCGACCGCCCGGTCGGCGCTGCGCTGCAGCGGCGACGGGTCCTTCGGGTCGGAGTAGAGGTTGGCGTGGTGGGCGGTCGGGCCGGTGCCCTCCCACGGACCGTGCAGGTCGTAGGTCATCAGGTTGAGCCAGTCGATCGAGCGCGAGAGCGTGGGGAGCTCCAGCCGGGCGGCGACGGTCTCGTTGGCGGCGACGGCCGCGGTCAGCAGGTAGTGCGGGCCCTTGCGGCCGCTGAGCTGGTCCAGCTGGCGGCGGAACTCCTGGACCAGCAGGGTGAAGTTGTGGCCGTCCTCGGGGCGCACGACGTTGCCGCCGTCACCGCCGCCGCCCGGGTACTCCCAGTCGAGGTCGATGCCGTCGAAGACGCCGGCGGCAACGCCCTTGCCGCCCTCGGCGGTGCCGAGCTGGGGCAGGTTGCCCTTGATGTACAGGTCGATGCAGGAGGAGACGAACCTCTTGCGGGACTCCTCGGTCGCGGCGGCGTCCGAGAAGTACTTGGACCAGCTCCACCCGCCGAGCGAGATCACGGTCTTCAGCTGCGGGTTCTCGGCCTTGAGCTTGCGCAGCTGGTTGAAGTGGCCCTTGAGCTTCTGGCCGGGGCGGTCGGCGACGCCGTCCACCGACTCGGCGGCGCTGAAGGGGCGCTGGTAGTCGTTCAGGGCGTCGCCCTGCCCGGCGTCGTTGGTCTCGAAGCAGGTGCCCTCGGCGGAGACGTTGCCGAAGGCGTAGTTGATGACGGTGAGCTTCCCGGCCTGGCCGGACTCCTGCACCCGCTTCGCGGAGCTGTCGGCGCCCCACTGGGTGAAGTAGCCGACCCGCTGCCCCTTCAGCCTCGGGCCGTGGTCGCGGTCGTGGGCCTGGGCCGTGGGAGCGGCGAGGGCGGCGGCCACCGTGGCGGCGGCGATGAGGGCGGCGGTACGACTGAGCATGCGCATGGGAGAAGACCTGCGGCTTTCTCTGATTCAGCGTCAAATGGTCTGGACCAAGCTGAGACAGAGGTTTAGTCCATTTGTTCCGGACACACAAGAGGCCGGACCGCGTGAACGCGATCCGGCCTCTTGTTGACCTGGTGTTTGCAGCGGCTTGACCAGCCGCTGCGGTCAGCCGATCAGGCTGCGCAGCACGTACTGCAGGATGCCGCCGTTGCGGTAGTAGTCCGCCTCACCCGGGGTGTCGATGCGGACGACCGCGTCGAACTCCTTGTCCCCGGCCTTGACCTTGACGGTCTTCGGGGTGCGGCCCTCGTTGAGCTCGGTCACGCCGGTGAAGGAGAAGGTCTCCTCGCCGGTGAGGCCGAGGGACTCGGCGTTCTCGCCCTCCGGGAACTGCAGCGGCAGGACGCCCATGCCGATCAGGTTCGAGCGGTGGATGCGCTCGTAGGACTCGGCGATGACGGCCTTGACGCCCAGCAGCGCGGTGCCCTTGGCGGCCCAGTCGCGGGACGAGCCGGAGCCGTACTCCTTGCCCGCCAGGACGACCAGCGGGGTGCCGGCGGCCTGGTAGTTCTGCGAGGCGTCGTAGATGAACGACACCGGCGCGTCGGCCTGGGTGAAGTCGCGGGTGTAGCCGCCCTCGGTGCCCGGCGCGATCTGGTTGCGCAGGCGGATGTTGGCGAAGGTGCCGCGGATCATCACCTCGTGGTTGCCACGGCGCGAGCCGTACGAGTTGAAGTCGCGCTTCTCCACACCGTTGGCGGTCAGGTACTGCGCCGCCGGGGTGCCCGGCTTGATGTTGCCGGCCGGGGAGATGTGGTCGGTGGTGACCGAGTCGCCCAGCTTGGCCAGGACGCGGGCGCCGGCGATGTCGTTCACCGGGCTCGGGGTCTTGGCCATGCCCTCGAAGTACGGGGGCTTGCGGACGTAGGTGGACTCGGCGTCCCACTCGAAGGTGTTGCCGGTCGGGACCGGGAGCGACTGCCAGCGGTGGTCGCCGGCGAAGACGTCCTGGTAGCCCTTGTCGAACATGGCCTCGTCGATGGAGCCGGCGACGGTGTCGGCGACCTCCTTCTCGGACGGCCAGATGTCGGCGAGGAACACGTCGTTGCCGTCGGCGTCCTGGCCCAGGGCGTCACGGGTGATGTCGATGTTCATGTTGCCGGCGAGGGCGTAGGCGACCACCAGCGGCGGGGAGGCCAGGTAGTTCATCTTGACGTCCGGGTTGATCCGGCCCTCGAAGTTGCGGTTGCCGGAGAGCACCGAGACGACCGCCAGGTCGGACTCGTTGACGGCGGCCGAGACCTCCTCGGGCAGCGGGCCCGAGTTGCCGATGCAGGTGACGCAGCCGTAGCCGACCAGGTTGAAGCCCAGCTTCTCCATGTACGGGAGCAGGCCGGCCTTCTCGTAGTAGTCCATGACGACCTTGGACCCGGGGGCCAGGGTGGTCTTGACCCAGGGCTTGACGGTCAGGCCCTTCTCCACGGCCTTCTTCGCCAGCAGGGCGGCGCCCAGCATGACGGAGGGGTTGGAGGTGTTGGTGCAGGAGGTGATCGAGGCGATCACGACCGCGCCGTTGTCGATCTCGTAGGTCGAGCCGTCGGGGGCGGTCACCGCGGTCGGCTTCGAGGCCTCGGCCGAGTAGGTCGGCAGCGCCTCGGCGAACCTGGCGGCGGCCTCGGCCAGGATCACGCGGTCCTGCGGGCGCTTCGGGCCGGAGATCGACGGGACGACGGTGGAGACGTCCAGCTCGAGGTACTCGGAGTAGACCGGCTCGACCGACGGGTCGTGCCAGAGGCCCTGCTCCTTGGCGTACGCCTCGACCAGGGCGAGCTGCTGCGCGTCGCGGCCGGTGAGCTTCAGGTAGTTGATGGTCTCGGCGTCGATCGGGAAGATCGCACAGGTCGAGCCGAACTCCGGCGACATGTTGCCGATGGTGGCGCGGTTCGCCAGCGGGATCGCGGTGACGCCCTCGCCGTAGAACTCGACGAACTTGCCGACCACACCGTGCTTGCGCAGCATCTCGGTGATGGTGAGCACCAGGTCGGTGGCGGTGGTGCCGGCCGGCAGCTGGCCGTTGAGCTTGAAGCCGACCACGCGCGGGATCAGCATGGAGACCGGCTGGCCGAGCATCGCGGCCTCGGCCTCGATGCCGCCGACGCCCCAGCCCAGCACGCCCAGGCCGTTGACCATGGTGGTGTGCGAGTCGGTGCCGACGCAGGTGTCGGGGTACGCCTGGCCGCCGCGGACCATGACGGTGCGGGCCAGGTGCTCGATGTTCACCTGGTGGACGATGCCGGTGCCCGGCGGGACGACCTTGAACTCGTCGAACGCGGTCTGGCCCCAGCGCAGGAACTGGTAGCGCTCCTTGTTGCGGCCGTACTCGATCTCGACGTTCTGGACGAAGGCGTCCGGGGTGCCGAACTTGTCGGCGATGACGGAGTGGTCGATGACCAGCTCGGCCGGGGCCAGCGGGTTGATCTTGGCCGGGTCGCCGCCCAGCTCCTTGACGGCCTCGCGCATGGTGGCGAGGTCGACCACGCACGGCACACCGGTGAAGTCCTGCATGATCACGCGGGCCGGCGTGAACTGGATCTCCTGGCTCGGCTGGGCGTCGGCGTCCCAGTTGCCGAGGGCCCGGATGTGGTCGGCGGTGATGTTCGCGCCGTCCTCCGTGCGGAGCAGGTTCTCCAGCAGCACCTTGAGGCTGTACGGCAGCCGCTCGGAACCCTCGACGGCGGAGAGCTTGAAGATCTCGTACGACTCGTCGCCCACCTGCAGCGAGCTGCGGGCGTCGAAGCTGTTCGCGGACACGACTGACTCCTTCTAGGTGCTTCGTGCGGTATGCCGGCCGCCACGGTGGTAAGGTCAGCCTTACTTAGGTTGACCTTGCCCGCATCGCCGGGGAGCGCCTCTCGGCAAGTATCTTGATGTCGAGATATATAGTAAGGGGCAGTTATCTCGATGTCGAGATAAACCATAGTGCATGCCCACGCGTTCACCACCGCAGGCATGCCCCGGGCCGATCCTTCCCCGTTGACCCACCTCCTGCCTACTGCCTTCCTACCGCGCGCGCGACCCGCGCACCGGCCGCCGGGGCCGTTGGGGGCGGCCGGGTACGGTGACCGGGGAGTTCGACACCGCTCGACACCGTTCGAGACTGGAAGAGTCCGGGGGCCGACTGATGATCGTGGTGGACGCGTCCGCGCTGGTACTGGCACTGGCGGACGAGGGCGAGCGCGGGGACGCCGCCCGGGCCGAGCTCGCGGCGGGCGGCGAGTGGGTGGCCCCCGAGCACGTCGTGATCGAGGTGATGCAGTCGCTGCGCGGCCTCTATCTGGCGAAGGAGCTCACCGCCGAGCGGGTCGGCGAGCTCGCGGCCCTGCTCCCCGGGCTGGCCATCCGGAAGGTCGAGACCACCCCGTTGCTCGGCCGGATCTGGGAGCTGAAGGACAACCTCACCCCGGACGACGCCGCGTACGTCGCCGTGGCCGAGCAGTACGGGGTGCCGCTGGTGACGGCGGACCTGCGGCTGATGCGGTCCAGCGGACCGCGCTGCGAGATCCGGGGGATCCGCCGCTCCGCCGGCTGAGGCCCGGTGCGGTCTGCCGCGGGCGGCTGCGGACCTGCTGCGGGCGGCTGCGGACCTGCTGCGCGCCCGGGCGGGGGCCGGGTGCTCGCGGAGGGTGTCGTGTCCGTTCGGCCCGGGCGGCCGTTGATCAGGGCGTCCGTCCCACCGCTTCCGGAAGGCCCCCGATGCCCGCTCCGTTCGCCGCCGCCCTGCTTCCGCTCGCCCTGCTGGCGCCCGCCGCCTCCCCGGTGTCCGTCGTCGAGGCGGACTTCGACCCGGCGACGGCCTTCGTCCCGCCGGCCGCCATCAGCCACGCGACCGACCTCGTCCCCTACGGCTCGCACGCCCGCGTGGTGGTCGACCGCTCGGCCGCCGGGCGGACGGTGCTGACGCTGTCCGTGACCGGTCTGGCGCCCGGGCACGAGTTCCCCGCCCACCTGCACACCGGCCGCTGCGGGGCCGACCCCGCCGCCTCCGGGCCGCACTACCAGGACGCCGTGGACCCGGTCCGGCCGTCCACCGACCCGGCGTACGCCAACGACCGCAACGAGCTGCGGCTGACGCTGCGGACGGACGAGCGGGGCGACGGCACGGCCGGGGCCTCGGTGGACTGGCAGCCCCGGCCGGGCGAGGCCCGTTCGCTGGTGCTGCACGCGGGCACCCCGGCCGGCCCGCACGCCGCGGGCGACCGGGCGGCCTGCGTGAACCTCCCCGAGTAGGCCTGCGGCCGCGCCGTAGGGACCGGTCAGGCCCCGAGGGTGGCGACCAGGACGGCCTTGATGGTGTGCAGGCGGTTCTCCGCCTGGTCGAACACGATGGAGTGCTCCGACTCGAAGAGCTCGTCGGTGCACTCCAGCTCGGTCATCCCGGTCAGCTCGTGCATCTGCCGGCCGACCACCGTGCCGAGGTCGTGGAAGGCCGGCAGGCAGTGCAGGAACCTCACGGCCGGGTTGCCGGTGGCCCGGACGGTGTCCATCGACACCTGGTACGGCTTGAGCAGCGCGATCCGCTCGGCCCAGACCTCCTTGGGCTCGCCCATCGAGACCCAGACGTCGGTGTAGAGGAAGTCCGCGCCCGCCACGCCCGCGTCGACGTCCTCGGTGAGGGTGATCCGGGCGCCGGAGGACTCGGCGAGCGCCTCGGCGGCCTTGCGGACCTCCTCGGCGGGCCAGAGCGAGCGGGGCGCGACGATCCGGACGTCCATCCCGAGCAGCGCGCCGGTGACGAGCAGGGAGTTGCCCATGTTGTAGCGGGCGTCGCCGAGGTAGACGAGGGTCACCTCGTCGAGCGGCTTGGCGGTGTGCTCCTTGATCGTCAGCACGTCGGCGAGCAGCTGGGTCGGGTGCCACTCCTCGGTGAGGCCGTTCCAGACCGGGACGCCCGCGTACGCGGCCAGCTCCTCGACCACCTCCTGGCCGTGGCCCCGGTACTCGATACCGTCGAACATCCGGCCCAGCACCCGGGCGGTGTCCTTGATCGACTCCTTGTGGCCGATCTGCGAGCCCGACGGGTCGAGGTAGGTGGTGGAGGCGCCCTGGTCGTGGGCGGCGACCTCGAAGGCGCAGCGCGTCCGGGTGGAGGTCTTCTCGAAGATCAGCGCGATGTTCTTGCCCCGCAGCCGGGGCTGCTCGGTGCCCGCGTACTTCGCCGCCTTGAGCTCGGCGGCGAGGTCCACCAGGAAACGGAACTCCTGGGGCGTGAAGTCGAGCTCCTTGAGGAAGTGCCTGTTCCGGAGGTTGAAAGCCATGCCGGGCTCCTGAGTGGTGACGCGGGTTCGAGAACTGAAGCGGCAATTGTATACGATGCTTGGAATTTCTATGCAGGCGCGGGGGGAACGGAAACGGAACAGGCCCCGCAGGGCGACTGCGGGGCCTGTCCATCCGGGGCCCGGCCGGGCCGCCCACCGCGTGCAGGGCGGGCGGCCGGACCGCTACAGCCGGGGGTCGACCGGCTCGGACTCCAGCGCGAGCACCGCGAACACGGGCTCGTGCACCCGCCACAGCGGCTCGCCGGCCGCCAGGCGGTCCAGTGCCTCCAGACCGAGCGCGTACTCGCGCAGCGCCAGCGAGCGCTTGTGCCCGAGGAAGCGCTGGCGCAGCTGGTCCAGGTACTCGGTGTAGTCCGGACCGTAGATGATCCGCAGGTACTCCCGGCCGCGGACCTTCACCCCGGGCTGGACCAGCCCGCCGGGCCGCCCCTCCCCGGCCTTGCCCCGGACCAGCGAGGCGAGCGGCTTCACCACCATGCCCTCGCCGCCGGCCGCCGTCAGCTCCTCCCACCAGGCGACGCCCGCCGCGATGGACGCCTCGTCGGCGGTGTCGACCAGCAGCCGGCCGGTGCCGTGCAGGATCGGGGCCTGCGGATCGTCCGCCGCGACCAGCCGGTCGATCCACCCCAGGTGCACGTCGTGCGGGCGCACCGCGAGGTTCGCCCCCTCGGCGGCCAGCACCTGGAACGGCGCCAGGCGGATGCCGGACAGCCCCTCGGTCGGCCAGCAGTAGCGCCGGTACGCCTCGGTGAAGGCCTGTGCGTCGGCGGCGCGCTGCCGCTGGCGGGCGGTCAGGCCCGCGAGGTCCAGCCCGCGGCCGGCCGCCTGCTCCAGCGCCGACAGCACCGCGGGCAGGGCGGCGCCCGCCGCCGCGCCGACCGCCGCGTACTGGCGGCGCAGCAGCTCGGCGGCCTTCAGCGACCACGGCATCAGCTCGGCGTCCAGCAGCAGCCAGCCGGTGCCCAGCTCCTCGAACAGCCCGGAGCGCTCGGCGGCGGCCCGCAGCCGGTCCAGGACGGCGGCGGTGAGGGCGTCGTCGCCGAGGAACGCCCGGCCGGTCCTGGTCCAGATCGCGCCCGGCCCGGCGATGCCGAACCGCTTCTCCAGCGCCCCCTCGCCCCGGGCGACCAGCACCACGGCGCGGGAGCCCATGTGCTTCTCCTCGCAGAGGACCTGCCGCACGCCGTCCTGGCGGTAGGCGAAGAAGGCCTCCTCGGGGTGTTCGAGGTAGCCCGGACGGCGCGAGGTCGCGCTCGGCGCCATCGTCGGCGGCAGGTAGGCGAGCAGTCGCGGGTCGATCGCGAACCGGCTCATCACCTCCAGCGCGGCGGCGGCGTTCTCCTCCCGGACGGCCACCCGGCCGTGCAGCGCCGTCTCGACCACCCGGCGGCCGGCCACGTCGGCGAGGTCCAGCGGGCGCCCCTCGCGGGAGCCCGGTGCGTCCGTGATCATCGGGCGCACCGGCGCGTACCACTCCTGCTCCGCCTCGACGCTCACCAGCTCGCGCTCCGGGTAGCGCAGCGCGGTCAGACTGCCGCCGAAGACGCAGCCGGTGTCCAGGCAGATGGTGTTGTTGAGGAAGCTCGCGACCGGCACCGGCGTGTGGCCGTAGACCACCAGGGCCCTGCCCCGGTACTCCTCCGCCCACGGGTAGCGCACCGGCAGGCCGTACTCGTCGGTCTCGCCGGTGGTGTCGCCGTACAGCGCGTGCGAGCGGACCCGGCCGGAGGCCCGGCCGTGGTACTTCTCCGGGAGGCCGGCGTGGCAGACCACCAGGGCGCCGCCGTCCAGCAGGTAGTGGCTGACCAGGCCGTGCATGAACGCCCGGACCTCGGCGCGGAACTCCTCGGACTCGCCCGCCAGCTGGTCCAGCGACTCCTGGAGGCCGTGCGAGACGGTGACCTTCCTGCCGTCCATCGCCCGGCCGAGCTTGTTCTCGTGGTTTCCGGGCACACAGACGGCGTGGCCGGCCGCGACCATGCCCATCACCAGGCGCAGCACACCGGGTGTGTCCGGGCCGCGGTCGACCAGGTCGCCGACGAAGACGGCCGTCCGGCCCTGCGGGTGCGCGGCGTCGACCGCCCGCCCCTCGGCGTCCCGGGTCAGGCCGTAGCCGAGGCGGGTGAGCAGGGTCTCCAGCTCGGAGCGGCAGCCGTGGATGTCACCGACGATGTCGAACGGGCCGGTCAGGTGGCGCAGGTCGTTGAACCGCTTCTCCGGGACGATCTCGGCGGCCGTCACCTCCGCCTCGCCGCGCAGGATGTGCACCTTGCGGAAGCCTTCGCGCTCCAGGCCGCGCAGCGAGCGGCGCAGCTCGCGGTGCTGGCGCGGGATCACGTGCGCCGGCAGCTGGCGGTCGGGGCGGGTCCGGTTGCGCTCGGCGCAGACGCCCGGCGGGACGTCCAGCACGATCGCGATCGGCAGCACGTCGTGGTCGCGGGCGATCCGGACCAGCTGCTTGCGGGCCTCCGGCTGGACGTTGGTGGCGTCCACCACGGTCAGCCGGCCGGCGGCCAGGCGCATGCCGACGATGTGGTGCAGCAGCGCGAAGGCCTCGGTGGAGGCCGACTGGTCGTTCTCGTCGTCGGCCACCAGGCCGCGGCAGAAGTCGGAGGAGATCACCTGGGTGGGCAGGAAGTGCTTGCGGGCGAAGCTGGACTTGCCCGCGCCGCTGGTGCCGATCAGGACGACGAGGGAGACGTCGGTGACCGGGAGGCGGCGGGGCTTGCCGGGGGTGGGCTCGGGCTCGGTCTGTGCGGGCTCGGTCTGTGCGGGCGTCGTCGCAAGCTCGGCGGGTGCGGCCTCGGCGGGTGCGGCCTCGATGGGCGCGGCCTCGGCGGGTGCGGGCTCGGTCGGCTGCAGGGGCTGTGCGTCGTCGGTCATCGGGTCTCGCCCCCTTCGGGCGTGGTGGTGGCGGTGGTGAGGGCGGCGGTGGTCATGGTGGCGGTGGCCGCGGTCGTCGGCTCGGGCGGTGTCCCGATCCGGAACAGCGCGAGCTGGGTCGGTGCGCCCACCTCCGGGTCCTCCGGCCCGACCGGGCGCAGGACGACGGTGTAGCCGTAGGCCGCCGCCACCCGCTCGGCCCAGGCCCGGAACTGCGCGCGGTCCCACTCGAACCGGTGGTCGGCGTGCCGGACATGACCGGCCGGCAGGCTCTCCCAGCGGACGTTGTACTCGACGTTCGGCGTGGTCACGACGACCGCCGCCGGACGCGCGACGCCGAGGACGGCGTACTCCAGGGCCGGCAGCCGGGGCAGGTCGACGTGCTCGATGACCTCGGAGAGCACCGCCGCGTCAAAGCCCTTCAGCCGTGCGTCGGTGTACGTCAGCGCGCCCTGGACCAGCTCGACCCGGGCCGCCTGACGCTCGGACATCCGCTCCAGTCGCAGTCTGCGGGCGGCCGCCGACAGCGCCCGCGCCGACACGTCCACGCCCAGCACCTCGGTGAACCGGGGGTCCTTGAGGAGTGCTCCGATCAGCTCGCCCTGCCCGCAGCCGAGGTCGGCCACCCGGGCCGCCCCGACCTCGCGCAGGGCGTCGAGGATCGCCGCCCTGCGCTGCTCCGCGAGCCGGACCTTCTTCTCCTCGCGGTTCTCCGCGGCCGCCTCTGGTTCGGCTGCATCTGCTGTGGCTGCTCCTGCTGCGGCCGCCTCGGCAGCGGCCGCCGGCACCGGCTGCCCGACGTCGTCGGCCTCGGCCTCGGCCGTGTCGTCGACCGCGTTGTCGATCTCCTCGACCTCGCGGTCGTCGGCCTCCGCCAGCCGGGCCAGCTCCAGGCGCTCCATCGCCCGCCGGGTGAGCGTCCAGCGCCGGGACAGGTAGCGGCGCGCGATCAGGGCCTGCTCGGGGTGGTCGGCGAGCCAGCCCTGCCCGGCCGCGAGCAGCTTGTCCACCTCGTCCGGGGCGACCCAGTAGTGCTTGGCGCCGTCGAGCACCGGCAGCAGCACATACAGCTGCTGGAGCGCGTCGGACAGGCGCAGCGTCTCCGCGGTCAGCTCGATCCGGACGTAGCGCGACCGGCCCCACTCGGGGAACGCCTCGTCCAGCGGGATCGCCGTCGCCTCGACCTGCCAGCCCAGCGGCTCGAAGAGCCTGCGGACCATCGCGGCGCCGCCGTCCTCGCCCGCACCGTTCGCGGGCACGGCGGGCAGCGTGATCCGCAGCGGCCGGGCCTGCTCGGCCAGACCGGGGCGGCCCTCGCAGACGCCCTTCATCGCCGACCGGAACACCGTCCGCAGCGCCACCGCGAGCAGCGAGGACGCGGCGTAGGGGCGGTCGTTGACGTACTGGGCGAGCGCGAAGTCCGGCGAGCCGCCGCGGCCCTTGCCCCGGCCGCGGCGGACCAGCGCGATCGGGTCGACGTCCAGGAGCAGGGCCGCCGTGCAGAGCTCGTCGCCCGCCTCGGGGTAGAAGACGTGGGCCTCGCCGTGCGACGTCCCGAACCGTTGGACCTTGTCCGGGTGCTTGTGCAGCAGGAAACCGAGGTCGGTGGCAGGGCTCTCGGCCGTGCCCGTGGTGGAGATCGAGATGAACACCCGCCCGAGTATTGCCGAGTATCCACCCCCTGAGCACCGGGTTTTGCCCCCGCGCGGGCGGTGCAGCGACGGCCGTCGGGGCACCGCCCGAGACACCGGCCGTCGCCCCGCGCCACCGCGGCCCGGCCGTGTCCGCACGGTGAGCGTGTTCGGCACCGGCCGCCCGTATTCGTTAACGTGCACGATGTGACTGCTGAATCCACCTCCCTCGCAAGCGGCGCCGTCGCCGCCGGTCTGGCCACCATCGCCAGCGACGGCACCGTCCTCGACACCTGGTACCCCGCCCCCGCGCTGACCGCCGAGCCCGGCCCGGCCGGCACCGTCCGCCTGACCTCCGAGCAGGCCGAGGCCGAACTGGGCGCCGGCGCGGCCGAGGCGCTGCGCGCCGACGCCCGCCGCGGCGTCGAGGTGGTCGCCGTGCGCACCACCATCGCCTCGCTGGACGAGAAGCCGCTCGACGCGCACGACGCCTACCTGCGGCTGCACCTGCTGAGCCACCGCCTGGTGAAGCCGCACGGCCAGAACCTGGACGGCCTCTTCGGCCTGCTCGCCAACGTGGCGTGGACCAGCATCGGCCCGGTTCAGGTGGACAAGGTCGAGCAGGCCCGTCTCGCCGTCCGCGTCCAGGGCGGCCAGCTCGCCGTCTACGGGATCGACAAGTTCCCGCGGATGACCGACTACGTCGCGCCGTCGGGCGTGCGGATCGCCCACGCGGACCGCGTCCGCCTCGGCGCCCACCTCGCCGTCGGCACCACCGTGATGCACGAGGGCTTCGTCAACTTCAACGCCGGCACCCTGGGCACCTCCATGGTCGAGGGCCGGATCAGCGCGGGCGTCGTGGTCGGCGACCACAGCGACATCGGCGGCGGCGCCTCGATCATGGGCACCCTGTCCGGCGGCGGCAAGCAGGTCGTCGCGGTCGGCGAGCGCTGCCTGCTCGGCGCCAACGCGGGTATCGGCATCTCGCTGGGCAGCGACTGCGTGGTCGAGGCCGGCCTCTACGTCACCGCCGGCACCCGGGTGACCACCCCGGACGGCAAGGTGGCCAAGGCGGTCGAGCTGTCCGGCCAGGACAACCTGCTGTTCCGTCGCAACTCCCAGACCGGCGCCGTCGAGGT
Organism: Kitasatospora sp. NPDC048239; assembly: GCF_043202015.1. NCBI lineage: Bacteria > Bacillati > Actinomycetota > Actinomycetes > Kitasatosporales > Streptomycetaceae > Kitasatospora > Kitasatospora sp. NPDC048239. The sequence goes on along the minus strand of NZ_JBICZP010000001.1, from coordinate 28,820 downwards.
CATCGCCCGCTCCGGCTCCTGGGGCGGCCTGAACGCCGAGCTGCACGCCCACAACTGACCTCCTCCCTCTTCCGGGGTCTCGGGCCCCCGGCGCCGCTGCTGCGGCGCCGGGGGCCTTTGGTCTGCTCCTGGCGGTTGCCTTGTCTGCGGTTGCCTTCCTTTGGGGCCCTCCCCCCACCCCTCCCCGCCCACCCCCGCCCCTGAACTCCGGAACCCTTCCCCAGGGTGGCTGCCCGGTGCCGGGGCAGCCCCGGCACCGGGCAGCACGGCCAACACCCGCCACTCGCGGGACCACCTGCCAACGCCGGCCACTCGCGCAACCGCCCGCGGCCGCCCCCCGGTTGGTGTCCTCAGCAGTGAGCGCTCAGCGCTGAGGACACCAACCGGCAGATGGCGCACCGCCCTGGGCGCGCCCCTCCACCGGGGCCACCCGGGACCTGTCCGGCCGACCGACCCGCCGCCCGGCCGCCCGGCCGCCCGGCCGCCCGGACACGCCCTAACCGAGGCGGCCCGCGAGCGGCAAGCCCGGGTCACCCGGGAGGCTTACCTCCCAACGGAGTTGGACCGCATCGGGTGGTGGCCGGTGACCCGGTATCGGGCGGTTCGTTGGTTGCAACGGCGGCGGCTCCCGCCCCGGCGTCGACGTCCGCGCGCCGAGCCGCCACCAGCCGTTTCACACCGCACCACCGATCCGAAGAGGTTCCCTCATGTCCGAAGCCTGGTCCGCGGAATCCGCCGCGCCACAGCATCCGGCCGCCGACGCGTCGGCGGCGCCGGCCACTCCGAAGAGCCTGCTGGAGCAGATGCAGGAACTGCTCGCCTCGGTGACCGCGGACCTCGCGGAGCTGCAGTCCTCCGGCGTCCGGGGCTCCGGCGGCGCTGACGCCTGGACGGACGGCGGGTCAAGCCTGAGCACCAGTAACGGCGCCTCGCGCTCCGACGGCTGAGGCACCGGCGGCGGAGGCACCGGCGGCGGAGGGTCGACCGCCACGGGCTCCGCCGGAGTCGGGTCGTACTCCTCCGCCTCGCCCCGCACGACCTGGTGCAGCCGGGCGACCAGGGCCTGGCACTCGGCGCCCGCGTCGACCCCGTCGATGCACGTCCAGTACAGGCTCTCCGTCTCCGCCCCGCACGCCAGCACCACCAGCGTCTCGGCGACGTCCCGCAGCAGCCCGCCGAGCTCCGCCAGCATCGGGTCGAGCGCGCCGAGTTCGCCGAGCCGGTCGGCCCGCCGGCCGCCGAGGCCCGGCGCGACGCCCGGCTCGCCCGACGGCTGGTCCAGGCAGCCCGCCGCGTGGCCGGCCGCCTCGGACAACTGCTGGCCGAGCCCCGCCGGCTCCCCGTCGTCCAGCTCGGCCAGCCTGGCGCCCACCGCCTCGGTGAGCAGCGCGGCCTGCCGAGCCTCGGCCACCACGTCCGGGACGTTCCTGGCCTCGGCCAGGGCGTGCCGGGCCGTCTTGATCAGTCGCAGCGCCTCCATGGCCGCCACCCCTTTCGCTCGCGAACACTCCGACCGCGACCACCGCACGACCGCGGGTGCCGCGGTCGGGTGGTCACGGCGAAAGCGTGCACGGAGGGGAGGATCGGCGCCGCGACCTCGTCAGAAGCTGTGGACAACCCCCGGGGTGTGGATAACCTCCGTCCCTCACACGGGTTGGTCGCCCACGTCGGAGTTGACGTCGCGCGCGGCTCCGGGCACCGGGAAGCGCAGTTCGTTCCGCTCGATCTTGGCCGCCAGCGCGGTCAGCGGATCCACTCCCACCGCCGTGCAGAACTGCAGCAGGTACGCGAGCACGTCGGCCACCTCGTCGCGCACCCGGTGCGCGCTGTCCGGATCGGACATCACCGAGGCGGCCTGTTCGGGCGTGAGCCACTGGAAGATCTCCAGCAGTTCCCCGGCCTCCACGCTCAGTGCCGCGGCCAGGTTCTTCGACGTGTGGAAGGGCCCCCAGTCCCGGGCGGCGGCGAACTGCGCCAACCGCTCCCGCAGGCTCTCCAACGTCGGTCCCGCCGCCTCCCCCGACCCCGACCGCGCGGCCACCCCCGACTCCGACTCCGACACCGACTCCGGCACCGCCGCCGCCCCCGACCCCGACACCGACACCGACACCGACACCGACACCGACACCGCAGGTTCCCCCGACCCCGCCCCGGGCCGCGCCCCCGCGGCCGACGGCTCCGTCACTCGTTCGCTCATCCGTCCAGGTCTACCCCATCCGCACCCGCGCCCTCACCCTCCCCCGCGCCGTCCTCCCCGCGCACCGCCTGCGCGGGCACCCGCGCCGTCTCCGTCCGCAGCACGGTGTGCCCGGACCCGGGATCGCGCCGGCACTCGACCAGCGCCACCCCCGGCGGCAGCTCCCCCGGCCCGCCGAGCGCCTCGCGGGCCGCGGCCGGCTCCTGGAGCGCCGCCAGTACCCGCAGCTGGTTGCGCCCGGACATCTCGCGGGCCAGCCGCAGCAGCGAGGCGGCCTGCTCGGTGCCGAGCCCGGCGCCGAGGTCCTCGGCGAGCACGGTGAGCTGCCGGTGCGCCCAGGGCACCTCGGCCGCCGCGTCCACGTCGAGCACCCCGGCACCGGTGAGCAGCACCGCGGCGAACGCGAGGTGGCGCAGCATGCCGTCGGAGGCCTGGTCGGCGCCGGTACGACCGAGGACGCCCTCGTCGAACACGGCCAGCACCCGCTCCCGGTCGCCCTCGCCGCGGCGGGCGAGGTCGAGCCCGAGCAGCGGGTGCGGCGCGGCCGACTGGACGACCCGCAGGAGCTGCCCGTAGCGGCGGGCGCACTCGCCGGCGAGCCGGGCGATCACGGCGGAGATGTTGGCGGCGCTGGTGACCAGCCTGGCCTGCGGGTCGGGCCGGGCCCAGTCCCGCATCAGGGCGGGCACGGGGTGGACGGGGAAGACCTCGCGCAGGGCGGTGAGCAGCTGTTCGGCGGCGGCCAGCACCGTGCGTTCGCCGGTCGAGGATCCGGCCACCCGCAGCGGGATCTGCGCGGTGACCAGGCCGCCGCTGGGGAAGGGGGCCCGGATGTCGCCCTGGCGGGTGTCGTTGTGCCAGGTGACGTTGATCCGGCGGTGCCGGACGTCCTGTTCGCCGGTCTCGACCAGGGTCCGGCCGTCGAGGGTGAGCCATTCGCGGGCGATCCTGACCGGGCCGTCCGTGCGGATCACCAGCTCCAGCCGGATCGGGCCCTCGGCCGAGCGGACGGTGCAGCCGAGGATGATCGCGTTGCGGCCGTGCGGGACGCAGCCTGCCAGGCCGCCGCGGACGGGGGTGGCCAGCGGGCCGGTGAGTGCGGGCCCTCCGTCGAGGGAGTCGGCGATCTCCTCGCCGAGGGCGAGGCGGGACAGGACGGCCAGCGCGTCGAGGGCGTTGGACTTGCCGACCCCGGCGGGGCCGTGCAGCACGGTGAGGGGCGCGAGCGGCAGGACCGCGCGCCGGTAGGACTTGAACGAGGTGAGCCGGATCTCCTCGACGGTGGGGCGCTTCACGGCCTCCCCGCGCTGCACGGGCCCGCCACCCGACACCGGCTGCTCCCCGGGCCCCGGCGCCGGCCGCTCCCCAGCCCCCCGCACCGGCTGCTCACCCGGCCTCCGCACGGGCTGCTCGCCCCGTCCCGGAGGACGCGGATCGGGCTGGGCCGGGAGGGTGGGCCGGGCGGCTTCTCGGTTCACCCGTCGGACGTTAGCCGCAGCTCAGGAGGCAGAAACGTGCCTGCTCGGCAGATTCATCCCAACGGGGTCCGCGGTCCGGACCACCCGTCACAGTCACTTGGACCCCACCCGTCACACCCGCCCCGCCGCCCTCAGCGGCGGTACTCGGCGACCGTCACCGAGGCCGTCACCCCCACCGGGTCGGGCAGCGCGCCGAGCCGCTCCTCCAGCCGGTCCGGGTCGGTGTGCCAGGCGCTCGGTCCCATCCCCACCACGGTCCGGACGTCGGCCGCCGACAGCCGCATCGGGAACTCGACCTCCCGCCGCCCGACCGGCGTCAGGTACGGGCCGAGCTTCTCGTCGATCCGCCGCTGCTTGTCCTCGTCGACCGAGAGCAGGCCCAGGGCGTCGACCAGTTCCCGCAGGTGGCGGGGGGTCGGCGAGACCAGCAGCAAGGTCCCGCCGGGGCGCAGCACCCGGCGGATCTCCGGGCCGTTGCGCGGTGCGAAGACGTTGAGCATCAGCCCGGCGGAGGCGTCCCGCAGCGGCAGCGGGCGCCAGGCGTCGCAGACCACGGCGCCGATCCGGGGGTGCGCCCGGGCGGCGCGGCGCAGCGCGAACTTGGAGATGTCCAGGGCGGCGCCGGGCCGGCCGGGCAGGGCGTCGAGGACGTGCGCCAGGTAGTGGCCGGTGCCGGCGCCGAGGTCGGCGACCAGGCCTTCGGGGTCGGCGGCCGCGGCGGCGTCGGCGAGGGCCTCGGCGATCGGACGGTAGTGCCCGGCGGCGAGGAAGTCGCCGCGGGCGGCCACCATCTCGGCGGTGTCGCCGGTGCCGGTGTGCGCGTCACCGGCGAGCAGGCTGACGTAGCCCTGTTTGGCGACGTCGAAGCTGTGGCCGGACGGGCAGCGCAGGGTGCGTCCGTCGGGGGTGAGGGCCTGCGCGCAGTGCGGGCACGCCAGGTAGGGCTCGATGTCCTGCAGCACGGTCCGTCTCTCTCGCGATCCCGGCCGGGAGGCGGCGGCCGGAAGGGCAAGCCTAACGACCGGCGCCGCGCTGGCCTGGCACCCGGGGAGCACCGGGCACCCGGGGGACGCCGGGCACCCGGGGAGTGGTCCCGTGGCCGGCCGCGTGCAGGGCGAGCGCGGCCAGCGCCTCGGGCGCGCCCGCCTGCCCGCGGACCCCGGGGAAGGCGTTGACGTCGACGATCACCGGTTCGGCGGGCCCGTCCAGCAGGTCGACGCCGTACACGTCGAGGCCGAACACCTCGCCCACCCGCCGGGCCAGGTCGGCCCGCTCGGCGGGCAGCTCCCGGGGGCCGAACGCGCCGGCGCCCGGGGTGGAGGCGCCGACGGCCTCGGCGAGTTCGGAGCGGCGGCGGGCGCAGAACACCTGCCCGGCGATCACCCACAGCTTCTGGTCCCAGCCGGTGTTGGCGAGGTAGGGCTGTGCTATCACCGGCTCGTCCGGCCACTGTTCGGCGAGGGCGTGCAGCTGCGCGGCGTCGTCGACCCGGGCGACCAGGTCGTGGCGCCGGCTGTAGCGGCTCTTGACGACCAACGGGAAGTCCGGGTCGGGCAGTTGGGCGAGGGTGGGCGCGGTGCGCGTGTCGGCGAACGGCAGTCCGGCGGCCCGGGCCAGTTCGGCCATCCCGGTGCGGTCCTGGCAGAACCCGGTCGCGGCGGCGGAGTTGACCACGGGTGCGCCGCGCTCCTCCAGGTGGCGGGCGAGCGCCAGGGCGCGCGGGGTGCGGGCCTTGAGGAGGTAGACGTCGGCGAGCGGGCCGGGGCCGAGCAGTTCGGCGGGCGGGGCGTGGCCGGCCGTGGGGTCGAGGCTCTCCACCCGGTGGCCCGGCGCCAGCAGTTCGGCGGTGGCGGCCAGCAGCGGGTGCCCGGGGTCGGGGGTGAGGAGGCAGATCCTCACATCGGGCCGCCGACGCCCAGACCGCCGTACGCCGGGCCGCCGACCCCGGCCGCATCGCCGTACCCGGGAGCGCCCAACGGAGCGCCCAGCGGGGCGGCCAGTCCGACGACCGACCCCTGGGCCGGCAGCCGGACGGCCTCCGCGGCGGAGGCGGGCACGGACGCCGGCGCCGAGACCGCCGTCCCGGTCCGGGCCAGCCGCAGCACCGCCCGGGAGACCTTGGCCACCGCGTCCGGCACCTTCCGGAAGCTCGGGAAGTCGTTGATGTCGACCACCACCGGCCCGTCCGGGCCGAGCAGCACGTCCACGCCGTACAGGTCGAGGCCGAACACCTCCCCCACCTGGCCGGCGATCCGCGCCACCTCGGCGGGCAGCGGGACCTGCCGCTCGCGCACGCCCTGGCCGGGGTGCAGCGGCGAGCAGCGCTCGGTCGCGTACAACTCGCCGTCGACGCAGTACACCTTGAGGTCGGTACCGGAGTTGGGCACGTACGGCTGGGCGATGAGCAGGCCCTCGCCGGCCAGTTCGGGGCCGAGTTCGACGAGGTGCTCGGGGGTCGGCACCAGTCGTACCGCCCGGCCGGAGCTGCCGTCGGCGGGCTTGACCACCAGTGGGTACTCGGACTGGGGGATCTCCGCCAGCCGCTCCCAGCGGGCGGCCGCGTAGGTCACCGGGACGGGCAGGCCCCGGGTGCGGGCGATGACCGAGGCGAGCGCCTTGTCCCGGACGCTGCGGATCGAGCGGACGTCGTTGACGGTGGTGAGGCCGACGGCGGCGGCCGCCTCCAGCAGGGTCAGGCCCGGTCCGCCGGAGACGGTCTTGAGCACCCAGGCGTCGTGGCTGCCCGCCCGGACCGCCTCGGAGATCGCCATCAGCGAGTTGCCGGGGCGCAGTACGTCCACCCGGTGCCCCCACGCGGTGAGCTGGCGCACGACGTCGAGCGGCATGCCGTCGTGCCGGTAGTGCTCCTCGACCAGAAAGCAGAGCCTCATGAGCCTGTCATCCCCCTCGCCTCGCCCAGCGCGGACGTCCGCCGTTCCCGTCCGGCAGAGCTGTAAAGGCCCCAGGATGCCACGCGGCCTGCGCGCAAGATCGCCCGGCCTGTAAGCATTCGGCAACAATCGGTCCGAAATGCCCGGGCCCTGGGCGACCTGCAAGATCCGCGGACCGGTCCGCCCACCGACCGCCCATCGCCCGATCGCCCGCCACCGGCCCGCGCACCACCGCCCGCCCGCCACCGGCCCGCACAAACCGGTGGCAGGACCGCGCCCGCCCTGCTTGGATGCACGGCGTGAATCCTGTCGATCTTGATCCCGCCCACCGCCCGCTGCTCGACGAGATCGAGCGCTACTACGACGCCGTGCCGCGCTCCGCCGCCCGCGTCGAGGACTTCGGTCCGCTCAGCCTGTTCGTCCGGGACGGCGAGGGCTGGCCGTACTACGCCCGGCCCGCCCTCGGCCACGACGGCCCGGCCGCCACCGCCGAGGACGTCCGCCGGGTGCTGGCCCGTCAGCGCGAGCTGGGGGCGCCGGAGGCCTTCGAGTGGGTGGCCGAGCACGACCCGCTGCTGCGCGCGGCGGTGGAGGAGGCCGGACTGGTGGTGCACGAGCACCCGCTGCTGGTGCTCGGCCCGGACGACGCGCCGGACGCCCCGGCGCCGGCCGTGGCCGAGGGCGTGTCGGTGCGGGTCCTGGCCGCCGACGACCCGGGCCTGGCGAGCGCCGTGACCGTCCCGCACCTGGCGTTCGCCGAGCCGGGCACCGGTCTGGGCGCCGCCGGCGCCGGGGAGCTGGCCGTGGCCGCCGAGAAGTCGGTGGCGGACGGCACGGTCGCCCGGATCGCCGGCCGGATCGCCGCCGGGTCCACCGTGCTCGCCGCGGCCCTCCAGGACGGCGCGGCGCTGTGCGCGGGCCAGCACAACCCGGTCGGCCCGGTCACCGAGGTGGCCGGGGTCGGCACCCTGCCCTCGGCCCGTCGCCGCGGCCTCGGCCTCGCGGTGACGGCGGCGCTGGTCGCGCACGCACGGGCGAACGGCGTGCGGACGGTGTTCCTGTCCGCCGCCGACGAGGACGTCGCCCGGATCTACCGCCGGGTGGGCTTCCGCCCGTTCGCGACGGCCCTGATCGCCGAGCCCGCCGGAGCCTGACCGGCCCCGGGGCCGGGGCCGCGATCCGAACCGCCCTGCCCCGCCCGCCCTGCCCTGACCCGCCGGACGGACGAACGGAGGGTCAGTCCGTGTCCTCGTCCTCCTCGCCGCTGACGCCCTCGCCCTCCGCCTCGTCCACGACCCAGGCGGACAGCCGTTCGGCGACCCCGGCCACACCGAGCCGGCCCTCGCGGATGGCCCGGGCGAGGCTGCGCACCTCGCGGGCGGTGGTCGCCACCGTGCAGCCGCTGGCCACCAGATAGGCGTAGGCGACGGCGGTGGCGAACAGTTCGTTGGTCTTCTCCAGGGCCGGCACCCGGATCAGTTGGTGCATCAGGGCGGCGGCACGGTCCTGCGGTTCGGGATAGACGGCGATGTCGAAGATCTCGGCCTGATGGCGGGAGACCGCGGCGAGCAGCGATCCGTAGTCGGTGACCTGCGGGTCACCGGGGGTGTACTGCTCGGCCGTCATGAGCAGCCACGAGAGGTCGACCTCCAGGTTCAACGGCGCACGTCCTGGAGGTCGGCCCCGCCGCCGAACTCGGCCAGGAACGCCGTCTCGTACTCCTTCATGAACTGGGCGGCGGCGTCGACGAACGCCCGCCCGGCCTCGCCCATGTCCTGCTGGACCAGGCGCTCGATGTACTGGTTCATGCTGATCCCCTGCTGCTCCGCCCGCTCCCGGGCCATCTCCGCGGTGGTGGCGTCCACCCGGACGTTCAGCTGCTTCTTACCCATGCACCTCAAGCTAGCGCTGAAGTGCTAGCACAACAAGGGCGCATCCACACGCCTGCGCGCCCCCGTTCCCACCACCCCGACGGTTCCACTACCCCCGGCCATGCCCCGGCGCCGGGGGCGCGAACCCCCGCGAACCAACCGGGTCGACCGGGCCGACCGGGCCGACCGGGCCGACCGGGCCGACCGGGCCGACCATCTCAAGGCAGGAGCGGGACGGCGCCGGGGCACGCCCGGCCCGCGCCGACACCCGCAGACCGCCGGGCCGCGCAGGACCACCCGTCCGACCGGCCTGCCCAACCCCTCCGGGCCGCCGCGGGGAGCGAGACTTGAAGAGTTCTTCACATTCGTAGAGTCTGAACCCCCCTGAGCATTCCCTGGAGCGGCACCGACCGGTGTGGAGGCCGGCACATGACAGCCATCTTCGACCAGGAGCTGCGCGAGCAGCTCGCACAGGCCCGCAAGGAACTCGCGGCCGCCCGGGCCGACGGGGACGCCGACGGCGTCCAGGCCTACGAGGGCCGGATCGCCGGACTGCTCCGACTCGCCGCCCAACACGGCATCGCCCTGCCGCACACCGCCGACGAGGCGCGCGGCGAGAGCTGACGGCCCGCGCACCCGACCACACGCCCCCCGGGACCGCACGGCCGCACGACGGACGCCCCGCACAACGCACGGAGGCGGCACCCGGACCCCCGGGTGCCGCCTCCGTCACGTCACGGCTACTCGCCGACCGGCTCCAGGATCGCCACGCACTCGAAGTGGTGGGTCATCGGGAACAGGTCGAACGCGCGCAGCGAGACCGGCCGGTAGCCGCCCTCGCGGAAGAACGCCAGGTCACGGGAGAGCGCGGCCGGGTCGCACGCGACATACGCGATCCGGCGGGCGCCCAGCCCGACCAGGTGCGCGACGGTCTCCCGCCCGGCACCGGCCCGCGGCGGGTCGAGGACGATCAGGTCGGTGGCGGTGATGCCGGTGCGCGGCAGCAGCGTCTCGACCCGGTCGCACTCGATCCGGACGTTGTCCAGCACGGCCAGGTTGTGCCGGGCGTCGACGACGGCCTGCTTGGACGACTCGATGGCGAGCACCGCGCCCTCCTCGCCGACCCGGTCGGCCAACGCGCCCGCGAACAGGCCGACACCGCAGTACAGGTCGAGCGCGTTCTCGCCCCACTGCGGGTCCAGCCCGTCCAGGACGGCGTCGACCAGGGTGTCCGGGGCCTCGGGGTGGATCTGCCAGAAGCCGCCGTTGCTGACCCGCCAGGTCCGACCGGCCGCGCGCTCGCGCACGAAGGAGCGGCCGTGCACCTTGTGGATGTTGTCGTGGTCGTCGATCCGGGCGATCGACACCGGCTTGTCCAGCTCCACCAGCGGCAGCTGCGCGCCCGGCGCCGGGGTCAGCACCACCTGGCGGTCCGAGGAGCCGGAGGCCGCGATCACCTCGACCGAGGCGACGCCCGGCCAGTCGCGCGCCTCGATGCCCAGCTCGGTGACGCCCTCGGAGGCGATCAGGCAGCGGTCGATCGGCTGGATGTCGTGCGAGCGGTGCTTGCGCAGGCCGACCTTGCCGGTCGCCTGGTCGACCGTGTACTGCACCCGGCTGCGCCAGGCCGGCACCTGCCCGGCCGGCAGCTTGTCGCCGACCGGCTCGACGCTGCCGTCCCAGCCGGCCTCGGCCGGGGTGAGGCCGGCCAGCTTGGCCAGCTGCTCGGTGAGCACCTGCACCTTGAGCTTGCGCTGCCCGCCGGGCGTGACGTGCTGCCAGTCGCAGCCGCCGCACTTGCCGGGCCCGGAGAACGGGCACGGCGGCGCGATCCGGTCCTTCGCGGGGGTGAGGACCTCCACCGCGTCGGCGCGCAGGAAGCGGGACTTCGTGGTCCCCTCGGTGACCTGTGCGATCACCGTCTCGCCGGGCAGGGCGTGCCGGACGAAGAGCACCCGGCCCTCGTGCCGGGCCACGCAGTGCCCGCCGCCGTGCGCGACCGGGCCGACCTCGACCTCGTAGCGCTCGCCGACCAGCGGATCGCCGCCGGGGCCCCTGGGGGCCGCCTCGGCGCGCGGCGCACGGACGGCGCGCAGCGCCTTGGGCGGGCGGACGGCCTGCTTGCGCGGCCGCTCCGCACCCTTGGGCTGGTCCTTGGCGCCCTGCTTGGCGCCCTGCTTGGCGGCCTGCTTGGGCTTCTCCTTGCGCTGCTCGGCGGGCGCCGGGCGCTCGGGGGCGCGCTCACCCGGCGCGAGCGGCGCGGTCTGCGCGGTGAAGCCGTCGCGGTCGGTGGCGGCCGGGCGCACGGGCTTGCCCCAGCGCGGCCGGGCGACCTGGCCTGGCTTGGCGGCGCCCTTGCGGGCGCCCTTGCCCGAGGAGCCGTTGGAGCGGGGCGGGGTGTTGCGGGTCACTGGGAGGAGTCCTTGCTGCTGTCAGCGGTGCCTTCGGGCGGAGCGGAGACCTTCGACTTTACGGCCTTCGGCGCCCGGGGCTCGCCACGCCGGACGGAGCCGGGGGCCGACCAGGCCTTCTGCGGCTTGCGCCGCTCGGAGGACTCCAACTGCCAGGGTACGGAGGTCACCATCACTCCGGGCTTGAACAGCAGGCGACCCTTGAGCCGCAGCGCGCTCTGGTTGTGCAGCAGGTGCTCGTACCAGTGGCCGACCACGTACTCGGGGATGTAGACCGACACCACGTCGCGCGGGCTGCTGCGGCGCAGGTTCTTCACGTAGTCCAGGACCGGGCCGGTGATCTCGCGGAACGGCGAGTCCAGCACCTTGAGCGGCACCTCGATGCCGCGCTCGTCCCACTCCTTGCGCAGCGCCGCGGTGTCCGCCGGGTCCACGTTGACGGTGACGGCCTCCAGCGTGTGGGCGCGCGCCAGCCGGGCGTAGGCCAGCGCCCGCAGGGCCGGCTTGTGCAGCTTGGAGACCAGCACGATGGCGTGCACCCGGGTGGGCAGCACCACGTCGTCCGGCTCCTCGGCGGCGACCAGCTCGTGGGAGACCCGGTCGTAGTGCTTGCGGATGGCCTTCATCATCACGAACAGCACGACCATCGCGGCGATCGCGATCCAGGCGTGGCTGATCTTGGTGGCGAGCACGACGATCAGGACGGCCATGGTCATCACCAGGCCGAAGGTGTTGATCGCCCGGCTGCGCTGCATGTGGCGGCGCTTGGCCGGGTCGGTCTCGGTGCGCAGCAGCCTGGTCCAGTGCCGGATCATGCCGGACTGGCTCATGTTGAAGGAGACGAAGACGCCGACGATGTAGAGCTGGATCAGCCGGGTCGGGTCGGCGTCGAAGGCGATGATGAACAGGATCGCGGCCAGCGCCAGCAGGATGATGCCGTTGGAGAAGGCCAGCCGGTCACCGCGGGTGTGCAGCTGGCGCGGCAGGTAGCGGTCCTGGGCGAGGATCGAGCCGAGTACCGGGAACCCGTTGAACGCGGTGTTGGCGGCGAGCACCAGGATCAGGCCGGTGACGGCCGCGACGAAGTAGAAGCCGGGCGTGAAGTTGGAGAAGACGGCCTCGCTGATCTGGGCGAGCGCGGTCTTCTGGTGGTAGTCCCCGGGGGCGCCGCCCAGCTGCACGGCGGGCTCCTCGGCCATCTGGACGCCGGTGAGGCGGGCCAGCCAGATGATGCCCATGAACATCACGACGGCGATGGACGCCATCATCAGCAGGGTGGTCGCCGCGTTCTTGCTCTTCGGCTTGCGGAAGGCCGGCACGCCGTTGGAGATGGCCTCCACACCGGTCAGCGCGGCGCAGCCCGAGGAGAACGCCTTGAGCAGCAGGAACACCATGGCGAAGCCGGCCAGCGACTCGTTGCCCGCGGTCGGCTGCAGGTGGAACCCGGCGCTCTCGGCGGGCATGTCCTGGCCGAGGCCGAAGTGCCGGACCACTCCGTAGACCACCATGCCGAGCACGCCGACCATGAAGGCGTAGGTCGGGACGGCGAAGGCGGAGCCGGACTCGCGGACCCCGCGCAGGTTCATGCCCATCAGCACGATGACCACGACCACGGACAGGGTCAGTTCGTGGCCGCGCAGCGCGGGCACCGCGGAGACGACGTTCGCAACACCGGAGGTGGTGGAGACCGCCACGGTGAGGATGTAGTCGACCATCAGCGCGCTGGCGACCACCAGGCCCGAGTTGGGCCCGTGGTTCACGGTAGCGACCTCGTAGTCGCCGCCACCGCTGGGGTACGCGTGCACGTTCTGCCGGTACGAGGCCACCACCGCGAGCATGACGATCGCGACGACGACGCCGATCTGCCAGGAGAAGTGGATGGCCGAGGCACCCGCCAGGGAGAGCGTCAGCAGGATCTCCTCGGGCGCGTACGCGACCGAGGAGAGCGCGTCCGAGGCGAACACGGGCAGCGCAATGCGCTTGGGGAGCAGCGTCTCCCCGAGTTTGTCGCTGCGCAACGCACGCCCGATCAGGATGCGTTTCGGAAGGTCAGTCGGCATAGGCACGTTAAGGAATCGTAGGGGCTGTTCGGCGTGCGGTCCGACTTATGGCCCCCCCTTCGTCGCGACTGTGTTCGGTGGACCGGCTAGCGTGTCGGATACGAGCAGGCGGGCAACACTCAAGTTGTCGCGTCAGGCCACACGAGAACGCTCGCCCCGCACGGTGGGGCGGGGAAGGATGATGAACGGTGTTTGCGCAGGTCAAGACCCCAACGGGACGGGTGAGGTAGCGCCGGTGCACATCGTCATCATGGGCTGCGGCCGCGTGGGCTCCGCCCTCGCCAGAGCGCTGGAGAAACAGGGCCACTCGGTCGCCGTCGTCGACCAGGACCCGACGGCGTTCCGCCGCCTCGGTGCCGGGTTCAACGGGCGCCGGGTGACGGGTGTCGGTTTCGACCAGGACACCCTGCGGGAGGCGGGCATCGAGGAGGCCGGCGCCTTCGCGGCCGTCTCCAGCGGCGACAACTCCAACATCATCGCCGCCCGGGTCGCCCGGGAGAACTTCGGTGTGGAGAACGTCGCCGCCCGGATCTACGACCCCCGTCGTGCCGAGGTCTACCAGCGCCTGGGCATCCCGACCGTGGCCACCGTCCGCTGGACGGCCGACCAGATGCTGCGCCGGCTGCTGCCCAGCGGCGCCGAGCCGCTCTGGCAGGACCCGAGCGGCACCGTCCAGCTCGCCGAGGTCGCGTACGACCCGCGCTGGGTCGGTCACCGGATCAGCGCGCTGGAGGAGGCCTCCGGCGCCCGCGTGTCGTTCGTCACCCGGCTCGGGGAGGGCGTGCTCCCCTCGTCCCAGATGGTGGTGCAGGAGGGTGACCTGGTGCACGTGATGCTGCGCCGGGCCGACCTGACGGCGGTCGAGGCCGCGTTCGCGCAGGGCCCGGAAGAGGAGGGTCACTGATGCGGGTCGCCATTGCCGGGGCCGGTGCCGTCGGCCGCTCGATCGCGGGCGAGCTGTTGGAGAACGGCCACGAGGTCCTGCTGATCGACAAGAACCCGAACTCCATCTCGGTGGAGCGGGTCCCCATGGCGGAGTGGCTGCTGGCCGACGCCTGTGAGATCACCTCGCTGGACGAGGCCGCACTGCAGCGCTGCCACGTGGTGATCGCCGCGACCGGCGACGACAAGGTCAACCTGGTCGTCTCGCTGCTCGCGAAGACCGAGTACGGGGTGCCGCGGGTGGTCGCCCGGGTGAACAACCCCAAGAACGAGTGGCTCTTCAACGAGTCCTGGGGCGTGGACGTGGCCGTCTCCACCCCGCGCCTGATGTCCGCCCTGGTCGAGGAGGCGGTCAGCGTCGGCGACCTGGTCCGGCTGATGCGCTTCAGCCAGGGCAACGCCAACCTGGTCGAGCTGACCCTGGCCGCCGACACCGAGCTGGTCGGGACGCGGGTGGGCGACGTGCCGTGGCCGCCGGACACCGCGCTGGTGACCATCATCCGCGAGGGCCGGGTGCTCACGCCGGGCAAGGACGACACCCTGGAGGGCGGCGACGAGCTGCTCTTCGTGGCCGCGCAGGAGCGCGAGGAGGAGCTGGAGGACCTGCTCTCGGCGTCCTCCGGCGCCCAGTAGGCCCGGGAAACCGCGCGAGAGGGCCCGCACTCGGTGAGTGCGGGCCCTCTCGCGTGACGGTTCCGGGTCGCGTCCGGCCGCGGGTCACTTCCGGAGGGCGCCGTCCGGCTCCTCGTCGTCCACCTGCGCCTTGATCGGCGGCGGCGCCTTCAGCAGGATCTGCCAGGTCACGTACATCGCCAGCAGCATCGGCGGGATGCCGAGGGCCACCTTCAGCCAGCCGAGCAGGTTGACGTTGTGGGTGAAGTACAGCGGGAAGAGGATCAGCGGCTTGATGCCCATGATCACCACCCAGGCCCAGGTGGCCTTGGTGTAGGCCGCCAGGCGGCCCGGGTTCTGCTTGCGCCAGGTGAACATCTCGCCGGTGATCGGGCCGAGCATCAGACCGATCATCGGCCAGCGGACCAGGGCCGACACGGCCAGGCCGACGGCGTAGCCGACGTTCCAGAGCAGGCCGGGCAGGTAGAAGTTCTCCGCCTTGCCGGTCTTCATCGAGATCCAGGCACCGATGGCGACGCCGAACACGCCGCTGAAGGCGTGCTGGACGGTCTCCCGCCGGGCCAGCCGGGCCACCACGAACAGGGCGCTGAGGCCGAGCGCGGCCCAGGCGGCCGCCGGGACCTGGTGGGTGATGTTGTACGTGATGATGAAGACCAGGCCGGGCAGCGTCATGTCGACCATGCCCCGGACACCGCCGAACGCCTTCATCACGGTGTCGGCGGCCTCCCGGGAGGCGGCCTCGCGGGCCGCCGCCTCACGGGCCGCGGCCTCACCGGAGGCGGCCTCGACCGCGTCGAGCTGGGCGGCGGTCTCGCCGCCGGGGTGGTTGCTCACGCTCATTCGCTCCCGTGTCCGACCGGACGCAGCTCGTAGCGGGGGTTGAACAGCACGCGGCGCCCGCGTGCGTGGCTGATCCGGCCGCTGGCCACCAGGCGGCGGCCGGGCTCTATGCCCGCGATGGACCGGCGGCCGAGCCAGACCACGTCCAGCGCCTCGGTGCCGTCGAAGAGCTCCGCCTCCAGCGCGGGCACCCCGGCCCGGGGCCGGAGGGTCACGGTTCGCAGGGTGCCGGCGACGGTGACCAGAGCACGGTCCCCGCAGCTGGCGATCGGAGTGCAGCCCGACTCCGCCGCGCTCTCCTGGCGCAGTTCCTCGGCCTGCAGCTCCTCCGCGGAGGAGGTCAGCCGGCTGAGCATGCGGCGGAAGCGGCCCTGCGGCTGGTCGCTGCTGATGTCACCACTCATGCCCGAAGGGTACCGGTTTCCGGGCCCCCGGGGGCAGGCCGCGAAGTCAACGGGGGTCCGGTACCCGGCCCGTCCGGCAGGCCCCCGCCGGCTCACCCCTCGAAGCGGTAGCCCATGCCCGGCTCGGTGATGAAGTGGCGCGGGTGCGAGGGGTCGCGTTCCAGCTTGCGGCGCAGCTGGGCGAGGTAGACCCGCAGGTAGTTGGTCTCGGTGCGGTAGGCCGGGCCCCAGACCTCCTGGAGCAGCTGGGTCTGGCTGACCAGCCGTCCGGCGTTGCGGACCAGGACCTCCAGCAGGTGCCACTCGGTCGGGGTGAGGCGGACGTCGGTGCCGTCCCGGTTGACCTTCTTCGCCGCGAGGTCGACGGTGAAGGTGTCGGTGACCACCAGCGAGTCGTCCTCGCCGGACACCGGTTCGGCCCGGCGCAGGGCGGCGCGCATCCGGGCGAGCAGCTCGTCCATGCCGAACGGCTTGGTGACGTAGTCGTCCGCGCCCGCGTCCAGGGCCTCGACCTTCTCGTCGGAGGCGTGCCGGGCGGAGAGCACGATGATCGGCACCCTGGTCCAGCCGCGCAGGCCCCTGATCACCTCGACGCCGTCCATGTCGGGCAGGCCGAGGTCGAGGACCACCACGTCGGGGTGGCGGGCGGCGGCCAGCTCCAGGGCGGCGGCGCCGTCGTGGGCCGCGTCGACCTCGTACTTGCGGGCCTTGAGGTTGATCACCAGCGCGCGGACGATCTGCGGTTCGTCGTCCACGACGAGGACCCGGGTCATACGGGCTCCGCCTTTCACAGCTGTCGGTAGGGGTGGGTGTCGGGCGGTCCTGCGGGGACCGGGCCGGCCGCGGCCGGCGGCGCCTCGGCGGGCTCCGGCGGGCGGTCGACGGCGGGCAGGCTGACGACCATGGTGAGTCCGCCGCCGGGGGTGTCCTCGGCGGTGACGGTGCCGTCCATCGCCTCGACGAAGCCGCGCGCCACCGCGAGCCCGAGTCCGACGCCGGCGCCGCGCGGGGCGTCCCCGTAGCGCTGGAACGGCGCGAAGATCCGCTCCTTGGCGTCCTCGGGTACGCCGGGCCCGCGGTCGACGATCCGCAGCTCCACCCGGCCCCGGCCGCCCGCCGGGTGCAGGGCGTCGGCCTTGACCAGCACCTTGACGCCGTCCGGGCTGTACTTGACGGCGTTCTCGACCAGGTTGGCGAGCGAGCGCTCCAGCAGCCCGCCGTCGGCCCGGATCATCGGCAGCGTCTCCGGGACGTCGAGGCGCACGGACTCCGGCGGCACCCCGCCGAGGGCGAACGGCACCACCTCGTCCAGGTCGGTCTCCTGGAGCAGCGGCGTGACCGTCCCGGTCTGCAGCCGGCTCATGTCGAGCAGGTTGTTGATCAGGTGGTCGAGCCGGTCCGCGCCGGCCTCGATGCCGGCCAGCAGCTCGGCCTCGTCCGCCTCGTCCCACTCGACGTCGGCCGAGCGCAGCGAGGTCACCGAGGCCTTGATGCCGGCCAGCGGGGTGCGCAGGTCGTGCGAGACGGCGGCCAGCAGGGCGGTGCGGATCCGGTTGCCCTCGGCCTCCCGGCGGGCGGCGGCGGCCTCCCCGGCCAGTCGGCGGCGCTCCAGCAGCACCGCGGCCTGCGCGGCGAACGCGCCGAGCAGCCGGCGGTCCTCGGCGGGCAGCACCCGCCCGCGCAGCACCAGTGCCAGGGTGTCGCCGACCGGGACGTCCACGTCGGCGGCCTCGGGGCGCTGCGGCGGGTGCGGTCCGGCCGCCGCCACCTCCTGCCAGGGCATGAGCGGGTCGGGCCGCTCCAGCAGCGCGGCGGAGTCCTGCTGGAAGGTCTCGCGGACCTGCTCCAGCAGCGCGGTCAGCACGCCGTCCCCGCTCGGCGCCCTGCGCAGGACGGTGCCGGCCAGCGCGCTGAGCGTCTGCGCCTCGGTCTGGCTGCGGGCCGCCTGGTGGGTGCGCCGGGCGGCGAGGTCCACCACGGAGGCGACCGCGATGCCGACGGCGGTGAAGATCGCCACCGCCATGATGTTCTGCGGCTCGTCGATGGTGAAGGTATGGATCGGCGGCGCGAAGTAGTAGTTCAGCGCCGAGGAGCCGACCAGCGCCGAGGCGATCGCCGGGAACAGTCCGCCGACCAGGGCCGCGCACACCGTCAGCGACAGGAACAGCAGCATGTCGGTGGAGAGCCCGAGGCCCTCGACGTGGGTCAGCAGCAGCGCCAGCAGCGGCGGCCCGCCGAGGCCGATCAGCCAGCCCGCGACGGCCCTGGTCCGGCCGAGGTCGGTGACCTTGCGGATCGGGATCCGGCCGAGGCCCTTGGCGGCGTGCTCGTGGGTGACGATGTGCACGTCGATGTCGCCGGACGCCCGGGTCACCGTGGTGCCCACGCCCGGGCCGTAGAGGTACTGCCAGGCCGGCCGGCGGCTGGTGCCCAGCACGATCTGGGTGGCGTTGACGCCGCGCGCGAAGTCCAGCAGCCCGGCGGCGGGGTCGTCGCCGAGCACGGCGTGGTAGCTGCCGCCGAGGCCCTCCACCAGCGCCCGCTGCTCGATCAGCGCCTGGGAGGAGCCCGTGCCGGAGCCGGCCAGGCCGTCGGAGCGGGAGATGTGGACGGCCAGCAGTTCGCCGCCGGAGCCGCGGGCGGCGATCCGGGCCGCCCGGCGGATCAGCGTCGCGCCCTCCGGCCCGCCGGTCAGGCCGACCACGATCCGCTCGCGGGCCTGCCAGGTGCCCTGGATGCCCTGCTCGGCGCGGTAGCGCTGCAGGTACTCGTCGACCCGGTCGGCCGTCCAGAGCAGCGCCAGTTCGCGCAGCGCGGTGAGGTTGCCCGGGCGGAAGTAGTGGGCGAGGGCGGCGTCGATCTTCTCCGGCGCGTACACGTTGCCGTGCGCCAGCCTGCGCCGCAGGGCTTGCGGGTCCATGTCGACCAGCTCGATCTGGTCGGCCCGCCGGACCACCTCGTCCGGGACGGTCTCGCGCTGCCGCACCCCGGTGATTCCCTCGACCACGTCGCCCAGCGACTCCAGGTGCTGGATGTTGACGGTCGAGACCACGTCGACGCCGGCCGCCAGCAGCTCCTCGACGTCCTGCCACCGCTTGGCGTTGCGGCTGCCGGGGACGTTGGTGTGCGCGAGCTCGTCCACCAGCACCGCCTGCGGGCGGCGGGCCAGCACGGCGTCCAGGTCCATCTCGGTGAACGCGGCGTCCCGGTGGGTCATCTCCCGGCGCGGGACGATCGCCAGGCCGCGGACCAGCTCGGCGGTGTTCCGTCGCCCGTGGTCCTCGACGAACCCGACGACGACGTCCGTACCGCGCTCCAGCCGGCGGTGCGCCTCGGCCAGCATGGCGTACGTCTTGCCGACCCCGGGCGCCGCCCCGAGGAAGATCCGCAGCCTGCCGCGTCCCATGTGCACCATTCTTGATCCGGCCTGCCCGCGGAACCACCCCGGACATCTGTTCCCCTCACCTTGGAGACTACGGCGTGACGGGCGATTCTCCAGCGATCGGGGCGCTGATCAGGCAGTTTTAGCGGCATATTGACAGCCGTTAAGGCCGATGGGGTGCGCCGTCCGGCCCTTCATGCCGCCGCCACGCCTGCGCAACACGCCGCTGGAAGCATCAACCGCATGCTCTCCCTGGTCGCACCGCCCTCCCCCGACAGGGCCCGACCGCCCGCGGAGGGCGGCGGGACCGGAGCCGTCCTGCGCGCCGTCCTGGCCGGCGGCCCGCTCACCCGGACCGCACTCGGCCGGGCCACCGCGCTCAGCCCGGCCGCCGTCTCCCGGCACACCGCGGACCTCACCGGCCTCGGACTGCTGCGCGAACTCCCGCCCGCCGACGGCCCGCCCCGGGCCGGCCGCCCCCGGCTGCCGCTGGACATCGACACCCGCCACCACCTCGCCTGCGGCGTCCACATCGGCGTGCCCTGGATCACCTTCGCCCTGCTGGACCTGCGCGGCCGGGTCGTCGCCCACGAACGCCTGCCCCGGCGCGGCGACGCGAACGCCGTCCTCACCGCGATCCGCACCCACCTCCCCGGCTTCCTGGCCCGCCGCGCCGCCGGCCACTCGCTGCTCGGCCTCGGCGTGGTCACCGGCGGCTGGGTCGACTCCGAACGCGGCAGCGTCGTCGAGCACGGCCCGCTCGGCTGGCGCGACGTCCCCGTCCGCGAGGTCCTGGTCGGCGCCACCCGGCTGCCGGTCCACGTGGACGGCCACGCCCGCGCCCTCGCCCGGGCCGAACTGCTCTTCGGAGCCGGCCGCGGCGCCACCGAACTCGTCCAGCTGTTCATCGGCAACGTCGTCGACGCCGCCATCGCCACCGGCGGCACCGTGCTGCGCGGCCGCCGCTCCCGCGCCGGGGACATCGGCCACCTCCCGGTACCCGGCTCCACCGAACCGTGCCTGTGCGGCCGCACCGGCTGCCTCCAGGCCGCCGTCTCCGAACACACCCTGGCCCGCCGCGCCCACGCCCAGGGCCTCATCCCGGCACCGGACTTCGACCGGCTGCTCGCCCTGGCGGGCGCCGGGGAGCGCGCCGCACTGCGCCTCTTCGAGGAGCGGCTGCGACTGGCCGCCCCCACGGCCGCACTGCTGCTCGACATGCTCAACCCCGAGGTGCTGGTGGTCAGCGAGGCCGGCCTGACGGTCGCACCCTCGCTGCGCCCCTACCTGTACGAGCAGATCCGCCGCCACTCGCACGCCGGGCCCGAGCAGCTGGTCACCGCGACCGGCTTCGGCAGCGAGGTGCTCGCGGTCGCGGCCTGCGCCCCCGTGCTGGACAGCGTCTACCAGCGGCCGATGGAACTGCGCACCGCGCGCGCCGTCCGGTGACCGACCGCCACACGTACCCGACCTGTATGACCGCCCGTCAACGCCGGATTAATTCCACGGCCTGGCGAATGGTTGTCGCCCCCGGGCCCGACCGGAAGGATTTCGGGTATCCCTATTTCCCTCCCCTTCCCGGAGTGATTCCGCCGTGCCCGAAAACCGCCAGCTGCACTTCAACCTGTTCCTGATGGGCGTCGGCCACCACGAGGCCGCCTGGCGCCATCCGCGCACCGATCCGGCCGAAGCCGGTTCCATCGCGCATTTCCAGCGACTGGCACAGCAGGCCGAGGCCGCGTCCTTCGACTCGGTGTTCCTCGCCGACGGCGTCGAGGCCCGCTCCGACGGCGGGTGGGGCCTGATCAGCCACTTCGAACCGTTCACCCTGCTCACCGCACTCGCCGTGGTGACCGAGCGGATCGGCCTGATCGGGACGGTCTCCACCGGCTTCTCCGAGCCCTACAACCTGGCCCGGCAGTTCGCCTCGCTCGACCACATCAGCCACGGCCGGGCCGGTTGGAACATCGTCACCTCGGCCGGCGAGCGCTCCGCCCAGAACTTCAGCCGCACCGCCAACCAGGAGCACGCCGTCCGCTACGAGCGGGCCGCCGAGTTCCTGGACGTGGTCACCGCGCTCTGGGACAGCTGGGAGGACGGCGCACTGGTCCTCGACCGCGCGAGCGGCCGGTTCGCCGACGCCGCCCGGGTCCACGACATCGACCACGTCGGCAAGCACTTCCAGGTCCGCGGCCCGCTCAACATCCCGCGCAGTCCGCAGGGCCACCCGCTGCTCGTCCAGGCCGGCTCCTCCGCCAGCGGCAAGGCCTTCGCCGCCCGCTGGGCCGAGGCGGTCTTCACCGCCCAGCAGACCCTGGAGGAGGGCCAGGCCTTCTACGCCGACCTCAAGCGGCAGGCCGCCACCGCGGGCCGCGACCCCGGGCACGTCAAAATCCTGCCCGGCATCGTGCCCGTCATCGGCTCCACCGAGGCCGAGGCCCGGCGGCTGGACCAGGAGCTGGACGAGCTGATCAACCCGGACCGCGCGGTCGGCGTGCTCTCCACCGTCCTCGGCGTCGACCTCACCGACCACCCGCTGGACGAACCACTGCCCCCGCTGCCCCCGGTCGCCGAGATCAACGGTGCCAAGAGCCGCTTCGAGCTGATCCGCGACCTGGCCGAACGCGACCGGCTGACCCTGCGCCAACTCGTCGGCCGGCTCGGCGGCGGCCGCGGCCACCAGGTCGTCACCGGCACCCCCGAGCAGATCGCCGACCACATCGAGCGCTGGTTCGGCCAGGGCGCGGCCGACGGCTTCAACATCATGCCGCCCGTCCTGCCCGGCGGGCTCACCGACTTCACCGAGCAGGTGCTGCCGATCCTGCGCCGCCGCGGCCTCTTCCGCGACGGCTACACCGGCCGCACCCTGCGCGAGCACTACGGCCTGCCCCGCCCGGCCGGCCGCTACGCCGCCGCTTAGCGAGGCCGACTGCGACGGTACGACGTGAGCCCCGAGGCCGGGAGAGGGCCTCGGGGCTCACGTCGTACCGCGTCGCTCTGCTGCCCCGCTCTCAACCACCCAGCGGCGCACGCCAGGCGGTGAACCGGCGCTCCAGGGCGACCAGCAGCTGGTTGAAGACCACCCCGATCAGCGAGATGGTCACGATCCCCGCGTACATCTGCGGAATCGCGAAGTTGTACTGCGAGGCGTTGATCAGATAGCCGAGCCCGGCCTTCGCCCCGACCATCTCGGCGGCGACCAGCACCAGGATCGAGACCGCCCCGGCCAGCCGGATGCCGGTGAAGACGATCGGCACCGACGCCGGCAGGATCACCTTCTGGAACAGCCGGGGCGCCGACAGGTCGAGCGAACGCGCCAGGCGGATCAGCGTCGGGTCCACGCTGCGCACCGCACTGATGGTGTTCAACAGGATCGGCCAGAGGCAGGCGTACAGCACGATGGAGATCTTGGACGTCTCCCCGATCCCCAGGATCAGCACGAACACCGGCAGCAGCGCGAGCGCGGCCGTGTTCCGGAACAGCTCCAGCAGCGGGCTCAGCAGGCTCGCCACCGGCCGGTACCAGCCGATCAGCAGCCCCAGCGGCACCCCGATCACCACCGCCAGCCCGAACCCGCTCAGCGAACGGGTCAGACTGGCCCAGGTGTTGTCGGCCAGCTGGCCGCTCTCCAACAACCCGACCCAGGCGTCGACCACTTCGGAGAACGGCGGCAGGAAGGTCCGGTCCACCAGGTCGAAGCGCGGCGCCAACTCCCAGAGCAGCAGCAGCGCGGCCACCGCCACCGACTTGCCGAGCCCGGCGAGCAGCAGCCTCGGCAACCGCCGCAGCGCCGCCACCGCCCGGCCCCGCTCAGACCGCGCCGTCCCCTCCGGCTGTGCCGTCCGGTCCGGCCGCACCACCGCCGCGGCCGGGGCCTGCCGGACGTCCTGCGGCCCCAGCCCGGTCCGTTCGGCCTCGTCGGCAGTGCCGCTCCCGGCGCCCCGGCCGGCGACCGCCGCCGTCTTCAGATCGGTGCTCATACCTGGCTGACCTCCCGCTCCAACAGCTGCGCACGGCTGACCTCGTCGTGCAGCAGACTCCAGATCTCATGCCGGTACCGCGCGAACTCCGGGCTGGACCGCAGGTCCTGGCCCTCCGACCGCTCCCCCAGGTCGATCGCCACGATCTCCTTCACCCGCCCGGGCCGCGAGGTCAGCACCGCCACCCGGCCACCCAGGTAGACGGCCTCCTCGATGCCGTGGGTGATGAACACGACCGTCTTGCCGGTGCTGCGCCAGATCCGCAGCAGCTCGTCCTGCAGGGACTCCCTGGTCTGCGCGTCGAGCGCCGCGAACGGCTCGTCCATCAACAGCACCTCCGGGTCGTACGCCAGGCTCCGGGCGATCGCCACCCGCTGCTTCATCCCGCCCGACAGCTCGTGCGGGTGCCGGTCCTCGAAGCCCGTCAGACCGACCAGGTCCAGGTACTCCCGCGCTCTGGCGGCCCGTTGCCGGCGCGGCACGCCGATCGCCTCCAGGCCGAACTCGACGTTGCCCTGCGCGGTCCGCCACGGCAGCAGCGCGTACTGCTGGAAGACGATGCTGCGGTCCGGCCCCGGACCGGTCACCGGCCGGCCGCCCAGCAGGATCTCGCCGGAGGTCGGTGCAGTCAGCCCGCCGAGCAGGTCGAGCAGCGTCGACTTGCCGCACCCGCTGGGCCCCACCACAGCGATGAACTCACCGGCCGGGACGTCCAGTTCGACGGAGTCCAGGGCCGTGAACGCGGCCGGCCCGCGGCCGGAGCCGCCCCTGACCGGAAAGGTCTTGGTCACCTGGCGGAAGCTGATGTGCGCGGTCATCCCTGCTCAACTCCCGTAGCCGTTGAACTCGTTGGTGTACAGGTCGGCGGCCTTCACCTGGCCCTGCTTCAGGTCGCCGTGGGTGGTCAGCCAGTCGATCCAGATCTGGAAGGTCCGGTCGCTGAGCCGACCTCCCGGCTCGGCGACCCCGAACGACCTCCAGTACTGCAGCGTGGAGGTGTCCTCGTTGCGGCCGCGCTTCCTGACGATCTCCACACTGCGGGCGACCACCTCCTCGCGGGGCGTCGTCCTGGCCCACTCCACGGCCTTGGCGACGCCGGTGACGAAGGTCTTCGAGGTGGTGGGGTTCGCCTTGAGGAACCTGTTGGTCAGCACATAGGTACCGGCACTGAAGGCGCCCAGCAGGTCGAAGTCGCTGAGCAGCGGCCGGATCCCGCCGGCCGCCACGGCCTTGTCCCGCAGGATGCCGCCGAGCACCGCGACCTCGACCTGCTTCTGCCGCAGCGCCTGCTCCGTGTTGACCGGCGGAAGCACGATCCGCTCGACCTTGCCCAACTCCCCTGGCGCGAAGCCGTTGCGCTGGAGGTAGGTGTCGAGCACCGCCTCACCGTGCGCGCCCAGGGTGTTCATCGCGACCTTCTTGCCGATCAGGTCCCGCGCGGACCGGATCGGGCTGTCCTCCAGCACGTAGTAGCCGTTGAACAGGCCGGCGTCCACGCCGTAGTAGCTGATCACCGCCTTCACCGGCGCGCCGGCCGCGATCAGCTTCACCACCGCTCCGTTGAACGCGCCACCGAAGTCCGTCTGGCCGGTCGCCGCCGACTGGATGTCCTGCGGCCCGCTGATGGTGTTGCCGACCCACTCCAGCTTCACATCGCCCAAGTAGCCGAGATCCTCTGCGAGTTCGGGCAGCGTCACCTGCCCCACGACGCCCTGGTATCTGAGTTTCCTGGTCTCCGCGCCTCCTGAGCTACTCGCGGTGGCCCGACCGCACGCGGCGGCCGCCGCCGCAACGGCGGACAGGGCGAGGAAGTGTCGACGGGACGGCAGGGCAGCGGACATGGCTGGTCCTTTACGGGTACGGAAGCTGGGGAGAGGAGGTGCGGCAGACGGAGGAACCCGCTGTGACGGACCGGCGCCACCGGAGGTCCGAACGCCGGAAGGCGAAGCGGCGAAGGCGGCAGGGCCAGGCGAGAAGGTCAGCCCGACAGGTGAGTCAGCACGGCGAACTGCGCCGGCCCGGCAGGCCGGTCAGCGGCAGGCAGCACAGAGGGCGCTCGCGTGACGTCGCAGATCGACGTACAGGCGGCCCACAAGGCGCTCGGATTGGCTCACGACCCCAGCGTCGCAGCGGGCCCTGAGCAGGGTCAACGAATGTTCAGCCACCGGAAGAAACCCCGCCAGCCGACCCGCTCCGACAACTCCCGGAAATACAAAGAAGCCCTGACCGGTGACCGGTCAGGGCTTCTTTGGAATGATTGTTCGGCGGCGTCCTACTCTCCCACAGGGTCCCCCCTGCAGTACCATCGGCGCTGTGAGGCTTAGCTTCCGGGTTCGGAATGTAACCGGGCGTTTCCCTCACGCTATGACCACCGAAACACTATGAAACTGTCAATCGCACCCACGACAGGCCATGTCATGGGGGTCGTTGTTTCAGAACAACACAGTGGACGCGAGCAACTGAGGACAAGCCCTCGGCCTATTAGTACCGGTCAACTCCACCCCTCACAGGGCTTCCATATCCGGCCTATCAACCCAGTCGTCTACTGGGAGCCTTACCCTCTCAAGGAGGTGGGAGTGCTCATCTCGAAGCAGGCTTCCCGCTTAGATGCTTTCAGCGGTTATCCCTCCCGAACGTAGCCAACCAGCCATGCCCTTGGCAGGACAACTGGCACACCAGAGGTTCGTCCGTCCCGGTCCTCTCGTACTAGGGACAGCCCTTCTCAACACTCCTACGCGCACAGCGGATAGGGACCGAACTGTCTCACGACGTTCTAAACCCAGCTCGCGTACCGCTTTAATGGGCGAACAGCCCAACCCTTGGGACCTACTCCAGCCCCAGGATGCGACGAGCCGACATCGAGGTGCCAAACCATCCCGTCGATATGGACTCTTGGGGAAGATCAGCCTGTTATCCCCGGGGTACCTTTTATCCGTTGAGCGACGGCGCTTCCACAAGCCACCGCCGGATCACTAGTCCCGACTTTCGTCCCTGCTCGACCCGTCAGTCTCACAGTCAAGCTCCCTTGTGCACTTACACTCAACACCTGATTGCCAACCAGGCTGAGGGAACCTTTGGGCGCCTCCGTTACTCTTTAGGAGGCAACCGCCCCAGTTAAACTACCCACCAGACACTGTCCCTGATCCGGATCACGGACCCAGGTTAGACATCCAGCACGACCAGAGTGGTATTTCAACGACGACTCCACAACAACTGGCGTTGCTGCTTCAAAGTCTCCCACCTATCCTACACAAGCCGAACCGAACACCAATATCAAGCTATAGTAAAGGTCCCGGGGTCTTTCCGTCCTGCTGCGCGAAACGAGCATCTTTACTCGTAATGCAATTTCACCGGGCCTATGGTTGAGACAGTCGAGAAGTCGTTACGCCATTCGTGCAGGTCGGAACTTACCCGACAAGGAATTTCGCTACCTTAGGATGGTTATAGTTACCACCGCCGTTTACTGGCGCTTAAGTTCTCAGCTTCGCCCCACCGAAATGGAGCTAACCGGTCCCCTTAACGTTCCAGCACCGGGCAGGCGTCAGTCCGTATACATCGCCTTACGGCTTCGCACGGACCTGTGTTTTTAGTAAACAGTCGCTTCTCGCTGGTCTCTGCGGCCACCCCCAGCTCT
>NZ_JBICZP010000001.1:0-1999 GCF_043202015.1 Kitasatospora sp. NPDC048239 | reverse complement strand
TCCTACACCCTTACCCCGGGACAACCACCGCCCGGGCTGGACTACCTTCCTGCGTCACCCCATCGCTCACCTACTACAAGCTTGGTTCAGCGGCTCCACCACGTCCCTTTGTCCGAAGACTCCGGGCCGGCTTCACGGCTTTAGCATCACCTGGTTCGACGTTGGCGCTTCAAAGCGGGTACGGGAATATCAACCCGTTGTCCATCGACTACGCCTGTCGGCCTCGCCTTAGGTCCCGACTTACCCTGGGCAGATCAGCTTGACCCAGGAACCCTTGGTCAATCGGCGCAAGAGTTTCCCACTCTTGTATCGCTACTCATGCCTGCATTCTCACTCGTATACCGTCCACGACTGGTTTCCACCGCCGCTTCACCCGGCACACGACGCTCCCCTACCCATCACAGCCCCCGTTGGGGGTATTGCTGCAATGACACGACTTCGGTGGTGTGCTTGAGCCCCGCTACATTGTCGGCGCGGAATCACTTGACCAGTGAGCTATTACGCACTCTTTCAAGGGTGGCTGCTTCTAAGCCAACCTCCTGGTTGTCTCTGCGACTCCACATCCTTTCCCACTTAGCACACGCTTAGGGACCTTAGTCGGTGTTCTGGGCTGTTTCCCTCTCGACCATGGAGCTTATCCCCCACAGTCTCACTGCCACGCTCTCACTTACCGGCATTCGGAGTTTGGCTAAGGTCAGTAACCCGGTGAGGCCCATCGCCTATCCAGTGCTCTACCTCCGGCAAGAAACACGTGACGCTGCACCTAAATGCATTTCGGGGAGAACCAGCTATCACGGAGTTTGATTGGCCTTTCACCCCTAACCACAGGTCATCCCCCAGGTTTTCAACCCTGGTGGGTTCGGTCCTCCACGAAGTCTTACCTCCGCTTCAACCTGCCCATGGCTAGATCACTCCGCTTCGGGTCTTGGGCATGCAACTCAACCGCCCTATTCGGACTCGCTTTCGCTACGGCTACCCCACACGGGTTAACCTCGCTACACACCGCAAACTCGCAGGCTCATTCTTCAAAAGGCACGCAGTCACGAGACAGCAGGCAAGCCCACTGTCCGACGCTCCCACGGCTTGTAGGCACACGGTTTCAGGTACTATTTCACTCCGCTCCCGCGGTACTTTTCACCATTCCCTCACGGTACTATCCGCTATCGGTCACCAGGGAATATTTAGGCTTAGCGGGTGGTCCCGCCAGATTCACACGGGATTTCTCGGGCCCCGTGCTACTTGGGAGATGAGCAAGCAAGCCGTACAGATTTCGTCTACGGGGGTCTTACCCTCTACGCCGGACCTTTCGCATGTCCTTCGACTATCCATACGGTTTCTGACTCGCCCAGCCGCCGGCAGACGACTGAAGCTCATTCCCACAACCCCGTGATGGCAACCCCTGCCGGGTCTCACACCATCACGGTTTAGCCTCATCCGGTTTCGCTCGCCACTACTCCCGGAATCACGGTTGTTTTCTCTTCCTGCGGGTACTGAGATGTTTCACTTCCCCGCGTTCCCTCCACATACCCTATGTGTTCAGGTATGGGTGACAGCCCATGACGACTGCCGGGTTTCCCCATTCGGAAACCCCCGGATCAAAGCCTGGTTGACGGCTCCCCGGGGACTATCGTGGCCTCCCACGTCCTTCATCGGTTCCTGGTGCCAAGGCATCCACCGTGCGCCCTTAAAAACTTGGCCACAGATGCTCGCGTCCACTGTGCAGTTCTCAAACAACGACCAGTCACCCACCATCCGGCGCAACAAAGCACCCTCAAGTAGGACCGGCATCACTGAAGCAACGACCATGACGGCCGTTCCCTCAGGACCCAACAACGTGCCCGACACGACCCCGACCATGCTCTCTTCCACGCCCGAAGGCAGTACTAGGAGACATCGTCTGAACCGTGCCGAATAGTCAACGTTCCACCCATGAGCAACCGTGCAGGACATTCGCCTGCAAGCGGCATATTGCTCCTTAGAAAGGAGGTGATCCAGCCGC